>NZ_JBGDVX010000001.1:0-786248 GCF_046551535.1 Salmonella sp. SAL04162
GATAACCGCCGCGGCGGGGAGCTGCTGCGCCGGCTGGTGAGCCGCGACCACACGGATATCCGGGTGTTAAGCCTGTACGCGTTCAGCGCCTTTGAGCAGCAGCGCTTTGATGAGGCGGTGGCGGCCTGGGAGATGATGCTGAAGTTACTGCCGGCGGGTGACGCCCGGCGGGCGGTGATAGAGCGCAGTATCCGGCTGGCGCAGGAGAAATAATGCCCTGACGGCCCGGTGGCGTGGCGCCATCGGGCCTGACTTGTTACTGCATTCCGCGTGTTTGTAAAAATAGAATGGTCGCCGCGACGCGCGAGCGCACGTTTAGCTTGCGAAGCAGATTACGAATGTGCACCTTAACCGTCTGCTCAGAAATATTCAGTACTGACGCAATCTGTTTGTTAGAAAGCCCCTGCGCCAGCTCATGCAAGACATCTAACTCTCGTTCGGTCAGGATACTAAAGGGATCTTCCTGCGCGCCAAACCGTTCGCGCTCACGCAGATATTCATTGACCCGATAGCTAAAGACTTTACCGCCGTTAGCGCCTTTGCGAATGGCCTCCAGCAGCACTTCCGGATCGCTATCTTTGAGCAGATAACCGTCGGCGCCGGCGTCGATCAGCGCGTAGATGTCGCTGGCGGAATCCGAGACGGTAAGAATAATAATTTGCGCCGTCACACCATCCCGGCGTAGCGCGTTCAGGGTATCTAACCCGCTCAGACCTTTCATATTCAGATCCAGCAGGATCAGATCGGGCTCAATGCGATTCGCCAGATCGATCGCACTCGCCCCGTCACCCGCTTCGGCAACGACATAAAAAGCCGGGTCCAGTTCCAGTAATTGACGAATACCTCGCCGCATAAGTGGATGGTCGTCCACAATAAGCACCTGAAAAGGTGTTACTTCAGGCATGCTATATCTCCTGAGTTTTATTAGAATGATTATTGTTTTCAGCGCGGAAATCGTCCAGATTTGCCACATTGTCAAGCGCGTAAATTTTACCCTAATTAGTGCATGGGTAAGTAGTAAAACCTGTGACAGGCGAGTAATTAGCTGAACGATAGAAAGGATAAAACAACCCGTTGTGAGAGAAAACAGAATACTCCCTGAGGTTGAATACTGGTCTGGACGCTTTTTTCGGACAATGTGACATAACAGAAGTATGGCATATGTAGCTGCGCCCTTGCACCCGTAAGCCCAGACTATCTTTACTGGCAGGAAATTCCTTATTAAAAGTCATAGTGTCTAAAGTTTGTCATTATTAACAAATTATTTTAATTGAATTTATTTATTGTTTTATTAATGTCAATGAAATACATCTGAGCAGAACGAATAAACCGCGACATCTGTTAAATTAAATATCAAGTCAATAGTAGAGATATTTTTATGCGATAAAGAGATTCTGACGATATTCTTATCATAAATGAAAATGTGGTCAGGAATGAGAGTCGTTCACTTATAACTTATCCTGGATGTGCCTGAACAACACTCGCGGCGTTTTGAGCACCCATTGGGGCGACTCAAGGGGAAAGCGTAGTGAGTATGTTTTGATTTCTGCACACAGCCCATGTCCAGCCTGTTTGCATCAAAAATGCTGGTTGGAGTAATTATGAAAATAATATTAATACTGGATGCTATATCAGCCGTTTCTGTGAGCGTAAGTGTGGCGTAGAAAATTTTAAATATATTAGTCGGTTAAAAATAGCTATTGACATTGAAATGGTGATGGAGTGTATATGAAGAGAATATTTATATATATATTATTACTTTGTGCATTCGCATGTTCTGCTAATGATAATGTTTTTTTTGGTAAGGGAAACAAACATCAGATCTCTTTTGCTGGGGGAGAAAGTATAAGGAGAGGAGGGGTTGAGCACTTATATACGGCTTTTCTGACATACAGTGAACCCAGCGATTTTTTCTTTTTACAGGCAAGAAATAATCTGGAGTTAGGAGGATTTAAGGCTAAGGGGAACGATGATTGCAGTAAACATTCTGGCAGCGTTCCCTGCAATAAATATAACCAGGGCGTATTGGGTATCTCGAAGGATGTGGCGCTGGTTCATTTCGCTGGTATCTATACCGGTATTGGTCTGGGGGCTTATATAAAATCTAAGTCGCGAGATGATATGCGTGTCAATTCTGCATTTACCTTTGGGGAAAAAGCGTTTCTTGGTTGGAACTTTGGGGCTTTTTCTACAGAAGCTTATATTCGGCATTTCTCGAATGGATCACTCACGGATAAAAATTCAGGGCATAATTTTGTAGGTGCTTCAATTAGTTATAATTTCTAAAGTTGAATAACAATTAGCGAGTTGCTGGCTGAAGGAGTAATTAATCACGGTACGTTGTCTACAAAAACGTGTTGTGACTAGCCGATCGTTATCGGCCCTATGGCGACAGGGAGGCTAATTGTTAGTGACAAAGAAGTGGTAAGCCATTTACCTTACCAGAACGTTTTATTATTGCTGCGACAGATTGCTTACTCATTTACCTGCCACTGCGAACATTTCTTCCAGCATAGGGTGTAGATGCGCTTTTTCTGTTTTAGTACAAACATGGTTTACGTTATTTGCCTGCATTGACTTTACTGTGACCACTGCACAGGAAAGATGTCCGATCAGTTCATGCAAAATCAGGTCATGCAAAATAACGTCTCTGGCATCAGCTAACTTTTTAATTGCAGGCATAAAAAAACCAGCCCTGAGAGGCTGGTTTTTAAGGGGAATTTTGGTCGGCACGAGAGGATTTGAACCTCCGACCCCCGACACCCCATGACGGTGCGCTACCAGGCTGCGCTACGTGCCGACTTGTGGGTGCTAATACTACCTCTTTCCAACGCGAATGCAAGGGGAAACGGTGCTAACTGATTTATAATTAATCAGTTAGCGATAAAACGTTTCTCTTCTGTTAGCACTTGCAGCAGCAGACTGAGCTGCGGCTTCTGATCTTTGATCTTCTCGCCGTGTAAGTCATAGGTCTGATAATGACCGTTATTATTGAGCACCAGGGTCATTTGCGGCGTCGTGATTGCCAGCGTACTGCCATCTGCCGCCGTTACCCAGTTATGGCGACGTGGAACGGTAAAGATGTCCTGGCCCTGTGAATATTCGTTCGCTGGCGTGCTGACATGTAACAGGCGTTGCATCAACGTGGTCATTACATCGGTATGATCGGTAAGCGCATTAATACGCTGCGCAGGCGTCCCCGGCCAGTGGATCACCAGCGGTACTTGCAGATGACCTTGCGACCAGTCGAAGCGATTTTCTTCCGGCGTCAACGGTATGCCGCGTCCTGCGGTAATGATCACGACGGTATTGTCGAATTTACCGGCCTCTCGCAGCGCGTTCAGAACCCGATTGATTTGCGCATCCACGTCGCTGGCGGCGCTGGCGTAACGCTTAACAAAATTCTTCTGATTACTGTCATCAATGTTAGTACCGTTAAACGATACCCATGAGAACCAGCGGTTATCTTCCTGTGCGTAGCGCCCAAGCCAGTCTATCCACTGGCTGGCCGTTTGCGCATCAGACTGCGTCTGCGCTGCCGGCATCGAGAAATCGGACAGTAATGCCTGACGGTAAAGCGGGCTGGCGAAACCATCCGAAGAAAACAGTCCCAGTTGGTAGCCTTGCTGATTCAACGCGGTAATGAGCGCCGCAGGGGTTCTGGTGGATAACACGCCATCCATATAGCCTGGCGATATGCCATAGAACAGGCCGAAAATACCGTTATCAGTGGTATTCCCTGAACTCATATGACGGGTGAAGTCGATATTTTGTTCGGCAAATGTAGCCAGCTCCGGCATCTGCTTCTCAAAGCGAGAATAGTTCAGGCCGTCTACGGTAATGAGCAGCACATTCTGACCGGTGCCCATATCGCGATAGTGCAAATTGCTGAGCGGGTACTGTACGGAGACCGCTTCCGGATTGCCTTGCTCTACCAGACGGCGCTGATATTCCTGCGCATCCAGCAGACCGTGTTTTTCAAGAAAACGTCGCGCCGTCATCGGATAAGAGAGCGGCAGGTTTGCCCGCTGCATGGTAATCGGCCGGTAAAAATTAGCGTCTGCCCAGATGTAGATAAGATGCGATGCAATAAAGGAGACGAAAAAGAATGCCGCAAGCGGCCTTGCGAAATGGCGGCGGCGCGTGAGACTGCGCAGCTTTTGCCAACTCCATGTCGCAAATAGCATCTCAATCAATAAGATAACCGGCACGCTAATAAACATAAGCTGCCAGTCGCGCGCCGTTTCGTTCTGGTCAGGGTTGATGACCAGCTCCCAGACAATGGGGTTAAGATGCAGGTGAAAACGGGTAAAGACTTCGCTGTCGATAAGCAACAACGTCATACCCGCGGTCGCCAGAATGGCTGATAAAAACCGCATCAGCCGCTGGGACATCACGATAAACGTGAGCGGAAAAAGAATAAGCAAATAGGTGGCGAACACCAGAAAGCTAAAGTGCCCGACAATGCTCAGGTAGGAGTATATGCGACCCGCAAGCGTTGTCGGCCAGTCGGCGACAAACAGGTAACGGCTGCCGAGCAACGTAGCCAACAGTATATTGAACAGAGCGAACCAGTGCCCCCAGCTAACCATCTGGGAGACTTTTTCACGGTAGCGCTGACGATGAGTTACCATACCTGTCGCTTGTTTCTCCGGAGTCGGCTTTTTAGTGCGCGTTGTCTTCGCTAATCGAAGACTGCAAGGCGCGGGCAAAAGAGTTCGCAATCGCCTGGCGTTGAGCCGGCGCAACGCTGGTGTTGATAAGGTTGGTGACCATATTTCCCAGCACCATCAGGGAAAGATCGGTCGGCGCCTTATGTTTTTCCAGTACACTGAGCAGTTCGCTCAGCAGTTGTTCAACATGTTCATCACTATAGCGGGAGAGTTGTGGCATAAATCAAAATCTGTTTGTTCATGAAAGGGCAACATATTACCGTAGCAACAGTTTTTTTTCTGCATTTTTATCCCCTAAATCATTCGCGTTACGGATAACGCCTGAAATGGCAGGGCGATTGCTTGCGTCTTCCGGCAGGCGGTGGTTGAATACCGCCCGGTCTTAAAGGAGAGTTTATCATGAGTCTGGATATCAACCAGATTGCCCTGCACCAGCTTATCAAGCGCGATGAGCAAAATCTTGAGCTGGTCTTGCGCGATTCATTGCTGGAGCCGACAACCACCGTTGTCGAGATGGTGGCTGAACTGCATCGGGTCTATAGCGCCAAGAATAAGGCGTATGGCCTGTTTAATGAAGAGAGTGAACTGGCGCAAGCGCTGCGGTTGCAACGTCAGGGGGAAGAAGATTTTCTTGCCTTTAGCCGGGCGGCGACCGGACGCCTGCGTGACGAACTGGCGAAATATCCCTTTGCGGACGGCGGCATTGTATTGTTCTGCCATTATCGCTACCTGGCGGTGGAGTATCTGCTGGTTACGGTACTGAACAACCTGAGTAGTATGCGGGTCAATGAAAATCTGGACATTAACCCGACGCATTATCTTGATATCAACCATGCGGATATCGTGGCACGTATCGATCTTACCGAGTGGGAAACTAATCCGCAATCGACCCGCTATCTGACGTTCCTGAAAGGTCGGGTAGGGCGCAAGGTCGCTGACTTCTTTATGGATTTCCTCGGCGCCAGCGAAGGGTTGAACGCCAAAGCGCAGAATCGCGGCCTGTTGCAGGCAGTGGATGATTTCACCGCAGAAGCGCAGTTGGATAAAGCAGAACGTCAGAACGTGCGCCAGCAGGTGTACAGCTACTGCAACGAGCAGTTACAAGCCGGGGAAGAGATTGAGCTGGAATCGCTGTCTAAAGAGCTTTCCGGCGTCAGTGAAGTCAGCTTCAGCGAATTTACCGCCGAAAAAGGCTATGAGCTGGAAGAGAGCTTCCCGGCAGATCGCAGTACGCTGCGCCAGCTAACCAAATATGCCGGCAGCGGCGGCGGGTTAACGATTAACTTTGATGCGATGCTACTGGGCGAGCGGATTTTCTGGGACCCGGCGACCGATACCCTGACTATCAAAGGGACGCCGCCGAATTTGCGCGATCAGTTGCAGCGACGCACGTCGGGCGGGAAATAAAGTCGCTTGCCGGATGGGGGAGGAAACGCCTTATCCGGCAAGTGTGATTCATCTTTACCGCGAACTAAATTCCATAAAAAAACCCCGCCGGGGCGGGGTTTTTCTTCAACTTCCAGGCGATTACGCGCGAACGAAGTCGATGTGAGTCAGCTTCGGTTTGTAAGCGTGACGCTGTACAGCCTGAGCTTTAACTTTGACTTCTTTACCGTCAACAACGAGGGTCAGAACTTCGCTGTAGAATTCAGCTTTAGCTTGCATGTTCATCACCTGGTCGTGGTCCAGTTCGATAGCAATCGGGGCTTCAGAACCGCCGTAGATGATTGCCGGGAACTTGTTAGCGGCGCGCAGGCGGCGGCTCGCACCCTTACCCTGCTCTTTACGTACTTCTGCGTTGATAGTAAACATTCAAATCTCTCTTTAATAATTCCTGCTACAGGCGACCCAGCAACAGGTAAGTGATCTGCTTTGCGTATGCAAAGGCGGGCGGGATTCTATACTCAAATCGCCGTTACATCAATGAAAAGTACAATTAACCACGTAATTCGTGCGCCCGGCGGAAGCGGCCTTCATAGTCGAACACTTTTTCACGCATCTGCCAGTACTGGCCTTTCATCCGCGCGACCACAAAGTCGGGATGCCGCAACAGCGCCTGCTGCGCGACAATATCCGCCGCCGTGATCCAGCGTAAAGGAACGCCGGGCGTGCGGGTATGCGGGCGAATAAATAGCTGTTCGAAAGCGGTACGCTGGGCGGGCGTGTGCAAGCGGAAGCGCTCACTGACATCCGCGCCGTCCTCGTCATAGTAAGTGATTTTCAGCCATTCGCCTTTCTCATCCTGCCCATGCTGCATCGTCATTCCGCTACAGCGCAGGACTAACGCATCCTTGAGCCTGAGCGCCGCTTTTAACATATCGTCCGGGTCGACCAGAATGGCGTCACATTCCCGGCAGCGTCGGGCGGCAATATCGTTTTCGGCATTACACTGCGGGCAGTTTTTGAAGCGAAAGCGAAAATCGCACTGCTCGCGATGGCCGTCGTCATCGTCAAACCAGCCCTGGCAGCGACGGCCAAAGTGTTCAATCAGCGTGCCGTCGGCATTGGTTTTCCCCCAGAAGGTGTTGGCAAAGCCGCAGGCCGGGCAAAATACCTGGACAGGGACGTTATCGCTTTTTCCCTTCGGGCTACCGACCTCCGGGGCATACAGGTCGTGCGGGTTGCCTGCGTAATCAAGAATCAGGCAATCGGTCTTTCCCGGCGCAAGGCGCAGACCACGCCCGACAATTTGTTGGTAAAGACTAACTGACTCGGTGGGACGTAGAATCGCGATGAGATCAACGTGTGGGGCGTCAAAGCCGGTGGTCAGCACCGAGACGTTAACCAGATAGCGAAAACGCTGCGCCTTGAAATTATCAATCAGCGCGTCGCGCTCGGGCCCTGGCGTATCGCCGGTAATCAGCGCCGCGTCGTCCGCCGGAAGCAGACCGACAATCTCTTTCGCATGTTCGACCGTGGCGGCGAAAATCATCACGCCTTTGCGCGTTTGCGCAAATTCCATAATCTGGCTGATGATGTGCGGCGTAATCCGCTGCTGCTTTTTCAGCTCGCGGTTCAGGTCGGCTTCGCTGAACAGCCCATTGCTTTGGGCCTGCAGGCGGCTGAAATCGTATTGGACCACTGGCATATCAAGCCGCTCAGGCGGCGTCAGATAGCCGTGTTTAATCATATAGCGCAGCGGCAGTTCATAAATACAGTCGCGAAACAGCGCGTTGTCGTTGCCGCGCACCATACCGTGGTAATGAAATTGATAAATCCAGCCTTTTCCGAGGCGGAAGGGCGTGGCGGTGAGCCCAAGCAGACGTAAGTGAGGATTAACTTTACTCAGGTGAGTGAGGATTTGCTGATACTGACTGTCTTCATCGTCACCGATGCGGTGGCATTCATCGACAATCAACAGCGAAAACTCCTCCTGGAAGGCGTCAAGATTACGCGCCACCGACTGTACGCTGCCGAACACGACTTTGCCCTGACTCTCTTTACGTTTGAGTCCGGCGGCGAAAATATCCGCTTCCAGCCCCAGCGCGCAATATTTGGCGTGGTTCTGCGCGACCAGCTCTTTCACATGCGCCAGCACCAGTACCCGTCCGCGGGCGACGCGCGCCAGTTCGGCGATCACCAGGCTTTTACCCGCGCCGGTCGGCAGAACAATCACGGCGGGCGTACGGTGGCGGCGAAAGTGGCTGAGCGTGGCGTCTACGGCTTCTTGCTGGTAGGGGCGGAGTGTAAAAATCATGGTCTCACTACGTTAAACGGTTCCGGGAATAGTATGCCATGAATCATTTCCCTTGAGGGATATAGTTAGCCCGCTATACTGAGCGGATAGCAATTCCCTTTTTTCGGGTAGAATGCCCGATTTCCGTATTATTACAGGCTAAATCACACACATGCGACTTGATAAATTTATCGCTCAGCAGCTTGGCGTCAGCCGCGCTATTGCCGGGCGTGAAATTCGTGGTAACCGCGTTACCGTCGATGGCGACATCATTAAAAATGCGGCCTTCAAACTGCTCCCGGAACATGCGGTTGCGTATGACGGCAATCCCTTAGCGCAGCAACACGGGCCACGCTATTTTATGCTTAACAAGCCGCAGGGATACGTTTGTTCAACCGATGATCCCGATCATCCAACGGTGCTGTATTTCCTGGATGAGCCGGTGGCGTATAAGCTGCATGCCGCAGGACGTCTGGATATCGATACTACCGGTCTGGTGTTAATGACAGATGACGGTCAGTGGTCGCACCGTATTACGTCGCCGCGCCATCACTGTGAAAAAACCTATCTGGTGACCCTGGAGTCGCCGGTGGCCGACGATACGGCAGCGCAATTTGCGAAAGGCGTGCAGTTGCATAATGAAAAAGATCTCACTAAACCCGCTACGCTGGAGGTGATAACGCCTGTGCAGGTCCGTCTGACCATCAGCGAAGGCCGTTATCATCAGGTGAAGCGGATGTTTGCCGCAGTAGGCAATCGCGTTGTGGAACTGCACCGCGAACGGATTGGCGCCATTACGCTGGATGAGAATCTGGCTCCCGGCGAGTACCGCCCGTTGACTGAAGAAGAAATCGCCAGCGTCGGCTAACTATCTCGTTAAACTCAGGAGTTCGATGTGACCACCCGGCAGCACTCTTCCTTTGCCATTGTCTTTATCCTTGGCCTGTTGGCCATGTTAATGCCGCTGTCGATTGATATGTATCTTCCAGCGCTGCCGGTGATTTCTGCGCAATTCGGCGTGCCTGCCGGTAGCGCGCAGATGACGCTCAGCACCTATATTCTGGGGTTTGCGCTGGGGCAGCTTATCTATGGACCGATGGCGGATAGCCTCGGGCGTAAGCCGGTCATCCTGGGCGGGACGCTGGTATTTGCCGCGGCGGCGGTCGCCTGTGCGTTGGCGCAGACTATCGATCAACTGATCGTGATGCGTTTTTTCCACGGTTTGGCGGCCGCGGCGGCAAGCGTCGTCATCAATGCGCTGATGCGGGATATTTATCCAAAGGAAGAGTTTTCGCGCATGATGTCATTTGTCATGCTGGTCACTACGATAGCGCCGTTAATGGCGCCCATTGTCGGCGGCTGGGTGTTGGTATGGTTAAGCTGGCACTATATCTTCTGGATACTGGCCATTGCGGCGATTCTGGCGTCAGTCATGATCTTTGCTTTGATTAAAGAGACGCTGCCCGTTGAACGGCGTCAGCCTTTTCATATTCGTACCACAATAGGTAACTTTGCCGCGTTGTTTCGCCACAAACGCGTACTGAGCTATATGCTGGCGAGCGGGTTTAGTTTTGCCGGTATGTTCTCTTTTTTGAGCGCGGGGCCGTTTGTTTATATCGAAATTAATCATGTTCCGCCGCAGGATTTCGGCTACTACTTCGCGTTGAACATCGTATTTCTGTTTGTGATGACGATTATCAACAGCCGTTTTGTCAGACGGGTAGGGGCGCTAAACATGTTTCGGGCCGGGCTATGGATTCAGTTTGCGATGGCGGTGTGGATGGTTTTCAGCGCGCTGATGGGCATTGGATTCTGGGCGCTGGTGGTCGGCGTTGCGGCGTTTGTCGGCTGTGTGTCGATGGTTTCGTCCAATGCGATGGCGGTCATTTTGGATGAGTTTCCGCATATGGCCGGAACGGCGTCTTCGTTGGCGGGCACTTTCCGCTTTGGTATTGGCGCTATCGTCGGCGCGTTGCTGTCGCTGGCTACCTTTACCAGTGCGTGGCCGATGATCTGGTCGATTGCGCTTTGCGCCGCCTGTTCCATTCTGTTTTATCTCTACGCCAGCCGTCCCAAAAAACGGTGACGGGCGCGCTGTCCCTCAATGGCGCCGAAGAATGCGCAGGCGGCGTTGGGGGACGCTATCCGCTAGACGATGGCAAAGCCAAACGGCTTTCATAGTTGATGTATATCAATTACCAATTCATCATTTTCCTCCTTTATGTTTATTTTATGTAAAATCCATTTATGTAAAAAGTCACATCATTGTAGTTAAAAAGGTTGAGTTAGATCGCAGAAACGGGTACATATAGCCCGCCGCTATCTCCGCGTCGGTAAAACTATTTTAACTCCCGCTTGCTGTAGAGCCACTGACGGAGAGTAGGGCGTTAGCAATCTGTTTAAGGACGGGTTGTCAATGATGTGTTAATATAAATGTAAGTAAATTGTGAAGTAATTGTGCTTCCGGGGAAAGAAAGTGAATACATTACAGCTCTCAATTGTTCACCGTCTGCCGCAAAACTATCGCTGGTCGGCGGGTTTTGCGGGGTCAAAGGTTGAACCGATTCCGCAAAACGGGCAGAGCACCGAGAATAGTCTGGTGGCGCTTAAACTGTTGAGTCCGGCAGGCGATAGCGCGTGGTCAGTGATGCATAAGCTCAGCCAGGCGCTAAGCGATATTGAAGTTCCTTGCTCCGTGCTGGAGTGCGAAGGGGAACCGTGCCTGTTCGTTAATCGTCAGGATGAGTTTGCCGCCACCTGTCGGCTGAAAAATTTCGGCGTAGCGATAGCGGAACCTTTTTCTAACAATAATCCTTTTTAGGCGTCAGCTTAACGCGAGTAGCTGACGTGTATAGGCCTGTTGCGGTGCGGTAAACACGCGCTCGCATTGCCCCTGTTCAACCACCTCCCCCTGTCGCAGCACGATAACCTGATGGCACAGCGCGCGTACTACATGCAGATCGTGGCTAATGAAGATATAGGCCAGACGGTGCTTTTGCTGGAGCGATTTCAGGAGGGCAAGAATCTGCGCCTGAACGGTTTTATCCAGCGATGAGGTCGGTTCATCCAGAATAATAAGCGAAGGTTTTAAAATCAGTGCCCTGGCGACGGCGATACGTTGACGCTGGCCGCCGGAAAACTCAGCGGGGTAACGATGCCGCGTTTCCGGGTCCAGGCCGACTTCCATCATGACCGCTTTCACCTGCTGTTCGCGCTGCGCGCCTGAAAGCGTAGGCTGGTGGACGCGCAGGCCTTCTTCGATAATTTGCAACACGTTTAAACGCGGGTTTAGCGATGAGTTCGGGTCCTGGAATACGACCTGGATACGGTGGCGAACAGGTAAAAGCTGGCGGCGGTTTAACGTATCCAGCGATTGACCGTCAAACACGATGCGGCCTTCGGAGCGGATAAGCCGTAACAGCGCCAGACCGGTGGTGCTTTTTCCCGATCCTGACTCGCCGACCAGACCCAGCGTTTCGCCTGGATGCAGGGTGAAACTGATATTGTTAACCACCACATTATGATCCACGACGCGCTTCAGAATGCCTTTGCGGATCGGGAAGGCGACGCGCAGCCTGTCCACTTCCAGCAACGGCGTCTGCCCGGCGGGGAGCGGAACCGGATCGCCTGTGGGTTCGCTGTTGAGTAGTTTTTGCGTGTACGGATGGGTCGGCGCGGAGAGCAGCGTGTCGGCGCGTTGGTTCTCTACGCACTTGCCGTGTTGCATTACCGCCACTGAATCCGCCAGTTTTTTTACAATGCTGAGGTTATGGGTGATAAACAGCAATCCCATATTGAGCTCGCGCTGGAGTTCCCGCAGTAGAGATAAAATCTGCGCCTGTACGGAGACGTCGAGGGCGGTGGTCGGCTCATCGGCGATCAGTAATTCCGGCCGTGTTAACAGCGCCATGGCTATCATGACGCGCTGGCGTTCGCCGCCGGAAAGCTGATGCGGATAATCGCGCAGACGCTGGCTCGCCTGGCGGATACCGACCCGATCCAGACAACCGATCATCTCCGCCCTTGCCGCCTCCCGACGCATTCCCCGATGGAGCGACAGCACTTCATAGAGCTGTTTTTCCAGCGTATGCAGCGGGTTAAGTGAAACCATCGGTTCCTGAAAAATCATGGCGATTTTATTGCCGCGCACGCCGCGTAGCGTCTGCTCGCTGGCATGAAGCAATGATTCGCCGTGAAAGCGAATATCGCCGGAGAGGTAGACGGCGGGAGGGGTAGGCAAAAGACGCAGAATGGAAAGCGCCGTCACGCTTTTTCCTGACCCGGACTCGCCGACCAGCGCCAGCGTTTCCCCGGCGTTCACCTGTAACGAAATGGCGTTAACGACAGGACGTACGTGCTGTTGCTGACGGAAACCTACCGATAAATTTTCAATCGCAAGCAATGGAGATGTCATCTTATACCGCCTTAGCAGGATCAAAGGCGTCGCGTACCGCTTCGCCGATAAAAATCAGCAGCGATAGCAGAATGGCGACAGACAGAAAGGCGGCGATCCCCAGCCAGGGAGCCTGTAAGTTGTTTTTCCCCTGTAAAAGAAGTTCGCCGAGAGAAGGGGAGCCAAGCGGCAGACCAAATCCCAGAAAATCCAGCGACGTCAGGGTGGTGATGGAGCTACATAAAATGAACGGTAAAAATGTCAGGGTAGCGACCATCGCATTAGGCAACATATGGCGCAGGATAATGTCACGATCGCTGACGCCAAGCGCCTGCGCGGCGCGGATATAGTCAAAATTGCGGGTCCGTAAAAACTCGGCGCGCACCACGCCCACCAGACTCATCCAGCCAAACAGTACGGTTATGGCCAGCAGCCACCAGAAGTTAGGCTGCACTACGCTGGAAAGTAAAATAATCAGGAACAGGGTCGGCATCCCCGACCAGACTTCGATGAGACGTTGCCCCCATAAATCGACTTTGCCGCCATAATAGCCCTGTAGCGCGCCCGCCAGTACGCCCATGACGCTGGAGCAAATCGTTAACATCAGGCCGAATAAAATAGAAATGCGGGTGCCGTACAGGATGCGGGCGAAAACGTCGCCGCCATTCGCATCGGTGCCCAGCCAGTTTTTCGCCGAAGGCGGGGAGGGGAAAGGCTGCGTGGTGGCAAAATTAATGGTATTGGCACCAAAGCGTACGGGGGCCCACAACACCCAGCCCCGATTCTCAAGCTGCCGTTGTAGCCAGGGGTCCTGATAATCTGCCGTTGTCGCCAGCGGGCCGCCGAAATCGCGCTCGCTGTAATTTTTTACCAGCGGAAAATACCACTGGCCTTCATAGCGCACCAGCAATGGCTTATCGTTAGCAATCAGTTCCGCGCATAAGCTCAGGCTGAACACGATCAGAAAAATCCATAGTGACCAGTAGCCCCGGCGATTATGGCGGAAACGCGCCCAGCGGGCCTGATTGACCGGGCTTAATCGCGGCATTATCGTCCCTCAAAATCAATGCGTGGATCGACCAGCGTATAGCTGATATCGCTCAGGATATTCAGTAATAAGCCAATCAGGGTAAAGATATAAAGCGTGCCGAACATCACCGGATAGTCGCGCGAAACGGTTGCTTCATAACCCAGCAGCCCCAGGCCGTTGAGCGAGAACATGACTTCAATTAGCAGCGAGCCGGTGAAAAACATACTGATAAAAGTGGCGGGAAACCCGGCGATCACCAGCAGCATGGCGTTACGAAAAACATGTTTCCAGAGAATGTTTTTTTCACTCACGCCTTTAGCGCGAGCGGTAACGACATACTGTTTACGCACCTCGTCGAGAAACGAATTTTTCGTCAGCATCGTCAGGGCGGCAAAACCGCCGATGACGGTCGCCAGCACCGGCAGCGTAATATGCCACAAATAATCGGTGATTTTCTGGTACCACGGTAATGTGTCAAAGTTGGCGGAGACCAGGCCACGTAGCGGAAAAATATCGTAGTAGCTGCCGCCGGCAAAAAAGACGATTAATAAAATAGCAAACAGAAAGGCGGGGATCGCATAACCGATAATGATAAACGCGCTGCTCCACACATCAAAGCGACTGCCGTTATGGACGGCTTTGCGAATCCCCAGCGGGATAGACACCAGATAAATAATCAGCGTGCTCCATAATCCCAGGGTAATGGAGACGGGAAGGCTATCTTTGATCAGCGTTAGTACGGATGCGCTGCGAAACAGACTGTCGCCGAAGTCAAAAGAGAGATAGTCCCGTAGCATCTTGAAATAACGCTCATGCAGCGGTTTGTCGAAGCCGTAGCGATGGGTGATCTCCGCGATCACCTCCGGATCGAGTCCCCGGCCGCCGCGATAATGGCTGTCGCTGATATTGCCGACGCCGGTTTGCGCATGACTGGCGCGAACGCCTTCGCCGCTGGCGCCGGGCAACGCGCCGCCCTGGCCAAATTCAATCGCGGCAATCGCTTGATCGACAGGGCCGCCGGGAGCGATCTGCACGATAAAAAAGTTAATGGTAATAATGGCCCATAGCGTGGGGATCACCAGTAACAGACGGCGGATAAGATAGGCGCCCATTGATTCTTACTACCTCCTGGCTGCCGGTAGTTTGGCGGCTTTGTTGACATCATACCACCAGGTATCTAACCCGATGGTATATACCGGGCGAATCGCCGGATGGGAGAATTTATCCCACCAGGCGAGCCTGTCTTGCGCCATATACCACATCGGCAGCATGTAATAGTTCCAGGTCAGCACGCGATCCAGCGCCCGTCCCAGCGGCACCAGTTTCGCTTTATCACCCTGCGCTGCGATAATTTGCGCGATCAGTTTATCCACCACCGGGCTTTGTACGCCGGGAGCGTTATAACTGGAGTTAATGTATTCCGACGCCCATGAGATTTGTAGATCGGAGCTGGGCCAGGGCATCGCCCGCCATAGCCTCGGCATCATGTCATAGTCGCGGCTACGCATCCGGTTGGTGAGTTGAGAATTATCAACCTGACGGATAGTCATCGTAATGCCCAGACGCTGAAGATTATGCTGGAAGGGCAGAACCCACTGACTATTACTGCTGGCAGGAAGGAGAAGTTCAAACATCAGAGGCTTACCGGTGACGCTATTGACCCGTTGCTGTCCGTTGATCACCCATCCGGCCTGCGTCAACAAGGCGTCAGCTTTAAGAAGATTTTCGCGATCGTAGCCGTCGCCGTTAGAGACCGGCGGCTGATAGATCTGAGTGAAGACTTCAGGAGGAAGATCTTTTTTCATCGGCGCGAGTAATACCAGCTCATCGGCGTCAGGATAATTTCTGGCGGCGTACTCGGTATTCTGGAAGTAACTGTTGGTTCGGCTCCAGGCATTATAGAACAGCGCTTTATTCATCCACTCAAAATCGAAGGCCAGGGTGACAGCTTCACGTACCCGCCGGTCTTTAAATACCGGGCGCTGAATATTAAAAGCCAGCCAGCGTGTGTCCTGCGCCGACTCGTTTTTCTGCTCTTCTTTAATGATGTAATGATTATCGAAATTTTTACCGATGTAGCGCGTTGCCCAGTTTTTAGCGTCGTTTTCCAGCCGTAGATCAAATGCGCCCGCTTTAAACGCCTCGAAAGCGACATTGTCATCAAGGTAGTAATCGTAGCGGATAGTGTCGAGGTTAAAACGTCCACGATTGACCGGCAGATTAGCCGCCCAGTAGTTTTTGACGCGTGAATAGACAATGTACTGGCCCATTTTCCACTGAGTAATCCGGTATGGCCCGCTGGCTAAGGGTGGCGTTGAAAGCGGATCGCTGAGTTTGTGATTTTTCCAGAATTTTTCGGGCATGATCGGTAGTGAAAACAGACTAAGCATGTCTTCTTTGCCAGGCTTCGCCAGCTCAATTCGCACGGTTAAAGGCGCAATCGCCTTCACGGTAGTACCTTTATAGACCAGACGGAACTGCGGTACGCCTTCGGTCATAAACTTATGAAAGGTAAAGGCCACATCGCGGGCGGTAATGGGCGTGCCATCGTGAAAACGAGCGCGGGGATTAATCGAGATTTCCACCCAGGAATAGTCGGCGGCATAGCGGGCATGGTCGGCAATCAGCGGATAATAGCTTCCGGGTTCATCATCTGAGGTGGTAAAAAGCGTATCGTAAAGGGCTTCGGTACGTACGCCGGGATTGCCGCGCAGCGAATAGCGATTGAAATTATCGAACGTACCAATGGCGGAAAGTGTCATCTGACCGCCTTTCGGCGCAGCAGGATTCACATAATCAAAGTGATCAAAGTTAAAAGCATACTTAGGTTCGCCGAGTACGGCGAAAGCGTAGCTTTCTTTGATTTCCTGGGCCTGGGCGCCAGCGCTAACCAGTGCGACAAGCAGAAGCATTACGCGCGCAATCATCTGAAGGCGGTTTCCTTATCGTATTGCCCGCTGCAAACCGGCAGGCGTTTCGCTGAATAATAAGTGACGTTGCGTCTGATGTGAATCCGTTAAAACCGTAAGGGGACTACCATTCAGGCACGGAAGGCGCCGACATCCACAGCACGAAATCTTTTAGGGGTAAAGGACGGCTAATCCAGTACCCTTGCAAGTAATTAACACCGTGATCGCGTAGCCAACGGGCCTGCTCCGGCGTTTCAACACCCTCGGCCACCGTCAGCATATTCAGGCGTCTGGAGAGCGTCAGCACGGTATCCAGAACCGGAGACGTGACGGTTTCCGTGCCGATCGCCTGGATAAAGCCGCGATCGATTTTCAGATAATCTAAAGTAAATCGCTCCAGATAAATCAGGGCGCTATGGCCTGTACCGAAATCATCTATAGCGATTTCAAACCCGGCGGAATGCAGCCATTCGAACAGTTTGGCCGCTTCATACTGCTGGAGCATATCGCGTTCAGTGATTTCCAGCACGATATGAAAATGGTGCGCGGGCAGGGCGTCCCTGAGCCGGTGCATATCCTCTTTAAAACTGTCGCTGTACAGATGTTCCGGCGCGATATTAATGCCAAATTTGGCACCGACGGGCATCACCTTCTGTAGCGTGGGCGCGTCGCGGGCGATCAGCTCGAACAGATGCTGCGTTAACGGTACGATAAGTTGTTGCGCTTCGGCATAGTGGATAAAGGCATCCGGCGGAATCTCGCCTGCCGTAGGGTGACGCCAGCGCAGTAAGACTTCAAGCCCGGTGACGCTCAGCGTACGAGTATCGACGACGGGCTGATAAACCACATAAAACTGCTCGTGTTTGATCGCCGTTAAAATCTCTTTGCCCGGTCGCGTCCGGAGGGCATAGATAAAGTAACAGATAAACCCTGCTACGATGCCGCTAATGCAGCCCAGCATCAACGCATACCACAAGTCATTGTAGGTCCAGCTATCGGCATAAAGCTGTATTTTAAGCGGCAGGCCGTTGATAGTTGCCTGTCGTGATGGCGTGCCCGGCAGCTCCGCGACGGTCAGCAGACGCGAAGAAAAAGTCGACAGCGCGGTATTGCCGACAATCAGCGCGATGCCGTTAAAATCGTCCTGGCGCGTGGTATAGAGTAAGTAGGGCGTCAGGTTAATATTCAGCGATGTGAATACGCCGCTGTCATTTAATAATGGGTTCCGATACCAAATCACCATTGTCGGTTTGTTGGGCATCATTGGCGTGCCGGGCAGAATCGCCATAGCAACGTCTTTGCGGATATCTATATCCGGCACCAGTTGCTGAAGCGGCATATTCATGGCGCCAGTGGCGGAAGAGCAGAACACTTTTTTATCTTTAATCAATAAGAAGGCGCGGACATTAAGGCTAAAAGCGGCTCTTGAGGTGAGTTCTGCGCCAACCTGCTGACAGGTGTTGATCGTCAACGGCTGAAGAATATCGGTGGTGGCTTTCAGGTCGGCGAAATAGCTGGCCAGGTAATGTTGTACATCAGAAAGGAGCGTATTGTATTTAACATCCCGTTTATGCCACGACAGGAAAAATTGCAGGCTACCAATAAGTAATGCTGCTGCCATCCCCGTAATGATACAGGTAAGCAGGATTTTCCGACCGGAAGAGGAGTCGCGTGTAAGCATAATTCCTGGTGTGACCTGAAAAGGCGGATGCCGGTTAATCTGGTTGATTTATAAGACTATAGCCTGGATTACCCCGGATAGTCATGCTTTTCTGTGATGCGCAGGAAAGCGTATTGTCGCAGTAGGCGTTGGGGGAAACGACCTGAATGCCTGATGGCACTATGTTTATCAGGCCTACGTTCGTGTGTGGTAGGCTGGATAAGAGGCCACACGTCGCTATTCGGCAAAACGGGTTCAGAAGGGATAATAAGCAAAAGCACTGCCGAAGCAGTGCTTTTTATGTCGTCTCATCAGGTAAGCCAAGGGAGGTGCTGCCTGATGAAGATTAACTGCGGCTCAGAACTCGACGTGCTTCATTGTAGCGTTTTTTCCAGTACGGTTCGTTCATACTGGAGATAATGACGCCGCTACTGGTAGACGCATGGACAAACTGGTTATTGCCGATATAAATACCGACATGACGACCAGTGGAACCGGCGCGGAACAGAACCAGATCGCCCGTACGCAGGTTATTGCGTGAAACTGCTTTGCCCATTTCCTGCTGTTCATAGGTTGAACGCGGAAGCTCTAAACCAAACTGTTCACGGAAGGTGCGCTGTACAAAGCTGGAACAGTCGACGCCTTTCTTAGTGCTGCCGCCCAGGCGGTAACGCACGCCTTTCCAGTCAGCATACTGATCCATAATCCGCGACTTAACGTCGAGGTTACGCACCATATTTTCAAATTCATCCTGAGAGGCTTGCAGTGAAGAGCTATCGCTATTGCCCACAGCATGCGTCTCAGAATGCATATTCTTTGCGGTATTGGTGGTTGTGCTACAAGCAGAAAGCAGAACCGCAACTGCAATCGCAGGAATCCCGCGCAAAATATATCTCAAAATCGGTTGAGATTTGACCATGTTGTTTGTTTTCCCTTGAAGTCCTTAACGATAAATATCGTTATAAAAATGCCAAACGTGATGAGACTAATTACCTGCACAGCTTGAGACAATTCTTTGTGCACAAATCTGTGGCGGAACGCACAAATTTATTCGCAATGAGAATAATTATCTGGCGAGGCAAAACGAGTTTGAGATTACCCGATTGTTGCTGTCATTGCGAGCGATTTCGCGTGATTTTTTATAAGAATTTATGATACGAAAAGTGAACTATCAGCACGGGTCAAATTAAGCGCAGATCGTTTAAAAATCGTGCAACCTGTTCATTTTGCAGAGGAATAATATGACCGAAAAATGATGGGCTGGGGGAATATCATCATAAATTACCTTCAACGATGTAAAACTATCGCTGAAGGTAATGTTAATTACATGGGTTATTTGTTTAAAATTTGTTTATTTCCGCCCGGGAGATAATTCTCAAAAAGCGCTATCGCCCGGTCGCTGAGCGGGGTCATCAGCCACCAGGGGAGGCCAATCAAAATAACCGTGAGCGACCCGACCACAATATCGGTGAACCAGTGAGCGCCAATCATAACGCGCGGAAACGCGAAAACCACAAATATAATAAGGGCGATAATCCCCGCCGTTTTGCCGAAATAACGCAGCATAAAGGCGGAAAATATCAGCAGCATCATACCGTGATCGCCTGGGAAACTGTCTTTTGACGCGTCTTTTGTCGGGATGTGCAGCAACTCGCTGACGCGATAAATATGCTCAAAAGAGAGCGTTGGGCTGGCGCGCTTGACGGGGATCAGCGCCTGACCGAGTTGGTTAAGCACCACCGCTGTTAGCAGCATGACCAATCCGATTATCACAATGCGCCGCCGACCCGACGCGTCTTCTTTTAGCCAGAAACTGAGCATCAGTCCGCCCATCGCCAGCAGCGAACACCCATCAAACGCCCGATTATTGGTAATAGCGACCCACCAGAGGAACGCGTGGCTTTCCACCAGTTTCTGGTTAAAGAAGTGGAATATGCCGGAATCAATGGTGAACCAGAAACCGTGATTGACGGGGAGATACCATGACAAAAACAGCGCCAGACCGGCGGCATTAAGCAGAATTATCAAGGAATAGCGGGTTTTCATCGTCATTTCGCCATAGTTTTTAAACGGTGGCAACCTTACGCGTGCGTCGCTAAACGAAGCTTCAACAAGGCCGTCTGTAACGTATTCCAGTCGGTTTCTGTGCTTGAGATAAGTTCAACCCGGCTATCCGGCGGCGCGACACTCTGTGTTTCGATGTGCAGGTCATCGCCCTGGCGATTGATGCGTACCAGCCCCTCTTGTATGCGCATAACGCCTTTCACCCGACCCACCGGCGCCAGACGAGCCCATTCGAGGAGGCCAATGGTGTCAAACACGGTATCGGCATCGAAAATCCAGCCGCAGGCCTGATGACCTTGTCCGCTATTGAGGCTGCGTCGCCAGCGCTGCTGTGCGGGCAGATTTAGCGCGGCGAGTCCTTTTTTACTGGCATGAGTGTGAGAATGCGCGGTGCTGGCTGGCAGTTCCGCCAGATTTTGTCGCGGTAAATCCAGAAGCTTACCGTCTATCTGTCCATGTTCGGCATGAATCAGTTGGCGATCGCCGCCGTACTGTCGCCACCACTGTTGCAGGGCGGCATCGCTCTGCGCCGTGGCGCGATCGGTTTTATTGGCGATGATAATATCGGCTGAGGCGAGCTGATCGCGGAAATTTTCATTGGCGACGCTCTGTTGGTCCAGTAGCAGGCGAGGGTCAAGGATGCAGAGCGTAGCGCGTAAATCAATCCACGGCTCATAAACCGGCGCAGTTAATAAATCCAGAATCTGTTTTGGGTGCCCCAGTCCGGTTGGTTCAATCAGCAACCGGTCAGGTTTGCCCTGGCGTAGCAGCGTGTTGAGCCCCACCTGCATAGGCAATCCGTTGACGCAGCACATGCAGCCGCCGGGGATCTCTTTTAGCAGTGCGCCGCTGTCGGCAAGCAGCGCGCCGTCAATACCCACTTCGCCAAATTCATTGACCAGGACGGCCCACTTTTCAGCCGGATCTTTATGGGCTAATAAATGAAGGATAGAGGTGGTTTTTCCGCTACCGAGAAATCCAGTAATAAGATTGGTTTTGGTCACGTCAGCTCCAGAATATTGATACAACATAACAACTTTAATAATCCTGGCGAATAAACGTGAAAAAGAGAAGCGCTGAGTTGACGAAGTCGTGCTTCTGCCATCTTAAGAGCAGAAAATGTTAAATTTTTAACGTTTCTCTTTCCTGGCGCAGAACAGTCAATAAAGAAAAGGGTCAGGCTGCGCCCCAGGACGCAGCCGAAAAATGCGAAACTTAATCCGCGCGCCCCATATAACGGCGCTCTTCGATATGAATGCGGATTTTCTCACCTGCGCTCAGGTATTCGGGAACCTGAATCACCAGACCGGTGCTTAATGTCGCGGGTTTGTTACGTGCGCTGGCGGACGCTCCTTTAATACCCGGCGCGGTTTCGACGATTTCCAGATCCACGGTCTGCGGAAGCTCTAGCGCCAGCAGTTGGCCGTCCCAGGTCAGAACCTGCATATCCGGCATTCCGCCTTCAGGCATAAACAGCAACTCTTCTTCAATCTGATCTTTGGTGAAGGTATACGGCGTATAGTCTTCTTTATCCATGAACACATATTCGTTGCCATCGACATAAGAAAAGTCAACGCCGCGACGGCTCAGGGTGACGGTATCAACGATATCGTCGCCTTTGAAACGTTCTTCCACTTTCAGACCGGTGCGGACATCAGAAAAACGCATTTTATACAGTGTGGCGGCGCCACGGGCGGTAGGCGACTGAATGTCGATATCTTTCACAATCAGCAATTTGCCGTTGTAGTTCAGTACCATACCTTTTTTGATTTCGTTCGCTCTTGGCATCGAGGAGATCCTGTTGTAGAGATTATCTAAAATATCGCGTAAAACTACTCGCGCCGGGCCGTCCAGGCAAGTGGAATTGTCACTTTTGCTGGTGCAAAAAAGGTGATACTGTTCGCCCGCTTTCCGCCCCGCGTTCAACGAGAATAGGCGATGGCATGTCGCCTGGAGGGGGGAAGTGTGCTGTGTTGTCCCTTCTGTTTCCAGCCTTGTCTTCGGAATGTCTGAGGGCAGGCCTGATCATGATGACGTCCACATTTTAAATCTGGATTTTTCTTTGGACAAATTCTGTTATCTTTCATTTGGTTATAAATAGAGGGGCTGAGCATGGACTGTCGTAGCGGTTGTGGCGCTTGCTGTATTGCGCCTTCAATTTCGTCGCCGATACCCGGAATGCCGAATGGCAAGCCGATGAATACCAGATGCGCGCAGCTTTCGGAAGATAACTTGTGCCTTATCTTTGGCTCGCCTTTACGCCCAAAAGTGTGCTCTGGTTTGCAACCGACAGGGGACATGTGTTTAACGACCCGGGAAGAGGCCATTATTTATTTGCTGGAACTCGAACAGAAAACTTTACCATGAGCTAAGCCGCTTTTGATAAATGCGTAGGGGCTTATGTTATATCCCGAAATAGTCTGCAAAAGCTGCGCCTCAAATTACCTCCTTTTATCATTAAATAGCGTAATACATGATTACCTTATTTCGTGGCTTCTGAAGCGGTAGATGCCGCCGCCCAACCCCGTTGGTGCCTGAATGTGTACCGAACAAACCGTCACATAAAACAAAAACGATCAATTTTATTTATATGATAGCTTTTATCTATTAAAAAGAGGAATTTTGATCGATTTTAATTATTTATAACGATCGATATCATGAATTTGATAGTTTATATCTATCATTGATGTATTTACCGATCGATATAACCAGTGTGAATGTGTTGTTATTTTCCTTTAAAATACTCGAATTCTTATGTGTGGGTTTTATCTTATGAAGAAATATACGTTCGCAGCCAGGGCGTTTATTTTTACGCTGGTGTTGCTTTTTGTTATTTCAGTATTCGGGTTGACTATTAGCGTTTTAAAAGGGATGTGAAATGCGGGGAGAAAATAGTGAAATTGATTTAGTCGACGTTTCTTTATTCCTTATAAGAAAATGGCTAAGTATCATGATCGCTACCTTTATTTTTGTTGCCATTGGCTATGTTTTTGTGAGCGTGCAGCATGATACAAAGGTTGTGAGTATGACAATCAAACCTAATCTGGATACGCCTGCTACCTATGCGTTATGTGGCTATACTAATGATATTCAATGTAAAACAACGGTTATCCTTAACCAGTTTAGCCGTTTCTTGCCTGCGAACTATAAAAATAAAATAAGTTTTGACGCGAAAAATCAGCTTGTCCTTTTTAAGGCGCAGGGGAGAGAAGAAAGCGTCAATAATATTATTTCCACCCTGAAAAATAGTGTCGATAAAATGGCAGCATGGTATATCGATGATGGTGACATTAAACGTTATAGCGTGCATAAAAATATGTTACAAACGGAAACATATGCAAAGCTATCATTGTTGTCGGAGGCGGTTAAAAATAATGCTAACATTGAAGTGATAGATGTTGCTGTTACACCAAAATATAAGATGCGGCTGGTGCTGGTTCTTTGCGGACTGATGGGCGTAATTTTCTCAATAAGCGGTCTCTTATGTAAGAGGGCGCTAACAGAATATCGTATTGAGAAAAAGACAATGAATGACCGCGCATGAACATCGCGCAGAAATAAATTCTGCGCTGAAATGTGTCAAAGAGTAAAAGTATCAGGCTTGCAAGTTAAACATCTTTAATACGCGCCAGGCAGAACATGGTGGCGACAATCATGACTAACGCAAACCAGAAGACCGCATGATAATTCCAGATTTCTGCAGCGATTCCCGCCAGCGAACCGGCAATGATCCAGCCGACGCGAATGGTATTGGTATACAGCGTGGTGGCTGAACCCGCCTGGCCTGGCATGAGATCCTGAAAATAGAGCATGCCAATCCCGCCAAGAATGCCGATGTAAATCGCGTTCAGCAACTGCAAGCCGAGCAACGTCGCCGGTGCGTGCGCCAGCAACATACCCGCATAAAAGCACAGTCCGGCGACAACGGCGATGCACATTAACAGGCGTTTTCCCAACCGTTTGGCGAAGTAACCTGCAATCAGCATTGTGGGAATCTCCAGCCCGGCGGCGGTGCCCATCATCACGCCTGCAAGTTTTTCCGGAAGATGCAGCTCATTGATGATAAACAGCGGCATATTAATGATATACAGGCTGTTAGTTCCCCACATTAACGTACAGATGACAAACAACAACAGCGTATCGCGGCGATTACGACGCGGTGCTTCCAGCGTACCGGTTGCCAGCGGCGCATCTTTGCGCATTGACGGTAAAAAGAACCACACCATGACGCCGCAGACGATAAAAGCTACCGCCGCGCTCAAATACATCACCGTAAAGCTAAAACCCATCGCCAGCGCATAGGCCAGCGGCGGCCCAATGACCCAGGCCAATGAGACCTGGGCGCGGAGGATTGAGCTGAACATCACCGCTTCACGACCTGTACGATCGGCATGTTCACGGGCCAGCGCAAACATCTGCGGGTTGGCGGTAGAGCCGAAGCTACTGAGAAAGACGCCGATGAACAGCAAAATAAAGTAGTTGCGGTTCCAGGCAAACAATACGCAGGCCAACATGCCCAGCACGCAACAGAAAACGATCAGTTTTTTGCGATCGCCTTTTTTATCTGAGCGACCCGCCAGAAACTGGCTCACGATAATGCCGATAACCGCGCTGCCGGTAAAAAAGAATCCCACCATGCCGGGACGGGCGTGAACCTCATCCGTCAGAAAAATACTGAGCGTCGGCGTCTGTAACGCACCGGCAATACCGGTGAGAAAAGCGACGATCAAAAAGGCGGTAGACGTCAGGTCAAATGATTTAGGCGCAGCGGCGGCGGGACTGTTGTGCATGTTTCTATATCAGTGGTGTGAAGAGAGGCGGAGTTTACGCTGCCCGTCAGAAAATAAACAGGCGTCTGAATCAAAATCGACACGAAAAATCAAAATAGCATTCCAATTTGTTACCAGGGCGTGCTGACGCAAGCTGAAAGAAAAAAGCTGAAGCCTTTTATGCGTCAGCTATTGAGGGGCTGTTGGAGAAAAAATGTGCTTCACCTCAAAAAATTGCTACAAAACCGGTAACTTTTCTTGCGTGCTGAAGCAGAAAGATCCAGACTTCTTGAAACGTTTCAGCGCGATCTGGTTTTTTTGATAACTCAGATTGGCGCTTTTTTTCTCATAGTGGCTGAATCGTTTCAATTCAGCAGGAGAGGAGACACATGTTCCAGTTATCGGTTCAGGACATTCATCCGGGCGAGCAGGCCGGAAATAAAGAAGAGGCCATTCGGCAAATCGCCGCCGCGTTAGCGCAGGCGGGGAATGTGGCGGGCGGCTATGTTGACGGTATGCTGGCGCGCGAACAGCAAACCTCGACCTTTCTTGGCAATGGTATTGCGATTCCCCATGGCACAACAGACACGCGCGATCAGGTGCTGAAAACCGGCGTCCAGGTCTTTCAATTTCCGCAGGGCGTTATCTGGGGAGAAGGCCAGGTCGCCTATGTGGCGATTGGTATTGCCGCCAGTTCGGACGAACACCTCGGCCTGCTGCGTCAGTTGACGCATGTGCTGAGCGATGACTCCGTGGCTGAACAGCTGAAATCCGCGACAACGGCGGAAGAGCTGCGCGCATTGCTGATGGGCGAGAAGCAAAGTGAACAATTAAAACTTGATAACGAGACGATGACGCTGGATGTCATCGCCAGCTCGCTGGTCACATTGCAGGCGCTAAATGCGGCGCGTCTGAAAGAGGCGGGAGCGGTTGATGCGGCATTCGTCGCAAAAACGATTAACGACAGTCCGATGAATCTGGGACAAGGTATCTGGCTGAACGACAGCGCGGAAGGTAATTTGCGCAGCGCTGTTGCGGTAAGCCGTGCGACTCAGGCGTTTGACGTAGAGGGTGAAAAAGCAGCCTTATTAGTCACTGTCGCGATGAACGACGAGCAGCCGATTGCCGTGCTAAAACGCCTCGGCGACCTGTTGCTGAACAATAAAGCCGATCGTCTGCTGAGCGCCGACGCCGCGACGCTGCTGGCGTTGCTGACCAGTGATGATGCGCTGACGGATGACGTACTGAGCGCGGAATTTGTAGTGCGTAATGAGCATGGTCTCCATGCCCGTCCGGGCACCATGCTGGTGAATACGATTAAACAATTTAACAGTGAAATTACCGTGACAAACCTTGATGGAACCGGCAAACCGGCAAACGGACGTAGTCTGATGAAAGTGGTGGCATTAGGCGTGAAGAAAGGCCATCGTCTGCGCTTTACCGCGCAGGGTGAAGATGCTGAACAGGCGCTGAAAGCGATTGGCGATGCGATCGCCGCCGGTCTCGGGGAGGGCGCATAATGAGCAGGCGTGTTGCCACCATTACCCTTAATCCGGCTTACGATCTGGTTGGGTTTTGCCCTGAAATCGAACGCGGCGAAGTGAACCTGGTGAAAACCACGGGTCTGCACGCGGCGGGCAAAGGCATTAACGTTGCCAAGGTGCTGAAAGACTTAGGCATCGACGTCACCGTCGGCGGTTTTCTCGGTAAAGATAACCAGGACGGTTTTCAGCAATTGTTCAGCGAACTGGGCATCGCTAACCGCTTTCAGGTGGTTCAGGGCCGGACCCGCATCAACGTGAAGCTGACGGAAAAAGATGGCGAAGTGACCGACTTCAACTTTTCCGGCTTTGACGTGACCCCCGCAGACTGGGAACGCTTTGTTAACGACTCCCTGAGCTGGCTGGGTCAGTTCGATATGGTCTGCGTCAGCGGTAGCTTACCGGCTGGCGTGAGTCCGGAAGCGTTCACCGACTGGATGACGCGTCTGCGCAGCCAGTGTCCATGCATTATCTTTGATAGTAGCCGTGAAGCGTTAGTCGCCGGTCTTAAAGCTGCGCCGTGGCTGGTGAAACCGAATCGCCGCGAACTGGAAATTTGGGCGGGTCGTAAGCTCCCGGAAATGAAAGATGTGATTGATGCGGCGCACGCGTTACGCGAACAGGGTATCGCCCATGTGGTGATTTCGCTGGGGGCGGAAGGCGCGCTGTGGGTTAACGCCTCAGGAGAATGGATCGCTAAACCACCGGCAGTTGACGTGGTAAGTACCGTCGGCGCAGGCGATTCCATGGTTGGCGGATTGATTTACGGCCTGCTGATGCGTGAGTCCAGCGAACATACGCTGCGTCTGGCGACGGCGGTTGCCGCGCTGGCGGTCAGCCAGAGCAATGTGGGTATTACCGATCGTCCTCAGTTGGCCGCAATGATGGCGCGTGTCGACTTACAACCGTTTAACTGACAGCAGGAGAGGCATAATGAAAACGCTGCTGATAATTGACGCTAATCTCGGCCAGGCTCGCGCTTACATGGCGAAAACCCTGCTTGGATCGGCGGCGCATAAAGCAAATCTGGAAATTATCGACAATCCGAATGATGCTGAACTGGCGATCGTGCTGGGCGAATCTCTGCCGAACGACAATGCTTTGAACGGCAAAAAGGTTTGGCTGGGGGATATTGGCCGCGCCGTCGCGCATCCGGAACTGTTTCTGAGTGAAGCCAAAAGCCATGCGACCCCTTACAGCGCCCCTGCTGCGGCTGCTCCTGCGGCGAGCGGCGGTCCGAAACGCGTGGTCGCGGTAACGGCCTGCCCGACCGGCGTCGCTCATACTTTTATGGCGGCTGAAGCCATTGAAACAGAAGCGAAAAAACGCGGCTGGTGGGTAAAAGTCGAAACGCGCGGCTCCGTGGGGGCCGGCAATGCCATCACCCCGGAAGAGGTGGCGGAAGCGGATTTAGTGATTGTGGCGGCGGATATCGAAGTGGATCTGGCGAAGTTTGCCGGTCTCCCGATGTACCGCACGTCGACCGGCCTGGCGCTGAAAAAGACGGCGCAGGAGCTGGATAAAGCCGTAGCGGAAGCAACGCCGTATCAACCGGCGGGTAAGGCATCGCAAGCGGCGACCGAAGGGAAGAAAGAGAGCGCTGGCGCATACCGGCATCTGTTGACGGGCGTTTCTTACATGCTGCCTATGGTGGTTGCCGGGGGACTGTGTATCGCGCTTTCCTTCGCCTTTGGTATTGAAGCCTTTAAGGTGCCGGACACGCTGGCGGCGGCGCTGATGCAGATTGGCGGCGGTTCGGCGTTTGCGCTGATGGTGCCGGTACTGGCGGGTTATATCGCTTTCTCCATCGCGGATCGCCCAGGCCTTACGCCAGGTCTGATTGGCGGTATGCTGGCGGTTAGCACCGGTTCCGGTTTTATCGGCGGGATCATTGCTGGCTTCCTTGCCGGGTATATGGCGAAGCTTATCAGTACCAAACTGAAACTTCCGCAAAGTATGGAAGCGCTGAAGCCAATCCTGATCATCCCGTTAATTTCCAGTCTGGTGGTGGGGCTGGCGATGATTTACCTGATCGGTAAACCGGTTGCCGGGATTCTGGAAGGGCTCACCCACTGGCTGCAAACGATGGGGACGGCAAATGCGGTGCTGCTGGGCGCGATTCTCGGCGGGATGATGTGTACCGACATGGGCGGCCCGGTGAACAAAGCGGCGTATGCGTTTGGCGTTGGTCTGCTGAGTACGCAAACTTACGCGCCGATGGCGGCGATCATGGCCGCAGGTATGGTACCGCCGTTAGCGCTGGGTCTGGCGACGATGGTGGCGCGTCGTAAGTTCGACAAAGCGCAGCAGGAAGGCGGTAAAGCGGCGTTGGTGCTGGGGCTGTGCTTTATCACTGAAGGCGCTATTCCGTTTGCGGCGCGCGACCCGATGCGTGTACTGCCGTGCTGTATCGTTGGCGGCGCGTTGACCGGGGCTATTTCTATGGCGGTAGGCGCAAAATTGATGGCGCCGCATGGCGGTCTGTTTGTTCTGCTTATCCCAGGCGCAATTACGCCGGTATTGGGATACCTGCTGGCAATTGTGGCCGGTACGCTGGTGGCAGGGCTGGCTTATGCCGTCCTGAAACGTCCGGAGACGGAAGTCGCGGCAAAAGCGGCGTAAGAGAAACACGCTAAAAAAGGCAGAGCGCGCTCTGCCTTTTTTATTGCCTGAAGAACATTGCGCGTCAGGCCACCGCTTCGGCAATTTGCTGGGCTTTTAACCACGCAATCTCTTCCGCCCAGATATCAGGATTGATGGTCTCCAGTATCAGCGGAATACCGTCAAAACGCGCATCCTGCATAATCCAACGAAACGCATCGTGGCCGATATTGCCTTCACCCAGACTGTGATGGCGGTCAACGCGGCTACCGAAGGCGCTTTTGGCGTCGTTCAGGTGCATTCCGCGCAAATACTGAAATCCGACAATTTTCCCGAATCCGGCGAACGTTTTTTCGCACGCCTCTGGCGTACGCAGATCATATCCGGCGGCAAAGGCATGGCAGGTATCGATACAGACGCCAACGCGCGACTTATCTTCCACGCCGTCGATGATGGCGGCTAACTGTTCAAACTCAAACCCCAGATTACTGCCCTGACCGGCTGTATTTTCGATAACCGCCGTAACGCCCTCGGTCTGCGCGAGGGCAATATTGATGGATTCCGCGATCCGCGCCAGGCAATCCTCCTGTGCAATCTGCATCAAATGGCTACCGGGATGAAAATTAAGCAAGGTTAAGCCGAGTTGTTCACAGCGTTGCATTTCATCGAGAAAGGCATCACGTGATTTTTCCAGTGCTTCACTGACCGGATGGCCCAGATTAATCAGGTAACTATCGTGGGGAAGAATTTGCGCCGCCGAGAAATGATACTTTTCACAGGCGATTTTAAAGTCATCAATGACCTGGGGAGTAAGGGGGGCGGCACGCCACTGACGCTGGTTTTTTGTGAAAAGCGCAAAGGCCGTTGCGCCAATTTCAGCCGCGCGGGCAGGGGCGTTAGCCAGACCGCCAGCAGCGCTGACGTGCGCTCCGATGTATTTCATAAAAGACTCCTGTTAAACCCGCTAACGGTTCATTACGAACGCTATGATAACGGGTTAACAGGCGTGAAACGTAATAATTTATGCGATAAGGCTATGGATTAGGACGTTAATGGCGCCACCGCCAATAATCAGCCAGGCGAATAATGCCAGCGCCATCAGCAGCGGTTTCGCCCCCGCTTTTTTCAATGCGCTAACGTGAGTGGTCAGACCCAACGCCGCCATCGCCATCGCCAGCAGTACCGTGTCCAGCGTCACCAGCATATCCACCACGGCTTTCGGCAGCAGGTGGAAAGAGTTGAAGATCGCCACTACGATGAAGAAAATAGCAAACCACGGAATGGTAATTTTGCTTTTTTCCGCGCCGGTCGCCGGGGAAAGCTGTTTAACGCGTGCTGCCAGAATGATCAGGAACGGCGCCAGCATCATGACACGCAGCATCTTAGCGATAACTGCCGCATTTTCCGCATCCGGGCTAACGGCGTGACCCGCTGCGACCACTTGCGCGACTTCATGCATGGTTGAGCCGATATAGATGCCGTAAGTTTCCGGGCTGAACCAGTGCGCCAGCAGCGGATACATTGCCGGGTAAAGGAAAATAGCGATGGTGCCGAAAATAACGACAGTCGCGACGGCTACAGTAACCTTACTGGCTTCCGCTTTTACCACCGGTTCTGTCGCCAGTACCGCCGCCGCGCCGCAGATACTGCTACCGGCGCCAATCAGCCAACTGGTGTGCCTGTCCAGACCAAAGACTTTTTGGCCTAAGAAGCAGGCCAGCATGAACGTGCTGGAAAGCGTTAATACGTCAATCACAATACCGCTAATGCCCACATCGGCGATTTGTGAAAAGGTAAGGCGGAAGCCGTAAAGGATAATCCCTAAACGCAGCAGATGTTGTTTTGCAAACAGCACGCCGCCGTCGCATTGTTTCCATATTTGTGGATAGACGGTATTCCCGATAACCATACCCAGCAGGATAGCCAGGGTCAGGGCGCTGAACCCCGCGCCTGCAACGGCAGGGATAGCGCCGCCCCACAGGGCGACTCCTGTAATGACGGCGCTCAGAGCGAGCCCCGGTATAAAATGCCACATTGTACGACGATGATTCTGCAAGGTGAGTTCTGTCATAACCTTCTCCTGTATATGGACAATAAGGTTACGGTGATCTGGTTTAAAAATAAAATTGATTATATATTTATAATTAATCTTTATAAGTGGTAAGTGAAACGCTATCGGTGGGATACGACTATGCATATTACGCTACGACAACTTGAAGTGTTTGCTGAAGTACTGAAAAGCGGTTCAACAACCCAGGCGTCGGTCATGCTGTCATTATCGCAGTCCGCCGTTAGCGCCGCGCTCACCGATCTGGAAGGTCAGCTCGGCGTACAGTTGTTTGATCGGGTGGGGAAACGGCTGGTGGTCAACGAACATGGGCGCTTGTTATACCCGCGCGCGCTGGCATTGCTGGAGCAAGCGGTAGAAATTGAGCAGCTATTTCGTGAAGATAACGGCGCGATACGGGTTTATGCCAGTAGCACCATCGGCAATTACATTTTACCCGCCATGATTGCCCGCTATCGCCAGCATTATCCGGCCTTGCCGCTGGAACTCAGCGTGGGAAACAGCCAGGACGTGATTAACGCGGTGCTGGATTTTCGGGTTGATATCGGCCTGATTGAAGGACCATGTCACAGTACAGAGATTATCTCTGAGCCGTGGCTGGAAGATGAGCTGGTGGTCTTTGCCGCGCCGTCCTCGCCGCTGACGCAGGGGCCGGTGACGCTGGAACAGCTTGCGGCATCCCCATGGATTTTACGCGAGCGCGGTTCCGGTACGCGGGAAATTGTCGATTATTTGCTGTTGTCGCATTTGCCGCGCTTTCATATGGCGATGGAGTTGGGGAATTCAGAAGCGATCAAACATGCGGTGCGTCATGGACTGGGGATAAGCTGTTTATCGCGCCGGGTGATTGCTGAACAACTCCAGGCGGGAACCCTGGGCGAAGTCGCGGTGCCGTTACCGCGCCTGGTGCGCACGTTGTGGCGTGTTCATCATCGGCAGAAACATCTTTCTAACGCGTTGCAGCGTTTTTTGAGTTACTGTGAATAAAGGTGAAGAGGAGGGCTGCCCGGGCGGCATCGCCATTTTTAGTATCCGCTTACGTATACGTTATTCTCTGCTTTACTTATAATCCGTGGCCGGTCATGAAGGTCTCTTATAACCGCGCATTTGTGTCGGAAGGATAGTATTTCGTCTGTTACAATCGCGCCTCATTTTTTGGATGGATAGCATTTTCACATGGGTTCCAAAACTAAAACCACAGAAGCGCCCGCGCTACGTCGCGAATTAAAGGCGCGTCACCTGACGATGATTGCCATTGGCGGCTCCATCGGGACAGGTCTTTTCGTTGCATCTGGTGCGACAATTTCTCAGGCGGGGCCAGGCGGCGCGCTGTTTTCTTATATTCTGATTGGTTTGATGGTCTACTTCCTGATGACCAGTCTTGGCGAGCTGGCGGCCTATATGCCGGTATCTGGCTCGTTTGCGACATATGGTCAGAACTATGTGGAAGAAGGCTTTGGTTTCGCGCTGGGCTGGAACTACTGGTACAACTGGGCGGTGACTATCGCTGTTGACCTGGTTGCCGCACAATTGGTGATGGGCTGGTGGTTCCCGGATACGCCGGGCTGGATCTGGAGCGCGCTATTCCTCTGCGTCATTTTCTTGCTGAACTACATTTCCGTACGCGGTTTTGGCGAGGCGGAGTACTGGTTCTCGTTAATTAAAGTCGCGACCGTTATTATCTTCATCATCGTTGGCGTAGCGATGATTATCGGCATCTTTAAAGGTGTCGAGCCGGTCGGCTGGAGCAACTGGACGACGGGCGATGCGCCTTTTGCTGGCGGTTTTGCGGCAATGATTGGCGTCGCGATGATCGTGGGCTTCTCTTTCCAGGGAACTGAGCTGATTGGTATTGCCGCCGGGGAATCTGAAAACCCGGAGAAGAATATTCCGCGCGCGGTGCGTCAGGTGTTCTGGCGTATTCTGCTGTTTTATGTTTTCGCGATTTTGATTATCAGCCTGATCATTCCTTATACCGATCCAAACCTGCTGCGTAACGACGTCAAAGACATTAGCGTCAGTCCGTTTACCTTAGTGTTCCAGCATGCGGGCTTGTTGTCTGCGGCGGCGATAATGAATGCGGTTATCCTGACGGCGGTACTGTCTGCGGGCAACTCCGGAATGTATGCCTCGACCCGTATGCTCTACACCCTGGCCTGTGACGGTAAGGCCCCGCGTATTTTTGCGAAATTGTCCCGCGGCGGCGTACCGCGCAATGCGCTTTATGCCACCACCGTGATTGCCGGTCTTTGCTTTTTGACCTCAATGTTCGGCAACCAGACGGTCTATCTGTGGCTGTTGAACACCTCCGGTATGACGGGCTTCATCGCCTGGCTGGGGATTGCCATTAGCCATTATCGTTTCCGTCGCGGTTACGTGATACAAGGGTATGATGTGAATGATTTGCCGTACCGTTCCGGGTTCTTCCCGCTGGGGCCGATTTTCGCCTTTGTACTGTGCCTGATTATTACGTTGGGGCAGAACTATGAAGCGTTCCTGAAAGATACCATCGACTGGGGCGGCGTCGCGGCGACCTATATCGGTATTCCGCTGTTCCTGCTTATCTGGTTCGGCTACAAGCTGATAAAAGGCACGCATTTCGTGCGCTATAGCGAAATGCACTTCCCGGAACGCGTTAAAAAGTAACGCGGTATTCTCGTCATGGCCGGATAAGGCTTTATACCGCTATCCGGCACTGACTGCCTGAACCTGACCCTTCTAACCCTCTCATTCGAGAGGGTTTTTTGTTTTTTCTTCATGATTGGTTCAAATGACATAATTATTAACAATTAAATTGATAATTATTATCGTTTGCTTTATCGTTACGCTCGAAATCAGAAAGGATGAAGATTCGGGCGCGACCGTCACTCATGAGCCCGACTCGCCTGCATAAAAAGAGTTCGCCGTGATAACTGTTATCGCAGGCGAAACGTAATGCGTTGTGAGCGATAACCGATTTTTTTGTCGTATTTACCTCATGGAGAAATGGAATGTTTAGGTTTAACCCTTTCGTTCGGGTAGGGCTTTGTATGTCCGCAGTTACGTTGGCCTGGCCGGTTGCCGCGGCAACGGATGATGGTGAAACCATGGTCGTTACCGCGTCCGCTATTGAACAAAATCTGAAAGATGCGCCAGCAAGTATCAGCGTCATTACCCAGCAAGATTTACAGCGCAGGCCCGTGCAAAACCTGAAAGATGTCCTGAAAGAGGTGCCGGGCGTACAGCTCACTAACGAAGGGGATAACCGTAAAGGCGTGAGTATTCGTGGTCTGGACAGCAGTTATACGCTGATCCTGATCGACGGTAAGCGCGTTAACTCCCGTAACGCGGTCTTCCGCCATAATGATTTTGATCTGAACTGGATACCGGTTGACGCTATCGAACGCATTGAAGTGGTGCGTGGCCCCATGTCCTCGCTGTATGGCTCCGATGCGCTGGGCGGCGTGGTCAACATTATTACCAAAAAAATTGGTCAGAAATGGCACGGTAGCGTCACGGTTGACTCCACTATTCAGGAACATCGCGACCGTGGCGATACCTATAACGGCCAGTTCTTTACCAGCGGTCCGCTGATCGACGGCGTGCTGGGAATGAAAGCCTACGGTAGCCTGGCGAAACGCGGAAAAGACGAGCAGCAGAGTTCCGCCACCACCGCTACGGGTGAAACGCCGCGCATTGAAGGATTTACCAGCCGGGATGGAAACGTCGAGTTTGCCTGGACACCAAACGAAAATCATGACGTTACCGCAGGCTACGGTTTTGATCGCCAGGACCGGGACTCCGACTCGCTGGATAAAAACCGTCTGGAACGGCAAAACTACGCGTTGAGCCATAACGGACGTTGGGATCTCGGTAACAGCGAGCTCAAGTTCTACGGCGAAAAAGTGGAAAACAAAAACCCCGGCAACAGTAGCCCTATCACGTCAGAAAGCAATTCGATTGACGGGAAATACGTTCTGCCGTTAGCGTCTGTCAACCAGTTCCTCACCTTCGGCGGCGAATGGCGTCACGATAAACTGAGCGATGCGGTCAACCTGACCGGCGGTTCCAGTACTAAAACCTCCGCCAGCCAGTATGCTCTGTTCCTTGAAGATGAGTGGCGCATCTTCGAACCGCTGGCGCTGACCACCGGTATTCGTATGGATGACCATGAAACCTATGGCGATCACTGGAGCCCGCGTGCTTATCTGGTCTATAACGCAACGGATACCCTGACGGTGAAAGGTGGGTGGGCCACGGCCTTTAAAGCGCCGTCGCTATTGCAATTAAGTCCGGACTGGGCGACCAACTCCTGCCGTGGAGGATGCCGCATTATCGGTAGCCCGGATCTGAAACCTGAAACCAGTGAAAGCTGGGAGCTCGGCCTTTACTACCGTGGCGAAGAAGGCATACTGGAGGGCGTGGAAGCGAGCGTTACCACGTTCCGTAACGATGTGGACAATCGCATCAGCATTAGCCGTACCGCTGACGTTAACGCCGCGCCCGGCTATTCCAACTTTGTCGGTTTCGAAACCAATAGTCGGGGACAGCGCGTTCCGGTCTTCCGTTATTACAACGTGAATAAAGCGCGTATTCAGGGCGTGGAAACCGAGTTGAAAGTTCCGTTTAACGAGGCGTGGAAACTGTCGTTGAATTACACCTATAACGACGGACGCGACGTCAGTAATGGCGGGAACAAGCCGCTTTCCGATCTGCCGTTCCACACCGCGAACGGTACGCTGGACTGGAAACCGGTGCAGCTCGAAGACTGGTCATTCTACGTATCAGGGAATTATACCGGGCGTAAGCGGGCCGACAGCGCAACGGCGAAAACGCCGGGTGGGTACGTGGTCTGGGATACCGGCGCGGCATGGCAGGCGACGAAAAATGTTAAACTGCGTGCGGGCGTTCTGAACGTGGGCGATAAAGATCTCAAACGCGACGACTACGGTTACACCGAAGACGGACGTCGTTACTTTATGGCGGTGGATTACCGTTTCTGACAGAGACTGGCGACAGCCGCGTTTTGCCGCTGTCGCCAGAATGTTATAACCGATGCAGCCTGGAGAGCAGCGCCAGCGACAGAGTCGTTAACAGAATGGCGATTAACGCATAGATATAAACGCCCGACCACGCCCAGCTATTTTTCACCATAATTACCGGCACACCGGCCATTGCCGCGCCGACATAGCTGAACAATCCCCGAAAGCCGGTAATCGATCCCGCCGCATCCTTATGGGTCACATCCAGACAGCCGACGGCAAAAAGCATATGCGGTCCGTATAAGGCGAAGCCCATGATGGTGAACAGAATCGCGGTGAGGGTGTAAGAGGTATCCTGAACCAGCGGCACCAGCACGATGCATATGCACAGCGCTAACGCGAAGATTAACCCGGTCATCCAGCGGTTACTTTTGAACATAAAGTCAGACAAGTAGCCTGCCAGCAACCCACCTGCCAGTCCGCCCGCCTCAAACCAGGAAATAATCGAGTTCGCTTTTATCAGGCTCCAGCCGTGAACCTGCGAATAGTAAATCTGCGGCCAGTCGTTAAGGATGGTGCGCGCAATATAAACCGACATATCGCCGATAATAATGATCCATACCAGTGGATTGGTCAGGATATATTTCACAAAAATCTGCCAGAAGCTCAGGTTGACCGGGCTGGCCTTGACCTGGGCCAGTTCCGTCGGGTCGTTACGCCACTGCCCCACGTTGGGCAAACCTAACGTACCGGGACGATCTTTAATGGTAAATAGCGCCACTATCCCCATCAGCAGCGAAATGGCGCCGGGAACATAAAACCCCATTTTCCAGCTACCGCTAAAGGCGATAGCAAAACTGGTCAGCAGCGGCGCGAGGCTGCCGCCGATATTGTGCGCCGCTTCAACGATAGCCCACCAGCGTCCCCGTTCGTTTTTCGAAAACCACGAGGCCATAATTTTCGCCATCGGCGGAAAGCTGGTGCCCTGTAATATCGCGTTGAGGCTGTACAGTACGTAGAATGCCGCCACGCTATCGGAAAAGCCGAACAGAATATTTACAATCCCCACGCCAATCAACACCGGGCCGGTCATGGCCTTCGGGTTAATTTTATCGACCAGCATCCCGCCGACAAACTTCATCGCGCCATAAAGAATGTAAAAAATAGAAGACATAATGGCGAAGTCTTCTGCGGTCAGCGACGTTTCCGTCAGCATGGCCGGCATCGCGGCGGAGAAGTTTTTACGGGTAAGATAAAAGACGGCATAAGAGATAAAGACCGAGGCGATAATCTCAAAACGAAATTTTTTATAGGTCTGGTCTATCTCTTTTTTCTCTTTTACAATCGGCTTATCGGGCTGGCTGAAAATAAATGTTTTTATACTCATTTTAAAATTCCCTTCCGGCGAGGTGAGTCGCGTTATAATTCATCTTCAATAAGAAAAAGAAGCAATTCGAAACCGTGATAATTAATCTGATGGTGGATTTTTTCCCGTACAACCGGCTTCGCTTTCCAGGCAATACCGGTGCCAGCATGTTCTAACATCGGCAGATCGTTGGCGCCATCACCGCAGGCAATAATATTCTCCGTGGCAATATTTAACCGGGCAGCCAGGTCAACCAGCGTCTGTTTTTTGTTTGCGGCATTCATAATCGGCAAAGTAATGTTATCCGTCAGAACGTTATCGCGTATTTCAACCGTATTCGAAAAGGCATAATCCAGTTGATACCGTTCTTTTAGACGCTGGGTGAATATATCCAGTCCCCCGGAGATAATCGCGGTTTTAAATCCTTTGGCCTTGATGACTGGCAGAATAGTTAACAGGCCTGGCGAAAGGGTCATGCGATCGCATACGGCGTTCAGCACTGCTTTCGGTGTGCCTTTCAACATTCCGATACGTCGGGTAAAACTGGCGTTAAAATCAAGCTTGCCCTCCATCGCCTGTTGGGTAATGGCGGTGATTTGCGTCGACATGCCAAGCTCGCGGGCAATTTCATCCACGCCTTCTTCCGCAATAAATGTCGAGTCCATATCAAACGCGATAATACCGTTAGCAGGCAGTGGCTGCGGCTTAATAAAAAAATCAAACTGCCATTGCAATGAGAGTTCGCGTAAATAGCGATAAAATTCAGGCGTCAGACATTCCGCTGGCAGCGTAAGCTTTAAATAAGCAGTATTGATAAGCGCGGCATAACGTTTATCAAATAATAGCGGAAACGGCATGGTGACGGCATTAAATAACGTTTCCTGTAATTTTTTCTGAAACGTATCGATATCCTGTGTAGTAATAAAATAAATAATGCTCATATGATAACTCCCTTAATTTACGGGTATTATAATGACTCTTTTGCGGCGTGGAATCTCGTGCTATCACAGATATCACAGCCAGAAAAGGGCTAAAAAAGCGTTGTTTTTGATACCAGGTAAAGTTCAGACACAAAAGGTATCACTTTTGATATGCCAACTGTGCGAGGATGTTATTTATTACTGAACGCGAATGACACTGAAAGGATTGATATAACGATGGAGAGTTGCCTTGATATATTCAAAATAGTAATAGGTCCATCCAGCTCACGTACCGTAGGGCCGATGCGCGCCGCCTGTCACTTTATTTCATTGCTCAGAGAACAAGAGACGTTGCCGCTAATTCGGAAAATTGAAATCGAGCTGTATGGCGCGTTATCGTTAAGCCGCAAGTGCCACAATGTGGATACCGCCCTTTATCTTGGGCTGCTGGGTTGCCAGCCGGAGAATGTCGATCTCCGTTCGCATATGGCGGTGATTAAGCGTGCGGAAAATGAAAACAAAATCGAACTCCCGCTCTCTGACGCGGGCGGAATCACGATAAAAGTCAAGATTATCGCCAATCACCAGGCGCATCCAGGCCATCCTTATGCCATGACGTTTCGCGCCAGAGATGATTATTTCACTGTGTATGAAGAGACCTGGTTTTCGACCGGCGCCGGACAGGTTCGCAAACATGGCGAGCCGCTGACGCCATCGCTTCCTTTGCGTACAGTGTCGCCCTTTGAATTTAGTCATGCCGCGCAGTTGCTGGCGCTGTGTCGGCGTAACGGCCTGTCCGTGGCGGCGCTGATGATGAAAAATGAGCTGTGCCGCCACTCGCCACAGACGTTGCAGAATTATCTGGCGCAAATATGGGACGTGATGCAGCAGGCGGTTTATCGCGGCCTGCATACTGAGGGGGTATTACCCGGTCCCTATCAGGTACCGCGGCGCGCCTGTGCGTTACATAAGACGTTACAGGCTAACCGTTCCGCCAGCGATTTTTTAACCGCGCTGAACTGGGTCAATGCCTTCGCGATTGCGGTAAGCGAAGAAAATGCCAGCGGCGGACAGATTGTTACCGCGCCAACCAATGGCGCGTGCGGCATCATTCCGGCAGCGCTCTGCTGGTATGATAAATTTGTCACGCCGCTGGAGCCCGGTGCTCTGACCCGTTTCTTCCTGACCGCCGCCGCTATCGCGATGTTGTTTAAACAAAACGCCTCTATTCTGGGATCTGAAGTTGGCTGTCAGGGGGAAATCGGCGTGGCATGCTCAATGGCGGCGGCGGGCCTGGCTGAACTGATGGGCGCATCCGTGGAGCAAACGCTGAGCGCCGCTGAAATTGCCATGGAACATCATCTGGGATTGACCTGCGATCCGCTGGGCGGACAGGTACAAATTCCCTGCATAGAGAGAAATGCCATCTCTGCCGTGAAAGCGATAAACGCGGCGACGATGGCGATGAGTCGCGTAAGCGAACCCTGTATTTCGCTCGATGAGATCATTGCTGCGATGTACGAGACCGGTAAAGATATGAGCGCTAAATACCGTGAAACGTATCATGGTTCGCTGGGGAAAATTCAGCCGCGCAAGAGAGGGTAACAGCGTGAAATACAATACGATGAATAACGACGAGATTATCCTGTCGTTGTGCGCTCGCTTAAAGGAGACGCGTCTGTCTCTTTCGATGACCCAGCAGCAGCTTGCCGATCGCGCGCACGTTGGCATCGCCACCATCAAGCGTATCGAGAAGGGGGGAGGGCTCAATCTTGATACGTTAATTTCTCTCCTGCGGGCGCTGGATAAGTTGCATAATCTTGATGCGGTGCTGTTTGAATCCGAGCTGCGTAATTTTCACGAAAGTTATGAAGGCGGAGAGGGGAGCGGCCGCCTTCAGGTACGCCAGCAGGCCGCGGATTTAAATAATAAATCTTCCGCGCCGCAGTCGGAGGAGGTGAATTACAGCGCGGCGCTGGAAAATTCATTATGTTGGTGACGTCTCACGCTCGCCCCGTAAATACCGGGCATGAAAGCGCAGATGGTCCTCGATGAAGGACGCAATAAAATAATAGCTATGATCGTAACCGGGCTGGATTCGTAGCGTCATCGGCCAGGCGGTTTGCCGCGCGGCTTCCGCCAGTACGGCTGGCTGAAGTTGATCGGCGAGGAATTGATCGCTGTCGCCCTGATCGATGAGCACAGGAATGGCGTCCTGCGGCTGGCTGGCCAGCATTAATTCGCAGCTATCCCACTCAGTCCAGGCTGATTCATCTTCGCCGAGATAAGCGGTAAGCGCTTTGATTCCCCACGGCACGCGGCTGGGGTTGACGATGGGCGCAAAAGCAGAGACGCTGGTATATTTGCCCGGATTTTTCAGCGCCATGATTAACGCGCCGTGGCCGCCCATCGAGTGCCCGCTGATGGCGCAACGGTCGCTGACGTTAAACTGTGTCTGGATGAGCGCCGGAAGCTCATCGCGCAGGTAATCGTACATGCGATAATGGCTGGCCCAGGGCGGCTGTGTGGCATTGAGATAAAACCCGGCGCCGTGGCCTAAATCGTATCCGCTATCGTTGGCGACCTGTTCACCGCGTGGACTGGTATCCGGCATCACCAATACAATGCCCAGGTCTGCTGCGATACGCTGCGCGCCTGCTTTGGTGGTAAAGTTCTCATCATTGCAGGTCAACCCGGACAGCCAGTACAGTACCGGAGGCGGTTCATTATCCTGAGTCGGCGGAAGAAAAATGCTGAATGTCATGGCGCAGTTTAGCGTGGCGGCATGATGACGCCAGCGCTGCTGCCAGCCGCCAAAACATCGGTGCTCTTCGAGCATTTCCATGCGGGGGCTCCTTTTATAGTGAACCTGATAAGGTATGCAGATTCTTCATAATACAGATTATTCACCGCGTTGTGAGTAACTTTCACTTCCGTAATACATAAACATGCTTCATCATTTAAATAACGTTGCGTTAACAAATATGCCCTTTGTCCTGCCATCATTCCCGCACCGGAAAAGATGTCATGAAAGGCAGCGACAATTTCAACAATTATGGGCGTGAATACTGGATTATGTGCGCTACCTCACGCACAATAATCACACTGTCACAATATTGACAAACTTTGCCCCATGCAGGGCAGAGGCGCCACACCTGCAGGAGAACACGATTAATGCCATCACTCAGTAAAGAAGCGGCCCTGGTTCATGACGCGCTGGTTGCCCGGGGGCTGGAAACGCCGCTGCGCCCGCCTATGGATGAACTGGATAATGAAACGCGAAAAAGCCTTATCGCAGGGCATATGACTGAGATTATGCAGTTGCTGAATCTCGATTTGAGCGATGACAGTCTGATGGAAACGCCGCATCGTATCGCTAAGATGTACGTTGACGAGATTTTCGCCGGCCTCGACTATGCCAATTTCCCGAAAATTACCCTCATTGAAAATAAAATGAAGGTGGATGAAATGGTCACCGTCCGCGATATCACGCTGACCAGCACCTGTGAACATCACTTCGTGACCATTGATGGCAAAGCGACTGTCGCGTATATCCCCAAAGATTCTGTGATCGGCCTGTCGAAAATTAACCGTATCGTGCAATTCTTCGCCCAGCGTCCGCAGGTTCAGGAACGTTTGACCCAACAAATTCTGACGGCGCTGCAAACCTTGCTCGGCACCAATAATGTAGCGGTATCGATTGATGCGGTGCATTACTGCGTGAAAGCGCGCGGTATTCGTGACGCAACCAGCGCCACGACGACGACATCGCTGGGCGGATTGTTTAAGTCCAGCCAGAATACGCGCCAGGAGTTTCTGCGTGCCGTTCGCCATCATCCATGATTAAGGCGGAGACGATGGAGCGTAATGTCACGCTGGATTTTGTACGTGGCGTCGCTATCCTCGGTATCCTGCTTCTTAACATTAGCGCCTTTGGATTGCCGAAGGCGGCTTATCTCAATCCCGCCTGGTATGGTGCGATCGTTCCCGAAGACGCCTGGTCCTGGGCGATTCTCGATATTGTGGCGCAGGCTAAATTTCTTACGCTGTTTGCGTTGTTGTTTGGCGCGGGGCTACAAATGCTGCTTCCGCGTGGTAAACAGTGGATTCAGTCGCGCTTAACGCTATTGGTACTGTTAGGTTTTATCCATGCGTTATTCTTTTGGGACGGCGACATTCTGCTGGCCTACGGTCTGGTCGGGTTAATTTGCTGGCGACTGGTACGCGACGCGCCTTCGGTAAAAAGCCTGTTTAATACCGGCATACTCCTTTATCTGGTCGGGATTGGCGTGCTACTGCTGCTGGGTGTGGTATCGAGTAGCGAAACCAGCCGCGCCTGGACGCCGGATGCGTCGGCAATATTGTATGAAAAATACTGGAAGCTGAACGGCGGCATGGAGGCTATCAGCAACCGGGCAGAGATGCTGTCGAATAGTTTACTGGCGCTCGGCGCGCAGTATGGCTGGCAACTGGCGGGTATGATGCTGCTGGGCGCCGCGCTAATGCGTAGCGGCTGGCTGAAAGGTCAGTACAGTCTGCGGCACTATCGCCGTACCGGGATTCTGCTGGTGGCGTTAGGGCTAATGATCAACCTGCCTGCGGTCATCTTACAATGGCGGCTGGACTGGGCGTACCGCTGGTGCGCCTTCTTATTGCAGGCGCCGCGCGAACTGAGCGCGCCGTTGCAAACGCTGGGCTATGCCGCGCTGATGTTTGGCTTCTGGCCGCAGCTTAGCCGATGCAGACTGACGCTTGCCATTGCCTGCGTAGGGCGAATGGCGCTGACCAATTATCTGCTGCAGACGATCATCTGTACCACGCTGTTTTATCAGTTTGGCTTATTTATGGAATTCAATCGACTGGAACTCTTGTTCTTTGTCGTTCCGGTATGGGCAATAAACCTTCTCTTTTCCGTCATCTGGCTACGTTTCTGGCGACAGGGACCGGTCGAGTGGTTATGGCGTCAACTCACGTTGCGCGCGTCAGGATCGTTCAGATAACGATCTGGATCACATTCATTAACAAAATGGCTGTAACCGTTTCCATCCCTGTGATGTTTCTCACGCAGCCCTGGGCAGGGTGCTGACAAAATAGCCGCCTGCTAACGGGGCATTTGTGAGCATTTTTGAACTCAAACAGGGCAGTGAATATGATCACCATTCGTGATGTAGCGCGCCAGGCTGGCGTGTCTGTAGCGACCGTTTCCCGCGTACTGAATAACAGCGCGTTGGTCAGTCCCGACACCCGTGACGCCGTTATGCAGGCCGTCACCCTGCTGGGATATCGGCCAAATGCGAATGCGCAAGCGCTGGCCACCCAGGTGAGCGATACCATCGGTGTCGTGGTCATGGATGTTTCCGATGCCTTTTTCGGCGCTCTGGTGAAAGCCGTAGATCTGGTCGCGCAGCAGCACCAGAAATATGTTCTCATTGGCAACAGTTATCATGAGGCGGAAAAAGAGCGTCATGCGATTGAAGTCTTGATCCGTCAGCGTTGTAACGCATTGATTGTTCACTCAAAAGCCTTAACCGATCGCGAGCTGAGCGACTTTATGGATCAGATCCCCGGCATGGTGCTGATTAACCGTATCGTGCCGGGTTATGCGCATCGTTGTGTCTGTCTCGACAATGTGAGCGGCGCCAGAATGGCGACCCGAATGTTGCTGAATAATGGACATCAACGCATCGGCTACCTGGCCTCCAGCCACCGTATTGAAGATGACGCGATGCGCAGAGAAGGGTGGTTACACGCGCTGCAAGAGCAGGGGGTTGCTGCGTCGGAGAGCTGGATTGGCACCGGCACGCCGGATATGCAGGGCGGCGAGTCGGCAATGGTTGAGTTGCTGGGACGCAATCTGCAACTGACGGCGGTATTTGCCTATAACGATAACATGGCGGCGGGCGCGCTGACGGCGTTAAAAGATAACGGCATCGCCATTCCCTTGCATCTGTCTGTCATCGGTTTCGATGATATCCCTATTGCTCGTTATACCGATCCTCAGTTGACTACCGTGCGCTATCCTATTGCTTCTATGGCGAAAATCGCGACCGAGCTGGCGTTACAGGGGGCCGCAGGCACGCTGGATATCACGGCGACGCACTGCTTCATGCCGACCCTGGTACGGCGCCATTCGGTGGCGTGGCGACAGAATGCGGTACTGATCACTAACTGATTACGCACCGCATGTAACCGTTTTCAATCTGTGAGTAAATTCACAGTTTATTAACATTGTGATAGCTATGATGACAACGTTTGTCGCACTGTAACTAATGTGTAACAGTTAGTTGTCAGTTTTGCTGGGGTATTTCGCTTATAAAAACCGTTATCACAATATCCCGCGACTACCGGACAAAAATAAAGAGTTGAATAAGAGCCTATCCCATTAGGGCTATTTTACTTGCCATTTTGGACCTGGGCAGTGCTCGCCAAAACGCGTTAGCGTTTTGGCGAGCGCTGTCCGTGTCCAAACTGGCTGCGCCAATAACGCCTGGTGGGATAGGCTCTAAATACGCTTCGGCGTTCAGTAACACGCGTTAACGTGCTGAACAGCCGGGCATTTTTTTACGCTATACCCTACATAATAAAACCGGAGCTACCATGAATAAGAAGGTACTGACCCTTTCTGCCGTGATGGCAAGTCTGTTATTCGGCGCGCACGCGCACGCGGCTGATACTCGTATTGGCGTGACGATTTATAAATATGACGATAACTTTATGTCCGTGGTGCGTAAGGCTATTGAAAAAGATGGCAAATCCGCGCCGGATGTTCAGCTACTGATGAATGACTCGCAAAACGATCAGTCCAAACAGAATGATCAAATTGACGTTTTATTGGCGAAAGGGGTTAAAGCTCTGGCGATTAACCTGGTCGACCCGGCAGCCGCCGGTACGGTGATTGAGAAAGCGCGCGGGCAAAATGTGCCGGTGGTGTTCTTTAACAAAGAGCCTTCCCGCAAAGCGCTGGACAGCTATGACAAGGCGTATTATGTCGGGACTGACTCTAAAGAATCCGGTGTGATTCAGGGCGACTTGATTGCCAAACACTGGCAGGCGAATCAGGGTTGGGATCTGAATAAAGACGGTAAAATTCAGTATGTTCTGCTGAAAGGCGAGCCGGGGCACCCGGATGCGGAAGCCCGTACGACGTATGTGGTGAAAGAGTTAAATGCTAAAGGTATTCAGACCGAGCAACTGGCGTTAGACACCGCCATGTGGGATACCGCGCAGGCAAAAGATAAGATGGATGCCTGGCTGTCTGGCCCGAACGCTAACAAGATTGAAGTGGTTATCGCGAATAACGATGCGATGGCGATGGGCGCGGTAGAGGCGCTGAAAGCGCATAATAAATCGTCGATTCCGGTCTTTGGCGTCGATGCGTTACCGGAAGCTCTGGCGCTGGTGAAATCGGGCGCGATGGCCGGTACGGTACTGAATGACGCCAACAATCAGGCGAAAGCGACATTCGATCTGGCGAAAAACCTCGCCGAAGGCAAGGGCGCGGCTGACGGCACCAGCTGGAAGATTGAGAACAAAATCGTGCGCGTGCCTTATGTCGGCGTGGACAAAGACAATCTGAGCGAATTTACCCAAAAATAACTTTTCCGTCTGTGGGCGCAATTTTGTTGCGCCCTGAAACCGTGGAAGGGTGACGTGCCGCAGACCGGATAACGTATTTCTTTTGCCATCCGGCGCGGATAGTCATAATTAAAAAGGCCGACAGGGTATCATTATGGGCAGCACGATCTCTCCGTCGTCGGGTGAATATTTGTTGGAAATGCGTGGCATTAACAAATCATTTCCCGGCGTGAAAGCGCTTGATAATGTCAACTTAAACGTTCGTCCGTACTCTATTCATGCATTAATGGGCGAAAACGGCGCAGGCAAATCAACATTATTAAAATGTCTTTTCGGTATTTACCAAAAAGATTCCGGCAGCATTGTATTTCAGAGAAAAGAAGTGGACTTCCATTCGGCGAAAGAAGCGCTGGAGAATGGGATTTCGATGGTACATCAGGAGTTAAATCTGGTATTGCAACGTTCGGTCATGGATAACATGTGGTTGGGACGTTATCCCACCAAAGGTATGTTTGTCGACCAGGATAAAATGTACCAGGATACCAAAGCGATATTTGATGAACTGGATATCGATATTGACCCACGCGCGCGCGTAGGAACGTTATCCGTTTCGCAAATGCAGATGATCGAAATTGCGAAGGCGTTTTCCTATAACGCTAAGATCGTTATTATGGATGAACCGACCTCATCGTTAACTGAGAAAGAGGTTAATCATCTGTTCACCATTATTCGCAAGCTGAAAGAACGCGGCTGCGGAATTGTTTATATCTCGCATAAAATGGAAGAAATTTTTCAATTGTGCGATGAAATTACTATTTTGCGCGACGGTCAGTGGATTGCCACCCAGCCGCTGGAAGGGCTGGATATGGATAAGATCATTGCGATGATGGTCGGGCGTTCCTTGAACCAGCGCTTTCCGGATAAAGAAAATAAGCCGGGCGACGTGATTCTGGAGGTACGTAACCTGACCTCGCTGCGCCAGCCTTCCATTCGCGATGTCTCCTTTGATTTGCACAAGGGCGAAATTCTGGGCATTGCCGGTCTGGTTGGGGCAAAGCGTACCGATATCGTCGAAACGCTGTTTGGCATTCGTGAGAAGTCGTCCGGGACAATCACTTTACATGGCAAGAAAATTAATAATCACACTGCGAACGAAGCGATTAACCACGGTTTTGCGCTGGTGACGGAAGAGCGTCGTTCCACCGGAATTTACGCCTATCTGGATATCGGATTTAACTCATTAATTTCGAATATCCGTAATTATAAAAATAAAGTGGGGTTACTGGATAATTCCCGGATGAAAAGCGACACCCAATGGGTCATTGATTCCATGCGGGTAAAAACGCCGGGGCATCGCACGCAAATTGGTTCGCTTTCCGGCGGCAATCAGCAGAAGGTGATCATTGGTCGCTGGCTATTAACGCAGCCGGAAATATTAATGCTGGACGAACCGACCCGCGGCATTGATGTCGGCGCAAAATTTGAAATTTATCAGCTTATTGCGGAACTGGCGAAAAAAGGCAAGGGGATCATCATTATCTCTTCTGAAATGCCGGAGCTGTTAGGGATTACCGATCGTATCCTGGTGATGAGTAACGGTCTCGTTTCCGGCATTGTCGATACTAAAACAATAACGCAAAACGAAATTTTGCGTCTTGCTTCTTTGCACCTTTAAGATCAGGGGCTCCTTATGAGTGCGTTAAACAAGAAAAGCTTTTTGACCTGGCTGAAAGAGGGCGGAATTTACGTCGTTCTTTTAGTGTTGCTGGCGATTATTATTTTCCAGGACCCGACTTTTTTAAGTTTGCTGAATTTAAGTAATATTCTGACGCAATCTTCGGTACGTATTATTATCGCGCTGGGCGTGGCGGGACTCATCGTCACCCAGGGGACAGACCTGTCGGCGGGGCGTCAGGTAGGGCTGGCGGCGGTCGTGGCGGCAACATTACTGCAATCAATGGAAAACGCCAACAAAGTGTTTCCGGAAATGGCGACCATGCCGATTGCGCTGGTCATCCTGATTGTCTGCGCGATTGGCGCGGTGATTGGCCTGGTGAACGGCATCATTATTGCTTACCTGAACGTGACACCGTTTATTACCACGCTTGGCACGATGATTATCGTTTATGGGATCAACTCCCTTTACTATGACTTTGTCGGCGCTTCGCCCATTTCCGGCTTTGACAGCGGCTTTTCCACCTTTGCGCAGGGCTTTGTGGCGATGGGCAGTTTCCGGCTCTCCTACATCACTTTTTACGCCCTGATTGCGGTAGCGTTTGTCTGGGTGCTGTGGAATAAGACCCGTTTTGGTAAAAACATTTTTGCTATTGGCGGCAACCCGGAAGCGGCAAAAGTTTCTGGAGTAAACGTGGCGCTGAACCTGCTGATGATTTATGCGCTCTCCGGCGTGTTTTATGCTTTCGGCGGCTTACTGGAAGCTGGGCGTATTGGTTCTGCCACCAACAACCTCGGCTTTATGTATGAACTGGATGCGATTGCCGCGTGCGTTGTCGGGGGCGTATCGTTTAGCGGCGGAGTGGGTACGGTCTTCGGCGTGGTGACCGGCGTCATTATCTTTACCGTCATCAACTACGGCCTGACCTATATCGGGGTAAACCCGTACTGGCAGTACATTATCAAAGGCGGCATTATCATTTTCGCCGTGGCGCTGGACTCGCTGAAATACGCGCGTAAGAAGTAGTTATCCAGACCTATTGCCTTGCTTATCAGATAACCCGGCGCAGCGAAACTGCGCGCCGGGCTTCATACCGCGAGCTACAGCGTTAACGCGTGCTCTTTTTCGCCTTTTTTAAATTTGACCTCGCCTAAATCAATACAGGCGACCGGGCAGACATGACCGCACAGCAGACAACCGACGCATTTTTCCGTATTGCAATGCGGCGTGCGGCTGTGTTCATCCCACTCCATCGCCTGATGACCGCCGTCATAGCAGGAGATATAGCAACGTCCGCAGCCGACGCATTTCTCCTGATTAATCCGCGGATAGACGATATAGCTGCGATCCAGGTCTTCCGCCGGGATAATATTGCCATTCGCCAGCCCGATCATCTCCTGTAATGAGGCAAATCCCTGATCGGCCAGATAGTGGCTGAGGCCGCTCGCCATATCTTCTACAATGCGGTAACCGTATTGCATAATTCCTGTCGTCACCTGTAGGGTCGCCGCGCCCAGCAGCAGAAATTCGGCAGCGTCTTCCCAGGTTTCAATGCCGCCGATACCGCTAATCGGGAAATCGCGCAGTTCAGGGTGCATTCGCAACTGCTGGATAAAACGCAGCGCAATGGGTTTCACCGCTTTTCCTGAATAACCGGAGATGCTGGATTTACCGTTAACCACCGGCATCCCGATTTTGCGGTTCAGGTCGATGTTAGTAATGGATTTCACGGTGTTGATGGTGGCGATACCGTCGGCTCCGCCGCGTTTGGCGGCCAGCGCGACTTCGCACATATCGCCAATATTCGGCGTCATTTTCGCCAGCATTGGCAAAGATGAACCGCGTTTTACGGCGCGACAGTATTTTTCAACCAGCTCCGGGCTTTGCCCTACATCGCTTCCCATGGCGTGCGAGGTCATCTGCGGGCAAGAGAAGTTACACTCAATCATATCTGCGCCGGCTTCTTCAACCAGACGCGCCAGTTCCTGCCACTGCTGCTCATTTTCCCCCATGATGGAAGCAATCAGCACCTTATCCGGATAATCCTGTTTTAGCCGTCGAATGGCGGCCAGATTCTCTTCCAGCGGATGTTCAGCAATTTGCTCCATGTTTTTGAAACCAATAAAACCGGTATCTTCTTTCGTCAGGTGATCAAAACGTGGAGAGACTTCGTTGGCAATAAAAAAACCAATGGTTTTAAAAACGATCCCGCCCCAGCCGGTATCATAGGCTTTGGCGCACATCTCATAACAATTGCCTACCGGAGAAGAAGAAAGACAAAACGGATTGGGAAACTTAACGCCGCAAAAGGTAACAGACAAATCTTTTGTTAACATGAGCAGGCCTCCTCTAAATAATGATGAATAGCCTGAGCGGCTTCTTTTCCGGTTTTTACCGCATAAACGACGGTCTTATCGCCTTTAACAATATCGCCAGCGGCAAAGATCGCCGGGTCGTCGGTTTGATAATTGTGCGTGTCGATAATATTATGCTGCGCTTTTATCTCCGCAAAGGTATCCAGTCGCGCGTGCTGCCCCACGGCCAAAATAATATTTTCCGCTTCCAGCGTCAGTTCTCCTGAGTGGCGTACATGGTGGAAGGTCACTTTATTTCCGCTGACGGCGACAGGCGTAAAACCATCAATAATCGATACGCCTAATGCCTGCGTGCTGGTAAATTCTTTTTCGCTGGCGGGGAATTCGGCTAATTCTTCCCGCGCCACGCAGGTGACGGAAGGACAGCCGAGAATTTTTAACGTACTGGCGACATCCATCGCTACGTCGCCGCCGCCAATAATTAATGCGCTACGCGGAACGCTAATATCGCCGTCGGCCTGACGGGCGCGCTGTAAAAAATCAACGGCAATCTCTACGTGACTGGCTTGCTCAAATAACGGTAAATCAGATCCATAGGACATCCCGATGGTCATCAGCACGGCGCGATATTCGGCTTTGAGTTGCGCAAGCGATAGCGACCCGCCCACGTCACAATTACATTTAATATTGACGCCCATTTCTACAATGCGGGCAATTTCCTGATCGAGTACGCTTTGCGGCAGACGAAATGCCGGGATGCCGTGACGCAGCCATCCGCCGGGCTGCGGCTGTTTTTCGTAAATGGTGACGTCATAGCCTAAATGCGTTAGCGTCACGCTTGCCTGCAAACCTGCCGGACCCGCGCCAATAATCGCGACTTTCCCGCGTGTTTTACTCCCGGGCTGATAAATCTGCATGGCAGTCTGCTGTTCAAAATCGGTAATAAAACGTTGCAGGCGTGCAATATCAATAGGTTTATCTATTCCGGAACGTGTACATCCGCGCTGGCACAATTTTTCCGTCGGACAGACTCTGGCGCAGACGGCGCCAAGCGCGTTATTTTCCCGGATAGTTTCCGCTGCGCCTTTAAAATTGCGAAAGTAAATAGAACGAATAAATTTCCCCGGATCGGTTTGCGCCGGGCAAGCCTGACTACAGGGCGCATCGTGACATAATAAACAACGGGAAGCCTCTTTTATTGCCAGTAATGGCGTAAAACCAGGCGTGAGTTCATCCAGATAATTTTGTTGCGGCATATAATCTTCCTTAATGCTTGAATAAATTAAGGCGAAACGCAAATAACGCGTTTTAATGATCCAAAATCTACCGCCAGCCTAAGCATTGAAAGAAGGGTATTCTGTGAAAGAATTCACAAAAAAATGAAACCAGAATGCAAAACAGCATTTGTTCCTTATATCATAATAATAACTATTCTCAATTTTAAAGGAGTAATAAATAGATTAACGATAAAAAAGAAGATAAATAATCATTCCAGTAAATAAAAAACCGCAACCGGTATAAAGAAAAAGATAAGACCAATATTGTACGGGATCGGCATGGCGATAAACATAAACCGGTTTTCGCGCATTTTTGACAACTTTATCTACCGCGCCGGTTCGCCAGCCTTTCCAGGCCTCACGGAAGCAAAAAAGCGGGAGTAGCAGAAAGGCTAATATGACAAATATCGTCTGTACATCCATGATCATTTCCCTTTTTTCTTTTCCAGTTCAAGCAATTGTTCCGGCGTAACGGCCGGATACCCCTGGGCGTCATTCGGCACCTGATGCTGCGTGGGAATAGGTACCAGCGGGCCTAAAAAACGCGGTTCGCGTTTAAAAATATAGAGATCCGCCAGCGCGCTAAAGCGGGCGCCAAATTCGCGCAGGCGCACTGTCAGCATATTTTTGGGCGAAGGTACCGCGTAACACTGCGCCTGAATGCCCATATGCAACGCAATAAACAAGGCGCGTTCGCAGTGGAAGCGCTGAGTGATGATAATAAAGTCGTTGGTATCAAACACTTTGCGGGTACGCACAATGGAGTCAAGCGTACGGAAGCCAGCGTAATCAAGCACAATGTCCGCAGGATCGACGCCCGCCGCGATAAGGTCTTTGCGCATGGTCATCGGTTCGTTATAGCTTTGCAGGGCATTGTCGCCGCTGAGCAGCAGGTAATTGACTTTACCGCTATTGTAAGCGTTTAACGCGCCCTGGATACGATAACGATAGTACTGATTAATGACACCCTTGCGATAGTATTTGGCTGTCCCTAACACGACGCCAACCTGGCGGTAGGGGAGATCCTGTAGCTCGTCATAGATATAGGGCGCTGTTTTCCAGCTCATCCACCGATCGAGGCCAAGCACCGTCAACAGCAGCAAGCCTACCAGGACCAACAGGCTGTAAAACACGCGCTTTAACATGCAGGAAACTCGATACCAGGATGAAAGTACGATCAGGCTACTGTACCCGAAGACGTAGCGCAAGAAACCGCCGTCTGATTGCGGAGATTTTCAGCATGATTTCCCTTGTATCGGGTCGCGGGAGAGGAGAGTCAGGCCGGATAAGACGCCAGGGCGTCGCTATCCGGCACATTTGCTTAGCCGAGAAGCACGCGGTCAATATTATGGCAACCTAACGCTTTCAGCGTTGCGGCGGTGGCATCCCATTGAATTAATGCCGCATCGCCTTTTTCCGCCAGAATCGCGCGCTGAATATCCGCATAGTCATAGCCATTGAGACTCAGCAGGTTTAGCGCGCCTTGCAGTGGGGGAAGCGTAGGGTTAAAGGCGGCGTTTTCCGCATAGCTGCCGGTGAAAATACGGCCATCTTTACATTCCAGCGCCACGCCGCTCGGTGAGTGGCTATAAGGCATATGGCTCTTATTGGCTGCCGTAATCGCCGCTTGCGTTAGCGTATCGCCCGTTAACGTAAAGCCATGATCCTGCTCGTCCATCAGCAGCGTTTTGATCTCCAGATCTTTTGGCCCGAAAGCGTCAGGCAGATAATCGCGTAACGTATGCGGCGCGCGGCCCGGCAGATGAATGCGCAGATCCAGACCGCTGTTCAGCTCGTTCATAAACTGGCGACAGTGGCCGCAAGGCGTGTAGTTAACGGTGACGGCGGCGAGCCCTTTTTCGCCGCGTAGCCAGGCGTGGCTAATCGCGCTTTGTTCAGCATGCACAGTTTGTTGCATGGTGGCGCCCAGGAACTCCATATTCGCGCCGAAATACCAGTTGCCGCTAACGCCGCGCGCAATCGCGCCGACGTTAAAATGGGACAAATCGGTACGGGCGCAGGCCGCCGCCAGAGGTAACAGTGCGAAAGCCAGCGCGTCTTCGTCCAGTCCCGCCGTATTTTTAAGCGTCGAGACCTGCTCTGCGGTTAGCATGGCGGGAAAATGGTGGTCCGCCAGGATAGGGGCCAGCGCTGATTGCAAATTATCCGCAAGCTGGGCAAAAGCAGTTTGAAAACGTGGATGCATGGCGTTGCCTCATAACAATGTAATGGAACCGTAGTTTACGGGCCTGTTATGTCTTAATATGTGATCTAAATCTCATTGCTTATGCAACTTGTGAAACTTAAATGAAAAATGCGCGACGTATCGCAAATTTTAACCCGGTCTTTTGTCCCGTCGTTAGCGCATTACCGCCAGAATGAGCGGAAACAAAAAGGGCGCTACCAGCGAGGTAATAATGCCGCAGATCACCAGCGCCAGGGAGCTAAACGCGCCTTCCTGGTAATCCAGCTCGGCGCAGCGCGCAGTACCGAGCGCATGTGAGGCGGTCCCCATTGCCAGCCCGCGTGCGGCCTTAGTACGGATGTGCATCGCGTTTAACAGCGTGTGGCCAAACACCGCGCCCAGAATACCGACAAAAATTACGCATACCGCGCTGATCGCAGGGATGCCGCCGATGCTGCCGCCCACCGCCATCGCGATAGGCGTAGTCACGGATTTAGGCAGTACCGATGCCGCGATTTCAGGCGTTGCGCCCATCAGCAAGGCAACGGATGTCCCGGTAATCATCGCTACCAGACTGCCGACAAAACAGATGCTAATAATGGATTTCCAACGCGCGCGAATCTGGTGCAATTGTTCATAAAGGGGATAGGCCAGCGCCACTACCGCTGGTTGCAGCAGATCGTTAAGCACTTCGCTGCCTTTGAAGTAATGCTCGTAGGGAATACCGGTCAGCAACAGAAAAGGAATAATGACTACCATTGCCACCAGCAGCGGATTCAGCAACGGCATTTTAAAATGCGCCGCCAGTCTGCGGGCGGCGAAAAATACCGCCAGCGTCAGCGGTAACGACCACCAGATATATGTCATCATTTTTTCGTTCCCTTCTGCCCAACCACTTTACGCTCACCGTGTATCAGATGTGAACTCCAGCTTACGACCACAAAAACGACCAGCGTACTGATAGCGCAAGAGACCACCACCGGGCCGAATTGCGCGCGCAGTAAATCAAAATATTGCATGACCCCAACGCCAATCGGCACAAACAGCAACGCCATATAACGAATCAGCACATAGCAGCCGGGGTTAACCCACTTTGCCGGCAGAATTTGCAGCGCCAGCAACACAAACAGAATTAACATCCCGATAATGCTGCCGGGAATAGTGATAGGAAGCAGTGATGCAAGAAAAATGCCTGCGTACAAACAGGCATAAATCAATACAAAAGCGCGTATATATTGCCAGATAATATTCAGTGACTTACTCATGTTTAAAGCCCTTGATGAGATGGATTCATCATACAATTAAACGTTAAAACGTGCTACCGATCACATCATGAATTCTTAGCATAGTGGGTATAGACAGCAGGAACATCGGGCAATGCCCCTGGTCGGCGGCGTTAAACCTGGGCTAAAAAATACAAAAAGCGACTCAGGGCCAAAGACGGCGTCTCATTCTTACGCCAGAACATCCCTACGCTGCCTTTTTGCTCAATTTTTGGCAAGTTTAAAATCGCCAGTTGCCCCTGGCTGGCATAGCGTTGCGCCAGCCGTAAAGAAAGAATAGAGATCATATCGCTGCTTTGCAGCAAATTGGTGCTGACGTTCATTGACGCCGATTCAATGGTGTTTTCCGGGAGCATGACGCCGTTATCGACGAGGGCGTTATCAATACTGATGCGAATAGGGGTGCCGGTTGGCCAGACTATCCACCGCCAGTGCGCCAGATCGCTCCAGGCGATCTGCGCTCGCGCGGCCAGCGGATGGTGCGGACGCGCCACAAAGCAGACCGGTTCGGTATAAAGTACCTGATAATTAAGCGGCAGTTGCAGGGCGCGGCCGCCGACACGCCCTACCACCACATCCACCTGACCGGCAAGCAAATCGTGCAGCAGCGGCGTCATTACCTTTTCTTCAATATTCAGATGCAGCGTCGGCATTTCGTTAAGCAGGCTCAGAATCGCCTGTGATACGCAGTCAGTCGCCACGGGCGAACAGCCGATCTTCAGGCTGCCAACCAGGCCGCCCTGCTTGAAACGGGCGATTTCATACTGTGAACGCTCCAGATCGTTAATTAGGCGCTGGGCGTGCTGGAGAAGTAATTTACCGCCTTCCGAGGGCCGTAGCCCTTTACTGTGGCGCTCAAAAAGCGTGATGCCTATCTCATCTTCGAGTTGAGATAACCACTTCGATAGCGCCGGCTGGGAGATATTCATCATCCGGGCGACGTGCGTCAGGTTGCCCTGTTCGCCCAGCGCAACCAGCGTTTGCAGGTGATGTAATTTCAATTTCTGCGCCCAGTTCGCCATTCGCTATAACCTCCAGGTTATGTCTCTGCCTGAAAAGCCATTGTACATTTTATCGCTACCTCTACAAACTCGTAACATAGCAAACATAAAAACAACATCTATCTCCCTGCACTGAGGCATTAGCTATGACTCAACGACGTGATCTACAAGCCCTTATTGATGCCGCGCCCGTCGGCAAAATGCAGTGGCGCGTTATCATCTGCTGTTTTCTGGTGGTTATGCTCGACGGTTTTGACACCGCCGCGATTGGCTTCATCGCCCCGGATATTCGTACCCACTGGCAGCTAAGCGCCAGCGAACTTGCGCCGCTGTTTGGCGCAGGGCTGCTGGGGCTTACGGCCGGCGCGCTGCTATGCGGGCCGCTGGCGGATCGCTTTGGCCGCAAGCGGGTCATTGAGCTTTGCGTGGCGCTATTCGGCGCATTGAGCCTGCTTTCCGCTTTCTCGCCGGATATAGAAACCTTGGTGTTGCTGCGCTTCTTAACCGGTCTGGGACTGGGCGGAGCGATGCCGAATACCATCACCATGACGTCGGAATACCTTCCCGCTCGTCGACGCGGAGCGCTGGTCACGCTGATGTTCTGCGGTTTTACCCTGGGGTCGGCGATGGGCGGGATTGTGAGCGCGCAACTGGTGCCGCTGATTGGCTGGCACGGAATTCTGGCGTTAGGCGGCATCTTGCCTTTGATGCTGTTTTTCGGCCTGCTGTTCGCGCTGCCGGAATCTCCCCGCTGGCAGGTACGTCGCCAACTACCGCAAGCCGTTGTCGCCCGGACGGTCAGCGCCATTACCGGCGAGCGCTATCACGATACGCAATTCTTTCTGCATGAGACGGCAGCCGTCGCCAAAGGCAGTATTCGCCAGCTTTTTGCCGGGCGACAGCTTGTCATTACCCTGATGTTATGGGTGGTGTTCTTTATGAGCCTGCTCATTATCTATCTGCTTTCCAGCTGGATGCCGACGTTACTTAACCATCGCGGTATTGATCTGCAACAGGCGTCGTGGGTGACTGCCGCATTCCAGGTTGGCGGCACGCTTGGCGCGCTGTTACTCGGCGTGTTGATGGACCGGCTTAACCCGTTCCGGGTACTGGCGGTGAGCTATGCGCTGGGCGCGGTTTGCATTGTCATGATAGGCCTGAGCGAAAACGGCCTTTGGCTGATGGCGCTGGCGATTTTTGGTACTGGCATCGGTATTAGCGGTTCCCAGGTAGGGCTGAATGCTCTGACGGCGACGCTGTACCCCACCCAAAGCCGGGCGACGGGCGTGAGCTGGTCGAACGCCATTGGACGCTGCGGGGCGATTGTCGGTTCGCTCTCCGGCGGCATGATGATGGCCCTCAATTTCTCTTTCGATACGTTGTTTTTTGTCATTGCTATTCCGGCGGCTATCAGCGCGGTAATGCTTACCCTGCTGACGGTGGTTGTCCGCCTTTCGATTTCTGTACCTGACGACCTGCCGCGTGCCAGCGTCGTAAACGAATAAGGAGAATCTCCATGTCTGAAATAAATCAGAACGTAAAAGATAGCCGTCAGCAGTATTACCAGCATATTTCTGGGCAGAATCTGACGCCGCTGTGGGAATCGTTACATCACCTGGTACCGCAGACGCCAAACGCCAACTGCGCGCCGGCCTACTGGAATTATCAGGAAATTCGTCCGCTACTGATGGAAAGCGGCAATGTCATTGGCGCGAAAGAGGCGATCCGCCGGGTGCTGGTGCTGGAAAATCCGGCATTGCGCGGTCAGTCGTCGATCACGGCGACCTTATACGCTGGTTTACAGCTGATCCTGCCCGGCGAAGTCGCGCCGAGTCATCGCCATAACCAGTCGGCGCTGCGTTTTATCGTCGAAGGTAAAGGCGCATTTACCGCGGTGGACGGCGAGCGCACGCCAATGCATACCGGCGATTTTATCCTGACGCCGCAGTGGCGCTGGCACGATCATGGTAATCCGGGGTCAGAGCCGGTGGTATGGCTGGATGGTCTGGATCTGCCGTTAGTCAACCTCCTGGGCTGTGGGTTTGCGGAAGACTATCCCGAAGATCAGCAGCCGGTGACGCGAAAAGAGGGCGATTATCTGCCGCGCTATGCAGCGAATATGCTGCCGCTGCGCCACCAGCGCGGGAACTCGTCGCCGATTTTCAACTACCGTTACGACCGCAGCCGCGAGGCGCTGCACGATCTGACCCGTATGGGCGATCCGGATGAGTGGGAAGGTTACAAGCTGCGTTACGTTAATCCCGTCACCGGCGGTTATCCGATGCCGTCAATGGGCGCGTTCCTGCAACTGCTGCCAAAAGGCTTTGCCTCTCGTGTGGCGCGGAGCACCGACAGCACTATCTACCACGTCGTTGAAGGGGCAGGGCAGGTCACTATCGGCAACGAAACTTTTCATTTTTCCGCAAAAGACATTTTTGTGGCGCCGACCTGGCATGAGGTGTCGTTTCGTAGCAGCGAAGACACGGTGTTATTCAGCTTTTCGGACAAGCCGGTTCAGGAAGCCCTGGGGCTGTTCCGCGAAGCACGTTATTAATTAGGGAGAGAGAACATGACCAAATATGTATTCCAGCCGCAGGCCCCGGTGACAGTACCAGTGGCGGGCAGTGATGAGCAGTTTCCGGTACGTCGCGTTTACTGCGTGGGTCGCAACTATGCCGCCCATGCCCGTGAAATGGGCTTTGATCCCGATCGCGAACCGCCGTTCTTCTTTTGTAAACCAGCGGACGCTGTCGTCCCGGTAGTGGCGGGGGATACCCTGGAACTGCCGTATCCGGCGCAGACCGATAACTACCATTATGAAATTGAGCTGGTGGTGGCGATTGGTAAAAAGGGGAGCGATATCCCGCTGGAAAAAGCCCATGAATATGTCTGGGGATACGCCACCGGTCTGGACATGACGCGTCGCGATCGTCAGATGGAAATGCGTCAGATGGGACGCCCGTGGGAAATTGGCAAAGCGTTCGATCTCTCCGCGCCCATTGCGCCATTACACAAAGCCGCTGAAACGCATAATGTGGATAACGCCCCTATTTGGCTACAGGTTAACGGCGAAGACCATCAGCGCAGCGATATTCGTCATCTGATTTGGTCGGTGAATGAAACCATCAGCTATTTGTCCGGCTTTTTTGAATTGCAGCCAGGCGATTTGATTTTCACCGGTACGCCAGAGGGGGTGGGCGCCGTGGTGAAAGGGGATGTCATCACCGGGAACGTAGAAGGTCTGACGCCGATTGCTGTGAAAATTGTCTGAGGTGAACGATGAAGCTGTACAGTTTCTTTAATAGTTCGGCGTCTTATCGTGTACGTATTGCGCTGGCGTTAAAGGGGATTGATTACCAGACGGTGGGCGTCAATATTCGTATCGGCCAGCAGAATGCGCTGGCCTACCGACGGATGAATCCGGTAGGCCTGGTGCCGACGCTGGTCACTGATGACGGCGAATCGTTGGGGCAATCGCTGGCCATCGTCGACTGGCTGGACCGACATTTTCCGCAAACGCCGCTGCTGCCGACGAGCGACCCGGCGCGCAGCCAGGCGCTGGAAATTGTTTACGCTATCGCCTGCGATATACACCCAATCAATAACATGCGCGTGTTGCGCTACCTGACCGATGAGCTGAAGGTTAGCGAAGAGGATAAAAAACGCTGGTACGCCCACTGGATACAGCAAGGGTTAAGCGCGGTAGAGCAGCTATTGCGTAAAAGTCAGTCCGGCCGATTCTGCGTGGGCGACGCGCCAGGCCTTGCGGACTGCTGCCTGATTCCTCAGTGGGCGAATGCGCTCAGGATGGGCTGCGATTTATCAGGCTATCCGCGCTGTAAAGCCGTTTATGACGCCTGCGTACAGCTACCGGCGTTTATTGCCGCCGCGCCGGAAAATCAACAAGATAAAATCCCGGCCTGAAAAGGAGAATGACCATGACTCACGTGACAAGCGCAATTATTGTAGGTGGCGGAATCGGCGGCGCGGCGACCGCGCTGTCGCTGGCGCGCCAGGGAATAAAAGTCATGCTGCTGGAAAAAGCGCACGAAATTGGCGAGATTGGCGCGGGTATTCAGCTTGGGCCGAACGCTTTTTCGGCGCTGGATAGTCTCGGGGTGGGCGATGTTGCCCGCCAGCGTGCGGTGTTTACCGATCACATTACCATGATGGATGCCGTGAATGCCGAAGAAGTGGTATGCATTGAAACCGGACAGGCGTTCCGCGACCATTTTGGCGGGCCGTATGCGGTAATTCACCGGGTAGATATTCATGCAACGGTATGGGAAGCGGCGCTGACGCACCCTGGCGTGGAGTATCGTACCTCGACCCATATTGTCGATATCCGCCAGACGCCGGATGACGTTACGGTGTTTGATGAGCAGGGAAATAGCTGGACGGCGGATATTCTCGTGGGCTGCGACGGCGTTAAATCGGTCGTGCGGCAAAGTTTACTCGGCGATGCGCCGCGCGTAACGGGGCATGTAGTTTATCGGGCGGTGATTGATTGCGACGATATGCCGGACGATTTACGTATTAACGCACCGGTGCTGTGGGCAGGCCCGCATTGTCACCTGGTCCATTATCCGCTCCGTGGAGGCCAACAGTACAATCTGGTGGTGACATTCCACAGCCGCCAGCAAGAAGAGTGGGGCGTGAAAGACGGCAGTAAAGAAGAGGTGCTCTCTTATTTTGCCGGTATTCATCCCCGCCCGCGTCAGATGTTGGATAAGCCGACCTCCTGGCGCCGCTGGTCGACCGCCGATCGCGAGCCGGTCGCGAAATGGGGAACCGAGCGTATCACTCTGGTGGGCGACGCCGCGCATCCGGTGGCGCAATATATGGCCCAGGGGGCCTGTATGGCGCTGGAAGACGCCGTCACGCTGGGCAAAGCGCTGGAACGCTGCGACGGCGACGCGCAGCAGGCATTTGCGCTGTATGAGTCGGTGCGTATTCCCCGCACGGCGCGTATCGTCTGGTCTACCCGCGAGATGGGGCGTCTCTATCACGCCGCCGGGGTGGAGCGTCAGGTACGTAATCTGTTGTGGAAAGGAAAATCGCAGGAGGCGTTTTATCGCGGTATCGAATGGCTGTACGGCTGGAAAGAAGATAACTGTCTTGAGCCGCGTTGAGCGCTTTACGTGACGTAGCGTGGCGTTTGCGCCGCCACCCGGCAAAAAGTTTTGCTCATCGCAGAGAGGCGTTATGATAGCGCCTCTTTTTTTGCTGTGGATACCGATATGCGTGTTTTACTGGCGCCGATGGAAGGCGTGCTCGACGCGTTAGTGCGCGAGCTGCTGACCGAAGTGAATGATTACGATCTCTGCATCACCGAATTTGTGCGCGTGGTGGATCAGCTGCTGCCGGTAAAAGTGTTTCATCGCATCTGCCCGGAGTTGCATCACGCCAGCCGCACGCCGTCCGGCACGCCGGTGCGTATTCAGCTTCTGGGCCAGCACCCGCAGTGGCTGGCGGAAAACGCCGCGCGGGCGACGGCGTTGGGATCGTATGGCGTGGACCTGAACTGCGGCTGTCCGTCAAAAGTGGTGAACGGCAGCGGCGGCGGCGCGACATTGCTCAAAGATCCCGAACTCATCTATCAGGGCGCGAAAGCGATGCGGGCCGCGGTACCGTCGCATCTGCCGGTGACGGTAAAAGTGCGTCTCGGCTGGGATAGCGGCGATAGAAAATTTGAAATCGCCGATGCGGTGCAGCAGGCCGGCGCCAGTGAACTGGTGGTGCATGGCCGTACCAAAGCGCAGGGCTACCGCGCCGAGCATATCGACTGGCAGGCGATCGGCGAAATACGCCAGCGTCTGACTATTCCGGTTATCGCGAATGGCGAAATCTGGGACTGGCAGAGCGCGCAGGCATGTATGGCGGCCAGCGGCTGCGATGCGGTGATGATTGGCCGTGGGGCGTTAAATATTCCTAACCTGAGCCGGGTGGTGAAGTATAACGAGCCGCGTATGCCGTGGCCGGAAGTGGTTGCATTATTACAAAAATATACCCGACTGGAAAAGCAGGGCGATACCGGTTTATACCATGTCGCGCGTATTAAACAGTGGTTGGGATATTTACGTAAGGAATATATTGAGGCGACGGAACTCTTTCAGTCGATTCGGGCGTTAAACCGTTCGTCCGAGATTGCGCGGGCGATTCAGGCTATTAAAATCTAATCTCTACAGCGTCCAGAACGTGTGCCGGACAGATACTATCGCTGCCCGGCGCAGGAATCAGAAAATCATCTTAAACACGCCCGTTACCACCAACAGCCCAATCAGAAAAATAATTAAGATTGCCCATAGAAGAATTTTCATTGTTTGTCCCTTTATTGGTAAATACAAACAAAGTATAGGAAAGTATTAAGCCATCTGCTGCTTTGTTGGGCGCGGCGACGTTTAACTCATGAAGGCTGCTGGCGCGTATTGCAGCAAAATCGTTCATTTATTAACGGGTTAATGGGACTTTACATTGAATCATTACATTAAAAAATGTATCAGATGAAATTATTTGCTAATCATATAAATTTCAAAATATGTCTTTTGTTGTCTGATGATGTATTGCCACGCGTAACTAAAAAATAGATCGCCGTAAGACGTACTCTCTGCGCACCTTTTTTTATCAGAACACCTCCATGAATCGTAATTCTTTCCTTGCCGCGACAGCGAGCTTACCGCTTTTTATTTTGCTGGCGGGCTGCGCCCCTATGCACGATACCCGCCAGTCGCTGACCCAGCAGACGCCCTCTTCTCATGTTGATTCCAGCCTGCCGGCGGCATTGAAAAACGGTTGGCCGGATAGCCAGTGGTGGAAGGCGTATCACGATGCGCAGCTTGACGCGCTGATTGATAATGCCATACAGCATTCGCCGGATATGCAGGTGGCTGAACAGCGTATTCAACTGGCGGAAGCGCAGGCGAAAGCGGTTGAGGCGCAGGACGGCCCGCAGCTCGACTTTTCTGCCGACATTGAGCGCCAGCGAATGTCCGCGGAAGGGCTGATGGGGCCATTCGCGATTACCGACCCCGCGGCGGGAACGACCGGGCCGTGGTATACCAACGGTACATTCGGCCTGACGGCGGGCTGGGATCTGGATTTATGGGGGAAAAACCGCGCTGAAGTTACCGCGCGGATCGGGGCGGTCAAAGCGCGCGAAGCGGAGCAGGAGCAGACCCGACAATTGCTGGCAAGCGGCGTGGCGCGACTCTACTGGGAGTGGCAAACACAGGCAGCGCTGAAAAATGTGCTGATGCAAATCGAGCATGAGCAGCAAAACGTGGTGACGGTAAACCGGGAGCTGTATCAACACGGCATTACTTCTTCTGTTGAAGGGGTCGAGACCGATATCGACGCCAGCAAAACCCAGCAGCAGCTGAATGACGTTAACGGTAAAATGAAGGTGATTGAAGCGCGGCTCAGCGCGTTAACCAATACGCAATCGGCGGCGCTCAAGCTGCGTCAGGTGAGTCTCCCCGCCGTTGAAAGCCAGTTACCGTCGCAACTGGGGTATTCGTTGCTGGCGCGCCGGGCGGATCTACAGGCCGCGCACTGGTACATTGAATCCTCGTTGAGCAGCATTGACGCCGCGAAGGCCGCGTTTTATCCCGATATCAATCTGATGGCTTTTTTACAGCAGGATGCGTTACATCTGAGCGATCTGTTCCGCCATTCCGCACAGCAATATGGCATTACCGGCGGGCTGACGCTGCCGATTTTCGACAGCGGCAGGCTGAATGCCAACCTCGATATCGCCAAAGCGCAAAGCAACCTTTCTATCGCCAACTACAACAAAGCGGTGGTAGATGCGGTTAATGATGTGGCGCGCGCCGCCAGTCAGGTAGAGACGCTGGCGCAGAAAAATCAACACCAGCAGCAGATTGAGCATGACGCGCAGCGTGTGGTCGGTCTGGCGCAAGCGCGCTTTAATGCCGGCATTATTGCGGGTTCCCGCGTGAGCGAGGCCAAAATCCCGGCACTGCGCGAGCAGTGTAACGGCTTGCTGTTGCAGGGCCAGTGGCTGGATGCCTCTATTCAGCTTACCAGCGCGCTGGGCGGCGGTTATCATTCCTGATTTTTCCAGATGATTCAGACAGGGTTCCTATACTTAGGCTGTGTATGATTCATCCGGAGAGGAATATGACCAAAGTCGCAATTGTAACGGCATCAGATTCGGGAATTGGCAAAGCGTGTGCGTTGTTATTAGCACAAAACGGTTTTGATATTGGTATCACCTGGCATTCCGATGAACGCGGCGCGCAGGAGACGGCGAAAAAAGCGGCGCAATTTGGTGTGCGGGTAGAGACCATTCATCTTGACCTGAGCCAGTTACCCGAGGGCGCGCAGGCCATTGAACATCTTATCCAGCGCCTGGGGCGCGTTGACGTGCTGGTCAATAATGCCGGGGCGATGACCAAATCCGCGTTTATTGATATGCCGTTTACGCAGTGGCGGCAAATTTTTACTGTGGATGTCGACGGCGCGTTTCTCTGCGCGCAGATCGCCGCCCGGCATATGATTAAACAAGGAGAGGGAGGGCGCATTATCAACATCACCTCCGTCCATGAGCATACGCCGCTTCCGCAAGCCAGCGCCTATACCGCGGCGAAACATGCGCTGGGGGGATTGACTAAATCCATGGCGCTGGAACTGATTGAACATCATATTTTGGTCAACGCCGTCGCGCCAGGCGCTATCGCCACGCCGATGAATGATATGGATGACAGCGACATTGAGCCGGGATCGGAACCCTCGATCCCTATCGCCCGACCGGGTTCTACGCATGAAATAGCCAGCCTCGTCGCCTGGCTGTGTTCGGAAGGCGCAAGCTATACCACCGGTCAGTCGCTGATTGTCGACGGCGGGTTTATGCTGGCGAATCCGCAATTCAACGCAAAATAAACGCCGGGGCCGGATGGCGGCGTTATGCCATCCGGATACCATCGGGTTTAACGGGCCTCCGCTTTGCCGCGGCTTTTCAGCCACCAGCGCACGCCCACCACCAGGACGATGGCCAGAATCAGCCAGACCCCATGCCTGAGATGCTGATCGAGGTCGTGCAGCCATGGCGCGATCATCTCGCCGCCAAGATATCCCAGCGTGGTAAACAGCAGCGCCCAGATCAGCGCGCCTACAATATTCAGCGGCAGAAAAATTTTAGGCGGCAGGCGGCTGGCGCCAATCAGCAACGGGCCAACCACCCGGAAGCCATACATAAAACGCGTGCCGATCACAAACAGATACGGATGGCGTTGGATCATTTTCTGCGCGCGACGAATCTTCGTATGATAACGCGGGAAACGACGCAGGATCTTCCCGCCATAGCATCGTCCTAACAAGTAAAGTAGCTGATCGCCCATCATCCCTCCCAGCGCGACGGCCGCCGCCACCAGCGGAAACTTGAGCAATCCCTGATGCGCCGCGACGCCCCCCAACAGGGTAACGGTTTCACCTTCGGCCATACTGCCGATAACCAGCGCCGCATAGCCATAATGCGTAATAAGCGTGTTGATATCCATGCGTAAACCACCTCCGGCATTAAGCATACACCCTGGCAAGAGGCGTGCGTGGCAAAGCCGACGTTTTGCCGGAGACTATTTCGCTGTTGTTCATAAAATAACCAGAAACTGAATTATACTTGAACATACTGGCATCTGAGGCAGCAGAAGGGGGCAGTATGAACCATGTATGGGGGCTTTTTTCCCATCCCGATCGGGAAATGCAGGTGATCAAAAGCGAAAACGAAACCGTTTCGCATCACTATACGCACCATGTTTTGCTGATGGCGGCGATTCCCGTCGTCTGCGCCTTTATCGGCACGACGCAAATCGGCTGGAATTTTGGCGACGGCAACGTGTTACAACTCTCGCTGTTTACCGCTTTTGCGCTGGCGGTCTTGTTCTACGGCGTGATGCTGGCGGGCGTCGCGGTGATGGGACGCGTCATCTGGTGGATGGCGCGAAACTATCCGCAACGGCCATCGCTTGCGCGCTGTATGGTTTTTGCCGGCTATGTCGCGACGCCGCTGTTTTTAAGTGGTCTGGTGGCGCTCTATCCCCTGGTATGGCTATGCGCTTTGGTCGGCGCTGTCGCGCTCTTTTACACCGGCTATTTGCTGTATTTGGGTATTCCGACTTTCCTTAACATTAATAGAGAGGAAGGATTAAGCTTCTCCAGTTCGACGCTCGCTATCGGCGTGCTGGTCCTGGAGGTGCTACTGGCGATCACCGTGATCCTATGGGGATACGGCTACCGCCTGTTCTGATGCGAAAAAGGGCTGGCGCAAAAGCCAGCAATGCAGCATTTGCTGACGATTCTTCTGTAGCGGCAACGCTGTCGTGCCGCTATGATGCCACTGCTAGCTTGAGTATAATCTTAGCTCAGGCGGTGTGCGTTACGACGCGCGTGAATCATTATCAGAAATCTCATCATGCTGAAATTCCGAGCTTCATTCCTGAGCCTTGCTCTGATGTTGGCCGTTCCTTTTGCCCCGCAGGCCGTGGCGAAAACGGCAGCGACAACCGCGGCGTCTCAACCTGAGATTGCCTCCGGTAGCGCAATGATTGTTGATCTCAACACCAATAAAGTGATCTATTCGAACCACCCGGATCTGGTGCGTCCGATTGCTTCAATAACCAAATTAATGACGGCGATGGTCGTGCTCGACGCGCGATTGCCGCTGGATGAAATACTGAAGGTCGATATCAGCCAGACGCCGGAAATGAAAGGGGTTTACTCCCGCGTGCGCCTGAACAGCGAAATTAGTCGCAAAAATATGTTGCTGCTGGCGTTGATGTCATCCGAAAACCGTGCGGCGGCAAGCCTGGCGCACTATTATCCTGGCGGTTATAACGCGTTTATTAAAGCGATGAATGCGAAGGCGAAAGCGCTGGGCATGATGCATACCCGCTTCGTTGAGCCGACGGGGCTGTCGATTCATAACGTCTCGACCGCGCGGGATTTAACAAAACTGCTGATTGCCACGAAGCAATACCCGCTGATTGGCCAGCTAAGCACCACGCGCGAAGACATGGCGACATTCTCGCATCCGGCGTATACGCTGCCGTTTCGCAATACCAACCATTTGGTCTACCGTGATAACTGGAATATCCAGTTAACGAAAACCGGCTTTACCAATGCGGCGGGGCATTGCCTGGTGATGCGTACCGTGATCAATAACAAACCGGTCGCGCTGGTGGTCATGGACGCGTTCGGCAAATATACTCACTTTGCGGACGCCAGTCGCCTGCGTACATGGATTGAAACCGGTAAAGTCATGCCCGTTCCGGCTGCCGCGCTGAGCTATAAAAAGCAAAAAGCCGCGCAAATGGCGGCAGCCAGCGCCAGCGCCGGAGCGCAAACCGCACAGAACGATTAAGTCGCCGCAGGCCCGGCAGGCATCGCGCCGCCGGGCATTCACGGTAAACCGCACGGTGTTAATGCGTTTCGTCGGGCGTATTTTCCTGCCAGAATTTCCGCTTACTCGTTTTGCCGATACCGGGGTTCATACTGTTGGTCGGGTCATTTTGCCGATAAAAACGCGTCAGCGTTTCCGGCGCTTTATACAGATGTCCCACGTTGTGCTCCGCCGGGTACTGCGCCCCGCGCGCCTGCAATAGCTCCAGCATTTGCGCTTTCAGCGCATGGACGTCGACGCCTTTCTTCACGATATAGTCCTGATGAAAAACGTGGCACATAAAGTGACCGTAATAGAGTTTATGTACCAGTTGGCTGTCGATTTCCGGCGGCAGATGCTCGAACCAGTCGGTATCGTTGCGGCGCAGAGCGATATCCAGCGCCAGGATATCTTCCACTTCATCAGAGTGTACGGCCTGATAACGAATCGCCGCGCCAGCAGCGGCGAAGCGGTGCAGGAAGGCTTTGCTGCCTTCTTCCGGCGTACAGGTGAAGAAACCGCCCTCAGCGGATTTAAAAAATTCATTCAGCCAGCGTTGCGCTTCTGCGACGCCGTCTCCCGCCATTTTTAACAGCAGATGATGCTCATATTTATCGCGCCAGTTTTTCATTCGCGGCGGCAGATGGCTGGGAAACAGATGGCCGAATTTCTGCATCGCGCGGTCGGTGAAATGCGGACGGAAAAATTTTACTTTTTCCAGCATCGCATCGGTTCGGCCTTTTAGCGTGAAAAAGAATGGCATCTTGTCGGTGCCGAGTTTATCGATCATCAGAAAGGTATCTTTACCGTACTGCTCCGCAATATCGTAGATATCGCGATGCATATATTCTCCCGCCACTGGCAGATTGTCGAAGTTCGCCAGAATATGCCGACGGATTTCAGTCAGTACCGCGGGCTGATTGGTGCCGATATAAAAAACCTGCTGATTTTTTTCCGCTGCAAAGGTATCAAGGCGAACGGCAAAAACCGCCAGTTTTCCGGCGCAGCCGGAAGATTCAAACAAACGGTCCGGGTCGGCGTTATAGCGGGCGGGCGTATCGGCGTTGATATCTCGTACCCGCGTCACGTAGTCGTGATCGTGCGCATGACGACCATCGTGACGCACATCCTCATCTTTAATCCGTTCGTCATCCAGCTTGCTCAGGATCTGCTCCGGCGTATGCCCAAGATCGATACCCAGATGATTGACCAGTTGCAGTTTGCCTTGCTCGTCAATACGGGCAAAGAGCGACATCTCGGTATAGGCCGGGCCGCGCTGCACCAGCGAGCCGCCGGAGTTATTACAGATGCCGCCGATGACCGACGCGCCGATACACGACGAACCAATCACCGAGTGCGGTTCACGGCCCAGCGGTTTAAGCGCTTTTTCCAGCGCATAGAGCGTCGTACCGGGCCAGGCCAGAACCTGTTGGCCGTTATCCAGTAAGTGCAGCTTATCCAGCCGCTGGGTGCTGATAATCACAATATCGCGATCGTAGTCGTTGCCGTTCGGCGTGGAGCCTTCCGTCAGACCGGTGTTGGCGGCCTGCATCAGAATAATTTTGTCAGCGTTAACGCAGGCGTTGAGCACACGCCACAGTTCCAGTAACGAACCCGGGAAAACAACGGCCAGCGCGTCGCCCTGACCGGAACGGAAACCCTTGCGATAGCGGGCGGTTTTGGCGGGGTCTGTCAGCAGGTGAGAATGGCCTACCAGGCGGGCCAGCTCATTCAGGAACGTTTTATTATCAGTCATTGTTATGGAAGACATTCTCCACTCCTTGTGGTGGGACAAAATATCAGCGTTAAGCATAGCGCTTTGTATGACAATACGCTTTCTCATTCAAATTGTCTCTGTGTTGGTAGTATTCATTTGCCGCCTTGATACCATTTGCTGGCGGTTGCGTATTCGACTGTGCGGAAAATTAGGAGAATAACCTTCGCTTTCTTCTCCTCTCGCGTTTAGGCTTATGGCAAACTGCGGTTTTTATTCTGTTTTTACCGCCTCGTCGGGATAAAGATAAAGAGAGACTCAACATGAAATGGTTATGTTCAGTAGGTGTTGCTGTGAGTCTGGCGATGCAGCCAGCATTGGCGGAAAACCTGTTTGGCAATCACCCGCTGACGCCCGAAGCGCGCGACGCGTTCGTCACGGATTTACTCAAGAAAATGACTGTCGATGAAAAAATTGGTCAGTTACGTCTGATTAGCGTCGGCCCTGATAACCCGAAAGAAGCGATTCGCGAGATGATCAAAGACGGGCAGGTAGGGGCGATTTTCAATACCGTCACCCGCCAGGATATCCGTCAAATGCAGGATCAGGTGATGGCATTGAGCCGCCTGAAAATTCCTCTCTTTTTTGCCTATGACGTGGTACACGGCCAGCGAACCGTCTTCCCGATAAGCCTCGGTCTGGCTTCTTCTTTTAATCTGGATGCGGTAAGAACCGTAGGACGCGTATCGGCGTATGAAGCGGCGGACGACGGTCTGAATATGACCTGGGCGCCGATGGTGGATGTCTCCCGGGATCCGCGTTGGGGACGCGCCTCCGAAGGCTTTGGCGAAGATACATATTTAACCTCCATCATGGGCGAAACCATGGTGAAAGCGATGCAGGGCAAAAGTCCGGCGGATCGCTACTCGGTGATGACCAGCGTGAAACATTTTGCCGCCTATGGCGCCGTTGAAGGCGGTAAAGAATACAACACCGTGGATATGAGTTCCCAGCGTCTGTTTAATGACTATATGCCGCCTTACAAAGCGGGGCTGGATGCGGGGAGCGGCGCGGTGATGGTGGCGCTGAACTCGCTGAACGGCACGCCTGCGACGTCAGATTCCTGGCTATTGAAAGATGTCCTGCGCGATGAGTGGGGCTTTAAGGGAATTACCGTTTCCGACCACGGCGCTATTAAAGAACTGATTAAACACGGTACCGCGGCCGACCCGGAAGATGCGGTGCGCGTGGCGCTAAAGGCAGGGGTGGATATGAGCATGGCGGATGAGTATTACAGCAAATATCTGCCGGGTCTGATTAAGTCGGGCAAAGTGACGATGGCGGAACTGGACGACGCGACGCGCCATGTGCTCAACGTAAAATATGACATGGGATTGTTTAACGACCCCTATAGCCATCTGGGGCCGAAAGAGAGCGATCCGGTGGACACCAATGCCGAAAGCCGCCTGCATCGTAAAGAGGCGCGGGAAGTGGCGCGGGAAAGTGTGGTACTGCTGAAAAACCGGCTGGAAACGCTGCCGCTGAAAAAATCGGGCACCATTGCCGTTGTTGGGCCGCTGGCCGACAGTCAACGTGATGTAATGGGAAGCTGGTCTGCTGCTGGGGTCGCGAATCAGTCGGTGACGGTGCTGGCGGGTATTCAAAATGCCGTCGGCGATGGGGCGAAGATCCTCTATGCCAAAGGGGCGAATATCACTAACGATAAAGGCATCGTCGATTTCTTAAACCTGTATGAAGAGGCGGTGAAAATCGATCCGCGCTCACCGCAGGCGATGATTGATGAGGCGGTGCAGGCGGCGAAACAGGCCGATGTAGTGGTCGCAGTGGTAGGCGAGTCGCAGGGGATGGCGCATGAAGCCTCCAGCCGTACCAATATCACCATTCCGCAGAGTCAGCGCGACTTAATCACCGCTCTGAAAGCCACCGGTAAGCCGCTGGTACTGGTATTAATGAACGGCAGACCGCTGGCGCTGGTAAAAGAAGATCAACAGGCCGATGCGATTCTGGAGACCTGGTTTGCCGGGACGGAAGGCGGCAACGCCATTGCCGATGTGCTGTTTGGCGATTACAACCCGTCAGGCAAACTGCCGATCTCCTTCCCGCGTTCGGTGGGACAAATTCCGGTCTATTACAGCCATCTCAATACGGGACGCCCGTATAATCCTGAAAAGCCAAACAAATATACCTCACGCTATTTTGACGAAGCGAATGGCCCGCTCTATCCGTTTGGTTACGGTCTGAGCTACACCACATTTACGGTGTCTGACGTCACGCTCTCCTCACCGACAATGCAACGCGACGGCAAAGTCACGGCCAGCGTAGAGGTCACGAACACCGGTAAACGCGAAGGGGCAACGGTCATCCAGATGTACTTACAGGATGTCACGGCGTCAATGAGCCGCCCGGTGAAGCAATTAAAAGGCTTTGAAAAAATCACCCTCAAACCCGGCGAACGTAAAACCGTGAGTTTCCCGATTGATATCGAGGCGTTGAAGTTCTGGAATCAGCAGATGAAATATGACGCGGAACCCGGCAAGTTCAACGTCTTTATCGGCGTGGATTCCGCTCGCGTTAAACAAGGATCGTTCGAACTACTGTAAGCCTGCCGTCAACAGGGCGCGATAGCTGCGCCCTGTCTGGCAATGACTTTTCCTGTCCCCCCTTTTATTACCAGTCACGTCACTTACACTGGCGGAAAATCCCAGGTTAAACGCAGACTTTTCAACTATGCTTTTTTCTCAAGTCTCTGAAAAAGGCCGTAAAAGGATGAGGAAAGCATCATGACGATCTCAAAGCTATGGGTAAGTTCGCTGGCGTTGCTGGCGACGGTGAGTTTACCTCTACAGGCGGCATCGCCCGTGACGGTCGGGTCAAAGATTGATACCGAAGGCGCGCTGCTCGGCAACATGATTTTGCAGGTACTGGAAAGCCACGGCGTTAAAACGGTCAATAAAATTCAGCTCGGGACCACGCCAGTCGTTCGTGGCGCGATTACCGCCGGAGAGCTGGATATCTATCCGGAATACACCGGTAACGGGGCGTTCTTTTTTAAAGATGAAAACGATCCGGCATGGAAGAATGCAAAGCAAGGCTTTGAGAAAGTCAAAAAACTGGATGCGGAGCAGAATAAGCTGGTCTGGTTGACGCCTGCGCCGGCAAATAACACCTGGACCATCGCGGTACGCCAGGACATCGCGGAAAAAAATAAACTCTCCTCGCTTGCCGATCTCAGCCGTTATCTGAAAGAGGGCGGCACTTTTAAACTGGCGGCGTCTGCGGAATTTATCGAACGGGCGGATGCGCTGCCGGCATTTGAAAAAGCCTATGATTTTACCTTGAATCAGAACCAGCTCTTGTCGCTGGCGGGCGGCGATACGGCGGTCACGATCAAAGCCGCCGCGCAACAAACATCCGGCGTTAACGCCGCGATGGCGTATGGTACCGACGGCCCGGTCGCCGCGCTGGGTCTGCAAACCCTGAGCGATCCGAAAGGCGTCCAGCCTATCTATGCCCCCGCGCCGGTAGTACGTGAATCGGTGTTACAGGCCTATCCTCAGATAGCCGACTGGCTGCAACCCGTTTTCGCCAGCCTTGATGAGAAAACGCTGCAACAGTTGAACGCCAGAATCGCCGTAGAAGGGCTGGATGCGAAAAAAGTCGCCGCAGATTACCTCCGACAAAAAGGGTGGGTGAAGTAATCTGTGAGTGACGCTGCCAAAAAAATTACGGTTAATCGTGTGCTGTTGCTGTTGGTTGTTCTGACCCTGCTTGCTGTCGCGCTGCCTTTCATTAATTACGCCCCGAATCGTCTGGTGAGCGGCGAGGGGCGCCAGTTATGGGAGATCTGGCCGGCGACCATCTGGATGCTGACTGGCGCGGGATGCGCGCTGTTTACGCTGTGCTTTATACCCGGTAAACGCGGTAGCGTACTGACGCTGATGATGGCGCAGACGCTTTTTATTGTCATGCTGTGGGGAGTCGGCAGGGCGGCGACCCAGTTGGCGCAGGAGGGCAGTCCGCTGGCGCGTACCAGTCTGGGAAGTGGATTGTGGCTGGGCCTCGGTCTGATGCTGCTGGCCTGTAGCGATGCGATCCGCCGTATTACCACTGGGCCGCTGTGGCGCTGGTTGCTGCACGCGCAAATTGTCATTGTCCCGCTGGCGCTGCTGTTTTCAGGCACGTTCGACAACCTCTCGCTTCTGAAAGAGTATACCAATCGCCAGGATGTTTTCGATGCCGCGCTGGTGCAACATTTGATGTTACTGGCGGGCACGGTGCTGCCGGCGCTGGCGATCGGACTACCGTTGGGCGTCTGGTGTTATTTTTCCGCCTCACGCCAGGGGCCGGTGTTTACCGTACTGAATGTGATCCAGACTATCCCTTCCGTCGCGCTGTTTGGCCTGCTGATTGCGCCGTTGGCCGGGCTGGTGAAACAGTTTCCGTGGCTTGCCGCATTCGGCGTCGCGGGAACCGGCATGACGCCTGCGCTGATAGCTCTGGTGCTCTATGCGCTATTGCCGCTGGTGCGCGGCGTGGTCGCCGGGCTCAATCAGGTGCCGCGCGATGTGCTGGAGAGCGCAAAAGCAATGGGAATGAGTAGCGGCCAGCGCTTCAGGCATGTGCAACTGCCGCTGGCGCTGCCGGTCTTTTTACGTAGCCTGCGGGTAGTAATGGTCCAGACAGTAGGAATGGCCGTCGTCGCCGCGCTGATTGGCGCGGGAGGTTTCGGCGCGCTGGTGTTTCAGGGGCTATTGAGCAGCGCCATTGATTTAGTCCTGTTGGGCGTCATTCCGGTGATTGCGCTGGCGGTAGTGATCGACGCGCTGTTTGATTTATGGATCGCGTTTTTGAAGGGAGCAACCGATGATTGAATTTAACCATGTCAGTAAAACCTTCGGCGATCAACAGGCTGTTAGCGACCTCAATTTGCATTTTAGCGAAGGCAGCTTTTCGGTGTTAATTGGCACCTCCGGCTCGGGAAAATCGACCACTCTGAAGATGATTAACCGGCTGGTAGAGCATGATAGCGGAACGATCCGTTTTGCCGGGGAAGAGATCCGCAGCCTGCCGGTGCTTGAACTGCGCCGTCGCATGGGCTATGCCATTCAGTCTATCGGTCTTTTTCCCCACTGGACGGTGGCGCAAAATATCGCCACCGTACCGCAACTACAAAAGTGGTCGCGTGCGCGGATTAACGATCGTATTGACGAACTGATGGCATTATTGGGTCTGGAAAGCGCGCTACGCGATCGTTATCCGCATCAGCTTTCCGGCGGGCAACAGCAGCGGGTCGGCGTTGCGCGGGCGCTGGCTGCCGATCCGCAGGTATTGCTGATGGACGAGCCTTTCGGCGCGCTTGATCCGGTAACGCGCGGCGCATTGCAGCAGGAGATGACCCGCATTCATCAGCTACTGGGACGCACCATCGTACTGGTGACGCACGACATCGACGAGGCGCTACGCCTCGCCGACCATCTGGTGCTGATGGACGGGGGCCACGTTATCCAACAGGGATCGCCGCTTTCTATGCTGACCTCGCCGGAAAATGATTTCGTGCAGGCGTTTTTTGGCCGCAGCGAGCTGGGCGTAAGGCTGCTTTCGTTACGTAGCGTAGGCGATTATGTACGTCGGCATGAACAGCTCAGCGGCGACGCGCTGGTGGAAGAGATGACGTTACGCGATGCGCTATCGATGTTTGTCGCCCGCCGGTGCGACGTCCTGCCGGTGGCGAATCAGCAGGGCGAGCCCTGCGGTACGCTCCATTTCCGCGATCTGCTTTCGGAGACGTCCCCCCGTGAAACGACTGTGTGATCCGCTTCTCTGGCTTATTGTTCTGTTCTTGCTTCTGCTGTTTGGATTGCCTTATAGCCAGCCGTTCTTCGCCGCGCTGTTTCCCGATTTACCGCGCCCGGTCTACCAACAGGAGAGTTTTGCCGCCCTCGCGCTCGCCCATTTCTGGTTGGTGGGCATCTCAAGTTTGTTTGCCGTCGTGGTGGGCGTCGGCGCAGGGATTGCGGTCACGCGAGAAAGTGGGAAGGAGTTTCGTCCCCTGGTGGAGACTATCGCCGCCGTCGGGCAGACCTTTCCGCCGGTCGCGGTACTGGCGATCGCGGTACCCGTCATGGGTTTTGGTCAGCAACCGGCCATTATCGCCTTGATCCTGTATGGGGTGTTGCCCATCCTGCAGGCGACCCTGGCCGGGCTGGGCGCGGTGCCTGCCAGCGTGATGAGCGTTGCCAGCGGTATGGGAATGAGCCGTCGCCAACAGTTGTATCAGGTTGAGCTGCCGCTGGCCGCGCCGGTGATTCTGGCGGGCATCCGAACCTCGGTGATTATTAATATTGGTACGGCGACCATCGCTTCAACGGTGGGGGCCAGTACGTTAGGCACGCCGATCATTATCGGGCTTAGCGGCTTTAATACGGCCTATGTTATCCAGGGGGCGCTGCTGGTGGCGCTGGCGGCGATCATTATCGATCGCCTGTTTGAAAGGCTGACGCGCGCGCTTACCCGGCACGCAAAATAAAACTGTAACCTGCCAGCATCACGCCGCCGATACCGCCAATAGCCATCAGCAGGAAAAGGGCGATCACCCCGATTTTCGCTACGCGCATTATGTACTCCTTATGTTAATAAAAGGAGTATACATTAAAGCGAATTTGTTAGCTGCTGTTTAAACGCCAAGGGGATGAATGTCGCATCCCTGGGCGCGCCAGGCCAAAAGTTGCTGCTGCTGCGCCAGCGTCTGGTTTTCTCCGCACCATACCAGTAACGTCTTGCCGTCAAACAGTTCCGGGCGGAACTGGCTAAGCGAGTGCGCCAGCACGTCGATTCGCCATCCCTGTTGGCTGGCGACCCAACCTTCCAGCCACAGGCGGGTGGTATCATGGATATTCCAGCCGATCACCAACGCATCTTTTCCTTGTTTCTTACGCGCAGACGCCAGGCAGAGCGCAATATAGTTGATCAGGATACCGTCAAGAATGCCGAGCAGCGCCTGAAGGGCGGGTTGTTGGCACTGTAATCGTCGCCGCAGGGGGACGAACAGGTTAGTGGTCAATGTCTGGGCTGGATAATCCTGACCGCGTTCTTTGACCCATAGCCGTAAACTGTGCAGATTACTGCTTTGCAGGTAGTGCAGCAGGATCTCCTGCTGTTCGCGCCAGCCGTTAGGTTGTTCGCTACTGTCGCTACTGAGCAGCACTTTGACTTTGCTGACCTGGACGCCGTTATCTATCCAGCGCTTGATTTCGCGGATTCTGTCGATATCGGCATCGTTAAACAGACGATGACCGCCATCCGTTCGCTGTGGTTTTAAAAGTCCATAACGTCTCTGCCACGCGCGCAACGTGACAGGATTGATATCACAAAGCAAAGCCACTTCACCAATTGTGTAAAGCGCCATCGTTTCACCCTTGCTCGCGAGGTCCCGGTTTAACTTTAGACGCTCTTTTACTAACCAGGAAGTTTTGCCTGTTTTTTATGCATTAAAACGCGAAGTAGCGGGTTGCGGCGCGGCGTTTAAGTGATCGTATTCACGAATTCATATTTTTATGCAACAGTTCAAAGAAAGTTAATCGTACTCAATGTATGTTACGCGCTTTTAATTGAAGTGTGGTTTGCGGGTATGTACGAGTTTAATCTGGTGTTGCTGCTGCTTCAGCAGATGTGCGTGTTTCTGGTCATTGCGTGGCTAATGAGTAAAACGCGCCTGTTCATCCCGCTTATGCAGGTCACGGTTCGTCTGCCGCACAAGCTTCTGTGTTACGTCACGTTTTCTATCTTCTGCATTATGGGCACTTATTTTGGGCTGCATATCGAAGATTCGATTGCCAATACCCGCGCGATTGGCGCGGTGATGGGCGGCCTACTCGGCGGGCCGGTCGTCGGCGGGCTGGTCGGCCTGACCGGTGGGTTACATCGGTATTCTATGGGCGGCATGACGGCGCTGAGCTGTATGATTTCCACCATCGTCGAAGGGCTGCTGGGCGGGTTGGTACACAGCGTTCTCATACGTCGCGGACGCCCGGACAAAGTGTTTAGCCCGCTGACGGCGGGAGCAATTACGTGTGTTGCCGAACTGGTGCAGATGCTGATTATTTTATTGATAGCCAGGCCGTTTGACGATGCCCTGCATCTGGTCAGTAATATTGCCGCGCCGATGATGGTGACGAATACCGTTGGCGCCGCGCTGTTCATGCGTATTTTGCTCGATAAGCGCGCCATGTTCGAAAAATATACTTCGGCATTTTCTGCTACCGCGCTGAAGGTCGCCGCGTCAACGGAGGGGATTCTGCGTCAGGGATTTAACGAAGTGAACAGTATGAAGGTGGCGCAGGTGTTATATCAGGAGTTGGATATCGGCGCCGTCGCCATCACCGATCGCGAAAAACTGCTGGCTTTTACCGGTATTGGCGACGATCACCATCTACCGGGCAAACCCATTTCATCAGGTTATACGCTGAAAGCGATTGAAACCGGAGAGGTGGTTTATGCCGATGGCAACGAAGTGCCGTATCGCTGTTCGCTACACCCGCAGTGTAAACTCGGCTCGACGCTGGTGATCCCGCTGCGTGGCGAAAATCAGCGAGTCATGGGCACCATTAAATTGTACGAAGCGAAAAACCGGCTGTTCAGCTCAATTAACCGTACCCTGGGAGAGGGTATTGCGCAGCTTTTATCCGCGCAGATCCTGGCCGGGCAGTATGAACGGCAGAAGGCGTTGCTGACGCAGTCAGAGATCAAGCTGTTGCACGCGCAGGTGAATCCGCATTTTCTGTTTAACGCGCTCAATACCATTAAAGCGGTGATTCGCCGCGACAGCGAACAGGCCAGCCAACTGGTGCAGTACTTGTCGACCTTTTTTCGCAAAAATTTAAAACGCCCGTCGGAAATTGTCACGCTGGCGGATGAAATTGAACACGTGAACGCTTATCTGCAAATTGAAAAAGCGCGTTTTCAGTCGCGTCTGCAGGTACAGCTTGATGTTCCATCGACGCTTTCACGTCAGAAATTGCCTGCGTTTACATTACAGCCGATTGTTGAGAACGCCATTAAACATGGCACGTCGCAACTGCTTGATACCGGCAACGTCGCTATTCGCGCCCGGCGCGAAGGGCAGCATTTGATGTTAGATATTGAAGATAATGCGGGACTGTATCAGCCTTCCGCCGGCAGTAGCGGGCTGGGGATGAGTCTGGTGGATAAACGTCTGCGCGAACACTTTGGCGATGATTATGGTATTAGCGTGGCCTGCGAGCCGGACTGTTTTACCCGAATTACATTACGACTTCCACTGGAGGAGGACGCATGATTAAAGTGCTGATTGTGGATGATGAGCCGTTAGCGCGGGAAAATCTGCGGATTTTGCTCCAGGGGCAGGATGACATTGAGATTGTGGGAGAGTGCGCGAACGCGGTAGAAGCGATTGGCGCGGTACATAAGCTGCGACCTGATGTGCTGTTTCTGGATATTCAGATGCCGCGTATCAGTGGACTGGAGATGGTAGGAATGCTTGACCCGGAACACCGCCCGTATATCGTTTTTTTAACCGCGTTTGACGAATACGCCATCAAAGCCTTTGAAGAACACGCTTTTGATTATCTGCTCAAGCCGATAGAGGAGAAACGGCTGGAGAAAACGTTACATCGTCTGCGTCAGGAGCGCAGTAAACAGGATGTTTCGTTGTTGCCGGAAAACCAGCAGGCGCTTAAATTCATTCCCTGTACCGGACACAGCCGGATCTATTTGTTGCAAATGGATGATGTCGCCTTTGTCAGTAGCCGTATGAGCGGCGTTTATGTGACCAGCAGTGAAGGTAAAGAGGGGTTTACCGAGCTGACGCTGCGCACGCTGGAAAGCCGGACGCCGCTACTGCGTTGTCATCGTCAGTTTCTGGTGAATATGGCCCATTTGCAGGAAATTCGGCTGGAGGATAATGGGCAGGCAGAGCTGATTTTACGCAACGGCCTGACGGTGCCGGTAAGCCGTCGCTATCTGAAAAGTTTAAAAGAGGCGATTGGCCTGTAAAAGACTGTTAGAATATCGTTTTGCCATAGAAACGACCGAAGGCCTCATGCTGAGTAACGATATTCTGCGTAGCGTGCGCTACATTTTAAAAGCTAATAATACCGATCTGGCGCGCATCCTGGCGCTGGGTAACGTTGATGCTACGCCGGAGCAGATTGCAATCTGGTTGCGCAAAGAAGAGGAAGAGGGGTTTCAGCGTTGCCCGGATATCGTGTTGTCCTCATTTCTCAATGGCCTCATTTATGAAAAACGCGGCAAAGATGAGGCGGCGCCTGCATTGACGGCGGAACGTCGTATCAACAACAATATTGTGCTGAAAAAGCTGCGTATCGCCTTTTCGCTAAAAACAGATGATATCCTGGCGATACTTACCGGTCAGTTGTTTCGTGTCTCAATGCCAGAGATCACCGCGATGATGCGCGCGCCGGATCATAAGAACTTCCGCGAATGCGGCGATCAGTTTATGCGTTATTTTCTGCGCGGTCTGGCGGCCCGTGAACACGCGGCGAAGTAATTCTGCGGTATTGTTCCCGGCAGCGTCCTGTCTGACCGGGAAAACGCATTATTATACTAATTGATTCTATGATACCCGCTCTCTTCCAACAGTTTCTGCGAGCGAATCATTGACAGATAGTGCGCGGAACAGTTGTCAATTGATGATCCTGGCAATTTACAGAGGTCGCTCATTTTTGCCTGGGTAAAATCAATATTCACATATTCCGTAGCATAGCTATCATAATAGTCGATTCGTTCAGTCAAACCCGGCATACCCTGATAAGCTTCGCTGACTTGACTCAGCATTTTTTGTGCTTCTTCTTTATTATTGGCTTTCAGGGTTTTATAAAGTATTTTATTTTCAGATGCTTGACGTAAAACGATATCCCCTTTGTAGTAATAGGTTAACTTGATTTCAATACCGTTGAGATTACCTACATAGCGTTGTGTTTCCTCTGACTCTTTGTTAGCGGCTATCTTTTTGATAAACGCTGTCATGTTATTTTGCTTTCCCTGGAGAGTATCGTTTTTCTGATCGCAGCCAGTTATGCTAACCGATAGAGAGAGCGCGAATAGTGGCAGCGCCATAAGGCGTAGAATCCGCATAACAATTCCTTGTCGTTAAGTATTGGTGTAGCCAGGAATTCAGGGATTATAGGCTTTGGCGAGGGGACTTACAGCGAGGCTGTCTTTTTTCGGAATTCATAAAGAAAAGACGCTGCCGAAGCAGCGCCCTGAGCGACTTTACCAGTCGATGCAATACATTATGCCTGCCAGTTATTTCGCTTCTTTAAAACCAGCGGCTTCCAGCAGCGTCTGGGTTTGTTTCATGCTGATACCTTTGCTGGTATCGCCGGACACCATTGTCCCAGAGATTCCCTGTAACGCTTTAAAGTCCACTTTTTCCATATCCACAGAGACGTTTTCCTGGGCATAGGTATCTTCATAGGTTAATTTTTCTTCTACTCCGGCGATATTTTTATATTTCGCGCTCAGCGGATCGAGAATTTTGGCGGCATCTTCTTTCGTTTTAGCGCCTACAGTGGCATAGCTGATTTTACTTTCAGACGTCTGCTTAATGATTTTGTCACCTTTATAGGTGTAGGTAATTGAAATTTCTGTCCCCGCCAGGTTTGCGTTAAAGGTCTTTGATTCTTCTTTATCGCCACAGCCAGCAAGAGAGAACACCAGTACGGAAGCCAAAGCCGCGGACAATAACTTGCCAGAAATTTTCATCTAAAACTCCATTTTATATAATGATTGGGTTTTTAAAATAATTTCAATGAATTAATTTAACCCAGTAATAGCAATGTATCAGGGAGGGATAGAATATGACTTTTAGCCGTTATTTAGCAGTCCGGATATGGAGTCTTAGCGCTATTGCTTATTAAGGAAAAAGTTAAAACGCGCGGAGGGGGCGATATGCCAGTCAGGATTAAGCGGTTAAAAAAGCCGGAGCATGCTCCGGCTTGTTGCTTATTTCACCTGCTGGCCAGGCTTCGCGCCCTCATCAGGGCTTAACAGGAAGATATCTTTCCCGCCAGGTCCTGCGGCCATCACCATTCCCTCGGAGACGCCAAAGCGCATTTTGCGCGGCGCGAGGTTGGCGACCATTACCGTCTGGCGGCCAATCAGCGCCTGCGGGTCCGGGTAGGCGGAACGAATGCCGGAGAAGACGTTACGCTTCTCGCCGCCCAGATCCAGCGTCAGACGCAGCAATTTGTCAGAGCCTTCCACAAACTCGGCATTTTCAATCAGCGCCACGCGCAGATCGACTTTCGCAAAATCGTCAAAGGTGATGGTTTCCTGAATCGGGAAGTCGGCTAACGGGCCGGTAACCGGCGCGGTTGCGGCTTTCACCTCTTCTTTAGACGCTTCAACCAGCGCTTCAACTTGCTTCATGTCGATGCGATTGTAGAGCGCCTTAAAGGTGTTGACCTTGTGACCGAGCAACGGCTGTTCGATGGCATCCCAGTTCAGTTCGCTGTTCAGGAAGGCTTCAACGCGTTCAGAAAGCGTCGGCAGTACCGGTTTCAGATACGTCATCAGCACGCGGAACAGGTTGATGCCCATTGAGCAAATGGCCTGCAGGTCCGCGTCGCGGCCTTCTTGTTTAGCCACCACCCACGGCGCTTGCTCGTCAACATAACGGTTAGCGACGTCGGCCAGCGCCATAATCTCACGGATAGCTTTACCGAATTCACGGCTTTCCCATGCTTCGCCAATCACCGCAGCGGCGTCAGTAAAGGTTTTATACAATTGCGGATCGGCCAGTTCAGCCGCCAGCACGCCGTCGAAACGCTTATTGATAAAGCCTGCGTTACGGGATGCCAGGTTGACTACTTTATTGACGATATCGGCATTGACGCGCTGGACAAAGTCTTCCAGGTTCAGGTCTATGTCATCAATGCGTGAAGAAAGCTTCGCGGTGTAGTAGTAGCGCAGGCTGTCGGCGTCAAAGTGTTTCAGCCAGGTGCTGGCCTTAATAAAGGTGCCGCGAGACTTAGACATCTTCGCGCCGTTCACCGTCACGTAACCGTGAACGAACAGGTTGGTCGGCTTACGGAAGTGGCTGCCTTCCAGCATGGCAGGCCAGAACAGGCTGTGGAAATAGACGATGTCTTTGCCGATAAAGTGGTACAGCTCGGCGTCGGAGTCTTTTTTCCAGTACTCATCAAAACTGGTCGTGTCACCGCGCTTATCGCACAGATTTTTGAAGGAGCCCATATAGCCAATAGGCGCGTCCAGCCAGACGTAGAAATATTTGCCCGGCGCGTTCGGGATTTCGAAACCAAAATACGGCGCGTCGCGGGAGATGTCCCACTGTTGCAGGCCGGATTCAAACCACTCCTGCATTTTGTTCGCCACCTGCTCCTGCAGCGCGCCGCTGCGGGTCCACGCCTGCAACATTTCGCTGAATGACGGCAGGTCAAAGAAAAAGTGCTCGGAGTCACGCATTACCGGCGTCGCGCCGGACACCACGGATTTCGGTTCGATAAGTTCGGTCGGGCTGTAGGTCGCGCCGCACACTTCACAGTTATCGCCGTACTGGTCCGCGGATTTACATTTCGGGCAGGTGCCTTTCACAAATCGGTCCGGCAGGAACATGCCTTTTTCCGGATCGTAGAGTTGAGAGATAGTGCGGTTCTTAATAAAACCGTTCTCTTTCAGGCGCGTATAAATCAGCTCGGACAGCTCGCGATTCTCGTCGCTGTGCGTTGAGTGGTAGTTGTCGTAGCTAATATTAAAACCGGCGAAATCGGTCTGGTGCTCCTGGCTCATTTCACCGATCATTTGCTCCGGCGTAATACCAAGCTGCTGCGCTTTCAGCATGATCGGCGTGCCATGAGCGTCATCGGCACAGATGAAGTTAACCTCATGGCCGCGCATTCGCTGGTAACGGACCCAGACATCAGCCTGGATGTGCTCCAGCATATGGCCGAGGTGGATAGAGCCGTTGGCGTACGGCAGCGCGCACGTTACCAGAATTTTCTTCGCGACTTGAGTCATAGTGGGTATTACTTCTTCTGTTGTAAAAAAGGGCTTTGATAGTACCAAAATGGTAATTACTGCGCCAAGCGATAAGGGCATTTATCCGTAAATGAATAATTGTTACCGCTGGAGTAAACTACAAAGTTACAATCGTACTTTTCAGAACTACAAAAGGAGTCGGGATGAACGAACAATCCCAGGCCAAATCACCAGATACCCTGCGAGCGATGGTCGCCGGGACGCTGGCGAATTTTCAGCACCCAACCCTGAAGCATAACCTCACCACGCTTAAGGCGTTGCACCACGTCGCCTGGATGGATGATACGCTGCACGTTGAGCTGGTCATGCCGTTCGTCTGGAACAGCGCGTTTGAGGTCTTAAAAGAGCAATGCAGCGCCGATCTGTTACGTATTACAGGCGCAAAAGCGATCGACTGGAAACTGTCGTACAACATTGCGACGCTGAAACGCGTCAAAAATCAGCCTGGCATTAATGGCGTGAAAAACATCATTGCCGTGAGCTCCGGTAAAGGCGGGGTGGGTAAATCGTCCACGGCGGTAAACCTGGCGCTGGCGTTAGCGGTTGAAGGCGCAAAGGTCGGGGTTCTCGATGCCGATATTTACGGCCCGTCGATCCCAACCATGCTTGGCGCAGAAGATCAGCGCCCGACATCGCCAGACGGTACGCATATGGCGCCGATTATGTCTCACGGCCTGGCGACCAACTCGATCGGTTATCTGGTGACTGACGATAACGCGATGGTATGGCGCGGCCCAATGGCCAGTAAGGCGCTGATGCAGATGTTGCAGGAGACGCTGTGGCCGGATCTGGATTATCTGGTACTGGATATGCCGCCGGGAACCGGGGATATTCAGCTAACGCTGGCGCAGAACATTCCTGTTACCGGCGCGGTGGTGGTGACTACGCCGCAGGATATCGCGCTAATCGACGCCAAAAAAGGTATCGTGATGTTCGAGAAGGTGGAAGTGCCGGTGCTCGGCATTGTGGAAAATATGAGTATGCATATTTGTAGCAACTGCGGCCATCACGAACCGATCTTCGGCACGGGCGGTGCGCAGAAGCTGGCGGAAAAATACCATACTCAGCTTCTGGGTCAGATGCCGCTGCATATTAGTCTGCGCGAAGATCTCGATCGCGGTACGCCGACGGTGGTTAGCCGTCCGGAGAGCGAATTTACCGCGATCTATCGCGAACTGGCCGATCGCGTTGCGGCACAGCTTTACTGGCAGGGTGAAGTGATTCCGGGTGAAATCGCCTTCCGCGCGGTGTAATCCTCCTGACGTATTCTAAAGAGAATATGGCATTCACTGCATTAATATATATTGATGCAGTGAATGTATTAATAAAATAATAGCCCCCGCATTGTTAATTTCTGCTTAAACAGACAGGTGTTTATCTGAAATAATCGGCAAAAACATTATTTGAATTGATCATACCTATCCTACTGATTTATTTTTTCAATTGGTTTTAAGGTATCGATACGTTCATCCTGCTCATCAGGACGGCCTGCATACTGTTTGACGTTCACCAGAGGAACAATTGCTCACTATGAAAAAATATTTGCTGATGGGAATTATAGTTTCGGCTTATGGGATAAGCGTACCTGTTTTTGCCTCCGACACCGCAACATTAACCATCAGTGGAAAAGTGACCGCGCCAACGTGCAGTACAGAAGTGGTAAACGCACAGTTGCAGCAGCGTTGCGGCAACACTATCCACGTTTCAACGCTGCAAACACCCGCCGCTACGCCGATGAGAGGTGTGACAACGCAGCTATACACGGTGCCTGGTGATAGCACCCGACAGATTGTTGTTAATCATTACGACTAATTCTTATTAATTCCGCAGGCCCATATCATTGACATCAATGATATGGGCTTTTTTATTCGTTGTGTTTATATGTAAGGGCAGTAAATTTCGGAAATTAATAAGTTTACAAAATAATGATAAGCAATGATTATTTGTTGCAATTATATTGCAATCTGTAAATTGTTTTAAATCAACAAAACATCGCGTTTACATTGCGATAACTTCCTGTCTGTGAGAATTTTCTTTGCAAGGGTTAATAACTCTTAACAAATAGAAATTACTTCATTAAGGAAGAGATTATGAAACGTTCACTTATTGCTGCTTCTGTATTGTCTGCTGTATTTATGAGCGCTGGGGCTTTTGCTGCTGATGAAGATATGGGTGAATTAAAAATCAACGGAGAAGTGGTAGGAACATCCTGTACGTTCGAAGGCGCAAATAGCGCGACTATTGAATTATCCCAGGTAGGTGTTGATAGATTGACTGACTTAAACCCTGGCGATATATATACAGGATACACTAGTCCAGAAGCGATTTTAAAAGTAAAATGTTCGAATACAGCTAATCCACGAATTAGTTTTAACCGTTCTCAATTTGTGGATAATATGCAAATCACCAAAAATAATGCTACTAATAATGGTGCGGGCTTCGCTGTTTATCTTGATGGTATTCAGGTGAAACCTGATGAGTCGGGGAATTACACTCTGAATTCAAGTAAGTTTGAAAATGGTGTATATACCCTGAACTTTTCTGCCCGCTATGCCGCCGTTGAAAATACTGTAACACCAGGTTCTGTTGAATCTGTACTGACAATGACGGTATTAACTGATTAACAATCTTTTTTTGGCGGCTAAGCTTTTAGCCGCTTGTATCTCTTTTATAAGGTTATCGGCCATGAAACGGATGATTGCATTATGCCTGGCTTGTGCCGCTATGCCTGCGTGGAGCGGCATTTATATATATGGTACACGTATTATTTATCCGGCGCAGAAAAAAGATATTACCGTACAATTAATGAATGACGGTAAACGAAGTTCACTCATCCAGGCGTGGATTGATAACGGTGATACCAGCCTGCCGCCAGAAAAATTACAGGTTCCATTTATTATGACCCCACCTGTAATTAGAGTCGCGGCAAATTCAGGTCAGCAATTAAAAATAAAAAAACTCGCTAATAACTTGCCTGGCGATCGTGAAAGTCTTTTCTACCTCAATGTACTGGATATTCCACCAAATTCAGACGAGAACAAAGATAAAAACATTATTAAATTTGCGCTACAAAACCGGATAAAGTTGATCTATCGCCCACCGGGGGTGCAGAAAGTCGATAAAGCAACATTTTCCCGCTTGCAGTTGCTTCGTGCGCCAGGGAGTATTAGCGTGAAAAATAATTCCGCAAACTGGATCACTATTCCAGAAGTTAAAGCAAAAAGTAAAGTAAATAAAGAAACCTTATTACTGGCTCCATGGTCATCGCAGAGTATCACCACAACGGCAGTTGTAAATAGTTATACCGTGACGCTAATTGATGATTCTGGGAATTATTTAAACGAGACTATCAAAATAGAAAATTAAAAGCGGGGAATTAACCTAAGGATAGATAATGGAAAAGTTAAACGCCATCACGCTGTCACTTTTTGCAGCGTTGCTTACTTCACCCGCCTGGGCTGAAGAAGAAACATTCGATACTAACTTTATGTTCGGTGGGTTGAAAGGTGAAAAGGTGTCCCGTTATCAGATTGATAGCACCAAACCCATGGCTGGCGTTTATGAGATGGACGTTTATGTCAATAAAGAATGGCGTGGAACTTATGAGGTTAATATTCAGGATGACCCCGATAGTACCTGTATTTCTCCGGATCTGATCGCCAGCCTGGGAATTAAATTTACCCCGCAGAGTACAACAGTAGAAAATGAATGTATTGCGCTGAAAACGGTGGTTCATGGAGGTAGTGTTTCTTATGACACTGCCGCTTTTAACCTTTATCTGAGCGTCCCTCAGGCTTATGTGTTGGAATATGAAGCGGGCTATGCGTCTCCAGAGACATGGGACCGTGGAATTAACGCTTTTTATACATCGTATTATGCCAGCGAATATTACAGCCATTATAAAAGCGGCGGTAGTGAGAAAAATACTTACGCAAATTTTGTCAGCGGATTGAATCTGCTTGGATGGCAATTACATTCTAACGCTAATTTTTCCAAAAGTGACAATTCAGCTGGCAAATGGCAGAGCAATACTCTGTATCTGGAACGTGATTTCCCGGCGGTACTGGGGACAATGCGTCTGGGGGAACAGTACACTAGCGGGGATATGTTTGATACGGTGCGCTTTCGCGGGGTGCGCTTCTGGCGTGATATGCAAATGCTGCCGCACTCTAAGCAAAATTTCGCTCCGGTTGTGCGTGGCGTGGCGCAAAGTAACGCCCTGGTGACGGTTGAACAGAATGGCTTCATTGTTTATCAAAAAGAAGTTCCGCCTGGCCCCTTTGTATTTGAAGATCTTCAGCTGGCAGGGGGGGGAGCCGATCTGGACGTGAGCGTTAAAGAGGCTGACGGTACTGTTTCACGGTTTATTGTTCCGTATTCTTCCGTTCCCAATATGGTGCAGCCCGGCGTAGCAAAATATGATTTCGCCGCCGGACGAAGCAGAATTGAAGGAGCCTCTCAGCAAACTGATTTTCTCCAGGGAACCTATCAGTACGGGATCAATAACCTGCTAACGTTGTATGGCGGAACGATGTTAGCCAGCGATTATCGCTCATTTACCCTTGGCACCGGGTGGAACACGCTGATTGGCGCGGTATCTGTCGACGGTACGTTGTCTCATAGCAAGCAGGATAATGGCGATGTTTTTGATGGGGAAAGCTACCAGATTGCCTGGAATAAATATCTCCCGCAATCAGCCACCCATTTTTCTCTGGCAGCATATCGCTACTCATCACGTGATTATCGCACTTTTAACGATCATGTCTGGGCTAATAACCGGGACAACTATCGTCGCGATGATGACGATATTTATGATATTGCAGATTATTATGAGAATGACTTTGGGCGTAAAAATACTTTCACTCTCAATATTAATCAGACGCTACCCGATGGGTGGGGATATTTTACTGCCAGCGCCCTGTGGCGCGACTATTGGGGGCGTAGCGGTACAGGCAAGGATTATCAGTTAAGCTACAGTAATACCTGGCAGCGGCTCAGTTTTACGCTATCGGCAACCCAGACTTATGACAGCGATAACCGTGAAGATAAGCGCTTTAATATCTATTTATCGATTCCCTTAACATGGGGAGTAAAGGAGAATGGGGGAAATCGTGATATCCATTTATCGAATTCCACCACCTTTGACGATCAAGGTTATGAGGCGAATAACACCAGCCTTAGCGGCACGTTCGGTAATCGCGATCAGTTTAATTATACGACTAACCTCAGCCAGCAGCGACAGGAACACCAAACGACATTCGGGGGAGCAGTAACCTGGAACGCCCCGCTGGCGACGGTCGGCGGCAGTTACAGCCAATCCAATCAATATCATCAGGTGGGCGGAAATATTCAGGGAGGGCTGGTTGCATGGGCCGATGGCGTGCATTTAGCCTCTCGCCTTAATGATACTATCGCGATTATTAACGCGCCGTACCTGGAAGGCGCGGCGGTGCAGGGGCGTCCCTATTTACGTACCAATGCAAAAGGTTATGCCGTATTTGAAGCATTGACGCCATACCGGCAAAATTTTATCTCTCTTGATGTCTCCGAGAGTGAAAGTGATGTCGCTCTGCTGGGAAACCGTAAAGTTACAGTGCCTTATCGCGGAGCCGTAGTGGTGGTTGATTTTGAAACAGAGACCAGTAAACCTTTTTATTTCCTGGCGCGGCGCGCAGATGGCGAGCCTTTAACGTTTGGTTATGAAGTGGAAGATGACGAGGGAAATAATGTAGGACTGGTAGGTCAGGGGAGCCGGGTATTTATTCGTACTGAAAAGGTTCCCGTTTCGGTAAAAGTCGCAACAGATAAACAACAGGGTCTTTTCTGTAAGATCACTTTTGATAAACAGATTGATGAAAATAACGTTTATATTTGTCGGTAATCTTTAGGTGACGCCATGAAAAGACTACTATTTTTATTAATAATGATGCAGTTTACGCAGTTGGGTTACGCGGCGTGTAATGCGACCTTAACCAACACGAAGGATTATACGATTCAATCCGATAGCTTAATGCTGGGGGGGGAGGAGTCAGCCATTATTACAAATGGTTTCACTGATGCCAATTGTTCTAATAGTGATGTTGTGACTAAATTAGAGACATCCGATCATATTATTGGTATGGGGCCGAATGATAGTGTTAAGTTAAAATTAAAAGTTGAATGGCAAAGCAGTAGTGCGATAAATATGCGCAACCAAAACGGTGTAATTGAAGCCCCCTATAAGATAACGATTTCAGAAATAAACTCACTGGAGGCGGTGACTGTGTCTGCCAGGGGGGGATACTCGGTTACGATAGATAATATAACGGTGATGTCGGGTGCAAAGAATCAATGGAGCGGTAGCGATTGGGTGGTATTTATTTTAAAATATATTGGCTGTTGGGGGAATAGAGAGTGTGTTGCGAACGTTATCACTGATCTGAATGGGAAAGGCGTTTATAAAGCCAATTTAACGATAAATTACAACCGTAAAGAAACTACCTGCGCCCCCCAGAATCTCACCATCACGTTGGACCCGGTGCCTATGACTAAACTCCGCACTAAAGGAGAGGTTAGTGAATTTTCTAAGCAGGGTGATATTATTCTGGATTGCAAAAATCAGGTACGGAATGCGATGCTGACATCACGGCAAATAGCGGTGAATCTACGTAGTGATTTAGTCTGGGATGAGAATGAAGCAGTCCTGAAACCGGATAACGATAATGGCGTTGGGTTTATCTTAAGAGATTCAAATCGGAGCCTGCTTAAAATAAACAAAGGAGCAGCGATAAACAGTATTTTCAAAACCTATGCCAAAGGCAGTGCAGTGAATTCGGTGGAAGCTATTCCTGTCTTTGCCACATATTATGTTCTTGATCCTGCAAAAGTTAAAGCGGGGCCATTACAATCGAAAGCATTAATCGTGGTATCTTATAATTAATTTTATGCTGTACGCACTCTTTATACAAAGAGTGCGTATATCATTATCGATGATAAAAAATCTCGCCATCATAGGCTTTGATGATTTTTCCATCGGTATCGTTAATCAGTACATACGCGCCGCCCATATAGGTCCAGTGAGTACCGGCATCTGGCGCGGGCAGATTACGTAATTTCCACTGTTTAATATTATACTCATCGGTGCGGTACATCTGCGGAACGGTATCGCCGGGCTTGAAGTGGGTGAAGTCGGCGATAAAACTTTTTAACTCATATTGATCAATGCCCGTTGTCGCGGGGGCGGCCCATGCAAAACTGGTTGCAAGCAACAGCGCGCAAGGCAGCAACTTACTTTTCATACTTTTACCCTCCACATATGCGGGTCAGTTAACATCGTGTGTATCATTTCTGCTGGTGGCGTATCTGACAAGCGCTATTTTGTTATCTCACGCCCCTTTTCGTAAAAAGTGTAAACGAAAGCGTCGTGCAGCAACATATCCGCCAGCAAGTTTGCCAGAACCGAATAGGTTTTGAGAACTATCTGATAACGCTGAAATTATCGTCCGCCGCTGGCTGTAAATTTACATTGTCTGGCGCAGACAGTATGCTTAATAGCGAAACCCCGCTTAACACGGCGGGGCTTGACGACTCGGGGTGCCCTTCGTTGTGAAGGCTGAGAAATACCCGTACCACCTGATCTGGATAATGCCAGCGTAGGGAAGTCTGACACTGCTCGTGTCCCTTCTTCACGCGGGCAGGAGCTGAACCATGCAGCCTGACCTGCACTGCCGCACGCTTGCGGCGCATACGTTAAAACACTTTCGCGCGCTCTCCCCGCTTACGCACTGTATGACGAATGACGTCGTACAAACGTTTACCGCCAATACGTTGCTGGCGCTGGGCGCTTCACCCGCCATGGTGATTGATCCTGTCGAGGCCAGACCGTTTGCCGCCATCGCCAACGCCTTGCTGGTTAATGTCGGAACATTAACCGCCTCACGCGCTGAAGCGATGCGTGCGGCGGTAGAAAGCGCTTATGATGCCAAAACGCCGTGGACGCTTGATCCTGTCGCAGTAGGCGCGCTGGAATTTCGTCGGCGATTTTGCCTGGATCTCTTGTCCCTGCGCCCGGCGGCAATACGCGGCAACGCCTCGGAAATCCTGGCGTTAGCCGGCATGGCGCTGGGCGGACGCGGCGTAGATACCACCGAGGCGGCGTTGGCCGCACTGCCTGCGGCGCAGGCGCTGGCGCGTCAGATAGACTGCATCGTGGTGGTCACCGGCGAGGTAGATTACGTCACTAACGGTCAGCGCACGCTGAGCATTCCCGGCGGCGATCCGTTAATGACTCGCATTGTAGGCACCGGCTGCGCGTTGTCGGCGCTCGTCGCCGCCAGTTGCGCGTTACCGGGCGCCGCGCTGGACAATGTCGCGTCGGCCTGCTGCTGGATGAAACTGGCTGGACAGGCCGCGGCAGAGCGTAGCGAAGGACCGGGCAGCTTCATCCCGGCTTTTCTTGATGCGCTCTATCATCTGGATGTAGAGGCGGCCAATGAAGAGAATTAACGCGCTGACGATTGCCGGTACCGATCCCAGCGGCGGGGCCGGTATCCAGGCGGATCTCAAGACCTTTTCCGCGCTGGGCGCATATGGCTGTTCGGTCATCACCGCGCTGGTGGCGCAAAATACCTGTGGCGTACAGTCGGTGTACCGGATAGAGCCGGACTTTGTCGCCGCTCAACTTGATTCCGTGCTCAGCGATGTGCGCATTGATACCACGAAAATCGGGATGCTGGCGGAAACCGATATTGTCGAGGCCGTGGCGGAACGACTACAGCGCCATCATGTACGTAATGTGGTGCTGGATACGGTGATGCTGGCGAAAAGCGGCGATCCGTTGCTCTCGCCCTCTGCGATAGAAACATTACGCGTCCGGCTGTTGCCGCAGGTATCGCTGATTACGCCTAATTTGCCGGAAGCCGCAGCGTTGCTGGATGCGCCCCATGCGCGTACGGAACAGGAGATGCTGGCGCAGGGGCGGGCGTTACTGGCGATGGGGTGTGAAGCGGTATTGATGAAAGGCGGGCATTTAGAGGATGCGCAAAGCCCGGACTGGCTCTTTACCCGTGAGGGCGAGCAGCGTTTTAGCGCGCCGCGTGTGAACACCAAAAATACGCATGGGACGGGCTGTACGTTGTCGGCGGCGCTGGCGGCGTTACGGCCCCGGCATCGCTGTTGGGGAGAGACGGTAAACGAGGCGAAGGCATGGCTTTCGGCGGCGCTGGCGCAGGCGGACACGCTGGAAGTGGGGAAGGGCATTGGTCCGGTACATCATTTCCACGCGTGGTGGTAGTATACTGCCTACAGACCCGTCGTCAGGAAAGATAAATGGAACAAGCGCATACCCGGCTCATCGCGCAACTGAATGAACGAATTTCAGCGGCGGATAATACGCCGCTATACATGAAATTCGCCCAGACGGTAAAGGATGCCGTGCGCAGCGGTATTCTTGAGCACGGTAATATTTTGCCTGGCGAACGCGATCTCAGCCAGCTTACTGGCGTCTCGCGCATCACGGTACGAAAAGCGATGCAGGCGCTGGAAGAAGAGGGTGTCGTCACGCGCGCCCGCGGCTACGGTACGCAAATCAATAATATCTTTGAATATTCCCTGAAAGAGGCGCGGGGATTTTCTCAGCAGGTTGTCTTGCGCGGCAAAAAACCGGATACGCTATGGGTTAACAAACGCGTGGTAAGTTGTCCGGATGAGGTCGCGCAGCACCTGGCGATCCCCGCAGGCAGCGACGTCTTTTTACTCAAACGCATTCGTTATGTTGATGAGGACGCGGTATCGATTGAAGAGTCCTGGGTGCCCGCGCATCTGATTCATGATGTCGACGCGATTGGCATTTCGTTGTATGACTATTTTCGTCGCCAGCACATTTACCCTCAGCGTACCCGATCTCGCGTCAGCGCCCGGATGCCGGATGATGAGTTTCAGTCGCATATTCAAATGGATGGTAAAGTGCCGGTGCTGGTGATTAAGCAGGTGGCGCTCGATCAGCAGCAGCGGCCTATTGAATACAGCATCAGTTATTGTCGTAGCGACCTATACGTTTTTGTGTGCGAGGAGTAGCGCCTCGCGTGTGGGCGCGCAGTCGCCGCCGCGATGCCCGACCACCCAGCTCGCCACCGCATTTCCCAGCAGTACGGCATCCGCGAGCGACCAGCCTGACGCCAGTCCTGCCAGCACGCCGCCAGCATGGCTGTCGCCCGCGCCGATGGTATCCACCACGGTTGCCGGAAACGCTGGCACAACGCCGGAAGATTGCGCGCTAAAATACCACGCTCCGTCTTTATCGTGGCGCACTACCAGCGGCGCGGAAAAGCGGTTTACCCATGCTTCGCCGAAAGTGCGCGTATCGGTCGCAAGTCCGGCGCGTTCCGCGGCGATGATGGCTTCCTGGCGATTGAGGGAGACGATGGGCCGGCAGGCCATAATGCGCGCCATTGCATCGTCTGTAATATCACCGATTCGTGGGCCAAAATCGATAAAAGGCGTTACATCGTCGACGGTTTCCAGCCACTGGATCAGTGGCTCGCCACAGGACGAGGCCAGTTGATAGCCGGACAGGTAGACAAGACTGCCCCGCGGTGTCCTGAGCTGCGACAGCCAGTCCGCATTCCACTGGTTTTCCACGCCGCTAAAAGACATAAACGTGCGTTCGCCATCCGGTTCGACTAACGCCAGACACCAGCCGTTATCTCCTTCAACCGCGTCAATCACGCTGGATAATCCCTCTTTTGCCAGACGGCGGCGAATCCTCTCCGCCCACACGCCCTGGCCCAGCGGCAGCGCATTGCTGGCGTCAATCCCCAGTCGTTTCAACGCCACGGCAATATTCAGCGCACAGCCGCCGACATTGACGCTCTGTTGTTGCAGTTCAATATCGCCTCCGCGACGCGGCAACGTCCAGGCGTCGGCAATGATATCGATCACTGCCGCGCCGATAACGGTGAGCGGACGCCGGGTATGCAGGGTCGGTAATAATGTCAGCAACCGTGCGCCGCTCATAGTGCCTCCCGCCGTTGACGATAACTCGCCAGCGCAACGGCATAGCGCGCAAAATCCAGCTGATTAACCTCGTCCAGCGTTTGCTTTAACTGGGGGTTAATGGCGCTTACCCCGTGCAACGCGCCGCAAATGGCGGTAGCCATCGCGCCGATAGTGTCGGTATCGCCGCCGAGGTTAGCGCACAGCACGGCACAGCGGTTAGGATCGGTATTCGCCAGTTCCACCATGGCGATAGCGCAGGGAACCGATTCAATGGTGCTGGTTCCCGCGCCGATGATCTGATAGAGCTGTTCGCTGGCAGATTCGACGCCGTCGGCGCGGCGGACAATGTTTAGCGCCAGTTCCAGACGTGCCGATAGCGAGGCGCTAAACGTGGTAATACGCGCTGTCTGCGCCTGATGGGCGACGGCGGGGAGCGAGTCGGCAATACTTTGCCACGTGTCGCCGTTAACCGCTCGCGAGACGGCCCAGGCGACAACCACGGCGCCAGCCACCGCCAGATCGGATTTATGCGTCGGGCTGGAGGCTAACGCTACTTCTGCTATAAAGGCTGTCAGGTTAGTTGGCGGCAACAGGCAGCCCAACGGCGAAACGCGCATGGCCGCGCCGTTAGTCACGCCGTTATTTTCCAGCGCCGCGATGGGTTTGCCGTCGCGAATCGCATTCAGCGCAATTTTTGACGTCGGGCCGAGTACATTTTTATTGAACGCATCAAAGCGTTCCGCCCAGGCGAGGATGTTACGTCCAATAATCTCGGGATCAATACTGCCTTCGCATTCGAGTAGCGCGTCGGCCAGGCAGAGCGCCATTGCGGTATCGTCCGTAAACTCCGCGCGGTTAAAATAGCAGGCGGCATTATTCTCTTTTGGCCCGGGCAGAAAGCGGTCAATCCAGCCGAAATGCGCTTTGACGCGCGTTCTCGGCCACAGCTCAGAGGGCATTCCCATCGCATCCCCTAACGCTTGCCCGTAAAGAGCACCGAGAATACGTTCTGCTTTCATTTTACTTCCCCTTGTGTCAACGCAATATCGCGATCGTCAATAGCAGTGATCTCTTTGTCCGATTCGCGAAAGAAAATCATAAACAGTAGCGCGATGACGGCAATCATCACTGCGCCAAACGTCCACATGCCCGCCCAGTTGAATGTCAGACCGTTAACTGGTTGCGGATAAGCAAACATTTTTTCCATCATCACGCCGCCGAGACGATACCCCAGCAGGCTGCCGAATCCCTGACAGCAGAGGGTGATAAGCCCTTGCGCAGCGGTACGCATATGAACCGGCGCTTTTTTATCGACATAAATGTAGGCGGTGACGTAGTAGAAATCGTAACTTACGCCGTGCAGCAAAATACCGAGGAACAACAGGGCGTAAGTGAAGTACGTCTCCGCGCCGCCATAGACAAAAAAGCCGTAGCGGATCGCGGCGGTAATAAGACCAAGCAATAATACCTTTTTAATACCAAAGCGCTTAGTGAAAAAGGGCAGCGCCAGCATAAAGAAGATTTCAGAGAACTGGCCGAGCGTCATCCAGCCGGTGGCGTTTTTCATTCCCACTTCTGTCAGATAGCCGTTAGCGAAGATGTAGTAGAAGGCCAGCGGCATTGCAAACAGGAAGGAACAGAAGAAGAAAACGAGAAAGTTTTTATCGCGCAGCAGGACCAGCGCATCCAGCCCCAGCATCACTTTAATATCCATCTTGCCGGTGCTTTTTGGCGGCGTGTCTGGCAGACAGAACGCAAATACGCCCAGCAACGCTGAACTTGCGGCGGTTATGAGCAGTGGAATGTTGGTGGGGGAAATATCGTTATAGCCTAACATTTGCGGCAGGAATCCACAGGCGAGGCCGGAGGCAATCCACCCAATGGTTCCCATAACGCGAATGCGTGGAAAATCGCGTTCAACGTCCGGTACGTTAGCGAAGGCAATGCTGTTTGTCAGCGCGATGGTCGGCATATAGGTCAATGAATAGGCCAGAAGCAGCGGAAAGAATCCGGCGAAGGTGGTTTGCTGCGCCGCGAAATACATCAGTACGGCACCCGCAAACATCAGTACCGCCAGGACTTTTTGCGCCGAGAAAAAACGGTCGGTAACGGAGCCGACCAGAATCGGCGACAGGATCGCCGCAATGGCGGTACAGGCATAAGACCAGCCTATTTCACCGGCGGAAAACCCGCTTTTATTTAGCCATAGCCACAGGGGGACGAACCAGGCGCCCCAGATAAACCACTCCACGAACATCATGAACGACAGTTTAAAGGTCGTTTTCATTTTTGAATCCTTCATGACAGGTAAGGTACGCCACGACAATACCATTTAATAATACCTTTTAAATACCATTGAGCATTAATTTTGACCGATCTAACACTTTTTCGGACGTGAATCGAGTCAGCAGATAGCGCCGAAAAAATGCGCTAAAGTTGGCAAAAATGGTCGGTCAGTACCAGGCTTATTGCGACCCGCAATCTGCGGGGCAGGACTATTCACCTTCCGATACCCTATCGGAACTTACGGGAGCATAGCTATGACTGATATTGCGCAGTTGCTTGGCAAAGACGCCGACAGCCTTTTACAGCATCGTTGTATGACCATTCCTTCCGATCAGCTTTATCTACCCGGCAAGGATTACGTTGACCGGGTGATGATTGACAATAATCGTCCACCAGCCGTTCTGCGTAATATGCAGACGCTCTATAATACTGGACGCCTGGCGGGAACAGGATACCTTTCGATACTGCCCGTCGATCAGGGGGTGGAGCACTCCGCCGGCGCTTCTTTTGCGGCCAACCCGCGCTACTTTGACCCAAAAAATATTGTTGAATTGGCGATTGAGGCCGGCTGTAACTGCGTGGCCTCTACCTACGGCGTACTGGCCTCGGTTTCACGGCGCTATGCGCACCGTATTCCGTTTTTGGTCAAACTGAATCACAACGAAACATTGAGCTATCCGACAGAGTACGATCAGACCCTGTACGCCAGCGTTGAGCAGGCGTTTAATATGGGCGCCGTGGCGGTAGGCGCGACGATCTATTTCGGTTCGGAACAGTCTCGTCGCCAGATTGAAGAGATCTCCGCCGCTTTTGAGCGTGCGCATGAGCTGGGTATGGTGACCGTATTGTGGGCTTACCTGCGTAATTCTTCCTTTAAAAAAGACGGCGTCGATTACCATGTATCCGCTGACCTGACGGGGCAAGCCAACCATCTGGCCGCAACGATTGGCGCGGATATTGTGAAACAGAAAATGGCCGAGAATAATGGCGGTTATAAAGCGGTCAACTTCGGCTATACCGACGACCGCGTGTACAGCAAACTGACCAGCGATAACCCGATTGATTTGGTACGTTACCAGTTGGCGAACTGCTATATGGGACGCGCCGGGCTTATCAACTCCGGCGGCGCGGACGGCGGCGACACTGATCTCGGCGACGCGGTTCGTACCGCGGTGATCAACAAACGAGCCGGTGGAATGGGGCTAATTCTGGGACGTAAAGCCTTTAAGAAATCGATGGCTGATGGCGTGAAGTTGATTAACGCCGTACAGGATGTCTATCTGGATAGCAAAGTCACCATCGCCTGAGTTCAACGAAGAAAAGCCGGATGTGAGCGCATCCGGCCAGCGACAGGTGTTATTAACGTAGCAACGGGCAGTCTGGCGGCAGCCGACAGCGTAATGCGCCAGGTAGCACCTCAATATGAAATTCTTGTCCGCTGAGTGGTTCGCCATCCAGATTAAACGTGATTTCATGCGGTGCATGAATATCAAACCACGCCGAGGCGCCGTCAATAATATTCGGATTGTCATCTGACTGCGTGAGTGTGGAAAACAGCGCCGGCAGCAGCTCTTCGCCGGTAAAAATCCGTAGCTGTAACAGCCCGTCGTTAATCAGCGCGGTGGGACATAATTGCTGCCCGCCGCCGGCCTGACGACCGTTGCCGATGCCGATCACCAGCGCATCTCCCTGCCAGTGAAAGTTTTCGCCACGTATTTCGCAGCGGTCAGGGGTCAGCGTATCCATTCTCATCAGACCGTGGATAAGATAGGAGACGCCGCCCAACGCGGCTTTGAGTTTTTCCGGCGTTTCAGTGGTAATGCGGGTGCCAAAACCGCCCGTCGCCATATTGATAAAACAGGTTTTATCATTGACCCTGGCCATATCAATTTCCATCGCGTTTCCGGCAATCGCCAGTTTCAGCGCTTTGTCCAGCGCTTCAGGAATACCGGCGCTGGTGGCAAAATCGTTGGCAGTGCCGAGCGGCAAAAGGCCCAGTGCAGGGGCTACGCCGTCGCGGATCTGGATGAGCGCGGTAGACACTTCATTAATGGTACCGTCTCCGCCGCCGGCAATCACCGTTTCAACGCCCAGTCTACGGGCTTCATCAACGTAACGTTGCGCGTCGCCTTTTTCCCAGGTTACCCGAACGTGAATCTGTATACCTTCGTCGCGAAGTAGAGTAATGGCCTCACGTAGCGGCTGGTTATCAGCGCTTTTGCCATTGAGGATCAGTAAGCTGGCGGGAAAGTTAGCCATCCGTTATGCCTTAATAGGTTGAACAACAATCTCCAGAAAGTGTATAGCAGAAATGAAAAAGCGAGGTCAGAACAGGATGAAAATTGAAATGTTGCGCACTTATTGCTTTACCGTTTTTCTTCCTGCTGTACGCAGCGGTAAGTGAAGCATGGTTTAAGGCAAATGGCGACAAGAGAGATGCCGGTATGCGCATTGAGTAGTGCTTGTGAGAGTGCAAGGAAATCACAAGGGGGAGTCAGACGCTTTCCGATATAGCGCCTTTGATAACGAAACGGAGAATTAACAAGACGAACATACGTCAGTTATCAGTATTAATTTCAAACACCATAATATCAGATAAAAACCTGATATTTATTACCAAACATACTTTTTAATAGCATAAAATCGAAATGTTCTTTAGACTCTTTAGCAGAAACACGGCGCACTATTAGAAGCACGCTACTATATATCAAATAAAACCTATTTAGATGATGGCTTAGCGCGGTGTCCTATAGTCGTACCGTTGCCTGATGTATCGCTTTTCTCATAAACATAAACAGGCATGTGCATGAAGAGGTTTATATGAATGTCACTTCAGGCGTGAATGCGCAAACGCCATTGCTCCCTCCTTCTGAACGGTGTAATGACGAAAAACCAGTAGCTGAAATCGTTGATTTTAACGCTTACGGCAATAAACCCAGATGTTTAATGTGCCTGGGAACCACGGCATTGTTTACAGGTGTTTTCAGTGGGGTATGCTCAGGGGCTGTCGCCAGTGTCAGTAGTGGTACTGCATATACTACCGCCCTGACGGTTTTAGGCGCATCGTTTGGCATGGGGGGAATTGGTATGATGGGAATATGCGCCGGACTATACCTTAGCGCAAATGGCATCAGAGCCCGGCCAGCCTGGCCATAAATGAGCAAACACAGCAAGTCATAGGGAAAAGATGAATTCCGACGATGACACGGGGTGTTAAGCGTCCAGACAAGAGGCTTATGACTTATATAGAAACTCTTTAAATAGAGTATGGGGTGTTATGTATTCAAGAGCCGATCGCTTATTAAGACAGTTTTCACTAAAATTAAATTCCGATTCAATTGCCTTTGACGAAAACAGATTATGCTCATTTATTATAGATAACCGTTACCGTATCTTACTAACAAGCACTAATAGCGAGTATATAATGATATACGGTTTTTGCGGAAGACCTCCGGATAATAATAATCTTGCTTTTGAATTTCTCAATGCTAATTTATGGTTTGCAGAGAATAATGGACCACATTTGTGTTATGATAATAACTCACAATCATTATTACTGGCTCTCAATTTCTCACTCAATGAAAGTTCTGTAGAGAAACTTGAATGTGAAATTGAGGTAGTTATTAGATCAATGGAGAATCTGTATCACATTTTACAGGATAAAGGAATAACTCTGGATACCGATTATACGTGACGGTGGGAAGGGTGTTTGGTGATCTGGTGGTAATAGAGGATAATCAATCCCAGCAAAACTTACATGGCCTGATGAAGGTGGACTGAGCGTAGGTGCGATGGTTTGAGTATTACTTTGACATGAAATCAAACCTCTAATCCGGGAAAACATTATTTTAATCCTTGTAAAACCGGCATTAAAACGTGCCATAACTTTACACGCTTAAATTATCGGTTTTTAACCTTAATTTAATAACCTGGAAACTTTTTGTGTAAGTTCTCACAAAGCAGTTCTTGATTTAATTCACTGATTTTAAACGTAAATGTCAGAATGCTAAGTCCTGAGTCTGACCGGATGCGGGAGGATTGTGACTTGCTGGCTGGCAATGGATAGGGGAGGTCTCTAAACCAAAGCGCCCATTTGCGCTTTGGTTAGTGTGGTCAATTTTTGGATATGGCGGGAAGTACCACTTTTTTATTGATTATATGCAAAAAATAAGCCTGCGTAAGGGAGATTACGCAGGCCAAGGAGGTGGTTCCTGGTACAGCTAGCATTTATGGGTTATGTTTTTCAGCGCGTTGAATAATACCCGCATTGAGCGAAGCGGTATGTGATCAATTTCTAAGAATCTTCCCGCCATGAAAAAATAACCGCAATTAACTACTTAGCATGGGGGTTACGCGTTGATTCGCCTGAGAAATTACGCATCAATAGTGCGTAATCCAGCGTAACGTCCTGCGGGACGGGCATCCAGACGGTATAGCCATCGCCAGGTGCCACCGGCATAGCGTCTCCTTTGGCGTTCTCCATCTGTTCCAGGGTGAAATTGATATTTCCCTGCGGTGTCATCAGCTCCAGACTATCGCCAACGGAGAATTTATTCTTCACCGCCACGGCCGCCAGTTGGCCTTTACGCTCGCCGGTGAACTCGCCGACAAATTGCTGGCGTTCGGAAACGGAGTAACCGTACTCGTAATTCTGGTAATCGTCGTGCGTATGGCGACGCAGGAAACCTTCGGTATAGCCGCGATGAGCCAGACCTTCCAGCGTTTCCAGCAGCGTAGGGTCGAAGGGTTTACCCGCGGCGGCGTCGTCGATGGCCTTACGGTAGACCTGCGCGGTACGGGCGCAGTAATAAAAGGATTTGGTGCGGCCTTCGATTTTCAGCGAGTGGACGCCCATTTTCGTCAGGCGCTCCACGTGGGCGATAGCGCGCAAATCTTTTGAGTTCATGATATAGGTGCCATGCTCGTCTTCGAACGCGGTCATGTATTCGCCCGGTCTTTGGGCCTCTTCTATCATAAACACTTTATCCGTCGGCGCACCGATACCGAGCGTCGGCTCAACGTTCTGTACCGGAATCGGTTCGTGCTTATGCACGATGTTGCCGACAACGTCTTCTTTTCCTTCCTGCACGTTATATTCCCAACGGCAGGCATTGGTGCAGGTGCCCTGGTTCGGATCGCGTTTATTGATGTAGCCGGAAAGCAGGCAGCGGCCGGAATAGGCCATGCATAGCGCGCCGTGGACGAAAATTTCTATTTCCATATCCGGCACCTGCTGGCGAATTTCCTCAATCTCTTCCAGCGACAGCTCGCGGGAGAGAATCACACGGGTCAGCCCCATCTGCTGCCAGAATTTTACCGTCGCCCAGTTTACGGCATTAGCCTGTACCGACAGGTGAATCGGCATTGCCGGGAAGTGCTCGCGTACCAGCATAATCAACCCTGGATCGGACATGATCAGCGCATCCGGGCCCATCTCGACGACGGGTTTCAGGTCACGGATAAAGGTTTTGAGCTTGGCGTTATGCGGGGCGATGTTCACCACCACGTAGAATTTTTTTCCGAGCGCGTGGGCTTCGTTGATGCCAAGCTGCAAATTTTCGTGATTGAATTCGTTATTACGCACGCGTAAAGAGTAGCGCGGTTGGCCCGCATAGACGGCATCGGCACCGTAAGCGAAAGCGTAACGCATATTTTTCAGCGTTCCCGCCGGCGAAAGGAGTTCTGGTTTAAACATCATTTTCTCGTTCTGATGACAGGTCAGATCCGCCTCACCTGATGAGGCGGCTGGAGGAGAGTCCTCACTTTAAGGGCGGGCATTGTAGCGCCGTGGGAGAGGGGAGTAAACCACCTTACACCATTGAGTTGACCTGTCCCGGCAGCTCTGAATTCGGGATGCGGACGGTATACCAGGCGAAACGAAAGCGTTTCCAGAAAGAATCGAAATGCAGGTGGTCCAGGCAGTCCATAACGATTTCATTATCCGGATAAAGCGTGAAGGCAAAATGCGCCCAGCGTGCGCTTAGCTTCATATTAAACAGCGTTCGATCGTGTTTATTACCGTGCAGGCGCGATAGGGTCACCATAGCGTGTAGCGTGCCTTTGTTGGCCTCTTGTTGCACCAGTTCCAGATGCTTATGCGCCAGCGTAATATCCTTCACTTCAAAAATATTCAGCAGGAACAAGCCCCAGGCCTCTTTATGTCCGAACTGATGCGCCAGCCAGAGATTATCGAGTAGTTCTTTTTCATAAGCGGAACGTTTTTCGGTATCAAATTCTTGTTTACTCAGACGCTGGTTGCAGATGCCGATGCTGAAATGAATATTTTGCAGGTCATTTTCATAATCGGTATAGCCTCCGTTATCTATTAATTTGTACGGGGTGCTCTCGCGCAGCGCTAACTGCCGGTGCAAAATCTCCGCCGCGCGCTGAAAATACCCTAACGCGATGGCAGGATCGTAAGGTAGTAGGCCGTTGTTCTCTTTATTATTGTGTTCAAGGCCCAGCAGGTTTAGCGCGGCGGGGATATTTCTTTGCGCGCCCAGCTCTGCCAGCGACACGAAATGTTCCGGGAGCCCGAACCAGTTGAAATTTTTAATCGCCGCCCGCCAGTGATGGTTATATTTAATGTCGGCGACGCTATCGAGCCAGGCGAGGCCTTGCGCCTCATCCTTTTCGAAACCCAATAGCCCGGCGTACTGAACGTAGCCACGACGGATTTTCGGCACTGCGGATTCCGTTTGCTGCGCATTCTGACAGAGAAAATTATACATCCACCAGGTGTCAGGAAAATCGCGCAGGGCGAACTTTATCGTGTCATCAGAGAAATAATTGTTGAGCTTAACTTTTTCTACGATCGAACGCTGAAGGGTTCGCCAGAGCGCGTCATTATCGTCCAGATCGCTATAGCAGACCCGAAGCCACTCCAGCGCGTTGTGGCGAGATTCCTGAATATGCGCTCGCAGGCTAATCTCTTCGGCTTTGGCGATAATACGTTCCTGTTCTGCCGGGGAGTCAACCTCTTTGATGCGCAGATCGCGGTGATCGTCCCACCAGATTAATAGCTCCAGATGTTCACGTTCTGCGACAGAAAGGTGATCGCATACGCTTGATTCCAGAAATTCGCGGATTTCCTCGTGAGACCCTCTCCAGCGTGGCATACGAAACGGGATATATTCATCCAGCACGTAAAATGCCGTCGGGAAAATAGCCAGGCAGACGGCGAGCCAGTATTTTTGCCCGGCATCGTCATTGCACTCCGGCAGCACGGACGGGCGTGGCAGATTTGGGCAAACCGCGTCGGCAAACGACAGCCCGGAATGGGCCATCAGCGCGTCCACCTCCTGCGGTGAATGGCGATGATATTCAGCCAGATCTTCCATTAATGGCTGCCCGGCAACATCCGCGCCCACGAGGAACTCAACCAGCCAGTCGGGCTGGCCGAAGACTTTTGAGTTGGTGCTGGTCAGGGCCGCCGCCATCCACTGGCGCGGTTCACAGTCGATAGCATTGAGCGCGGCGATGACCATCCGTTCGTTGCAGGCGGCGGCGCAGATCCACATCGCTCGGGTGGTTTCTCTCGCCCAGCCATAGCTGCGGTAAAGCCACGCACGGTGATTCCAGTATTGCGCCTCGGCAAGCCAGGCGTGAGTGGAGCGGGGACGAGCGCGCTGCCAGTTTTTGATCAGCGCTAATCCTTGCGGCCCAGCCTCAACCAGCGTGTCCATATCGTAAAAAGGGTTGTCCATTTGATTCCAGGCGAAGAAATAGCGCTTTTCCGCTTCGCGGCTGGTAAAGCTCTCCGTCAGCGCCTGGTTGTAGAGTTCGTCCAGTTCGTCATAGCGTTCTTCGCGCAGCAGGCCGGGAATATCGGCGATATGCCACTCGCGTTGCCCGTCATTGAGGGGATTTTTGTGGTTGCACATCTCAAACATAGCGTTGAGCAGACGATCATCCTGTTCCATAAAGCGTCCTTTAAATCGGCTCGAAAATTTTGAATTCATTCCACGGCAGTTGTCGCCAGCGGCTGACAGGGTCTTGCAGATAATGGGTGGCTTCCTGTAAATCCCGTCCGGCAAGCGCTGTTGGCGTGTCACGTAGCGTGAGCCATACCCGGCGGGCGCGAACGTAGGCGGTGGCGTAATCCTCCCAGGAATCAAAACAGTCCTGAGCGCGCTGGGCGTTAAGTAATAACACCAGCCAGGCCTGATGTACGTCGCACCAGCCGAGCCCGGCGATACAGCGGGTCAGAAAGGCGGTGCGCATACAGTCGAAGGCCAGCGCGTCGCGGACCTGGCCCTGGGCCGCCAGATGATGATAAAACGTGCGCGGCGAGCTGCCGATGCCCGCAGGCCAGCGGCGTAAGATATCCTCAACCTTGTGGCGTAACGCCGCGCCGTCGAGGTTTTCGCTCAAGCCCAGCTCTTTTTTTACCTGCTGCGCCAGATAGCGGCGTTTGTCATCGTCAAGTTTGAAGACCAGCTCAACGCCTTTGGTCGGTAGCCCGTTGCGCCGGGCAAGGATATCAGCCAGCGCCAGCGCCCATTGACGCCGCCGGGTATCGCGACGCAGATCCTTCAGGCGATCTTTTTCTTTCTCCTCGGCGATACGGGACGCAATCAGCGGTTTGTTTTTTTTGTAGTTGCGCCAGCTAAAAAATAGGGCGGCAATAATAAGAACAATCCAGAACATTATTGCACCTCCTTGATGACAGGTAGGTAACGCGTGGTTTGTAGCGTCAGGCTTTCAATTTCGAAAGGTTCGCTACTGGTGTTTTTCCCGGCAAGCGTAGGATGCCATTCATGCTGCGGAAACAGCATTTCCGCAGCCGTCGCCACGTTAGGATCAACAACCTGAAGGTAGCGCAGCGCCTCCGGAGCGCTGTGTAGCAGCAGCCACTGTAAAGCTACCGGAGGCGTAGGGAAGTGCTCCATTAAATGAAAATTGTCATGCAGCACATTGAGCAGAAAATTGAGGTCATGAATATGAGTAATAAATTTCCAACCTGAATATTCCGGCGTTGCTTCATAAACTATTCCCATCTCTTCGCAATCGGCGTGGCGCTCAGGAAGTGGTTGCAGATGGCGTAACAGAGATAAAACATCGTTAGCATATTTCTTAATAGGATGGCGATTTTGCTTACCTTTAATCTGATCAATGCTCAGGCCGTTATTACCAACCACCAGGCTTATTGTGACGTGGGGAATATTATTGCCGTCGCGCAGGCTGAACAGGCGAAGTTTTTGTTGTTCAATTTGTCGGGCGTAGTAATCACCGTAGCCGCCGGAAAGCGCGCCTTTATTTTCAAAATCTCCGACGCAGTGTTGCATATGCCAGGATTCATACGCCATCTCACTGCGCAGGCCGGGGTTTGTTGCATCAAACTCAACCAGCACACCGTTATTCACCGCCATCACCGGTTTTAGCGCCTCGCTGTTGGAGGGATACCAACCTTGTTCACGCAGGCGCTGCATTTTTTGATGCTCCGCTTCGCGCATTACCAGCACGGTAAAGCAGTTGATGCGCTGTAGTTTAGTTTCCAGCCGCGTTCCTTCCTGCCGCGAAAGAAATTCCACTAAATCTCTTTCCATTGCCACGAGTTGCGGGTGCTGAACGTTAAGGTAGTAAAAGTGCTCATCGCCACCCAGCTTTGGCGCCAGCCAGGCGGGGATTTCTGCATCAGCGCTAAAATAAACGGCATAATCGGCGACGGAGCGCACAGGATAAACATGAGGAAAGTCACCGATGATCCAACGATAAAAATGGTTGCTTAACCAGCGCTGGATATTTTCGCTGTCGCCGCGTTGTTGGCTCCGGGAAAAAATAGATGATTTTACATTTGGCGCATTTATTATATTGCGTGGTTTATAGCGGTGAGATGACGTTTCTGTCATAAAAATCCATGTATAATTAAGCTGGTATTATGTTTATGTATTTTTAGATTCACTTAATGAATTAATGCGCAATAAGTTTAAAAAACTACTCACAGTATATCGGTAAACTAAAAAGAGCGGCCAAATAATTTATTGTCTCCGATCGCGTTCGTTGTGGTTTTCGGGATACCGCTCGGCCAAAGGAAAGAGGGCAGTGTGTTAATTCCGCCAGAATAGCGTTGGCGGAAAATATCGTCTTACGACCTTGTTATTGTTATGCCAATAATCATTATACCAGGCGACACGCATCCGCTTCCCAGCGATATCCCACCCCGTAGACTGCGCGTATAAATGACTGTTCGGCATCCAGCGATTCCAGTTTACGGCGCAGGTTTTTAATGTGGCTGTCGATAGTACGATCGGTCACCACACGGTAGTCGTCGTAGAGGTGGTTTAACAACTGCTCGCGGGAAAAAACTTTACCCGGTTCAAGCGATAAGGTTTTTAGCAGGCGGAATTCAGCGGGGGTTAAATCCAGCGCTTTACCACACCAGGAGGCCTGAAAGCGGCTTTCATCAATCATTAACGGGCTTTCGGCATCCTGCTGCTGGAGTTCGCGCTGCGGTTTACAGCGGCGCAAAATGGTTTTCACGCGGGCCACGACTTCGCGCGGGCTGTAAGGCTTACAGATATAATCATCGGCGCCGATTTCCAGCCCAAGCAGCCGATCGATCTCTTCGATTTTGGCCGTGACCATCACAATGGGGATGTCGGAAAAACGGCGAATTTCCCGGCATAGCGTCAGACCATCGGTACCCGGCAGCATCAGATCCAGCAGGATCAGATCCGGCGGCGTTTGACGCACATACGGCAGTACCTTGTCGCCATGATTGATGAGCGTGGGGGCGTAACTCGCCGCGCGTAAGTAGTCAATAAGCAGCTGTCCCAGCTTGGGTTCATCTTCAACAATCAAAATGCGCGGCGTGTTTTCATCAATGGGTAATTCAGTCATACTTCTCTCTGTAAATCGCGATCCAGCGGTAACTCTACTGTAATGCTAACCCCGCCAAAAGGCGAATGAGCGGCGTGAAGATGACCGTTATGCGCGTGTACAATATTGACGCATATCGCCAGCCCCAGTCCAGAACCGCCGCTGGCGCGGTTACGGGACACTTCCGTGCGGTAAAAACGGTCAAAAAGCTTTTGTAACTGTTCATCGCTGACGCCCGGTGCAGAATCGGCAAAGGTCAGGAATAATGATTTATCGCGTTGTTCGGCGGAAATATGCAGGCCGCCGCCGCTGTCGGTGTAGCGCAGACTGTTTTCCAGCAGATTATTAAACAGTTGCATCAGGCGATCCGGGTCGCCGAAGACGGTCATGCTATCCGGCAACGCGTAATGTAGCGTTAGCCCCCGGCTGGTAAAGCGTTCTCTGAACGCGCCGCCAGCGACTTCCAACAGGGGAACAAGATCGACGGTCGTTTTTTGGTAAGCCAGCGCGCCCTCGTCAGACAACGAAAGCTGATGCAGGTCGTCAACCAGTTTGGTAAGCGTACCGACTTCCGCCTGTAGGGAGGTAACCGATTCTGGCGTGAACTGGCGAACTCCATCCTGAATGGCTTCCAGTTCGCCGCGCAATACCGCCAGCGGCGTGCGCAGTTCGTGGGAAATATCCGCCATAAAGTCGCGGCGCATCTGCTGGTTTCTTTCCAGCGTGCTGGCAAGCTGGTTAAAGTCCTGCGCCAGTTTTCCCAGTTCATCAGCGCTGGTTGGGGTCACGCGCGTGGTAAAATCCCCCGCCGCCAGTCTGTGCGTACCCTCGACCAACCGTTTGACCGGGGCGAGCAGGCCACGCGCCAGCAAAAACGTCGCCAGCGCGGCCAGCAACGTTGATAACGCCACGATCATCCAACTGGCGCGCCGCTGCTGCATATCAAAATTAATATCCGTATTGCGCGTCAGCCGCTCGACAGGCGAGGCGATAATCGCGCCGACTTCGACGCCATTGACCAGAATGGGGCGGCGAGTACCGTCATGCGGCACCGGACCGCGTGGGCCGACCAGCACCTGGCCATTTTGATCGACGACCCAGAACTGGGTGCGCCAACCGTGCGGCGGCATACCGGGGCCGGGTTTATCCCGGTCGTTGTCATGCTCAAATGAACGCAGAATCTGGAAAACGAAGCGATCGTTGTTGCGTAAAAAACGCCAGTTGCCGTGTTGCTGGTACTGGTCGCCCAGCGCATCGCCCAGCATTTGTAGCCGCTGCTCGTTGCCGTGTTTGATATAGTCAATAAATCCGCGTTCAAAACTGACGCGCACGGCCCAATGCATACTGATCAGCAGCACGATGCAGGTGGCGAAAATCGCCAGAAACAGCTTGCCGGTGATTCCGGGCCGCCAGACTTTCATTACAGGCTCCTTTTACGCCGTGAAATGACCATGTTTTGCTGTGTATCGTTCGGCACGCGGGCAAAAATTATCGCCGGTAGCGCGATAATAACCGCCATACATAACCAGGTGTACATAAAGACGTGATGTGTGGCGCTACTGTCTATCCCGATATGCTGTTGGCCAAACATACCCAGCAGCATTCCGGCAATAGTGACGCCGATACTCATCGAGAGCTGCATAATCATCGATAATAAGCTATTGCCGCTGCTGGCCAGCGTATCGGGAAGGTCTTTTAGCGTTAAGGTGTTCATGGAAGAAAAGCGCGCCGAGTTCACCATTCCCTGCAAAAGCAGTACCAGCGGCAAGAGATAATACCAGCCGAGCAGCGCGACCGACATAAACAACAGGCTAACCAATGCCAGTCCGAGCGTGGTCGCTACCAGAACCCGACGATAGCCAAAACGGTTAACTATCTGCACCACAATCCGCTTCATTCCCATGCTGCCCAGCACCATGGGGATCATCATCAAACCGGCATGAAACGGTGAAAAACCAAGACCAATTTGCAAAAAGACCGGCGTCATAAACGGCAGCATACCGCTGCCGATACGCCCGGCAAAACTGCCCAGCAACCCCAGTGAAAACGTGGGCGTGCGGAACAATCGCAGGCTGAATAACGCGCCTGAGTTTTTTTTGGCATGGAAGAGATAGAGCAGAATGGCTGCCGCGCCGCCCGCAGCAAGTCCGGCTAATGTCCAGGGCGAGATCCCCATGCTTTTACTACCGTCCAGCGCCAGCGTGAGTACCGCCATGCCGATAGCTAACAGCAGGAACCCCGGCAGATCAAAGCGCCGGGTCTCTATGGTGTAGTTTGGCATCAGCATAAAGGTTGCCATAGCGCCGACAATTCCCACCGGGATATTGATCAGAAAGATCCAGTGCCATGAAGCATATTCCACCAGCACCCCGCCCAGCGCGGGGCCGAGTAACGGCCCGATCTGACCCGGCAGGGTGACGAAGGTCATCGCCGCCATATATTGCGCGCGCGGCACGATTTTCATGACCGTCAGGCGTCCGACCGGCACCATCATCGCGCCGCCTACGCCTTGTAAAACCCGCGCTAATACCAGTTGATTAAGCGTGCCGGAGAGGGCGCAAAACAGCGAACCCAGCGTGAACAGCACGATGGCGGCAAAGAAAATATTACGCACGCCGATTTTGTCTGCCAGCCAGCCGCTGGCGGGGAGCATCACGGCGACGGTAAGAACATATGACACCACTACCATGTGCATATGCAGCGGGCTTTCCCCCAGGCTTTTCGCCATGGAGGGCAGCGCAGTGTTGACGATGGTGGTATCCAGCGACTGCATAAAAAAGCCGAATGCCACAATCCAGAGTTGCCAGCGGGTGTTGTCAGGAAGTTCTGTCATATCTCTACTACCGGTTTGCTATTTTTACGCGAAAAACGCAGCCGCAGACGGTCGAAAAAGAGGTACACCACCGGCGTGGTATAGAGAGTCAGGAGCTGGCTCATGACCAAACCGCCGACAATGGTTATCCCCAACGGCTGCCGTAATTCCGAACCGTCTCCGCCAGATAACACCAATGGCAGTGCGCCGAACAGCGCCGCCAGCGTGGTCATCATTATTGGACGGAAGCGTAACAAGCAGGCCTGGAAAATGGCTTGTTCCGGCGTCAGGCCGCCGCTTCGTTGCGCTTCAAGCGCAAAATCGACCATCATAATGGCGTTTTTCTTCACAATGCCAATTAATAGCATGATCCCTATCAGGGCGATTAGGCTGAAAGGGGCATTGAAGAGCTCCAGCGCCAGAAGCGCCCCAACGCCTGCCGATGGCAGAGTAGAGAGAATGGTCAGCGGATGGACGTAACTTTCGTACAGTATCCCCAGCACAATGTAGACGGTAGCGATCGCCGCCACTATCAAAATAAGCTGCGAATTCATGGTCTGCTGGAAGACTTGCGCCGTTCCGGAAAAACTGCCGCGTACCGTCGGGGGGACGCCAAGCTGCGTTATGGTGCGATTAATGGCCTCCGTCGCCTGCGATAACGATGTGCCGGTCGGCAGGTTAAAGGCAATCGTGGACGCCGCGGAAAGTCCCTGATGGTTCACCGACAGCGGCGCATTGGCGGGCCGCCATTGGGCGAAATAAGAGAGGGGGATCGCTTTTCCGTCGCGGTTGATAACAAACATTTTCTCCAGCGCGCTGATATCCTGGCTATAGCGCGGATCGACTTCCATCACCACTTTATACTGGTTCATCGGCTGATAAATGGTGGAAATTTGCCGCTGGCCGAAAGCATTATTTAACAGACTGTTTGCGGCCTGAACATCAATGCCCAGTCGTGACATGGTGTCGCGGTCGTAGATAAGGTTCATCTCCGCGCCGTTATCCTGCTGGTCGGAGTTTACGTCCGCCAGTTGCGGCAGGGCCGAGAGCGCTTTGCGTATTTTCGGCTCCCACTCGCGCAGCGCCGCCAGAGAGTCAGACAGCAACGTATATTGGTAACTGGCGTTAGCCTGCCGCCCGCCGACGCGAATATCCTGTACCGCCATCAGAAACAGCCTGGCGCCGGGTTCTTTTGCCAGTTTGACCCGCAGTCGATCAATGATTTGCTGCGCCGTCTCTTTGCGTTCGCCGCGCGGCTTCAGCGTAATAAACATCATGCCGCTATTCACCCGCGAGCCGCCGGTAAAACCAGTGACATTATTCACCGCCGGATCGTCGCGAATAATTTTCATAAAATCCTGCAGCTTGCCGCGCATGGCCTGGAAAGAGATGCTCTGGTCAGCCTGAATACCGCCCATCAACACGCCGGTATCCTGCTCCGGAAAGAATGTTTTAGGGATGGCGATATAAAGCCAGATGTTCAGCGCAACGGTGCCAAGAAAAACCACACCGACAAGACGCGTATGGTTAAGCACCCATTTTAATGACGTGCCGTAACCCTGTTGCAAGGCGACCAGCAAACGGCCAACGCCCCGTTTACGCGGTTGGGTGCGCGGTTTGCTTGATTTAAGCATCCAGCCGCACATCATCGGCGTCAGCGTGAGCGAGACCACCAGCGATATGCCAATCGCCACCGAGAGGGTAACGGCGAATTCCCGTAATAAGCGTCCTGGCAGGCCGCCCATTAACAGCAGCGGCAGAAATACCGCCACCAGCGACAGACTCATGGAGATGACCGTAAACCCGACTTCCCGCGTACCCTGTAATGCCGCCTGCAAAGGTTTCATTCCCGCCTCCAGATGGCGGGCGATATTTTCCAGCACCACAATGGCATCATCAACGACAAATCCGGTCGCGATAGTCAGCGCCATCAGCGACAGATTGTTGAGGCTGAAGCCGCACAGATACATGGCGGCGAAGGTGCCGATGAGCGAAACGGGAACGGCGACGGCGGGGATTAGCGTGGCGCGCCCGGAACGCAGGAATAAAAACACCACCAGGATCACCAGCGCGACAGAGATAGCCAGCGTCTCTTCTACCTCTTGCAGCGATGCGCGAATCGTCGGCGAACGATCCTGGGCGATTTGTAAATCGATAGCGGCGGGGATCATTGCCCGCAGTTCCGGCAGTTTTGCCCGGATGCCGTCGACCGTCTGAATAATATTGGCCTCCGGCAGCTTGCGGATCATCAACAAAATAGCGGGGTTAGCGTTCGTCATCCCGGCGTTACGGACATCCTGCACCGAGTCGGTGACGCTGGCGACGTCGCCCAGGCGTACCGCCGCGCCGTTGTTATAGTGAATAATCAGCGGCTGATATTCGGCGGCGGTTTTCAGTTCGTCGTTGGTCTGGATTTGCCAGCGGTGGACGCTATCTTCAATTGCGCCTTGCGGTCGGCGTACGTTGGCGCTGTCGATCGCTTCACGGACCTCATCCAGCGAGACGCCCTGGTTAAAGAGCGCCTGCGGGTTTAAGCCTACACGTACTGCGGGCAGGGAGCTGCCGCCGACGTCAACGTCGCCGACGCCGTCAATTTGCGCGATGGTTTGCGCCAGTTGGGTAGAGGCGAAATCATACAGTTTGCCCTGTGACCAGCTCTCCGAGGTGAGCGTTAAAATCATAATCGGCGCGTCGGATGGGTTGGCCTTGCGATAAGTCGGGCGGCTGGGCATTCCGCCTGGCAACAAGCTTTGCGCGGCGTTGATGGCGGCCTGCACGTCGCGCGCCGCGCCGTTAATATCACGATCGAAATTAAATTCGAGAATAATGCGCGTACTGCCGAGCGAGCTGCTGGAAGTCATTTCATTGACGCCTGCAATGCGTCCCAAAGAGCGTTCCAACGGCGTCGCCACCGACGAAGCCATGGTTTCCGGCGAGGCGCCCGGCAGCGAGGCGCTAACCATAATCACCGGGAAATCGACCTGCGGCAGCGGGGCGACCGGCAACAGACGAAAGCCCAGAATGCCGCACAGCGTAATGGCGGCGGCAATCAAAATGGTGGCGACCGGGCGGTAGATGAAAAGGGCGAAAAAGCGCATCTACGCCTCCTCTTTATGGCGCGGAAAGCGACTTTTCACGTACAGCGACAGGCGGTCAAACAGGAGATAAATCACCGGTGTGGTAAACAGAGTTAATACCTGGCTGACCAGTAGGCCGCCCACCATCGCGATCCCCAACGGGCGACGTAATTCCGCGCCAACGCCGGTACTCAACATTAATGGCAATGCCCCGAGCAACGCCGCCAGCGTGGTCATCAGAATCGGTCGAAAACGCAGCAGACAGGCCTGGAAGATAGCGTCGCGCGGACTCATCCCCTGTTCGCGTTCGGCGGCGAGGGCGAAGTCAATCATCATGATGGCGTTTTTCTTCACGATGCCGATCAGCAAAATAATGCCGATAATGGCGATAATATCGAGCTCGCTACCGGCGATGATCAGCGCCAGCAGCGCGCCGACGCCCGCCGTAGGCAGCGTTGAGAGAATCGTGATCGGATGGATAAAACTCTCATACAGCACGCCGAGCACGATATACATCGCTACCACGGCGGCGACAATAAGCCAGACGGTGCTGCCCAGCGCCGCCTGGAAGGCGAGCGTACTGCCCTGAAACTGCGTTGTAATATCCGCTGGCAGGGCGAGCGTTTTTTCCGTACCGAGAATCGCCTGCACCGCATCGCCGAGCGAATAGCCCTCCGGCACGTTAAACGAAAATGTCGTGACCGGGAACTGATCTAAATGATTGATGGAGAGCGGGGCGAAGCGCTGCTCAATGCGGGCAATCGCGCTGAGCGGTACGGTGCCGCCGTCGCGGCTCGTCAGGCGAATCGTCTGCAGCGCCGCCAGGCCCGGCGTGCTGGCGGTATTATGTTCCAGCACGACGCGGTACTGGTTCGCCTGGGTATAAATCGTTGAAATCAGGCGTTGTCCGAACGCGTTGTAGAGCGCGTTATCCACATCCGCCATGCTGATACCCAGACGGCTGGCGCTGTCGCGGTCGACATTCACCCAGGCCGCTAATCCCCGATCTTGCCAGTCGCTGCTTACCTCAGAGAGCTGTGGTAACGACTGTAGCGCGTTCTGCAGTTTTGGCACCCAGTGGCTGAGCGCATCGAGCGTCGTGGCCTGCAGGGTAAACTGATACTGCGTGCGGCTGACCTGCGTGTCGATGGTTAAATCCTGCGTCGGCTGGAGATACAGCGCCACGCCGGGAATCGTCGCCACGGCGGTTTGCAGCCGGGAGATCACCTGCTGCACGCGGTCATCACGCGCATCCAGCGGCTTGAGGTTAATTTGCAGGCGCGCGCTATTCAGCGTGGGGTTAGCGCCGTCTACGCCAACAAAAGTCGTCAGACTTTGCACCGCCGGGTCCTGTAATATCCGCTCCGCCACCTGGCGCTGACGTTGCGCCATACTGGCATACGATGACGATTGCGGCGCCTGCAGCGTCCCCTGGATAATGCCGTTATCCTGTACCGGAAAGAACCCTTTCGGGATGACTATCCACAGCATAACGCTGAGCAGGAGCGTGGCGAATGCCACGCTCAATGTAAGCCACGGATGGTTGAGCACTTTCGCTAATCCGCGTCCGTAGCTGGCGATCACGCGGTCAAACATCCGCTCGCAGGCGCGGGAAAAGCGGTTTTGTTTACGCAGAGATTGCTGGCTGAGCATACGCGCGCACATCATGGGCGTGAGCGTCAAAGAGACGACGGCGGAGATTAAAATCGCTACCGCCAACGTCACCGCAAATTCGCGGAACAGTCGACCAACAATATCGCCCATAAAGAGCAACGGGATCAGCACCGCAATCAGTGAAAAGGTGAGGGAAATAATGGTAAAGCCGATTTCGCCCGCACCTTTGAGCGCCGCCGCCAGCGGTTTTTCTCCTTTTTCGATGTAGCGCGAGATGTTCTCGATCACCACAATCGCATCGTCGACCACGAAACCCGTGGCGATAGTGAGCGCCATCAGCGTCAGGTTATTAATGGAAAAATCCAAAAATACCATCACCGCAAAGGTGCCGATAAGCGACAGCGGTACGGCGACGCCGGGAATAATTGTGGCGGGAATGTTACGTAAAAACAGATAGATAATCATGACGACCAGCGCGATCGCCAGCATCAGTTCAAACTGGGTATCGCGCACGGAAGCGCGAATATTGGTGGTGCGATCGGACAGGACCGTGACCTTCACCGATTTCGGCAGGCTTTCGGTAAGTTGGGGCAGCATCTGGCGAATGCTGTCCGCTGTCGCAATGATATTGGCGCCAGGCTGGCGTTGAACGTTCATCACGATAGCCGGCGCTTGATTCGCCCATGCACCGAGCCAGCTATTTTCCGCCCCCTGTTCGACGGTGGCGACATCGCCCAACCGTACCGGCGCGCCGTTTTGATACGCGATGATAAGCCTGCGGTATTCGTCGGCAGACTGCATCTGATCGTTAGCAGAAAGTGTCACCGCCCGTTCGGGGCCATCCAGACTGCCTTTCGCCGAGTTGACGTTGGCGCCGGTAATTGCGGTACGGACCGTTTCGCTGGTCAGACCGAGCGCGGCGACAGCCTGAGCATTCAGTTTTACGCGTACCGCAGGGCGCTGCCCGCCGGCAAGCGTCACCAGCCCGACGCCGGAGACCTGCGAGATCTTCTGCGCCACGCGGGTTTCTACCATGTCCTCTACCTGGGTCATCGGCATCGCGTTTGAGGTGACGGCAAGCGTCATAATCGGCGGGTCCGCCGGGTTGACTTTGCTATAAATCGGCGGATTCGGCAGGTCGGAAGGCAATAAATTGGTGGCTGCGTTAATCGCCGCCTGTACTTCCTGCTCGGCAACGTCCAGCGGCAGCGTCAATTGAAACTGTAGCGTTACCACCGATGCGCCGCCGGAGCTTTGCGACGACATCTGCTTAAGTCCCGACATCTGGCCGAACTGGCGCTCAAGCGGCGCGGTGACGGCGGAGGTCATGACATCCGGGCTGGCGCCAGGGTAGAGCGTAACAACCTGAATAGTGGGGTAGTCGACCTCCGGCAAAGCGGCGACGGGCAGGAAGCGATAGCCGATAATCCCGGCGAGTAAAATCGCCGCCATCAGCAGAGTGGTGGCCACGGGGCGCAGAATAAACAGACGCGAAGGGCCGCCCGTGCTGCCCGGAGGTAATACCTGCATCAGGCGCGCGCTCCTTTTTGACCTTCATGGCGGGAAGGGGATTTTTCATCCGCCACGGTGGTTTGCGGCTCAACGACCTCGACTTTTGCGCCTTCCGTCAGCCGATCAATACCATCGGTAACGACGCGATCGCCTGCCGACAAGCCTGCGCTGATCACCACGTTTTGGTTATCCTGAATACCGATTTTTACCCGCTTCTTGCTGACGTTATTTTCGTCGTTCAGCACCCACACAAAGTGGCCCTCATTGCCCATTTGCACCGCCGCGGCAGGCACCACAACGGCATTTTGTTCGGTATCGACCAGCATCCGGGCGTTCACAAATTGATTGGGGAACAGCGTATCGTCCTGATTGGTAAAGCGCGCTTTAATTTTGATCGTTCCCGTCGTGGGATCAATCTGGTTGTCCAGACTGAGCAACACACCTTCGCTCAGTTTGTGCGAGTTAGTCCGATCCCAGGCTTCTACGACCAGCGCTTTCCCCGCTTTCTGTGCCTGAACTACGGTCGCGATATCGCTTTCCGGCAGAGTAAAAATGAGATCAATCGGGTGCGTTTGCGTAATGACGACAATACCGGCGGTATCGCTGCTGGAAATCTGGTTGCCGACATCCACCTGTTTCAGACCCACGCGTCCCGAGACCGGGGCCGTGATACGACTCCAGTCGAGCTGTAACTGCGCGCTGGCGACATTGGCTTCATCCGCTTTAATGGTTCCCTGGGTTTCGTTGACCAGCGCCTGTTGCGCATCCAGTTCCTGACGGGAAACCAGATTGGTTTTTGCCAGTTGCTGATAGCGCGCCAGATCACGACGCGCATTCGCCAGCGTAGCGTTATCTTTCGCCAACTGTCCCTGAGCCTGCGCCAGGGCGACCTTAAACTGGCTGGGATCGACTTGCGCCAGCAGATCGCCTGCGTTGACCTGCTGACCTTCCTGAAAGTGCAGGGCGATGAGTTGACCATCCACGCGGCTACGCACCGTAACGGTATTCGCTGCGGTCACGGTACCCAGCCCGCTCAGATAGCGCGGTACGGCTTGCGTGGTCGCGGTCGCGGCCTGTACCGGCACCAGAGGGCCGTCGCGCATACCGCGGCGACCTGCGGCGGCGGTATGCGGCGCTTGCGCGGCGACGCCCGGCGCGGCGGTCGGGCTTTCGCTACGGCTATGCCAGAACCAGAATGCGGCGGCGGCTACTACAACCCCAATCGCTATTGCCCAGCGGAAAGTATTACTGCCTTTCATCGGTATAAGTTTCTCATCCTGAAACGTTTTGCGGAATGTTGCTCCCTCTATTGTAGTCAGCAGGGAAGGGAGAAAAATGGAGGAATTATGGAACACGGTCGGGATTATTCTGAATGGCGGCCCGCTTTGCGAGGCGCTACGCAACTCTCATCGGTGAAAATCGTTAGCGTGCCGGAGTGCGGTAAAGTGGCGGCACGGCAATGAAGGTAAGCCACCGATTTCAGCAGGACGCTGAAACGGAAAAGCCCCTCCCGAGGAAGGGGCCAAAATAAGGAAAGGGTTATGATGAAGGTAGTCATCATACTGGTGATACTCTTAGTGATTAGCCTACCAGCTTACTAAGACACCAGGGGGAGGAGGAATCCTCCCTTACCCTCACTCCTGACGTTAAGCCACATCAAGAATAATGTCAATCCATCAGCACTGAGCTTGCGAGGCGCTTAGCGGAAAACAACCTCCGCCCAGCGCGCCAGTCCTGCGGTGACGGAGCCGAAATCATCGCCGCCAGCGACGGGTATGCCCGGTAGCTGTTCGGAAAGCGCTTTTTTAATCAATGGCGAACGGGCGCTGCCGCCGGTCAGATAGATGACATCCGGTTTTTCCTGCGCGCTGTCCAGCGCTAGTTGCACCTGTTCCAGAATACGCGCCAGCGGTTGATCCAGCGCCGCTTCCAGTCCTTGCTGGCTGATAGCGACCGCCAGGTCGTCGCTGATAAATGGCAGCCTCGCCGTAATATCCGCCTGGCCGGAAAGGGCGATTTTGCTCTCTTCCGCGCAGCGTACCAGGCGGTAACTAAGCCGCTGGCGCCAGACCTTGAGCAGCAACGCGACCTTGTCTGCTTCACGCGCGTTGCGAACCAAATCGTTCAACAGACGACCATTCGCGCTACTGTAAAAATCGCTTTGCGCCGGGACGTCGTTAATCGCCACGGCGTTCCACCACGGCAGCACCGGCAGGGCGATGCCTTTTTCGGTTTCGCCGCCCATGCCCAGCAAAGGCATCAGATTTTTAAAGGCCAGCGCGATATCCAGATCGTTTCCGCCCACGCGGCAACCGCTGTGCCCCAACAGGCTGTTTTCACGATCGGCGCGCTGACGCCACTGCGGCCCCATCAGCAGCATGGAGCAGTCGGTGGTGCCGCCGCCAATATCCACGACCAGCACACGCTTCTCTTCCCGCAGCGTAGCTTCGTAGTCCAGGCCCGCCGCAACCGGTTCATACTGGAATACCACCTCCTGAAAACCGGCGCGTTTTGCCGCCCGCTCCAGAATACCCTGCGCCTGGCGGTTCGCGTCATCGCCGCCGAGTCCCTGAAAGTTGATCGGGCGACCGATTACCGCCTGGGTAATGGCCTCCGGCAATTGGCTGTGCGCCGTATGACGAATATGTACCATCATGGCGCAGACCAAATCTTCAAACAGCGCGACCTGCTGCGGTTTCAGGCCGCTGGCGCCTAAAAAGGATTTCGGCGATTTGACAAACCAGACCTCCTGGGGATCGTCAATATAGTGCGCCAGCGACGCCAGACCAAACTGTACGCTTTGCGCGCCAACCTCAATATCTTCCTCGCGGTTGTACCGTATCGCGCGGCGCAGCAGCGCCTGGGTTTCTTCATCCGTTGCCGGCACATCATGATGGCGATACAGCCACTCGCTCACCGCCTCGCGCGTCGGCGCGCACAGCATAGACGGCAGTAATGCGCTGTTATTCTCCATTGTCAGCAACTGTGGATGCCCGTCGCGCATAATGGCGACCGAGCAGTTTGCCGTACCGTAATCAAATCCTATAAACACCTTAAAATCCCCATGCCAGTGAAGAAGGGGCGTGACTTTAGCGAAATGTCGTCGCGGCGACAACTGGAATATGAAAGCAAGGCGTTACGTGCGATTAGCGTTTATGCTGAAAGGTCAAATAAAGGAGAAAAGTATGTTTACCCTGAGCTGGCAGCCGCCTTACGACTGGTCGTGGATGTTGGGCTTTCTTGCCGCGCGTGCGGTGGACGGCGTGGAAACAGTAGGCGAGGGCTTTTATGCGCGCAGCCTGGTGGTGGGCGAGCATCGCGGACTGGTCAGCGTGAGGCCCAATCTGCCCACCCACACTGTGCAGGTGAGCGTAAGCGCCGGATTACTTCCCGTCGCGCCGGCGTGTCTGGCGAAGGTTTCGCGTCTGTTTGATCTTGACTGCCAGCCCGCGCAGGTTGCCGCCGTGCTGGGGCCACTGGGTGAGGACAGACCGGGGCTGCGTTTACCGGGATCGGTTGATATGTTTGAACAAGGCGTACGGGCGATACTGGGGCAACTGGTGAGTGTCGCGATGGCGGCAAGGTTGACGGCGAAAGTGGCGCGCCGCTATGGCGAGGCGTTGCCGGATGCCCCCGATTATGTCTGTTTTCCCGGTCCGGAAACGCTGGCGGTGGCCGATCCGCTGGCGCTTAAAGCTCTGGGGATGCCGCTGCGGCGCGCCGAAGCGCTGATTCATCTGGCGCAGGCGACGCTGGCGGGAAAACTGGCGCTCGCCGCGCCGCCGGATATTGAGCAGAGCGTTAAAAATTTACAAACGTTTCCGGGAATTGGCCGCTGGACGGCGAACTATTTCGCCCTGCGCGGTTGGCAGGCAAAAGATATCTTTTTACCCGATGATTACTTAATTAAGCAGCGCTTCGCCGGGATGACGGCCGCGCAGATCCGTCGCTACGCGGAGCGCTGGAAACCGTGGCGTTCCTACGCGCTACTGCATATCTGGTATACCCACGGCTGGCAACCGTCAATGGATAGCGAAATAGCTGGTATTCAGTAACAAATCCAACGGTTGCGCTTCGGCGATAGTGTCGCCATAAATCAGATCCACGCCAATACGGGAGAGCGTATCCAGCACCTGTGGGTTTTGTACCGGCCCGGCGAGCGTTTTGATGTCCAGATGCTGGGCGTGTCCCTGGATGATCGAGGTCAGCATTTCATCCATTAAACTCTCATGAACGTTGGCGATAAGGTCGCTATCCAGCAGTAAATAATCAGCGATATGCGGGGTCAGTAAATTAAACAGCTGTAAATCGCGCCCGACATGGCTGAGAATCACCTGGCAGCCGCGTTGCCGCAGTTTTCGCAGAGTCGCAGCGGCGGTCTGCGCCTGCTTAACGATAACGTCAGCCGGGATAATCAGGTGTAATAACCGTGGCGGCAGTGGGCTATGCTCCAGTTGTTCCAGCAGCTCATCAATGAGGGTCGCGCTGTATAATCCTGCGGCGGACAGCGGCAGCGCAACGCTTAATCCCTTGCTGGCGACGGCGGTCGCCGCATGGTGGAAAAACTCATGGAATACCCGTCGGTCAAGCGCGTGATGCAGCGCGGAGTCGGCTAATCCTGCCCGGAACGCGCGCTCTTCCATCACTTCCCCTTCGCTGGTCCACAGCCTGAGTGAGACCAGCCAAAAGCTGGTGGCCTCCGGCGTACGCGGCGGCGCGACGTTTCTGGCAAGCATTAGCAGGTGGTTATTTTTAATCATATGCCACTGTTCTTCCAGCGGCATCATTCCCTTTGAGGAGGTTAATGCGTGCTGCGGTTCGTACACGGTCAGACGGCCGCGACCGCTATTTTTCGCGGCGTAGCAGGCTATATCGGCCTGAGACACGACCTCTGTGAGCTGGCAGTTATGTTCATTTATCATTGTGATCCCGGCGCTGGCGCCGATCCGATGCAGGCGTCCTTCCCACATAAAGTGATATTCATTAACGGCGTTGATAAGCCGCGTCACGATAAAGCGCGCGCTGTCACTATTACAATCCGGCAGCAACAGGCCAAACTCATCGCCACCCAGACGGGCCAGGAGATCGCCGGAGCGAAGCATACTGAGCATCAGTGACGCGAGTTCGCGCAATAAGGCATCGCCGGCGGCATGTCCCGCGCTGTCGTTAACCGCTTTAAAACGGTCCAGATCGATAAACACCAGCGCATGATGTTGAGGTGATTCCTGTATTGTTTGCAGGCGCTGTTGAAGCTGTTTTTCAAAACTGGCGCGGTTGGCAAGATGGGTGAGGGCGTCATGCGTTGCGCTGTAGCTGAGCTGGCGTAACATTTTTCGTGATTCGGTAACGTCCTGGATAACCAGAACCGAACCAATCTTATCGCCGTCAAGCGTACTGAGCGGCGTGATACTGTAATGAATATCGTAGCTACCGCCGTTATGACAATGGAGCACTATCTCCTGTTCCATGTCCGATCGCGACCTGTCGGCGCGATAAATATCCTCCAGCAGCGGCCCCTTATCACCTGACGTAATGCGCAGAACCGTTAATAATGGCGCGCCTAAAGCATCCTCTTGCCGCCAGCCGCTCATCTTCTCGGCGATCGGGTTCATAAAGGTGATATTCATCGCGACATCAATACACACCACCGCTTCTCCGATAGAGTCAAGCGTGATGTGCAACCGTTCTTTTTCCTGAAACAGCGCGTCGTTCGCTTGTGTAATACGTTCCATCAACCGCTGGTTTTCCTGCTCGCTTTGCTTGAGATCGTTAATATCTTCAATCTGAGCAATAAAATAGAGAGGTTTATTGTCTTTATGACGAACCAGCGAGACGGCCAGTAGCGCCCAGACGACATCGCCGTTGCGGGTGTAGTAGCGTTTTTCCATGGAATAGCTATTGATGTCGCCGCGCACCAGCATGTTTAGCTGTTCAAGGTCGTTATTCAGGTCTTCCGGCCAGGTCAATTGCTGAAATGTCATCGTGCGTAATTCATCCTGGCTATAGCCAAGAAAATGGCTCAGAGATTTATTGACCTGTAGCCACTGACCCTCCGTACCGACCAGCGCCATACCAATGGCTGAATACTCCATCGCGTTGCGAAAGCGGGATTCGCTCTCGGTGATATGTTTGCGTTCCGTGCGAAACGCGTACATCACCATCGTCATCATATTGGCAGGCAGCAGGATCATTAAAAAAGGCAGCCACGGCATATTGACCATCACGTCGGTTTTCGGCGTGGCGAGCAGCGTGGGGTCATTGGCCAGCATGAGCGAGACCACGATAACGGTAGCTAAAAAAATTAAAAACGCCTCCATTCGCGGCAGGCGCACCGCACTCCACATCAACAGGACGATAACGCACGTAAACGGCCACGGAATATAGCGCATAGCGAGCCAGCTTAGCGCCAGCGTAATGACCAGCGTCAATAGCGTTTCCAGCAACAGATGCGGGTCGCGATGACGCAACAGATAGTGTGGTTTAAACAGTAAACCTAACGGCACCAGCGTCAGCGCGCCGATGGCTTCCGATAATACCCAAATCAGAAACGCTTTCGAGGCGACCGCTTCCGGCGCTATCAGCCAAAATAACAGGCCGCCGAGTAGCGGCGGAATCACGGCGCTGCCGATAGCCAGACGAAACCAGTCATTCAAATTTTGTAAGGGGTTGTAGCTGGGGAGCAGTTTTCGCAGCAGTATCGCGCCAGTGGCCGCCTCGATAATATTTATTGCCGTCCAGCTAAAGTTAAGCGAGGCGGCAGGAAATAAAGTCAGTGAGGCGCCGATGCTGCCGAGCGAGCAGGCGACCGCGATCCCTGGCCACAGACGGCCCGCATGGCGGTAAAACGCGACCATCATAATGGAGGTGGGGAACCACAGCGGCGCGAGTTGGGTGCCGACACGCGATAATACGAGCGAAAAGAGCGTAAAGACAAACGCGACCAGGCCTAAACTGACCAGACGCAATAGCGGGTGGGGGACGGTAACGAAAACATGTTGGGATGGTTTACTCATTACCACTCTATCCGAATCGCCGGTAACGTCGCGGAATACCGGACGCGTCAGTTTACTCTGTGATTATGCTAGTATAAACGCGTAATGATTTATACGCTGGCTGAATATAAATTGTGGCTCCCGGCGTATTCCTCCTCCAGACGGGTCGATAAATCCGCTGTCCGCGTTAAAACTGAACGCTTTTACGTCGCGACGTCGAATGCGCCGCCAACAAATTCACCGTGGCATAGCGCCGGACTGGTATCGCGCTGCTGAAATCCCTATAATTGCCGCGTTTGGCGTTTCGGCGCCCCCCTTCCTTACATCCAGGTTAATCAGGTCGCTAAATTTATGACTGATCAGTCTCATCAGTGCGTCATTATCGGTATCGCTGGCGCATCGGCTTCCGGCAAGAGTCTTATTGCCAGTACCCTTTACCGCGAATTGCGTGAACAAGTGGGTGACGAACATATTGGCGTTATTCCCGAAGACAGTTATTACAAAGATCAAAGCCATCTGTCGATGGAAGAACGCGTAAAAACCAACTATGACCATCCGAATGCGATGGATCACAGCCTGCTATTTCAGCATCTTCAGGCGCTCAAGCGCGGTTCGGCGATTGAATTACCGGTATACAGTTATGTTGAGCATACCCGTATGCAGGAAACGGTTCGCGTAGAACCGAAGAAAGTGATTATTCTTGAAGGTATTCTGTTACTGACCGACGCGCGTTTGCGTGAAGAGATGAACTTCTCTATTTTTGTCGATACGCCGCTGGATATCTGTTTGATGCGCCGTATCAAACGCGATGTGAACGAGCGTGGTCGCTCAATGGATTCGGTGATGGCGCAATATCAGAAAACGGTGCGTCCGATGTTCCTGCAATTTATTGAGCCTTCCAAACAATATGCGGATATTATCGTGCCGCGCGGCGGTAAAAACCGCATCGCTATTGATATTCTGAAAGCGAAAATCAGCCAGTTCTTTGAATAAATCTGGCGAATTGTGTACCGTTCAGTGATAACCTGGTTAGCCCTTGATGTGCTTGATTTAAGGGCTTGATGCGCGAAAGGAGAAAGTGCCATGCGTTTATGCGACCGAGATATTGAAGCCTGGCTGGATGAAGGCCGTTTGTCTATCACCCCGCGACCTCCCGTAGAGCGCATTAACGGCGCGACGGTCGATGTACGTCTTGGCAATAAATTTCGAACCTTCCGTGGCCATACGGCGGCGTTTATCGACCTGAGCGGGCCGAAAGATGAGGTCAGCGCGGCGCTGGATCGCGTGATGAGCGATGAAATCGTTTTGCCGGACGGCGAGGCATTTTATCTGCACCCGGGCGAGTTGGCGCTGGCCGTCACCTTTGAATCCGTTACCCTGCCGCCGGATTTAGTGGGCTGGCTGGATGGCCGTTCCTCGCTGGCGCGTCTGGGACTGATGGTGCATGTGACGGCGCACCGTATCGATCCCGGCTGGTCGGGCTGCATTGTGCTTGAGTTTTACAACTCCGGGAAGCTGCCGCTGGCGTTGCGTCCGGGTATGCTCATCGGCGCGCTGAGCTTTGAGCCGCTGTCCGGCCCGGCGGCGCGGCCTTATAACCGCCGTCAGGATGCCAAATATCGCGATCAGCAGGGCGCTGTTGCCAGCCGGATTGATAAAGACTGAGCCATTCGGCGCAATACTGCCGGTCCATTGAGGGTAGCATGAGACGATTTCTGACGACGCTGATGATTCTCCTGGTCGTGCTGGTGGCCGGATTCTCTGCGTTGGTATTGTTGGTCAATCCGAATGATTTCCGCGCCTATATGGTGCAGCAGGTTGCCGCGCGTAGTGAATATCAGTTGCAACTGGACGGGCCGCTGCGCTGGCACGTATGGCCGCAACTCAGCATCCTTTCCGGGCGAATGACGCTAACGGCGCGAGGCGCCAGCGAACCGCTGGTGCGGGCTGACAATATGCGCCTGGATGTCGCTTTATGGCCGCTGTTGAGTCATCAGCTTCATGTTAAGCAGGTGATGCTGAAGGGCGGGGTGATTCAACTGACGCCGCAAACGGAAGCGGTACGCAGCGATGATGCGCCGGTCGCGCCGAAAGATAATACCTTGCCGGACGTAGCGGAAGATCGCGGCTGGTCGTTTGATATTCGTAGCCTGCGCGTTGCCGACAGCGTGCTGGTTTTCCAGCATGAAAATGATGATCAGGTCACGGTGCGCGATATTCGTCTGAATATGGAACAAGATGCCGAGCATCGCGGCACGTTTGATTTTTCGGGACGCGTGAACCGCGATCAGCGGGATCTTGCTTTATCGTTCAGCGGAACGGTGGATGCTTCCGATTATCCGCATAATTTAACCGCGGGTATTGAGCAACTGCGCTGGCAATTGCAGGGCGCGGATCTACCGGCGCAGGGGATTGAGGGGCAGGGACAATTGCAGGCGCAGTGGCAGGAGGCGCAAAAACGTCTTTCATTTAACCACTTAAATTTAACGGCGAATGACAGTTCTCTGACCGGGCATGTTCAGGTAACGCTGGCGGAGCAGCCGGAATGGCAAATTGACCTCCAGTCCAGCAAGCTTAATCTGGACAACCTGTTGCCGCATCATAGCACCGTGGCACAGACGGGCGGCGCGGTGTCGCAGGGGCAAAATACGCTCCCCCTGACCAGGCCAGTTATCGCGTCGCGTGTTGGTGCGCCGCCTTATCAGGGGCTGCAAAGCTTTACGGCGGAGATTGCTTTACAGGCGGATTCAGTTCGCTGGCGGGGAATGGACTTTACCCAGGTTTCGACGAAGATGTCTAATCAGGCCGGATTGCTGGATATCACCGAGTTGCAGGGGAAACTGGCCGACGGAGAGATGTCGCTGCCCGGCACGCTTGACGCCCGCACCGCCAGTCCGCGCATCGAATTCCACCCTCGCCTCAACCATGTTGAGATTGGGACTATCCTGAAAGCCTTCAATTATCCGATTAGCCTGACCGGTAAGATGTCGCTGGTTGGCGATTTCTCCGGGGCGGATATTGACGCGGAGGCGTTTCGCCATAGCTGGAAAGGAAAAGCGCATGTTGACATGAGCAATACGCGCCTCGAAGGAATGAATTTCCAACAACTGGTGCAGCAGGCCGTAGAGCGAAGCGGCGGCGACGCGCAGCAGTCGCAGGAAAATATGGACAACGCGACCCGACTGGATCGCTTCACGACCGATCTGACGCTAAATAAGGGCACGCTGACGCTCGACGACATGGTCGGGCAATCTTCTATGCTGGCGTTAACCGGCAGCGGAACGCTGGATCTGGTTAAGCAGAGCTGTGATACGCAATTTAATCTGCGTGTGCTGGGCGGATGGAACGGCAATAGCAACCTGATCACCTTCCTGAAAGAGACGCCGGTGCCGCTGCGCGTCTATGGCAAGTGGCAGGAGCTGAACTATACCCTGCAAGTGGATCAGTTATTGCGCAAGCATTTACAGGATGAGGCGAAGCGTCGGCTCAACGACTGGGCGGATCGCAATAAAGATACCCGTAACGGTAAAGATGTGAAGAAACTGCTGGATAAGCTGTAGTTTTTGGCCAAAGAGGAGTGCCGGATGGCGAGGCTAACGCGCCTCCGGCCTGCCTGGTAAGCAGGCCGGGGCAGGCGAACAGACGTTACATCTCCGGGTCTGGCTCGCCGTTATGGAGCGGAATTAACTGCACTTTCTGCACTCGATGGCTTTCTACCTGCAATGTTTTCAGCAAATAATCACCCACCTGAACCTCTTCACCGGTTTGCGGTATGCGCTGCAAATATTCCATCAATAATCCGGCAATCGTATGGTATTCCCGTTTTTCATCCAGCGGCAGCGGCACGTACTGCACCAAATCCTCCAGCGGCATATGGCCGTTTGCTGTCCAGGAACCGTCCGGGTTCTTCTGAATATCGTGGCGGGCGTCAATTTCCTCGACTTCATTCGGCAGATTACCGGCGATAGTCTCCATGACATCGCTTAATGTCACAATGCCTTCAACCGAGCCAAACTCATCTACGACAAAGGCAAAATGGGTTCTGGCGTTACGGAACTGCTCCAGCGCAGGCAGCAGCGGCAATGTTTCCGGGAAAACCAGCGGTTGGCGAATCAGCGCGCGCAGGTTGAGCGGTTCGCCGCGCAGCGATTGTTGCAACAGATCGATGACGTGGACGACGCCGAGTAAATCTTCCTGTTCATTTTCACCCGTCACGACCAGACGCGTATGCTGGTTCTTTTCCAGCAGAGCGCGGATTTCCGCTTCCGGCGCGTTGAGATCGATATGCTCGATATCGTGACGCGACGTCATGATGCTACTTACGGTGCGCTGGTTGAGATTCAGCACCCGCTCAATCATCCTGCGCTCCTGCGGATTAAAAATCTGGCTGTCGTCATGGTCTGCCAGCATCGCAGCGGTTTCCGCATCCAGTTCGGCATCCTCTTTTTTACCGCTAATCAGCCGCATCACGGCCTCCGTTGTGCGCTGGCGCAGCGTATGGTTAGCGGAAAGAAAACGGCGGCGGTTAAAAATAGCCAGTTGGTTGAGCGCCTCGATCATCACCGAGAAGCCGATAGCCGCGTACAGATACCCTTTCGGAATGTGGAAACCAAACCCTTCCGCCACCAGGCTAAAGCCGATCATTAGCAGGAAGCTAAGACACAAAATGACAATGGTGGGGTGGTTGTTCACAAATCGGGTCAGTGACTTGCTGGCGAGCAGCATCAGGCTAATGGCGATTATCACTGCCGCCATCATGACCGCCAGGTGATCGACCATCCCCACGGCGGTAATCACGGAGTCGAGAGAAAAGATAGCGTCCAGCACCACGATTTGCGCGACCACCGCCCAGGATTTCGCCCCCTTACGCTGGGTAGGGTTGGCGCTATCTTTCCCTTCCAGCCGTTCGTTAAGCTCCATGGTGGCTTTAAAGAGCAGGAAGAAGCCGCCGAACAGCATAATCAGATCGCGGGCGCTGAAGCTTAACGTCTGTACGCTAAAGAGCGGCTTAGTCAAGGTGACCAGCCACGAGATTGACGCCAGCAGCAGCAGGCGCATGATCATCGCCAGTATCAGGCCGGTAATGCGCGCGCGGTCGCGCTGCCCCGGCGGTAGTTTTTCAGCGAGGATGGCAATAAAGACCAGGTTATCAATGCCGAGAACAAGTTCGATAACGATTAACGTTACCAGTCCGGCCCAGATTGACGGATCGGCAATCCATTCCATAGTAAGAGCAATACCTTCTGTAATATGACAATTGTCACAATTCGATCATGGATAATACGGCGGAAAAATGCAATGCCGCAGAGCAATTTATCTTTGTTACGCGGCTATAAAATAACTTTAAAATAGCCGTAATGTTTCTGTCGGAAACTAAATAATGTCAAGAATATATTTAGGAAATATCGCAGGTGGAGTGGAGTAAATAAATATTGTCAACATCAATAAAATCCTAAAATCATCTGTTAATTCATTTAATATTAATCTTAAAAATATAGAATGGCGGGTTTGTTACCTTGCCTGTCATTAGGTTAGCTGCAACAATTCTTGCAGGATTAAGATAGCGCGCTTAAATATCCTGTCACGACATCGAGAAAACTATTAATACGTAACCTTTATTTCGCTGAAGATTTTTATCTGAACGAGGATGAAATCGGAGGGGAATGCGAAAATTTAGAATAATCAGTGTATTGGTAGCTAAGAAGCCAGGGGCGGTAGCGTGCCTGAAAGCCTGAATATAAGCCTTTATTATTCTGTCAATAGCCTGCGGATGAATTGATTTTTTTTCAGAATGATGCCAGTTAATTTTCTCTGCCATTAACTGCAAGGTAAATGTGCACGGACGAAGCCGCTATTTAAATTGCACAGGATAATGACTCTGCCAAAGTGATAAATAATCAATGATGAAATCCAAAATGAAATTGATGCCATTATTGGCGTCGCTCAGCTTGATAAGTGGTTGCACAGTACTTCCGGGCAGCAATATGTCTACGATGGGGAAAGATGTGATCAAACAGCAAGACGCTGACTTTGATCTCGACCGGATGGTCAATGTGTATCCGCTGACGCCACGGTTGGTTGAGCAATTACGCCCGCGGCCCAATGTCGCGCAACCGAATATGTCGCTGGACCAGGAGATCGCCAGCTATCAGTATCGCGTCGGGCCTGGCGATGTGCTGAATGTCACCGTCTGGGATCACCCGGAATTGACCACGCCAGCAGGCCAGTACCGTAGCTCAAGCGATACCGGCAACTGGGTACAGCCGGACGGCACCATGTTTTATCCCTACATTGGAAAGGTTAGCGTCGTCGGTAAAACTTTGTCAGAGATTCGCAGCGATATTACCGGGCGTTTAGCGAAGTACATCGCGGACCCGCAGGTGGATGTCAATATCGCCGCTTTCCGCTCGCAAAAAGCGTACATCTCCGGCCAGGTGAATAAATCCGGTCAGCAGGCCATTACTAACGTACCGCTAACCGTCCTGGATGCGATTAACGCTGCGGGCGGCCTGACCGATATGGCGGACTGGCGCAACGTCGTGTTGACGCACAACGGCAAAGAACAGCGCATTTCGCTACAGGCGCTGATGCAAAATGGCGATCTTAGCCAGAACCGCTTGCTCTACCCTGGCGACATTCTGTATGTGCCGCGCAATGACGATCTGAAAGTCTTTGTCATGGGCGAAGTGAAAAAACAGAGCACCCTCAAAATGGATTTCAGCGGCATGACGCTCACCGAAGCATTAGGCAATGCGGAAGGCATCGATCTGACCACCTCCAACGCCAGCGGCATTTTTGTGATTCGTCCATTGAAAGGCGAGGGGGGACGCGGCGGCAAGATCGCCAATATCTACCAGCTTGATATGTCTGACGCCACGTCATTGGTGATGGCGACGGAATTCCGACTTCAGCCTTACGATGTGGTGTACGTCACGACCGCGCCGGTTGCTCGCTGGAACCGTCTGATCAATCAGTTGCTGCCGACCATTAGCGGTGTCCGTTATATGACGGATACGGCCAGCGACATTCATTCCTGGTAATCGTTATGTTTAACAAAATCTTAGTGGTCTGTGTGGGGAATGTTTGCCGTTCCCCGACGGCGGAACGTTTGCTAAAGCGCTTTCATCCCTCGCTGACGGTTGCGTCCGCCGGATTAGGCGCGCTGGTCGGCAAAGGCGCCGATCCTGCGGCGGCGAGCGTGGCGAGCGCCCACGATCTGTCTTTGGAAAATCACTGCGCAAGGCAAATTTCCGCGCGTCTGTGCCGGGAATATGACCTGATTCTGACGATGGAGAAACGTCACATCGCCGCCCTGTGCGACATTGCACCGGAAATGCGCGGCAAGGTAATGCTGTTTGGTCACTGGGACAGCGAGCGTGAAATACCGGACCCGTATCGCAAAAGCCGCGATGCGTTTGAGGCGGTGTACACATTACTGGAAAGGTCTGCCCGCCAGTGGGCGCAGGCACTGAATGCAGAGCAGGGAAAACCATGACAGAAAAAGTAAAACAATCTGCGGCGGTTACGGGTAGCGATGAAATCGATATCGGGCGTCTGGTCGGAACGGTGATTGAAGCGCGTTGGTGGGTGTTGGGGACGACGGCCATATTTGCGCTGTGCGCGGTAATTTATACGTTCTTCGCCACGCCCATCTATAGCGCCGATGCGCTGGTACAGATTGAACAAAACGCCGGTAATTCGCTGGTACAGGATATCAACAGCGCATTAGCGAATAAGCCGCCGGCTTCCGATGCGGAAATTCAGCTCATTCGATCGCGCCTGGTGCTGGGGAAGACCGTTGACGATCTGGATCTGGATATTGCCGTCACCAAAAACACCTTTCCGCTGTTCGGCGCCGGGTGGGAGCGGCTGATGGGACGTCACAATGAAATGGTGAAAGTCACGACATTCACCCGACCAGAGACGATGAGTGGACAGATCTTCACCCTCAAAGTGCTGGGCGACAAACGTTATCAGTTGGTTAGCGACGGCGGATTTAGCGCGCAGGGCGTTGTGGGCCAGCCACTCAATAAAGACGGCGTGACGATGCGGGTAGAGGCGATTGACGCCCGTCCTGATACGGAATTTACGGTGAGTAAATTCTCAACGCTTGGCATGATTAATAACCTGCAAAATAACCTCACCGTAACGGAAACCGGCAAAGATACCGGCGTTCTGAGCCTGACGTTCACGGGAGAGGATCGCGACCAGATCCGCGAAATTCTCAACAGTATTACCCGTAACTATCTGCAACAGGATATTGCGCGGAAATCTGAAGAGGCGGGGAAGAGCCTGGCGTTTCTGGCAAAACAACTGCCGGAAGTCCGCAGCCGTCTGGATGTGGCGGAAAACAAGCTAAACGCTTTCCGCCAGGATAAAGACTCGGTGGATTTACCGCTGGAGGCGAAGGCGGTGCTCGATTCGATGGTTAATATCGACGCCCAGTTGAATGAGTTGACGTTTAAAGAGGCGGAAATTTCCAAGCTCTTTACCAAAGCGCATCCGGCTTACCGCACCCTGCTGGAAAAACGTAAAGCGCTGGAAGATGAAAAAGCCAAACTGAACGGGCGGGTGACGGCGATGCCGAAAACCCAGCAGGAGATTGTGCGTTTGACCCGCGATGTGGAGTCCGGCCAGCAGGTCTATATGCAACTGCTTAATAAACAGCAGGAGCTGAAAATCACCGAAGCCAGCACCGTTGGCGACGTGCGCATCGTTGACCCGGCGATTACCCAGCCGGGCGTGCTGAAGCCGAAAAAGGCGTTGATTATTCTCGGCAGCATTATTCTGGGATTAATGTTATCGATTGTCGGCGTGCTGCTGCGCTCGCTGTTTAATCGCGGTATCGAAAGCCCGCAGGCGCTGGAGGAGCACGGGATCAGCGTCTATGCCAGTATTCCGCTGTCGGAATGGCAAAAAGCGCGCGATAGCGTCAAAACCATTAAAGGGATTAAGCGTTACAAGCAGAGCCAACTGCTGGCGGTGGGCAATCCGACCGATCTGGCGATTGAGGCGATTCGCAGCCTGCGCACCAGCCTGCATTTCGCCATGATGCAGGCGCAAAATAATGTACTCATGCTCACAGGCGTCAGCCCCTCTATCGGCAAAACCTTTGTTTGCGCCAACCTGGCGGCCGTCATCAGCCAGACGCATAAACGGGTATTACTGATCGACTGCGATATGCGCAAAGGCTACACCCATGAACTGCTCGGCACCAATAACGTGGACGGCTTATCTGACATTCTGGCGGGCAAAGGCGAGATAGCCTCCTGCGCGAAACCCACGGCGATCGCTAATTTTGATCTTATTCCGCGCGGTCAGGTACCGCCTAATCCATCGGAACTGCTGATGAGCGAGCGCTTCGGCGAGCTGATCGCCTGGGCAAGCAGCCGCTACGACCTGGTATTAATCGACACGCCGCCGATTCTGGCCGTGACGGACGCCGCGATTGTGGGTCGTCACGTCGGGACGACGCTGATGGTGGCGCGTTATGCCGTCAACACTTTAAAAGAGGTGGAAACCAGTCTGAGCCGTTTTGACCAGAATGGCATTCAGGTCAAAGGCGTCATTCTCAACTCCATTTTCCGCCGGGCGACGGGCTACCAGGATTATGGCTATTACGAGTATGAATACCAGTCAGATTCCAAATAAAAAATAAGGCGTGCCGGATGGCGCGGCCTGTGACTGTAGGCCGGACAAGCGTAGCGCCATGCGGCAAAACTATCTGGGGAATAAGCATGACAACAGACAATCCGCTGATCTCAATTTATATGCCAACCTGGAACAGGCAGCAGTTGGCTATCCGGGCGATTAAATCAGTACTACGTCAGGACTACCGTCACTGGGAGATGATCATCGTGGATGATTGCTCCTCGTCTTATCAGCAGCTACAACAATTTGTTGAGGAGCTGAACGACCCGCGCGTCCGTTATACTCATAATGCCATGAATACCGGCGCCTGCGCGGTACGCAATCAGGCCATTATGCAGGCGCAAGGGCACTACATTACCGGTATTGATGATGACGATGAATGGACGCCAAACCGTCTGAGCGTGTTTCTGGCCCATAAACACCAGTTGACTACGCACGCCTTTTTGTATGCCAACGACTATGTGTGTGAGGGCGAGGTCTACTCTCAGCCTGCCAGCCTGCCGCTGTATCCGAAATCCCCTTATTCGCGCCGCTTGTTCTACAAGCGCAATATTATTGGCAATCAGGTTTTTACCTGGGCCTGGCGTTTTAAAGCGTGTTTGTTCGATACCGAACTCAAGGCGGCGCAGGATTACGACATTTTTCTGCGTATGGTGGTGGAATATGGCGAACCGTGGAAAGTCGAAGAGGCGACGCAAATTTTACATATCAACCACGGCGAGATGCAGATTACCTCTTCGCCGAAAAAGTTCTCCGGCTATTTCCATTTTTATCGTAAGCACAAAGATAAATTCGATCGCGCCAGCAAAAAATACCAGCTTTTTACGCTGTACCAAATTCGCAATAAGCGAATGACCTGGCGCACGTTGCTGACGTTGCTCTCCGTGCGTAATAGCAAACGCCTGGCGGCCGGGCTGCGGGGGCGATAACGATGCTGGAAGACTTACGCGCGAATAGCTGGAGCTTACGCCCCTGTTGCATGGTGCTGGCCTACCGTATCGCTCATTTTTGTTCCGTCTGGCGCAAAAAGAATGTGCTGAATAATCTGTGGGCCGCGCCGGTGCTGGTGCTGTATCGCGTGATCACGGAATGCCTGTTCGGGTATGAAATCCAGGCCGCCGCGACCATTGGTCGGCGGTTCACTATCCATCATGGTTACGCGGTAGTGATCAACAAACATGTCGTCGCCGGCGACGATTTTACCATTCGCCACGGCGTCACCATTGGCAATCGCGGCGCGGACAGCCTGGCTTGTCCGGTGATCGGTAACGGCGTTGAGCTGGGGGCGAATGTCATCCTGCTTGGCGATATTACTATCGGTAATCACGTCACGATTGGCGCGGGTAGCGTGGTGCTTGACAGTATTCCGGACCATGCGCTGGTGGTGGGAGAAAAAGCACGGGTGAAGGTCAGCACATGAATATTCTGCAATTTAATGTACGGCTGGCGGAAGGCGGCGCGGCGGGAGTGGCGTTGGATCTCCATCTGCGGGCATTGCAAAAAGGGCTGACGTCGCGTTTTATCTATGGTTATGGCAAAGGCGGAAAAAAAAGCGTCAGTCACCACCGCTATCCGCAGGTGATAAAACAGACGCCGCGCGGCACGGCAATCGCCAATATCGCGCTATTTCGTTTCCTGAATCGCGATCTGTTTGGCAATCTCGACAATCTTTACCGCACGGTTATCCAGACATCCGGCCCGCTGGTGCTGCATTTTCATGTTCTCCACAGTTACTGGCTAAACCTGGCGGACATCGTGACGTTTTGCGAAAAAGTCAAAGCGCAAAAAGCGGACGTCACGCTGGTCTGGACGCTGCACGATCACTGGAGCGTCACCGGGCGTTGCGCCTTCACCGACGGTTGTGAGGGCTGGAAAAGCGGCTGCCAAAAATGTCCGACCCTAAGCAATTATCCGCCGGTCAGGGTGGATCGGGCGCACCAGCTTATTGACGGCAAACGTCAGCGCTTTCGTGACATGCTGCGGCTGGGCTGCCAGTTTATTTCGCCGAGCCAGCACGTGGCCGAGGCCTTTAACAGCGTTTATGGCGCGGGGCGCTGCCAGATTATTAACAACGGTATCGATCTGGCGACTGAGGCGATTCTCGCGCAGCTATCACCTGTGCCGCTGAATCCGGGAAAACCGCGAATTGCCATTGTGGCGCATGACTTGCGTTACGACGGCAAAACTGACCAGCGTCTGGTACACGACATGATGGCGCTGGGCGAAAAAATTGAACTGCATACCTTTGGTAAATTTTCGCCTTTTACCGGCCAAAACGTCGTTAATCACGGTTTTGAAACCGATAAGCGCAAATTAATGAGCGCGCTCAATGAGATGGACGCGCTGGTCTTTAGCTCGCGGGTCGATAACTATCCGCTGATCTTGTGTGAAGCGCTCTCGATCGGCGTACCGGTGCTCGCTACCCACAGCGAGGCGGCGCAGGAGGTGCTGGCGAAATCCGGCGGCCAGACCTTTGCCGCTACAGATGTACTGCGCCTGGCGCAGCGGCGTAAGCCAGAGATTGCTCAGGCGGTATTCGGCGCAACGCTGGACGCCTTTCGTATGCGTAGCCGCGTCGCGTACAGCGGTCAACAGATGCTGGAGGAGTATGTCTCGTTCTATCAGAATCTGTAGCTATCTGCTGCTGCCGCTGATCTACCTACTGGTCAATGTCAAGATTGCCCAACTGGGGGAAAGCTTTCCCATTACCATCGTCACTTTTTTACCGCTGTTGCTGCTGTTATTTGTGGAACGCATTAGCGTAAAAAAATTGATGATCGCCTTAGGCATCGGCGCGGGGCTTACGGCATTTAACTTCCTGTTCGGCCAGTCGCTGAATGCTGGTAAATATGTCACGTCCACGATGCTGTTTGTCTATATTGTGGTCATTATCGGGATGGTCTGGAGTATCCGATTCAAAACCATTTCCGTGCATAACCACCGAAAGATTTTGCGTTTTTTTTATCTGGTGGTGGGTATAGTGGTCGCGCTCGCCGCGGTTGAGATGGCGCAAATTATCCTTACCGGCGGCAGCAGTATTATGGAAGGAATTTCGAAATATCTCATTTACAGTAATAGCTACGTACTGAACTTCATAAAATTTGGCGGTAAGCGTACCACTGCGCTTTATTTTGAACCGGCATTTTTCGCTTTGGCACTAATCTCAATTTGGCTGAGCATCAAACAGTTTGGTATCAAAACACCGAAAAGCGATGCTATGATTCTGGCAGGGATAATATTATCAGGATCATTTTCAGGGGTAATGACCTTTATCCTGTTTTATCTTCTGGAGTGGGCGTTCCAATATTTGAATAAGGATGCGATAAAGAAAAAACTTCCACTGGCGCTGGTCTCATTAACCCTGTTTTTGGTTGGGGTAATTATTGCATTTCCTTATATCGCGACACGACTTGGCGATTTAGGGACGGAAGGCTCATCTTCTTATTATCGTATTGTGGGCCCCTTAGTCATGGTCGGATATTCCTTGACCCATATTGATGGTGTAGTCAGATTTGGCTCACTTTATGAATATGTCGCATCATTCGGAATCTTTAACGGTGCGGATGTCGGGAAAACCATAGACAATGGATTGTATCTACTGATTATTTATTTTTCCTGGTTCGCAGTGCTAATGACGCTGTGGTATATGGGGAAAGTTTTAAAAATGGCGCTAAATGCGTTTGGCGATAATCGCAATTTTCGGGTGCAGCTCTATCTTTTTACGCCGGTGTCGCTGTTTTTTACCGGTTCAATATTTAGCCCGGAATATGCTTTTTTAATCGTCTGTCCGTTCATTTTGCGCAAGGCGTTAAAAATTTCATAACGGGGTGGTGGCATGTTTTTAAGCGTCGTTACCGTCGCCTTTCGCAATTACGAAGGGGTGGTAAAAACCTGGCGCTCGCTGCGCAATCTGGCGCGCGATCCGGGCCTGTCATTTGAATGGATCGTAGTGGATGGCGGTTCGGAGGACGGCACGCGCGAATTTCTGCAAAAACGTCACGGTGAGTTTAACCTGCGTTTTATCAGTGAAAAGGATCTCGGTATTTATGATGCCATGAACAAAGGCATTGCGCTGGCGCAGGGGCGCTATACCCTGTTTCTTAATTCCGGTGATGCGTTCCATGATGATGCCGCGCTGTTTGTCCGGCAACTGGCGCGACAAAAGGGCGAGGCGATGTATATTGGCGACGCGCTGCTGGATTTCGGCGGCGGGCATAAAATACGCCGGAAGGCTAAACCCGGGTATTATATCTACCATAGTTTGCCAGCCAGCCATCAGGCGATATTTTTCCCGACGGCAGCGTTAAAAAAGTATCCTTATGATCTGCAATATCATGTCTCTTCAGATTATGCGCTGGCGGCCCGTCTCTATAAAGCAGGCTATCCTTTTCGGCGAATTAACGGACTGGTATCTGAATTTTCGATGGGCGGCGTGTCAACCTCGAATAATCTGGAATTATGTCAGGATGCAAAAAACGTACAGCGAAAAATATTACGTGTGCCAGGGTTTTGGGCGCAATTATCCTATTTATTACGTCTGAAAACGACGGGTAAAACAAAAGCGCGGTATAACAAAGTCTAATCACCGGGAGTTATTATGCAGGATCTTAGCGGCTTTACGGTGCCGAAGGGGTTCCGCGGCGCTAATGCGCTAAAAGTACAATTATGGTGGGCGGTACAGGCGACATTATTCGCTGGGTCGCCGCAAATATTGTATCGCTGGCGAGCCTTTTTGCTGCGTCTGTTTGGCGCCAAAATTGGAAAGAATGTGGTTATCCGACCGTCAGTAAAAATTACCTATCCGTGGAAATTAACCGTCGGCGATTATGCCTGGGTAGGCGACGACGCTGTGTTATATACGTTGGGTGAAATTAATATTGGCGCACATGCGGTCATTTCACAAAAAGGGTATTTGTGTACCGGTAGCCATGATTATACCAGCGCCCATTTCGATATTAACGCCGCGCCGATTGTTATTGGCGAAAAATGTTGGCTGGCAACCGATGTTTTTGTCGCGCCCGGCGTGACGATAGGTCATGGCACCGTCGTCGGCGCGCGCAGCAGCGTATTTAAATCATTACCGGCAAATGCGATTTGTCGGGGCAATCCCGCAGTGGTAACGCGCCAGCGCGTTCAGAAAGTTACTCCCTAACGGGACTATTTGAGGAAATGAAAATGTCAAAAGTCGCTCTCATTACTGGCGTAACCGGACAGGATGGGTCTTACCTGGCAGAATTTCTGCTGGAAAAAGGGTATGAGGTGCATGGTATCAAGCGCCGCGCGTCATCGTTTAATACCGAGCGCGTGGACCATATTTATCAGGACCCGCACAGCTGCAACCCGAAATTTCATCTGCATTATGGCGACCTGACCGACGCCTCCAACCTGACCCGCATTTTACAGGAAGTGCAGCCGGACGAGGTCTACAACCTGGGCGCGATGAGCCACGTGGCGGTGTCGTTTGAGTCGCCGGAATATACCGCCGATGTGGATGCGATGGGCACGCTGCGCCTGCTGGAGGCGATCCGCTTCCTCGGTCTTGAAAAGAAAACGCGGTTCTACCAGGCCTCCACCTCTGAACTGTACGGTCTGGTGCAGGAAATTCCGCAGAAAGAGACCACGCCGTTCTACCCGCGTTCCCCCTATGCGGTAGCGAAACTGTACGCCTACTGGATCACCGTCAACTACCGTGAATCCTACGGTATTTACGCCTGTAACGGCATTCTGTTTAACCACGAGTCCCCGCGTCGCGGCGAAACCTTCGTCACCCGTAAGATCACCCGCGCCATCGCCAATATCGCCCAGGGACTGGAGTCCTGCCTGTATCTCGGCAACATGGACTCGCTGCGCGACTGGGGTCATGCGAAAGATTACGTGCGGATGCAGTGGATGATGTTACAGCAGGAGCAGCCGGAAGATTTCGTGATTGCCACCGGCGTGCAGTATTCCGTACGCCAGTTTGTGGAGCTGGCGGCGGCGCAACTGGGGATAAAACTGCGCTTTGAAGGCGAAGGCATTAATGAAAAAGGGATCGTGGTATCCGTTACCGGACACGATGCGCCGGGCGTGAAACCGGGCGATGTGATTGTGGCCGTTGATCCGCGTTATTTCCGTCCGGCGGAAGTGGAAACCCTGCTGGGCGACCCGTCCAAAGCGCATGAGAAACTGGGCTGGAAACCGGAAATCACCCTGTCGGAGATGGTCTCCGAGATGGTGGCGAACGATCTGGAGGCCGCGAAAAAACACTCACTGCTGAAATCTCACGGTTACGAGGTGGCCATCGCGCTGGAGTCCTGAGAATGAATAAGCAACGAATTTTTGTGGCGGGCCATCGTGGGATGGTGGGATCCGCCATTGTACGGCAGCTTGCGCAGCGCGGCGACGTGGAACTGGTACTGCGCACCCGCGATGAGCTGGATCTGCTCGACGGGCGTGCGGTACAGGCGTTCTTTGCCGGGGCGGGTATCGACCAGGTTTATCTGGCGGCGGCGAAAGTGGGCGGCATTGTCGCCAACAACACGTATCCGGCGGATTTTATTTATGAAAACATGATGATAGAGAGCAACATTATTCACGCCGCGCACCTGCACAACGTGAACAAACTGCTGTTTCTCGGTTCGTCCTGTATCTATCCGAAACTGGCAAGGCAGCCGATGGCGGAAAGCGAGCTGCTGCAGGGGACGCTGGAGCCGACCAACGAGCCGTACGCCATCGCCAAGATCGCCGGGATTAAACTGTGCGAGTCCTACAACCGGCAGTACGGTCGCGACTACCGTTCGGTGATGCCAACCAACCTGTACGGCCCGCATGATAATTTCCACCCGGACAATTCACATGTGATCCCGGCGCTGCTGCGTCGCTTTCATGAGGCTGCGCAGAGCCACGCGCCGGAGGTGGTGGTGTGGGGCAGCGGCACGCCGATGCGTGAATTTCTGCACGTTGACGATATGGCGGCGGCCAGTATTCACGTGATGGAGCTGGCGCGTGAAGTGTGGCAGGAGAACACTGCCCCGATGCTGTCGCACATTAACGTCGGCACTGGCGTGGACTGCACCATCCGCGAGCTGGCGCAGACCATCGCAAAGGTGGTGGGTTACCAGGGCCGGGTGGTGTTCGACGCCGCGAAGCCGGACGGCACGCCGCGTAAATTGCTCGACGTCACGCGCCTGCATCAGCTTGGCTGGTATCACGAAATTTCACTGGAGGCAGGGCTTGCCGGTACTTACCAGTGGTTCCTTGAGAATCAGCAACGGTTCCGGGGGTGACAATGTTTTTACGTCAGGAAGATTTCGCCGCCGTGGTGCGGACCACGCCCCTCATCTCCCTCGATTTCATTGTGGAAAACGGCCAGGGGGAAATTTTACTGGGCCAGCGTCTCAACCGTCCGGCGCAGGGCTACTGGTTTGTGCCGGGGGGGCGGGTGTGCAAAGACGAAACGCTGGAGGCCGCCTTTGCACGCCTGACGCAGGCGGAACTGGGCGTGCGTCTGCCGCTGGCGGCAGGGACGTTTTATGGCGTCTGGCAGCACTTCTATGACGACAACTTTTCCGGTGAGGATTTTTCAACTCACTACATCGTGCTCGGCTTTCGTCTGCGCGTGGCGGAGAGCGATTTACGCCTGCCTGAGACCCAGCATGGCAGTTACCGCTGGCTGACGCCGGAACAGCTTCTGGCAAGCGATAATGTTCATGAGAACAGTCGGGCCTACTTCCTTCCTGACGCGCCGGCGGTGGGCCTATGAAGATCCTGGTCTATGGCATTAACTATTCGCCGGAACTGACCGGTATCGGCAAATATACCGGCGAAATGGTGGCGTGGATGGCGCGGGAAGGCCATGAGGTGCGGGTCATTACTGCGCCGCCGTACTACCCGCAGTGGAAGGTCGGCGAGCGCTATTCCGCCTGGCGCTATCGCCGGGAAGAGGGCGAGGCTACCGTCTGGCGCTGCCCGCTGTATGTGCCGAAACAGCCCTCCACCTTAAAACGGTTGCTTCATCTGGGGAGCTTTGCATTGAGCAGTTTTTTCCCACTGATGGCGCAGCGTCGCTGGAAGCCGGATCGGATTATCGGCGTTGTACCGACGCTCTTTTGTACGCCGGGAATGCGTCTGCTGGCGACACTCTCCGGCGCGCGTACCGTACTGCATATTCAGGATTACGAAGTGGATGCCATGCTCGGCTTAGGAATGGCGGGAAAAGGCAAGCGCGGCAGCGTAGCGCGGTTAGCGACGGCCTTTGAACGCAGCGCGCTGCGTAACGTTGATAATGTTTCGACCATTTCACGCTCCATGATGAATAAAGCGCGGGAAAAAGGCGTCGCGGCGGAAAAAATCCTCTTTTTTCCGAACTGGTCGGAAGTGGCGCGCTTTCAGGACGTTAATGACGCTGACGTGACGGCTTTGCGTCAGCAGCTTGGCTTGCCAGAGGGCAAAAAAATTGTGCTCTATTCCGGCAATATCGGCGAAAAGCAAGGGCTGGAAAAGGTAATTGACGCCGCGGAACGATTACGCGATCGACCGTTGATTTTTGCGATTGTCGGCCAGGGGGGCGGCAAGGCGCGGCTGGAGAACATGGCCCGCGAACGCGGCCTGGCAAATATTAAATTCCTCCCGCTGCAGCCTTACGACGCCTTACCCGCGCTGCTGAAAATGGGCGACTGCCATCTGGTGGTGCAAAAGCGCGGCGCAGCGGATGCGGTACTGCCCTCCAAGCTGACTAACATTCTGGCGGTCGGCGGTAATGCGGTGATTACCGCTGAGCCGCACACCGAATTAGGACAACTTTGCGCGCGCTATCCGGGCATCGCCGTTTGCGTGGAGCCGGAGTCGACCGACGCGCTGGTCGACGGGATTAGCCAGGCGCTCGCCATGCCGAAAAACAACACGACGGCACGTGAATACGCCGAACGCACGCTCAATAAAGAGAACGTGCTACGCCAATTTATTGCAGATATTCGGGGATGATAATGCGTCAGACAAAACTTTACCCGGTTGTGATGGCCGGTGGCTCCGGTAGCCGATTGTGGCCGCTTTCTCGCGTGCTTTATCCAAAACAGTTTCTGTGCCTGAAAGGCGATCTCACCATGCTGCAAACCACCATTTGCCGTCTGAACAGCGTGGAGTGCGAAAGCCCGGTGGTTATCTGCAACGAACAGCACCGTTTTATCGTTGCCGAACAGCTCCGCCAGCTCAATAAGCTGACGGAGAACATTATTCTTGAGCCCGCCGGGCGCAATACCGCGCCGGCGATTGCGTTGGCGGCGCTGGCAGCGACGCGCCAGCATACGGACTGCGATCCGCTGATGCTGGTACTGGCGGCGGATCATGCGATCGCCAATGAAGAGGCCTTCCGCGACGCGGTGCGCGACGCCATGCCCTATGCCGACGCGGGCAAACTGGTGACCTTCGGTATCGTGCCGGATCTGCCGGAAACCGGCTATGGCTATATCCGGCGCGGTGATGTCGTGCCGGGCGCGACGGATGCGGTGGCTTTTGAGGTGGCGCAGTTCGTTGAGAAGCCGGGGCTGGAAACCGCTCAGGCCTACGTCGCCAGCGGCGATTACTACTGGAACAGCGGCATGTTTCTGTTCCGCGCCGGACGCTATCTGGAAGAGCTGAAAAAGTTCCGCCCCGATATTCTGGCCGCCTGTGAACAGGCGATGCGCGGCGTCGATCCGGATCTTGACTTCATTCGTGTGGATGAAGAGGCCTTCCTCGCCTGTCCGGAAGAGTCCATTGACTACGCGGTGATGGAGCGGACGGCGGACGCGGTGGTGATGCCAATGGACGCGGGCTGGAGCGATGTCGGCTCGTGGTCCTCGCTGTGGGAAATCAGCGCCCACACCCCGGAGGGAAACGTCCACCACGGCGACGTCATCAGCCATAAAACGGAAAACAGCTACGTTTACGCCGAATCCGGCCTGGTGACCACCGTCGGCGTGAAGGATCTGGTGGTGGTGCAGACCAAAGACGCCGTGCTGATTGCCGATCGCCACGCGGTGCAGGACGTGAAAAAGGTGGTGGAGAAGATCAAGGCCGACGGACGCCATGAGCACCACATGCACCGCGAGGTTTACCGCCCGTGGGGCAAATACGACTCCATCGACGCGGGCGAGCGCTATCAGGTGAAGCGCATTACCGTCAAGCCGGGGGAAGGACTGTCGGTGCAGATGCACCATCACCGCGCCGAGCACTGGGTGGTGGTGGCGGGGACCGCCAGAGTCACCATCAACGGCGAGGTTAAGCTGCTCGGTGAAAACGAGTCCATCTATATTCCGCTGGGGGCGACTCACTGCCTGGAAAATCCGGGAAAAATACCGCTCGATTTAATTGAAGTGCGTTCCGGCTCGTATCTCGAAGAGGACGACGTGGTGCGGTTCGAGGACCGTTACGGGCGGGTCTGACGCCTGCAATGGTGCCCGGTAAGCGCAACGCGCCATCCGGCAATGAACAACAATAACGATGTTGGCCATTTACGGTCAGGGCTAACTGTTGCCTGAAGAAGGGTAAGAACATGACAAAATTAACCTGTTTCAAGGCCTACGACATTCGCGGCAGGCTGGGCGAAGAGCTCAATGAAGATATCGCGTGGCGGATTGGCCGCGCCTACGGCGAATATTTAAAACCGAAAACCATCGTGCTGGGCGGCGACGTGCGCCTGACCAGCGAGGCGCTGAAGCTGGCGCTGGCGAAAGGGTTACAGGACGCGGGCGTCGACGTGCTGGATATCGGTATGTCCGGCACCGAAGAGATTTACTTCGCCACCTTCCACCTCGGCGTGGACGGCGGTATTGAGGTGACCGCCAGCCATAACCCGATGGACTACAACGGTATGAAGCTGGTGCGCGAGGGCGCCCGCCCGATAAGCGGCGACACCGGTCTGCGCGACGTTCAGCGTCTGGCGGAAGCGGGCGATTTCCCGCCGGTGAACGACGCCGCGCGCGGCAGCTACAGACAAATCAGCCTGCGCGACGCCTACATCGACCACCTGCTCGCCTACATCAGTGTTAACAATCTCACCCCGCTGAAGCTGGTGGTGAATTCCGGCAACGGGGCGGCGGGGCCGGTCATTGACGCCATCGAAGCGCGTCTGAAGGCGCTGGGCGCGCCGGTGGAGTTCATCAAAATCCACAACACCCCGGACGGCACCTTCCCGAACGGCATTCCCAACCCGTTGCTGCCGGAGTGTCGCGACGACACCCGCAAGGCCGTTATTGAACACGGGGCGGACATGGGCATCGCCTTTGACGGCGACTTCGACCGCTGCTTCCTGTTCGATGAGAAAGGGCAGTTTATCGAGGGGTACTACATCGTCGGGCTGCTGGCGGAAGCGTTTCTGGAAAAACACCCGGGGGCGAAGATTATCCACGACCCGCGCCTGACCTGGAACACGGAGGCAGTGGTGACGGCGGCGGGCGGGACGCCGGTGATGTCAAAAACCGGACATGCCTTTATCAAGGAGCGGATGCGTACGGAGGATGCCATTTATGGCGGAGAAATGAGCGCGCATCACTATTTTCGTGATTTTGCCTACTGCGACAGCGGGATGATCCCGTGGCTGCTGGTGGCGGAGCTGGTGTGCCTGAAGGGACAGTCGCTGGGTGAACTGGTCCGCGACCGGATGGCGGCGTTCCCGGCGAGCGGGGAAATCAACAGCAGGCTGGCGGAGCCAGCGGCGGCCATCGCGCGGGTAGAAGCGCACTTTGCGGAAGAGGCGCAGGCAGTGGACCGCACGGACGGTCTCAGCATGTCGTTCGCCGACTGGCGTTTCAACCTGCGCTCGTCGAACACCGAACCGGTGGTGCGCCTGAATGTGGAGTCACGCGGCGATATTCCGCTGATGGAAGCGCGAACACGCACTCTGCTGGCGCTGCTGAATCAGTAACGTCAGATCTCCCCTTACCGCCTGCGGGTAAGGGGCCAATCACAGGAACAACGATGACAAATCTAAAAAAGCGCGAACGAGCCAAAACCAATGCATCGTTAATCTCTATGGTGCAACGCTTTTCAGATATCACCATCATGTTTGGCGGGCTGTGGTTCATCTGTGAAGTCAGTGGACTGCCATTCCTGTACATGCACCTGTTGGTGGCGCTGATTACGCTGGTTGTTTTTCAAATGCTGGGCGGGATGACCGATTTTTATCGCTCCTGGCGCGGCGTCAAAATGTCGACAGAGTTAACGCTGTTACTGCAAAACTGGACGCTGAGCCTGATCTTCAGCGCCGGTCTGGTGGCGTTTAATGATGACTTTGACAACCGCCTTGCCACCTGGCTGGCCTGGTATGCGCTGTCCAGCCTGGGCTTAGTGTTATGCCGTTCATTTATTCGTTTCGGCGCGGGCTGGCTACGCAATCGTGGTTATAACACTCGCCGGGTCGCCGTCGCCGGAGATTTGCCTGCGGGCCAGGCGTTGCTGGATAGCTTCCGTAATGAGCCGTGGCTGGGTTTTGAGGTGGTGGGCGTCTATCACGATCCCAAACCGGGCGGCGTCTCTGCTGACTGGGCCGGGAACTTCGAGCAGTTAATTGACGATGCGAAAGCCTCGCGAATTCACAATGTTTATATCGCTATGTCAATGAGCGACGGCGCCATGGTGAAAAAACTTGTGCGCGAGCTGGCCGACACCACCTGCTCGGTGATCCTTATTCCCGATGTGTTCACCTTTAATATTCTCCACTCGCGCGTGGAGGAGATGAGCGGCGTTCCGGTCGTTCCGCTGTATGACACGCCGCTGTCAGGGATTAACCGTCTGCTTAAACGGGCAGAGGATATCGTGCTGGCGTCGCTGATTCTGCTGCTCATCTCACCGGTACTGTGCTGCATTGCGCTGGCGGTCAAATTGAGCTCGCCCGGGCCGGTGATTTTCCGTCAGACGCGCTACGGGATGGACGGCAAGCCGATCAAGGTCTGGAAGTTCCGCTCAATGAAGGTAATGGAGAACGATAAGGTCGTTACCCAGGCGACACAAAACGATCCGCGCGTCACCCGGGTAGGTAACTTTTTGCGTCGTACCTCGCTGGATGAATTACCGCAGTTTATCAACGTGTTAACCGGCGGGATGTCCATCGTCGGTCCTCGCCCGCACGCGGTGGCGCATAACGAACAGTATCGTCAGTTGATTGAAGGTTACATGCTACGCCACAAGATGAAGCCGGGCATCACCGGCTGGGCGCAAATTAATGGCTGGCGCGGTGAAACCGATACGCTGGAGAAAATGGAAAAACGCGTGGAGTTCGACCTGGAATACATCCGCGAATGGAGTATTTGGTTCGATATCAAAATCGTTTTTCTGACGATTTTTAAAGGGTTTGTTAATAAAGCGGCGTATTAAGAACCTGATCCACAAGGCTATTTACTTGCCATATCGAACCAGGGCAGCGTGTACGCTCCGGTTTTTCCGCGCTGTCCGCGTTCAATCTGGCTGCGCCAATGACGCCTTGTGAACAGGTTCTGGAGAAAAGAATGAGTTTACGACAAAAAACGATCAGCGGCGCTAAATGGTCGGCTATCGCCACGATAGTGATTATCGGTCTGGGGTTAATTCAGATGACGGTGCTGGCGCGGATCATCGACAACCACCAGTTTGGCCTGTTGACTGTCTCGCTGGTGATTATCGCGCTGGCCGACACGATCTCGGACTTTGGCATCGCGAACTCGATTATCCAACGTAAAACGATTGGGCATCTGGAGCTGACCACGCTCTACTGGCTAAACGTTGGGCTTGGGATTGTGGTATTTGCGGTGGTCTTTTGGCTGAGCGATGCGATTGCCCATGTTTTGCATAACCCGGATCTCGCGCCGTTAATCAAAACGTTGTCGCTGGCGTTTATTGTGATCCCTCACGGGCAGCAGTTCCGTGCGCTGATGCAAAAAGAGCTGGAGTTCAATAAGATCGGCATGATCGAAACGACCTCCGTGCTGGCGGGGTTCACCTTTACGGTGATTAGCGCCCATTACTGGCCGCTGGCGTTAACCGCGATTCTCGGCTATCTGGTGAACAGCGCGGTGCGAACGCTGCTGTTTGGTTACTTTGGCCGCAAGATTTACCGCCCGGGGCTGCATTTTTCGCTGGCATCGGTGTCCACGAACCTGCGTTTTGGCGCGTGGCTGACGGCGGACAGTATCGTCAATTACATCAACACGAATTTATCGACGCTGGTACTGGCGAGAATTCTCGGCGCAAGCGTCGCCGGGGGATATAACCTCGCGTACAACGTGGCGGTTGTGCCGCCGGCGAAGCTTAACCCCATCATTACTCGCGTGCTATTTCCGGCATTCGCCAAAATTCAGGACGATACCGAGAAGCTGCGCGTCAACTTCTATAAGTTGCTTTCCGTGGTGGGAATTATCAATTTTCCCGCGCTGCTGGGCCTGATGGTAGTGGCGAACAATTTTGTGCCGTTAGTGTTTGGTGAGAAGTGGAACAGCATTATCCCGATCCTGCAATTGCTGTGCGTGGTGGGGCTGCTGCGCTCGGTAGGCAACCCGATTGGTTCGCTGCTGATGGCGAAAGCGCGCGTGGATATCAGCTTTAAATTCAACGTCTTTAAAACGTTTCTGTTTATCCCGGCAATTCTCATTGGCGGCCATCTGGCGGGGGCGATTGGCGTGACGCTGGGGTTCCTGGTGGTGCAAATCATCAACACCATTCTGAGCTATTTCGTGATGATTAAGCCGGTACTCGGCTCCAGCTATCGTCAGTATATTCTCAGCCTGTGGCTACCGTTTTATCTCTCATTGCCAACATTTATTACCAGCTACGGCGCAGGAAAGCTGGTCGACGGCTATTTACCGTTGTCAGGGGTATTCGCGCTACAGGTTATGGTCGGTATTTTGAGTTTTATTTTGATGATTATTTTTTCACGCAATGCGCTGGTGATGGAAATTAAAAATCAGCTTGTTGGTAGTGCAAAAATGAAAAAGTTATTACGTGTCGGATGACGGGGATATAAGAGGCTATTTATGAAATTATTAATTTTAGGCAACCACACATGCGGCAACCGTGGTGATAGCGCCATTATGCGCGGTTTGCTTGATGCCATCCGTCAACAGGCGCCAGAGGCGGAGATGGATGTGATGAGCCGTTTCCCGGTGAGTTCCGCCTGGTTGCAGGGGCGCCCGATTATTGCCGACCCGCTGTATCAGTTAAGTCAGAAACAGCAGGCGGCGGCAGGGCTTAACGGTCGGGTGAAAAAAGTATTACGCCGTCGTTTTCAGCATAAAATTTTATTGTCTAAAGTCGCCCAGGAAGGATCGCTGCGTAATTTTGCTATCGCGCCGGAATTTGCCGAATTCGCGCAATTTATTGCGCAGTATGACGCCGTCATTCAGGTGGGCGGTTCAAACTATGTCGACTTATACGGTTTGACTCACTTTGAATATCCGCTGTGCGCGTTTATGGCGAACAAACCAATTTATATGGTGGGACATAGCGTCGGCCCTTTCCAGAACCCTGACTTTAACCAGCTCGCCAATTATGTTTTTGGGCGCACCAGTGCGCTGATCCTGCGTGAAACCGTCAGCCGTGATCTAATGACCGCCGCGCAGATCGATACCCGGAAAGTGGAGCAGGGGGTGGATACTGCCTGGTTAGTCGAACGCCGTCACGACGAGTTTGTCGCCAGTTATGCTGTGCAGCACTGGCTGGACGTCACCGCGCGCCGCAAAACCGTCGCGATTACGTTGCGCGATCTGGAGCCGTTTGATAAACGCCTGGGCACCACTCAGCAGGCCTATGAGCAGGCATTTGCCCAGGTCGTGAATCGCCTGATTGCGGACGGTTATCAGGTACTGGCGCTGTCGACCTGCACCAGTATCGATCGCTATAACCGCGATGACCGGATGGTTGCGTTACGGATGGCGAAGTATGTAAACGACTCAGAGCATTTCCATATCGCGATGGACGAACTCAATGACGTGGAAATCGGAAAGATCCTCGCCTCCTGTGTACTGACCATCGGGACGCGCCTGCATTCCGCCATTATCTCCATGAATTTTGGCACGCCCGCTATCGCCATTAATTATGAACATAAATCCGCCGGGATTATGCAGCAGCTAGGCCTGGCGGAATTGGCTATCGATATCCGTCACTTGCTGAACGGTTCATTACAAAGCGTGGTGGCCGATACGCTCAATCAATTGCCTGCGCTAAAGGCAAAAGTGGCTAATGCCGTCACCGAGGAGCGGGCGAAAGGGTTCACGATGATCAAATCCGTTCTCGACAGAATTCGGGAGGAACAATGAAAGTCAGCTTTTTTCTGCTGAAATTTCCACTCTCATCGGAAACCTTTGTGCTGAATCAGATTACTGCGTTTATTGATATGGGCCATGAGGTGGAGATTGTCGCGTTACAAAAAGGCGATACCCAACATACTCACGCCGCCTGGGAGAAGTATGGCCTGGCGGCGAAAACCCGCTGGTTACAGGATGAGCCCCAGGGACGGCTGGCGAAACTGCGCTACCGGGCATGTAAAACGCTGCCGGGGCTGCATCGGGCGGCGACCTGGAAAGCGCTCAATTTTACCCGCTATGGCGATGAATCACGCAATTTGATCCTTTCCGCGATTTGCGCGCAGGTGAGCCACCCTTTTGTGGCGGATGTGTTTATCGCACACTTTGGTCCGGCGGGCGTGACGGCGGCCAAACTACGCGAACTGGGCGTGCTTCGCGGCAAAATCGCGACTATTTTCCACGGGATTGATATTTCCAGCCGCGAAGTGCTCAGTCATTACACGCCGGAGTATCAGCAGTTGTTTCGTCGTGGCGATCTGATGCTGCCCATCAGCGAACTGTGGGCCGGTCGCCTGAAAAGTATGGGCTGTCCGCCGGAAAAGATTGCCGTTTCGCGCATGGGCGTCGACATGACGCGTTTTACCCATCGTCCGGTGAAAGCGCCAGGGATGCCGCTGGAGATGATTTCCGTCGCGCGCCTGACCGAGAAAAAAGGCCTGCATGTGGCGATTGAAGCCTGTCGGCAACTGAAAGCGCAGGGCGTGGCGTTTCGCTACCGCATTCTGGGGATTGGCCCGTGGGAACGTCGGCTGCGTACGCTCATCGAGCAGTATCAGCTAGAGGATGTCATTGAGATGCCGGGGTTTAAACCGAGCCATGAAGTGAAGGCGATGCTGGATGACGCCGATGTTTTTTTGCTGCCGTCGATTACCGGTACGGATGGCGATATGGAAGGTATTCCGGTAGCGCTGATGGAGGCGATGGCGGTGGGGATTCCCGTGGTGTCTACCGTGCATAGCGGCATTCCGGAACTGGTGGAGGCCGGCAAATCCGGCTGGCTGGTGCCGGAAAACGATGCGCAGGCGCTGGCGGCCCGACTCGCTGATTTCAGCCGGATTGACCACGACACGCTGGAGTCGGTGATCACGCGCGCCCGTGAAAAAGTGGCGCAAGATTTTAATCAGCAGGCGATTAATCGCCAGTTAGCCAGCCTGCTACAAACGATATAAACGAGGTGGTATGCCCACGACTAAATTCTCCCGACGTACCCTCCTGACGGCAGGTTCCGCGCTTGCTGTTCTTCCTTTTCTACGCGCCTTGCCGGTACAGGCGCGTGAACCTCGCCAGACCGTCAATATTAAGGATTATCCGGCGGATGACGGTATCGCCTCGTTCAAACAGGCCTTCGCCGACGGACAGACCGTGGTCGTACCGCCAGGATGGGTGTGTGAAAATATCAATGCGGCGATAACGATTCCGGCGGGAAAAACGCTGCGGGTACAGGGCGCGGTGCGTGGGAATGGCCGGGGACGGTTTATTTTGCAGGACGGGTGTCAGGTGGTGGGGGAGCAGGGCGGCAGTCTGCACAATGTGACGCTGGATATTCGCGGGTCGGACTGTGTGATTAAAGGCGTGACGATGAGCGGCTTTGGCCCCGTCGCGCAAATTTTCATCGGCGGTAAGGAACCGCAGGTGATGCGTAATCTCATTATCGATGACATCACCGTTACCCACGCCAACTACGCCATTCTCCGCCAGGGATTTCATAACCAAATGGACGGCGCGCGGATTACGCATAGCCGCTTTAGCGATTTGCAGGGGGACGCCATTGAGTGGAATGTCGCGATTCACGACCGCGACATCCTGATTTCCGATCATGTCATCGAACGCATTGATTGTACCAATGGCAAAATCAACTGGGGGATCGGCATCGGGCTGGCGGGTAGCACCTATGACAATAGTTATCCTGAAGACCAGGCAGTAAAAAACTTTGTGGTGGCCAATATTACCGGATCTGATTGCCGACAGCTGGTGCACGTAGAAAATGGCAAACATTTCGTCATTCGCAATGTCAAAGCCAAAAACATCACGCCAGATTTCAGTAAAAAGGCGGGTATTGATAACGCAACGATCGCAATTTATGGCTGTGATAATTTCGTCATTGATAATATTGATATGACAAATAGTGCCGGGATGCTCATCGGCTATGGCGTCGTTAAAGGCAAATACCTGTCAATTCCGCAAAACTTTAAATTAAACGCTATTCGGTTGGATAATCGCCAGGTTGCTTATAAATTACGCGGCATTCAAATTTCCTCCGGTAACGCCCCCTCTTTTGTCGCCATCACCAACGTACGGATGACGCGTGCTACGCTGGAACTGCATAATCAACCGCAGCACCTCTTTCTGCGTAATATCAACGTGATGCAAACTTCAGCGATTGGCCCGGCGTTAAAAATGCGCTTCGATTTGCGTAAAGATGTCCGTGGTCAATTTATGGCCCGCCAGGACACGCTGCTTTCCCTCGCTAATGTTCATGCCATCAATGAAAACGGGCAGAGTTCCGTGGATATCGACAGGATTAATCACCAAACCGTGAATGTCGAAGCAGTGAATTTTCCGCTGCCGAAGCGGGGAGGGTAAGTACCGCTATTTTTACGAAAATTCCTGGGAAAAAGTTGTTCATACTTAATGTTATGGTGCCGACTAAGACGTAATGTAGAGCGTGCCATCATTATCCCTGGCAGCAGAGTAATTCATGCTGGCGAAAACAAGCTAAAGAGCTATAATTCAGCAACCATTTTACAGGTGGAAGAAACAATGATGAATTTGAAAGCAGTTATACCGGTAGCGGGTTTGGGTATGCATATGTTGCCTGCCACCAAGGCAATCCCAAAAGAGATGCTACCGATCGTCGACAAGCCAATGATTCAGTACATTGTCGATGAGATTGTGGCTGCAGGGATCAAAGAAATCGTACTGGTGACTCACGCGTCTAAAAACGCCGTTGAGAACCACTTCGACACCTCTTATGAACTTGAATCACTTCTTGAACAGCGCGTTAAGCGTCAGCTTTTGGCGGAAGTGCAATCTATCTGCCCACCGGGCGTAACGATTATGAACGTTCGCCAGGCGCAGCCGTTAGGGCTGGGGCACTCTATTCTGTGCGCGCGTCCGGTCGTGGGCGATAACCCTTTCATTGTGGTACTCCCGGATATTATTATTGATGATGCTACCGCCGATCCGCTGCGCTATAACCTTGCGGCGATGGTGGCGCGTTTCAATGAAACGGGTCGCAGCCAGGTGCTGGCGAAGCGCATGAAAGGTGATTTATCGGAGTATTCCGTTATCCAGACGAAAGAACCTCTGGATAATGAAGGCAAAGTCAGCCGGATTGTGGAGTTTATCGAAAAACCGGATCAGCCGCAGACGCTGGATTCCGATTTGATGGCGGTAGGCCGTTATGTGCTTTCAGCCGACATCTGGGCGGAACTGGAAAGAACCGAACCGGGCGCCTGGGGCCGCATCCAGCTCACCGATGCCATTGCTGAACTGGCGAAAAAACAGTCGGTTGACGCGATGCTGATGACGGGTGACAGCTATGACTGCGGTAAAAAAATGGGCTACATGCAGGCATTTGTGAAGTACGGGCTGCGCAACCTGAAAGAAGGAGCGAAGTTCCGTAAGAGCATAGAGCAGCTTTTGCATGAATAAGTATTAACAACCGTGATAAATGGTTGGTGATAAACATAATAACGGCAGTGAACATTCGAAGCGGCAAGTTGGCTGAAACGAGTGTTGGCTGCCGTTTTAGTTTTGTATAAAGGGCTTAAGTAACAAGGGGTTATCTGGAGCATTTTAATGCTGATTTTATAAGATTAATCCTTGTTTCCGGATGCAATTAATAAGACAATTAGCGTTTAAGTTTTAGTGAGCTTTGCCCTGCTGGGCGAGGTTTGTAACAAGTCGATATGTACGCAGTGCACTGGTAGCTGATGAGCCAGGGGCGGTAGCGTGTGTAACGACTTGAGCAATTAATTTTTATTGGCAAATTAAATACCACATTAAATACGCCTTATGGAATAGAAAAGTGAAAATACTTATTACTGGCGGGGCAGGTTTTATTGGATCAGCTGTTGTCCGCCATATTATTAAGAATACACAGGACACTGTAGTTAATATTGATAAATTAACCTACGCCGGTAATCTTGAATCCCTTTCTGATATTTCTGAAAGTAATCGCTACAATTTTGAACACGCGGATATTTGTGATTCCGCTGAAATAACGCGTATTTTTGAGCAGTACCAGCCGGACGCGGTGATGCATTTGGCTGCGGAAAGTCATGTGGATCGTTCGATTACCGGGCCGGCAGCATTTATTGAAACCAATATCGTCGGCACCTATGTACTTCTTGAAGTTGCGCGTAAATACTGGTCTGCGCTTGGCGAAGATAAAAAAAATAGTTTTCGTTTTCATCATATTTCCACTGATGAAGTTTACGGCGATTTACCGCATCCTGATGAAGTTGAAAACAGCGTTACGCTGCCGTTATTTACTGAAACGACGGCATATGCGCCAAGTAGCCCCTATTCTGCGTCAAAAGCATCCAGCGATCATTTAGTCCGTGCCTGGCGGCGTACCTATGGTCTACCAACGATCGTTACCAATTGTTCTAATAACTATGGCCCTTATCACTTCCCTGAAAAACTGATTCCGTTGGTCATTTTGAACGCACTGGAAGGAAAGCCTTTGCCAATTTATGGCAAAGGGGATCAGATTCGCGACTGGCTATATGTAGAAGATCACGCTCGCGCGCTTCATATGGTAGTGACTGAAGGCAAGGCAGGGGAGACTTATAACATTGGTGGCCACAATGAGAAGAAAAATCTCGATGTGGTATTTACTATCTGTGATCTGCTGGATGAGATTGTACCCAAAGCGACTTCTTATCGTGAACAAATCACTTATGTCGCGGATCGTCCGGGCCATGATCGTCGTTATGCCATTGATGCAGGTAAAATTAGCCGTGAATTAGGCTGGAAACCGCTGGAGACCTTTGAAAGCGGTATTCGTAAAACAGTGGAATGGTACCTTGCAAATACTCAATGGGTAAACAATGTTAAAAGTGGGGCGTATCAGAGTTGGATAGAACAGAACTATGAAGGACGCCAGTAATGAATATCTTACTTTTTGGTAAGACAGGGCAAGTAGGCTGGGAGTTGCAACGTTCTCTGGCACCAGTGGGGAATCTGATTGCCCTGGATGTCCATTCAAAAGAGTTTTGCGGTAATTTTAGTAATCCGAAAGGCGTTGCTGAAACCGTTCGTAAGCTTCGTCCCGATGTGATTGTTAACGCAGCAGCCCATACTGCAGTAGATAAAGCAGAGTCTGAACCAGAACTAGCGCAGTTACTTAACGCCACCAGTGTGGAAGCCATCGCTAAAGCGGCCAACGAAACTGGCGCATGGGTAGTGCATTATTCAACCGATTATGTATTTCCTGGTACCGGCGATATCCCATGGCAGGAAACGGACGCTACGTCGCCGCTGAATGTCTATGGCAAGACCAAACTGGCGGGAGAAAAGGCCCTGCAGGATAACTGCCCTAAGCACCTTATCTTCCGCACCAGTTGGGTTTATGCAGGTAAGGGCAATAATTTCGCAAAGACAATGCTTCGTCTGGCGAAAGAGCGTCAGACACTTTCAGTCATCAACGATCAGTACGGTGCGCCAACCGGTGCGGAATTACTGGCTGACTGCACGGCGCATGCGATCCGTGTGGCGTTAAATAAACCAGAAGTCGCAGGTCTTTACCATCTGGTTGCCGGGGGAACCACAACCTGGCATGACTACGCGGCGTTAGTCTTTGACGAGGCACGCAAAGCAGGGATAACGCTTGCGCTTACGGAGCTTAATGCTGTGCCGACCAGCGCCTACCCGACGCCGGCGAGCAGACCTGGAAATTCGCGTCTCAATACTGAAAAGTTTCAGCGTAATTTTGGCCTTATTCTGCCGCAATGGGAATTAGGAGTTAAGCGTATGCTGACTGAAATGTTTACGACGACAACCATCTGATAAATTTAAATGCCCATCAGGGCATTTTCTATGAATGAGAAATGGAAATGAAAACGCGTAAGGGCATTATTTTAGCGGGGGGCTCCGGCACCCGTCTTTATCCGGTGACCATGGCGGTAAGTAAGCAATTGCTACCAATTTATGATAAACCGATGATTTACTATCCCCTTTCCACGCTTATGCTGGCAGGCATTCGGGATATCCTGATCATCAGTACGCCACAGGACACGCCGCGTTTTCAACAACTGCTGGGAGACGGCCGCCAGTGGGGACTGAATCTCCAATATAAAGTACAGCCAAGCCCGGATGGCTTAGCACAGGCGTTTATTATTGGTGAAGAGTTCATTGGTCATGATGATTGTGCATTAGTGCTGGGTGACAATATCTTCTATGGTCATGATTTACCAAAGTTAATGGAAGCTGCCGTTAATAAAGAAAGTGGTGCTACCGTCTTTGCTTATCATGTAAACGATCCAGAGCGCTACGGTGTGGTTGAGTTTGACCAAAATGGCACAGCCGTTAGTCTGGAGGAAAAACCGTTACAACCGAAGAGTAATTACGCGGTAACGGGGCTGTATTTTTATGATAATAGCGTGGTGGAGATGGCGAAAAATCTTAAGCCTTCCGCTCGCGGTGAGTTAGAAATCACGGATATTAACCGTATCTATATGGAGCAGGGAAGATTGTCTGTCGCTATGATGGGGCGTGGTTATGCCTGGCTGGATACAGGGACGCATCAGAGTTTGATAGAGGCTAGTAATTTTATTGCAACCATCGAAGAACGCCAGGGACTAAAAGTGTCCTGCCCGGAAGAGATCGCTTATAGAAAAGGGTTTATTGATGCGGAGCAGATTAAGAATCTGGCTAAACCGTTGTCGAAGAATGCTTATGGGCAGTATCTCCTGAACATGATTAAAGGTTATTAATAAAATGAACGTTATTAAAACAGAAATTCCTGATGTATTAATTTTTGAACCTAAAGTGTTTAGTGATGAACGTGGGTTCTTTATGGAAAGTTTTAATCAGAAAGTATTTGAGGAAGCGGTTGGCCGAAAGATTGAATTTGTTCAGGATAATCATTCAAAATCAACTAAAGGTGTGTTACGTGGTTTACATTATCAAGTTGAACCTTATGCTCAAGGGAAGCTTGTACGCTGTATAGCAGGAGAAGTTTTTGATGTTGCTGTAGATATTCGCAAAGATTCCGAAACGTTTGGTAAATGGGTTGGTGTCAATATTTCTTCTGAAAATAAAAGGCAGTTGTGGATACCTGAAGGTTTTGCTCATGGGTTCTTAGTATTAAGTGAAGAAGCTGAATTTGTTTATAAAACATCAAACTATTATTCTGGCGAACATGAAAGAGGTATTATTTGGAATGATCCTGATATTAATATTACATGGGGAATAGATAGTCCAATTCTTTCATTAAAAGATAAAATTCATAAAGGTTTAGTAAAGTAACATAATTGCCATTATTTATAATTGAATAGATATTGTTCAACACCTATAAGCGTTTTATAGGTGTTATTAAAATTTTCTAATCCTATTTATTGCATTGTAATTAAAATTTAGAGAGTTATAGAGATATTTTAAAGAGCTTAGTCTATTCATCTGTTGTGTGAACGATGTGTGAATATGGGTTTTTTAGACAAAATAACCAAATTAGATAGATTTCAAAAAATATCAGACAGATATTTACTTGGAATAAGTAAAGTCAGTTCAAGAAAATAAAAATATGATATTAGAAACTATCATTCAACATTCCTTTTTAGCTAACAAAATACAGATGATTCGAGTTTTATCCTAATATGTTTAGAAATAAAGTTGCTCTTGGGTCTCAGATAGGATTGTTTACTTCAGTTCTTATATTAATAACAAACTTTTTTTTAAGAAGTTACTTTGTTAAAGTATATGGTGCTGATTTAACCGGGTATTATTTATTAGTAGTACAGTTGATGGGAGTATTAAACCTTGCTGAGCTAGGTATAAGTACAGCCTTAACATATATCCTATTTAAACCACTGCATAGAAAAGAAAATAGTGAGTTAAGACAATTATATTTTATAATAAAGAAAATATATCATTTTATAGCATTGGGCATATTAGTTATTGGACTGCTTTTCTTTTTGTTATTAAATTCTATAGTAAATGCAAGTATATCCCCTGAAAATCTATATATAACATGGGGGGTGTTTGTTATAAGTACATCATTATCATATTTATACTCTGCTCAATCTGTCATTTTAACAGCAGACCAGAATGTCTATTTGGTTAAATTAATTACTGGGTTAACTAGAAGTTTAGCATATATATTGCAAATATTTCTAATGATTTGCGGCGTCTCCTTTTGGATTGTGTGCGCTATTGAGTTACTTTCTAATGTAATACAACTTATTCTTTTTAACAGACTAACATTAAAAAAATATCCGCAATTAGTAAAGTTGGATATTACTGATACTATCAATAAAGAAAATATAATAAGTGTAAAATCTAAAATAAAAAGAGAGATAAAATATACGTTTGTACATAAAATTGCTGGTGTTGTTGTATTTAATACAGATTATTTAATTATATCTGTCTTTCTAGGTATAACGGTTATCACATCTTTTTCTTCCTATATGATGTTAATTCAAGCATTGGGTTTTCTGATATCAGCAATAGCTTCCCCACTGGGTGCTTATATAGGAGCAAAACTATATTCTGATAGTAAGGAAAAAGTTATCAGGATTATATCACTTTATAATTCACTTTTTTTTATGCTAGGTATTTTTTGCGCGTACATGTTTTATATATCTTCAAGTACATTTGTATCCTTATGGATGGGAAAAGAAATTGTACTTAGCCAACAATTAGTTTTGTTACTTTCTGTTAATTGCTTCGTATTGATTGCAAGGATCTCTTTTGATGTTGCAAAAGTAGGCCTTGGTTATATGTCAGATATTGAATTACCCCTACTGGAAGCCATAATTAATATTATCGTTTCATTAGTTTTAGTACATTATTTAGGTTTAAATGGGATAGTTATTGGAACTATCGTTAGTAATATCATCGTTGTCATGATCTTGAAACCAGTATTTTTATACAAAAATGCCCTTAAATCGGATAATGCATTTATTATTCATGAGCTTATAAGATCATGGTTCTTTATAAGCATATTCTTGCTTTCCATCTTTTTTATTACAAGGGCAAAAGTTATAGTCAGCAATGAATGGCTAGATTTCTTTATACAAGTGTGTATGAGTAGCATTACTCCTTTATTGTTATTGATAATGATATACAGCGTCTTTGATAGCAACGTTCGGAAATTCATGTTTGTTATGTTTAAAAAAATGTATAGGGAAAATTGATTCTCTAAAATTGGAGAAAAAGATCGTTGCCTGGATAGTTTGATAATGAAACCGATATATATTAAGCGTAGTGGTGTACGCAAAAGCGACTATTTGGCTATTGAAAATAAGGTATAAATCTAAACAAGATAAATATATGTAATAAAGTATTATCTTATTCCTTATCGCTTAATAATATGAGATGTGTTATGGTATTTTTAGCTTGGTTTATTGCTATTGGGATATATATAATATGTGGAATTCTTTATCTTCAATTTCCTCAATTATCACCACTAGGGGCCCTTGCATATACTGATACAGTGGGCGATGTAATCATTGTCGTATCCACGGGGATAGTGGGAGTTTTTCTCGGCTATTTTGCATTTTCTAAAATCAAGTTAGTAGGAATAAAAGATTTTAATAATTCTTGTTTTATAAATTTTTGTTCAGTATGCTTTATTATTTCAGCGTTTCTAATTTTCGCCTTAGGCGTCGCTGCATATGGTGGTTACATAGCATTTCTACATACGCCTTATATAGCAATCTATGAAGGTAGTGCAGAAAATCAAACCAGAGATATTCTCATATCTTCATCGGGATTGCTTGCTAACTATGCACTATTAACTAGCATTCGTGTCAACTTTAAAGAAATATCAATAACTAATAAAGTTGTCATAGCAGTATCGCTATTAATACTTGTTTCTATATTTATTCAGGGACGAAGAGAAAATTTAATTTTGCTAATATTATGTTTCGTGTCATTCTATATGCTAAATTATAAAATTAATTTTAAACGTATTATCAAAGTAAGCATTATTTGTATAATAATGTTTTTCATTGCTGGATTAGGTTTATATTTGCGTGAAAGCACTTCAACTTCAGGAGGAAGTATTTTTACAGCTATACCTTTTGCCGTGATGTATGAAACACATTTTTCTTTAGCGACTTTGGCTAATGAAGTGAGAACGCATTTATATAATAATTTACCTTATGGGGGAGTATTAGATTTATTTTCTCCCATATTATTTATTATCCCTGCTTTTATATATGGCATTTTTGGTTTAGATAAACAATCTTTGTTCGAGAATAATGAGATGCGTTTTTATGAGGATAAAGGTGGGCAGTTTATATTCACAGAGGCTTTTCATTCACTTGGTTATGTCGGAGTATTCCTGCATGGTTTAATCTTGGGTGTAATGCTAATAGTATTTTATCGTGTAGCCAAGAAAAGCAGGCTCATAATTTATCATTTTCCAATTGTTTCCCTCATATTTGTTGCAATGAGAAAAGACCTTACCTATGGTGTTAAATATATTTCTCTTTTGTTCATATTTATGATGATTTTTTATTTTATCTATAAGTTACTCCCACTTAAAAATAATGGTTGAATTAAAAATGCATAAAGTTCTTTTTATTAGTGCCTTTCATCCTGGGGCGAGAGGTTCGATCGGTGCTGGTGAGGCCATTTGTGGTGATAATTTAAAAAAACATGTAAATAATGGCAGTCAAGTCGATGTTATTGTTATATCTCCTGCAACACAATATGAAAATCCCGAAATTAAAGCACTATGCCATTCTTATGAAGTGATCAACGTTAGTAAGAAAGATTATCTTAAAGGGATACTTTTCAATGCTAAATATAAATCTTTTATTGCGCCATGGTTTTTTACTAGAGTAAATAAAAGTTTAATTAAACGGATAAATAATAAGATCTCTCACACGAATTACGACTTAGTATGGCTTGATTTTCCATCAGTTTTAGGAGTGGTAAAACATATTTTACATGCAAATATTCATTATTTTGCCCATGATGTTGTATCACAGCGCACAAGTCGTTCTCTTACAAAGAAACCTATCAATAAAGAGATTGCAAAAGTTGAGGCAAACTTATTCTGTAAGTTGAAAAAAATTGTGGCAATGTCTCATAAAGATAAATTGTTACTTGAACAAATGAATTATAAGGGAGTTATAGAGGTTGCTGATCTTGGAGTACAAAAAGTCGGTGAGGTATTAAATGGTATTCCGATTGAAGAGGTTGTAGATAAATTTAAGGATAGAAAAAATTTAATTTTTTTTGGTTACATGAAGCGTGCGGAAAACCACTGGTCTATAATATGGTTTATATTTTTTGTTTTTCTTAAAATAAGAAAACAAAATCCACATATCCATCTTTGGATTTTAGGCTTGGCTCCCAGACCTTTACTGAAGTTGATCGGCAAGTGTATATCTAATGTACATGTCGCTGGTGCTGTATCAGATCCTACCTTGGCTTTTCAAAAGGCCGATTTAAGTGTTGCACCTTTACTATATGGAGCTGGAGTAAAAATAAAGGTGTTACAGATGCTTGAGGCGGGTGCAACGGTTGTTGCTACTGAGGTTGGGGCTGAAGGTATTGAAAGCCATAAAAAGCTTCACATTGTTAATAAAACACAATTTGGTAAAAAAATACTTGAGCTTTTGGACTAAAAAATGCCCTCCTTTACTTTAATTGTTCCTACATATAATGCTGGTAGTGCTAGATGGAATGAGTGGTTTCACGCTTTTCAAAAACAAACTAATCAGCCATCACAATTGATAATCATTGATTCATCATCGACAGATGACACTAGAAATATTGCAAGCACTTATACCAACAATATTATAGTTATATCACCAAGTGAATTTAATCACGGAGGGACGAGAAATAAAGCATTAGCTTCCGCCGAAGAAAGTGATTTTGTTGTTTTTTTAACCCAGGATGCTATATTTGAAAATAAAAATGCCCTGGAAGAAATATTATCATTATTTAATGACAAAAATGTCGCTGCAGTATGTGGCAGACAGCTTCCTCATCATGATGCTAATCCTCTTGCTATACACGCAAGAAATTTTAATTATGGTACTGAAACTCTAATTAAAAGTAAAAATGATATAAAAAAACTCGGCATTAAAACCGTGTTCATGTCAAATTCTTTTGCAGCTTATCGGCGGTCTGTTTTTGAAGCACTTGGGGGGTTTCCTGAACATACTATCCTCGCTGAAGATATGTTTATGGCTGCGAGAATGATCCAGGCGGGTTATAAAATTGCTTATTGCGCAGAAGCCAGTGTAAGGCATTCGCATAATTATACGCCAAAACAAGAGTTCCAACGGTATTTTGATACAGGGGTATTTCATGCCTGTAACCCTTGGATTCAGCGTGACTTTGGCGGAGCCGGTGGTGAGGGTTTCCGCTTCGTAAAATCAGAGATTCAATTCCTGCTTAAAAATGCACCGTTCTGGATTCCAAGAGCTTTATTAACAACCTTTGCTAAATTTCTGGGTTACAAATTAGGCAAGCATTGGCAATCTTTACCGTTGTCTACATGTCGCTATTTTAGCATGTACAAGAGTTATTGGAATAATATCCAATATTCTTCGTCAAAAGAGATAAAATAAATGTCTTTTCTTCCCGTAATTATGGCTGGCGGCACAGGTAGCCGTTTATGGCCGCTTTCACGCGAATATCATCCGAAGCAGTTTCTAAGCGTTGAAGGTAAACTATCAATGCTGCAAAATACTATAAAGCGATTAGCTTCACTTTCTACAGAAGAACCCGTTGTCATTTGTAATGACAGACACCGTTTCTTAGTCGCTGAACAACTCCGCGAAATTGACAAGTTAGCAAATAATATTATTCTCGAACCGGTAGGCCGTAATACTGCACCAGCGATCGCTCTTGCCGCGTTTTGTGCGCTCCAGAATGCTGATAATGCTGATCCTCTTTTGTTGGTTCTTGCTGCAGATCATGTGATCCAAGATGAAATAGCTTTTACGAAAGCTGTCAGACATGCTGAAGAATACGCCGCAAATGGTAAGCTTGTAACTTTTGGTATTGTTCCAACGCATGCTGAAACGGGTTATGGATATATTCGTCGTGGTGAGTTGATAGGAAATGACGCTTATGCAGTGGCTGAATTTGTGGAGAAACCGGATATCGATACCGCCGGTGACTATTTCAAATCAGGGAAATATTACTGGAATAGCGGTATGTTTTTATTTCGTGCAAGCTCTTATTTAAACGAATTGAAGTGCTTATCACCTGAAATTTACAAAGCTTGTGAAAAGGCGGTAGGACATATAAATCCCGATCTTGATTTTATTCGTATTGATAAAGAAGAGTTTATCTCATGCCCGAGTGATTCTATCGATTATGCAGTTATGGAGCACACACAGCATGCCGTGGTGATACCAATGAGTGCTGGCTGGTCGGATGTGGGATCCTGGTCCTCACTTTGGGATATATCGAATAAAGATCATCAGAGAAATGTTTTAAAAGGAGATATCTTCGCACATGCTTGTAATGATAATTACATTTATTCCGAAGATATGTTTATAAGTGCGATTGGTGTAAGTAATCTTGTCATTGTTCAAACAACAGACGCTTTATTGGTGGCTAATAAAGATACAGTACAAGATGTTAAAAAAATTGTTGATTATTTAAAACGAAATGATAGGAACGAATATAAACAACATCAAGAAGTTTTCCGCCCTTGGGGAAAATATAATGTGATTGATAGCGGAAAAAATTACCTCGTTAGATGTATCACTGTTAAGCCGGGTGAGAAATTTGTGGCGCAGATGCATCACCACCGGGCTGAGCATTGGATAGTATTATCCGGGACTGCTCGTGTTACAAAGGGAGAGCAGATTTACATGGTTTCTGAAAATGAATCAACATTTATTCCTCCGGATACTATTCACGCGCTGGAAAACCCCGGAATGATCCCCCTGAAGTTAATTGAGATTCAATCAGGTACCTATCTTGGTGAGGATGATATTATTCGTTTAGAACAACGTTCTGGATTTTCGAAGGAGTGGGCTAATGAACGTAGTTAATAATAGCCGTGATGTTATTCATTCATCAGGTATTGTGTTTGGAACGAGTGGGGCTCGCGGTCTTGTAAAAGATTTTACACCTCAGGTATGTGCTGCTTTTACGGTTTCATTTATTGCCGTTATGCAGGAACATTTTTCGTTTGATACCGTAGCATTGGCAATAGATAATCGTCCAAGTAGTTATGGGATGGCTCAGGCGTGTGCTGCTGCATTGGCGGATAAAGGCGTTAACTGTATTTTTTATGGAGTGGTACCAACCCCAGCTTTGGCCTTTCAGTCTATGTCTGACAATATGCCTGCGATAATGGTTACGGGAAGTCATATTCCATTCGAGCGGAACGGCCTCAAGTTTTATCGTCCTGATGGTGAAATCACGAAACATGATGAGGCTGCGATCCTTAGTGTTGAAGATACGTGTAGCCATTTAGAGCTTAAAGAACTCATAGTTTCAGAAATGGCTGCTGTTAATTATATATCTCGTTATACATCTTTATTTTCTACTCCATTCCTGAAAAATAAGCGTATTGGTATTTACGAACATTCAAGCGCTGGGCGTGATCTTTATAAGCCTTTATTTATTGCATTGGGGGCTGAAGTCGTTAGCTTGGGTAGAAGCGATAATTTTGTACCTATAGATACAGAGGCTGTAAGCAAAGAGGATCGGGAAAAAGCTCGCTCATGGGCTAAAGAGTTCGATTTAGATGCCATATTCTCGACAGATGGGGATGGTGATCGCCCTCTTATTGCTGATGAGGCCGGTGAGTGGCTAAGAGGCGATATACTAGGTCTATTATGTTCACTTGCATTGGATGCAGAAGCCGTCGCTATTCCTGTTAGTTGTAATAGCATAATCTCTTCTGGCTGCTTTTTTAAACATGTTAAGCTTACGAAAATAGGTTCGCCTTATGTTATCGAAGCTTTTAATGAACTATCGCGGAGTTATAGTCGTATTGTCGGTTTTGAAGCCAATGGCGGCTTTTTATTAGGAAGCGACATCTGTATTAACGAGCAGAATCTTCATGCCTTACCAACTCGTGATGCTGTATTACCGGCAATAATGCTGCTTTACAAAAGTAGGAATACCAGCATTAGCGCTTTAGTCAATGAACTCCCAACTCGTTACACCCATTCTGACAGATTACAGGGGATTACGACTGATAAAAGCCAATCCTTAATTAGTATGGGCAGAGAAAATCTGAGCAACCTCTTAAGCTATATTGGCTTGGAGAATGAAGGTGCAATTTCTACAGATATGACAGATGGTATGCGAATTACCTTACGTGATGGATGTATTGTGCATTTGCGCGCTTCTGGTAATGCACCTGAGTTACGCTGCTATGCAGAAGCTAATTTATTAAATAGAGCTCAGGATCTTGTAAATACAACGCTTGCTAATATTAAAAAACGATGCTTGCCGTAAAAGAATTGAATGTTATTTACTTAATATGCCTATTTTATTTACATTATGCACGGTCAGAGGGTGAGGATTAAATGGATAATATTGATAATAAGTATAATCCACAGCTATGTAAAATTTTTTTGGCTATATCGGATTTGATTTTTTTTAATTTAGCCTTATGGTTTTCATTAGGATGTGTCTATTTTATTTTTGATCAAGTACAGCGATTTATTCCTCAAGACCAATTAGATACAAGAGTTATTACACATTTTATTTTGTCAGTAGTATGTGTCGGTTGGTTTTGGATTCGTTTGCGACATTATACATACCGCAAGCCATTTTGGTATGAGTTAAAAGAAATTTTTCGTACGATCGTTATTTTTGCTATATTTGATTTGGCTCTGATAGCGTTTACAAAATGGCAGTTTTCACGCTATGTCTGGGTGTTTTGTTGGACTTTTGCCATAATCCTGGTGCCTTTTTTTCGCGCACTTACAAAGCATTTATTGAACAAGCTAGGTATCTGGAAGAAAAAAACTATCATCCTGGGGAGCGGACAGAATGCTCGTGGTGCATATTCTGCGCTGCAAAGTGAGGAAATGATGGGGTTTGATGTTATCGCTTTTTTTGATACGGATGCGTCAGATGCTGAAATAAATATGTTGCCGGTGATAAAGGATACTGAGATTATTTGGGATTTAAATCGTACAGGTGATGTCCATTATATACTTGCTTATGAATACACCGAGTTGGAGAAAACACATTTTTGGCTACGTGAACTTTCAAAACATCATTGTCGTTCTGTTACTGTAGTCCCCTCGTTTAGAGGATTGCCATTATATAATACTGATATGTCTTTTATCTTTAGCCATGAAGTTATGTTATTAAGGATACAAAATAACTTGGCTAAAAGGTCGTCCCGTTTTCTCAAACGGACATTTGATATTGTTTGTTCAATAATGATTCTTATTATTGCATCACCACTTATGATTTATCTGTGGTATAAAGTTACTCGGGATGGTGGTCCGGCTATTTATGGCCACCAGCGAGTAGGTCGGCATGGAAAACTTTTTCCATGCTACAAATTTCGTTCTATGGTTATGAATTCTCAAGAGGTACTAAAAGAACTTTTGGCTAACGATCCTATTGCCAGGGCTGAATGGGAAAAAGATTTTAAACTGAAAAATGATCCTCGAATCACAGCTGTAGGTCGATTTATACGTAAAACTAGTCTTGATGAGTTGCCACAACTTTTTAATGTACTAAAAGGTGATATGAGCCTGGTTGGACCACGACCTATCGTTTCGGATGAACTGGAGCGTTATTGTGATGATGTTGATTATTATTTGATGGCAAAGCCGGGCATGACAGGTCTATGGCAAGTGAGTGGGCGTAATGATGTTGATTATGACACCCGTGTTTATTTTGATTCCTGGTATGTTAAAAACTGGACGCTTTGGAATGATATTGCCATTCTGTTTAAAACGGTAAAAGTTGTTTTTCACCGCAACGGTGCGTATTAATTTTATATTATATTTGGCAGAATGCTAGTATAATTGTCATGTTCAGTTTGAGGTAATTTATGTACTAATTATCTTATATTATAAATCATGTGCAATTATTTTTATATTTTTATATGAAAAACGTCCAGTATATATATTGAGAAACATTATTGTTATGGAGACATAATCGGAGTTATGACGGAAAAAAGCTCTTTTCCCATAAGCCACGAACATTCCTTAACTATGGATTATGTTAAAGCTTTTGGTATGATTTTCGTATTGGTTGGGCATATAAATAATGACATATTTAATGTTTATTATGCCTATCTTTTTCATATGCCATTATTTTTCTTTATTGGTGGGGTTTTATATAAAGATACAAGATGTATAACAAATTTTATAGCGCATGTTATAAAAAAACAGTTACCTTATCTTATAATAACTTATTTGATTATTGGTGCTATTGCATTATTAATTAATGTACGTTATGGAATACACACAGGTGATGCTTTTTCGACAGGACTATATGAAACGGTTAAACTTGCTATAAAATCAAATTTTCATAACAATAAAATGTTTTTAACAGGTTGGTTTCTGTTTGCTTATATATTTGTGAGCATTTTGTCGGTGATTATTATAAAAAGCATAAAACGGGTCGTTGTTAGCAATGCTTTATTATTGTCGGTATTGGTGGCGATTAGTGCATTATTAATAACTGTCTCAATAACATATTTATCTCCTCAGTATATTCTGGTGAAAGACTATAAGCTGAATTTTATATGCCAGGTGTTAACCGGTATGTCGTTTTATATTTTTGGATATGTGATAAGAAATCAGATATATAGTTTATTAAATTTCTATATTTTTATTTTATTAACTGTAATATAATATGTTTCGAAAAGTTATGGTTTCTCTACGCAGACAATTATGTCATGGAGTTATTATCCGGATGGGTTAATAATGTCTGTTATTAACGCGCTGATAGGTATTTATGCTGTGTTTTTTATCTCTCTATTAATTACAAGGGGAGTGAAAGAAATTAAGCTGCTAAAAATGATAGGTCAGAATTCAAGAGCTATCATGGCATATCATTTACTTGTATATGTAATTTTAGATATAATTGCTTCAATTTTAGGCGATTATAGCCTATCGGGAACAGATGTATATGATAATCACTTTATCACTAAATGGTCCGTTCCTGTCTACATTGCATTAGGTTTGCTACTGCCTCTAATTTTTAGTATTCTGAAACAGAAAGTAATAGGGAAGATAAAATTTAAGCGGGATTTTAGAATCAATTAAAAGCTAATTTTAGCTTTAATGCGGCCTAATGTTTAAGTGTTAATTTTTGGATAAATATCACGTAATAGGTTACTCAGGAGATTTTTATTTAGTCTACCGACGCGTTCCCAGATAAGGATTCCGGTGTGTCGTAGGTAGAAATAGGTAATTAATGATTGTTTCTTCGGGCTTTAAGTCTGGGTTATCATATTATTCACTTCATCTCATTGGATATAGTTCCTATGAGTAACCACACCTGACAGGAGTATGTAATGTCCAAGCAACAGATCGGCGTCGTCGGTATGGCAGTGATGGGGCGCAACCTCGCGCTCAACATCGAAAGCCGTGGTTATACCGTCTCCGTTTTCAACCGCTCCCGTGAAAAGACCGAAGAAGTGATTGCCGAGAATCCCGGCAAAAAGCTGGTGCCTTATTATACGGTGAAAGAGTTTGTTGAATCCCTCGAAACGCCTCGTCGTATCCTGTTAATGGTGAAAGCGGGCGCAGGTACTGATGCAGCTATCGATTCGCTGAAACCGTATCTGGAAAAAGGCGATATCATTATTGATGGCGGCAACACCTTCTTCCAGGACACAATCCGTCGCAATCGCGAGCTGTCTGCGGAAGGTTTTAACTTTATCGGTACCGGCGTTTCCGGTGGTGAAGAGGGCGCGCTGAAAGGACCATCTATCATGCCTGGCGGTCAGAAAGATGCCTATGAACTGGTGGCGCCGATCCTGACGAAGATTGCTGCCGTGGCAGAAGATGGCGAACCGTGCGTGACCTATATCGGCGCCGATGGTGCTGGTCACTACGTTAAGATGGTCCATAATGGTATCGAATATGGCGATATGCAGCTTATCGCTGAAGCTTACTCCCTGCTGAAAGGCGGCCTGAACCTCAGCAATGAAGAGTTGGCGAACACTTTTACTGAGTGGAATAACGGCGAGCTGAGCAGTTATCTGATCGACATCACTAAAGACATCTTCACTAAAAAAGATGAAGACGGAAACTACCTGGTGGATGTCATTCTTGATGAAGCCGCCAACAAAGGGACCGGTAAATGGACCAGCCAGAGCGCGCTGGATCTGGGTGAACCGCTGTCGCTGATTACCGAATCCGTCTTTGCGCGTTACATCTCTTCGTTGAAAGCGCAACGTGTTGCCGCATCTAAAGTGCTCTCCGGGCCGAAAGCGCAGCCGGCAGGCGACAAAGCGGAATTTATCGAGAAAGTGCGTCGCGCGCTGTATCTTGGCAAGATCGTCTCTTATGCGCAGGGCTTCTCGCAGCTACGCGCCGCGTCTGATGAATATCACTGGGATCTTAACTACGGCGAGATTGCTAAGATTTTCCGTGCGGGCTGTATCATTCGCGCTCAGTTCCTGCAGAAAATCACCGATGCTTACGCAGAAAACGCCGGTATTGCAAATTTGCTGTTAGCGCCTTACTTCAAGAAAATTGCTGATGAGTACCAGCAGGCGCTGCGTGATGTTGTGGCTTACGCGGTGCAGAACGGCATTCCGGTGCCGACATTCTCTGCGGCAGTGGCCTACTATGACAGCTATCGCGCCGCAGTACTGCCAGCTAACTTAATTCAGGCGCAGCGTGACTACTTTGGTGCGCACACCTATAAACGTACTGATAAAGAAGGCATTTTCCATACCGAGTGGTTGGAATAATTTCTGCAAAAATGTTTAAGCCCGGTTTAATACCGGGCTTTTTTTTATCTCTATTCTTATTGATTTATCGCTTTTGCTTAATATTAACTTAATAATCTGTGTTTATCGTAATGAAGATAATCTGAATTGTTTTCGTCTGCGTTGCACTTTATATACTCAGGCGTTAAAACTTTAATATCTTATCAGGATGCGAAATACATCATGATTCATAATTAAGTTAATTCTGAGAGCGAATAATGAAAATCACGATATCCGGGACGGGTTATGTTGGCTTGTCTAATGGTTTGCTTATTGCACAACACCATGAAGTGGTGGCGTTAGACATTGTTCCTTCCCGTGTTGAACTGTTAAATGATCGGATATCTCCGATTGTTGATAAAGAAATTCAGCAATTTTTAAAGGAAGATAACATCACATTCAGGGCAACGCTGGATAAGTTTGATGCGTACCAGAATGCAGATTACGTCATCATTGCTACGCCTACAGATTACGATCCAAAAACCAACTATTTTGATACGTCCAGTGTGGAATCGGTCATTCAGGATGTGATCAGCTTCAACCCCGCAGCCGTGATGATTATTAAGTCCACGGTGCCGGTTGGCTTCACGGCAGCAATGCGCCAGAAGTTTGCGACAGAAAATATCATTTTCTCTCCGGAGTTTTTACGTGAAGGTAAGGCCCTTTACGATAACCTTTATCCCTCCCGTATCGTGATTGGGGAACAGTCTGAGCGCGCCAGAGAATTTGCCGCATTACTCCAGGAAGGCGCTATTAAACAGGAGATTCCGACGCTGTTTACGGACTCCACTGAAGCGGAAGCCATTAAACTTTTCGCCAATACTTATCTCGCTATGCGAGTCGCTTATTTTAATGAATTAGACAGCTATGCTGAAACATTAGGGTTAAATACCCGACAAATTATTGAAGGGGTATGCCTCGACCCGCGTATTGGCAATCATTATAATAATCCCTCTTTTGGTTATGGCGGATATTGTTTGCCAAAAGATACCAAACAGTTGCTGGCTAATTATCAGTCAGTGCCTAATAATATTATCTCCGCTATCGTTGAAGCAAACCGTACGCGTAAAGATTTTATTGCCGACGCTATCCTCGCCAGAAAGCCTAAAGTGGTGGGCATTTATCGCCTGATTATGAAGAGTGGCTCCGATAACTTCCGCGCCTCATCGATTCAGGGGATTATGAAACGTATTAAAGCGAAAGGCGTAGAGGTCATTATCTATGAGCCGGTAATGGAAGAAGATACTTACTTCAACTCTCGCCTTGAGCGTGATTTGCACTGCTTTAAACAGCAGGCGGATGTCATTATTTCCAACAGGATGGCGGCAGAGCTTTTGGATGTCGCTGAAAAAGTGTATACCCGCGATCTTTTCGGTAGTGATTAATAAGGCAATCGGGGCTGATGAGTCCCGATGATTTATTGACCAAATGGAAATAATGTCTGATTTTTATCATTAATCCTATGGCATATATTTTCTTTATGACTACACTGTCTCCAGCTTCATCCTTTTTTTAGTTAGGGTATCTATGACAGTGGATAGTAATACGTCTTCCGGGCATGGGAACGATCCGGAACAGATTGATTTGATTGAGTTATTTCTACAGTTATGGCGTGGGAAGATGACCATTATTGTAGCCGTTGTTATCGCCATTTTGCTGGCCGTAGGCTACCTGATGATAGCCAAAGAAAAATGGACATCCACGGCGATTATTACCCAACCTGATGCCGCGCAGGTTGCCACCTATACCAACGCGCTCAACGTCTTGTATGGCGGGAATGCTCCCAAAATCTCTGAAGTGCAGGCGAATTTTATAAGCCGCTTTAGCTCTGCGTTTTCCGCATTATCGGAAGCGCTGGATAATCAGAAAGAGCGGGAAAAGCTCACCATTGAACAGTCGGTAAAGGGGCAGGCGCTGCCACTCTCGGTTTCTTATGTGAGTACTACCGCTGAAGGGGCGCAGCGTCGGCTGGCGGAATATATCCAACAGGTGGATGAAGAGGTCGCTAAGGAACTGGAAGTTGACCTGAAAGATAACATCACGCTGCAAACCAAAACGTTGCAGGAGTCTCTTGAGACGCAGGAAGTTGTGGCGCAGGAACAAAAAGATCTGCGTATTAAGCAAATCGAAGAAGCGTTGCGCTATGCGGATGAGGCCAAAATCACGCAGCCGCAGATTCAGCAAACCCAGGATGTTACCCAGGACACGATGTTCCTGCTGGGCAGCGATGCGCTAAAATCGATGATACAGAACGAAGCGACGCGTCCACTGGTCTTTTCTCCGGCCTATTACCAGACGAAGCAGACACTGCTGGACATTAAAAATCTGAAAGTGACTGCCGATACGGTGCACGTCTATCGTTATGTAATGAAGCCGACGCTGCCGGTCCGTCGCGATAGCCCGAAAACAGCCATTACCCTCGTGCTGGCTGTATTGCTGGGTGGGATGATCGGCGCCGGGATTGTGCTGGGGCGCAATGCGCTACGTAGCTATAAGCCAAAAGCCTTGTAAGCTTCTTTGCCGGATGGTGGGTTGGCTTCGAAAGGTAAAATTTCTCACTAAAAAACCGGGCATTGCCCGGTTTTTTTATGCTTATTGATGACGCTTACGAAGATTGTCGATCACGGCGGTGAGGTTGAGATCCTGATCCTGCAACAGCACCAGCAGGTGGTACATCAAGTCAGACGCTTCATTGGTTAATTCAAAACGATCATTGACGGTGGCCGCCAGCGCGGTTTCTACACCTTCTTCGCCAACTTTTTGCGCAATACGTTTGGTACCGCTGGCGTACAGTTTCGCCGTGTAAGAGCTGGCCGGATCGGCGGTTTTGCGCTCTGCCAGTAGCTGCTCCAGTTGATACAGGAATAACCATTGATGGCTGGCGTCGCCAAAGCAGCTACTGGTACCTTTATGGCAGGTCGGCCCGACAGGGTTTGCCAGCACCAGCAGTGTATCGTTGTCGCAATCTGGCGCAATGCTGACGACATTCAGCACATGGCCTGAGGTTTCGCCTTTGGTCCATAAACGCTGTTTCGTGCGTGAGAAGAACGTAACATGGCCGGATTCAATGGTTTTGTCCAGCGCTTGTGGGTTCATATAACCCAGCATCAATACTTCGCCGGATACCGCATGTTGCACGATGGCTGGCATCAGGCCATCGGTTTTTTCCCAGTCCAGCTCGCGGCGTTGTTGCTCTGTTAACATATCCTGATCTCCACGCCCTGGCCTGCCAGGTACGCTTTTAATTCGCCAATATTGATGATTTGCTTGTGAAAAACGGAGGCGGCAAGCGCGCCGTCGACATCGGCATCACGGAATGCCTCAAGAAAGTGTTCCATCGTACCCGCGCCGCCGGAGGCGATCAGCGGCACGCGGCAAACGTCACGGACTTTTTTCAACTGCGTCAGATCGTAACCGTTACGCACGCCGTCCTGGTTCATCATATTCAGGACGATTTCCCCCGCGCCGCGCTGTTGTACCTCTTGCACCCAATCCTGCGTCTCCCACTGCGTCACACGGGTACGGTTTTCATCGCCGGTATACTGGTTAACATGATATTTCCCCGTGGCGTCGTCAAACCAGGTATCAATCCCGACGACAATGCACTGTACGCCAAAACGGTCAGCCAGACGGGTAATCAGCGTTGGGTCAGCCAGTGCCGGGGAATTGATAGAGATCTTATCCGCCCCGAAAGAAAGAATTTTGGCGGCGTCGTCAATTGACCGGATACCGCCCGCTACACAAAACGGAATGTCGATCACCTCGGCAACGCGCGCCACCCAGCTTTTATCGACTACGCGACCATCGCTGGAGGCGGTAATGTCATAGAACACCAGTTCGTCCGCGCCTTCGTCGGCATAGCGTTTGGCCAGCGGAACGATATCGCCAATGATCTCATGGTTGCGAAACTGTACGCCTTTCACCACCTGACCATCACGAACGTCCAGACACGGAATTATACGTTTTGCCAGCATTGGATGGCCTCCTTAACGGTAAATTTCCCTTCTAACAGCGCGCGCCCGACAATCACGCCGCGCACGCCGGTGCCGCGCAGGGCGGCAATATCATCGATATCGCCAATACCGCCGGAGGACTGAAAGGCGATTTGCGGATATCTGGTGCATACCTCTTCGTACAGAGAAACGTTAGAGCCCGCCAGCGTGCCGTCGCGGGAAATATCGGTACACAGTACATGTTTCAGGCCGACGGGGAGATAGGTCTCCACCAGTTGTTCCAGCGAGACGCCGGAATTTTCCTGCCAGCCGCTAACCGCCACCTGCTTGTTGCCGTGTTCGTCTATGCGAACGTCCAGCGCCAGCACCAGCGCCTGCGCGCCAAAACGTTCAAACCAGCCTTTCACCACGTCAGGGGATTTCACCGCCGTTGAACCGATGACCACACGGGCAACGCCAGCTTTCAGTAATGCCGCAACGTCTTCTTCGGTACGCACGCCGCCGCCGACCTGAACAGGCACGTTCACGCCCGCGACCAGGGTTTTAATCAGCGGTATCTGTCGCTTAGCCGGATCTTTAGCGCCGGTCAGATCTACCAGATGCAGCACCCCGGCGCCCTGGGCGGCGTAATCCTGCAAACGGGGCAGGGGATCGTTACCGTAATCCCGCTGGCGGGCGTAGTCACCCTGGTGGAGACGCACCACGGTGCCGTCAATTAAATCTAATGCCGGAATAATCATTACATCTCCAGGAAATTTTTTAGCAACTGTGCGCCCGCCGCGCCCGAACGTTCCGGGTGGAACTGTACGCCGAAGAAATTATCTTTCTGTACCGCTGCGGTAAACGGCTCGCCGTAATTGCACTGGGCGATAGTCCACGGGTTGACCGGCATCGCGTAGCTGTGAACAAAGTAAAAATAGGCGCCATCTTCAATGCCCTGAAACAGCCGATTGCCCGCCTGCGGATACACGCGATTCCAGCCCATGTGCGGCAGCGGCAGACCAAAGTCGGTCATTTTCGGCACGTCTTGTTCGATAATGTTCAGCAGATCCACGCCGCGCGTCTCTTCGCTGCGACGACCCAGCAGTTGCATCCCTAAGCAGATACCCAGTACCGGCTGAGTACACGCTTTAATTAAGTCGATCAGTTCACGTTCGCGCAGTTGATCCATAGCGGCCTGCGCCGTGCCGACGCCGGGCAGAAAGAGTTTGTCAGCGCGTAATACGATTTCCGCTTCGCGGCTGACCACCGGGGTGTAACCGTGGCGCGCCACGGCGGATTTTACCGAGCTTAAATTGGCGCAGCCGGTGTCAAGGATGACGACGTTCATCACAGCACTCCTTTCGAGGACGGTAATGTATCGCCCTCCACGCGAATAGCCTGGCGTAGCGTTCGACCAAAGGCTTTAAACAAACTTTCGACACGGTGGTGATCGTTCTTACCCTTAGTCTTGAGATGCAGAGTGACGCCCATCGTGTAAGAGAGTGAGCGGAAAAAGTGTTCAATCATCTCTGTGCTCAAATCGCCCACACGCTGGTAGGTAAATTCAGCTTTATATTCCAGATGCGGACGACCGGAAATATCCAGCGCGCAGCGCGCCAGACATTCATCCATCGGCAGTACAAAGCCAAAACGGCAGATACCGCGCTTGTCGCCGAGTGCCAGTTTTAATGCCTCACCGAGCGCCAGTCCGGTATCTTCTACCGTGTGGTGATCGTCGATATAGAGATCGCCCTTAACGGTAATCTCCATGCGAAAGCCGCCGTGGGTGGCGATTTGATCGAGCATATGGTCAAAGAAGCCGACGCCGGTATTAATCTTGCTGTTGCCTTCGCGATCCAGCCAGACGCTGACATCAATCTGTGTTTCTTTGGTGTTACGGACCACATGCGCATAACGATCGCGTTTCGTTAGCTGTTCGCCAATCATCGTCCAGTTCAGCGTTTCACGGTGATAGCGTAAACCAGTAATGCCCATGTTATCAGCGAGCTGGATATCGGTTGCACGATCGCCAATCACATAGCTGTTGGCGCTATCCATCGCTTGTTCCGCAAGATAACGCTCCACCAGCTTCACTTTGGGCTTACGGCAGTCGCAATCGTCTGCGGGCAGATGAGGGCAGATCAGCACCTCATCAAAGCATACGCCCTGAGAAGTGAAAATCTGCATCATCAGGTTGTGCGGTCCGTCGAAGTCCGCCTGCGGGAAGCTTTGCGTGCCAAGTCCATCCTGGTTAGTGATCATCACCAGCTTAAAACCGGCTTTTTGCAGCTTCAGCAATACGGGAATCACCTCTGGCTCAAAGGCCAGTTTATCAAAGCGGTCTACCTGAAAATCGCTTGGCGGTTCGGAAATTAAGGTTCCGTCCCGGTCGATGAAAAGATACTTCTGACTCATACTGGCTCCGCACGTAAGGCGTCAATGACGCGCTGGTTTTCCTGGCGGGTGCCGACCGTAATCCGCAGGCAGCCGCTTAAAGAAGGTTGTTTATTCTGATCGCGTAAGATAATGCCCTGATCCCATAAGGATTTAAACACGCTGCTGGAGGCAGTAAACCGCGCCAGAATATAGTTGGTTTCAGAGTCAAAGACGTGTTCTACGCAGGCGGTCTGTTGCAGGGCATTCACCAGATACTGACGTTCCTGCACTGTCTGCGCCACGCGATCGCGCATTGCGTTTATTCCCTGCGGACTCAGCGCCTGGGCGGCGATATCCGCCACTGGCGTAGAAAGCGGATAAGGGGCGATCACTTTTAACAGCAGGTTGATCACCTCTTCATTAGCCAGCGTAAAGCCGCAGCGCAGACCCGCCAGTGCAAAAGCTTTCGACAATGTGCGCAGGATAACCAGATGAGGATATTCAACCAGCCAGCCTGTCAGCGTGGCCTGCGGGCAAAACTCAATATAAGCTTCGTCGGCGACGACTATCGCTTTACCGCGTGTCAACTCCAGCAGCGTGCTCAGATCCTGCGGGTTGATAAGTTGCCCGGTAGGATTATTGGGGCTACAAACGAACACCACTTTTGTGCCGTCAAGGTTGTCGGAAATCCCCTGTAGATCCAGCTGCCAGTTTTCAAGCGCGGGAACCGTCCGGCGCTCTACGCCAATGGTTTCGGCGCTGACGCTGTACATACCGTAAGTGGGCGGACAGTAGAGAATGGCGTCTTTTCCCGGTTCGCAGAAGGCGCGGATCACCAGCTCGATCCCTTCATCCGCGCCGCGGCTGACCAGCACCTGCTCTGGCTTTACGCCAGCATATTGCGCGTAGTTTTCAATCACGGCCTTTGGCTGGCATTCCGGGTAGCGGTTAAGCGTTTGTTGGGTGAGCTGAAACTCCACCGCTGTCGGGAATTCATTCGCGTTCAGCCAGACATCGCCGTTACCGCCCAGACGGCGGGCGGACTGATACGGTACCAGGTTGCGGACATTTTCACGGGCTAAGTCAGCGACGCTGAGAGTGTTTTCAGTGCTCATGCTTGCTCCTTGAGGGCGTTTACGCGCAGGGTCACGGCATTTTTATGGGCGGTCAGACGTTCTGCCGCCGCCAATGTTTCAATGGTTGATGCCAGAGCGGAAAAGCCCGCTTTCGACAGTTCCTGAACGGTCATCCGTTTCTGGAAATCCGCTAACCCAAGGCTGGAACAGGTAGCAGTATAGCCATAGGTCGGTAAAACATGGTTGGTTCCGGAAGCGTAATCACCGGCGGATTCCGGCGACCAGTCGCCGAGAAATACCGAGCCTGCGCTGGTAATCGCATCCACCAAATCGCGCGCATTGCGCGTCTGGATGATTAAGTGTTCCGGCCCATACTGATTAGAGATGGCGACGCACTGCGCTAAATCTTTGGTCACAATCAGACGACTGGCGCTCAGGGCCTGCCGGGCGGTGTCCGCGCGCGGCAGCTCCGCCAGTTGACGTTCTACCGCCTCCGCCACCTTGCGGGCAATGTCAGCATCAGGCGTCAGCAGAATCACCTGGGAATCCGGACCGTGTTCTGCCTGGGAGAGCAGGTCAGAAGCGACGAAATCCGGTGTTGCGCCGCTGTCGGCGATCACCAGCACTTCAGACGGCCCGGCTGGCATATCGATAGCCGCGCCGTCGAGGCGTTGGCTGACCTGACGCTTGGCTTCGGTTACAAAGGCGTTGCCGGGGCCAAAAATTTTATCCACTTTCGGTACGGACTCGCTGCCGAAGGCCAGAGCGGCAATCGCCTGCGCGCCGCCGACGTTAAAGATTTCCTGCACGCCACACAGTTGCGCCGCATAGAGGATTTCATCAGCGATGGGCGGCGGCGAGCACAGAACCACGTTCTGGCATCCCGCAATGCGCGCCGGCGTCGCCAGCATCAGCACCGTTGAGAAGAGCGGAGCCGAGCCGCCGGGAATATACAGACCGACGGACGCGACGGGACGCGTAACCTGCTGGCAACGCACGCCTGGCTGGGTTTCCACATCTACAGGCGGTAGCGTCTGCGCGGAATGGAACGTTTCAATATTTTTGACGGCCGCGGCCATCGCCTGTTTTAGTTCGTCGCTCAGACGCGCGCCGGCGGCGGCGATCTCTTCAGGGGTGACGCGTAGCGCTGTCACTTCTGTTTTATCAAATTTAGCGCTGTATTCACGCAGGGCATCGTCACCGCGTGTTTTTACATTATCCAGAATATCGCTGACCGTCCGGGTAATACTGTCAGAGGCGGAAATCGCCGGACGCGTCAGCAGCGCACGCTGCTGCTCAGGGCTACAGCTGTTCCAGTCAATCAGGGTATTGAAGCTCATGGTCTTTACTCCATCACAGGGTTCCGCCTTATCCGGCCTACTGAACCCAAAATATCAACGCATTACGTAGGCCTGATAAGCGCAGCGCCATCAGGCGTCAGATCACTCCATCATCTTCTCGATCGGCAGTACCAGAATCGAGCTGGCGCCAAGCGCTTTCAGTTTCTCCATGGTTTCCCAGAACAGCGTTTCGCTGCTGACCATGTGCATCGCCACGCGCTGTTGCTCGCCCGCCAGCGGCAGGATTGTCGGCCTTTCAGCGCCAGGCAGCAGGGCGATAACCTCTTCCAGGCGTTCACTTGGCGCGTGCATCATGATGTATTTCGATTCGCGCGCCTGAATCACGCCCTGAATACGGGTCAGCAATTTATCGATCAGCTCTTGCTTGCTCTGTGCCATCTCACCGTCGCGCTGAATCAGACAGGCTTTAGAGCGGTAGATAACTTCGACTTCACGCAGGCCGTTAGCTTCAAGCGTCGCGCCAGTAGAGACCAAATCGCAGATAGCGTCGGCCAGCCCCGCGCGCGGCGCGACTTCGACAGAACCATTTAACAGACACGATTTAAAAGAGACGCCTTTCTGGTCGAGGTAGCGTTTGAGGAGGTGCGGATAAGAGGTAGCGATACGTTTACCGTCCAGCGCGGCCGGGCCGTCCCAGGCTTCGTCAACCGGCGTTGCCAGCGATAAACGGCAGCCGCCGAAGTCAAGACGGCGCAGGGTAAAATAGCGCGGATCTTCGCCCTGCGCGCGGCGGTTGAGTAGCTCTTCTTCCAGCACGTTCTCGCCGATAATGCCGAGATCGACCACGCCATCCATCACCAGACCCGGAATGTCATCATCACGCACGCGCAGGATATCAATCGGCATGTTTTCCGCCATCGCAATCAGGCGCTGAGTGTGTAAATTAATTTTTATGCCGCAGCGGGCCAGCAATTCTCGTGAATCATCGCTTAAACGGCCTGATTTCTGAATAGCTATGCGTAAGCGGGTGTTGTCTAACATTCTGCGTTCCTCTTTATCCTGTCTGAACCGGTCTGTATCGCGCGCCAAAAAAAAAGCCCCCGGAAGATGATCTTCCGGGGGCTTTCTCATGCGTTCATGCACCACTGGAAGATCTGAATGTCTTCCAGCACACATCGCCTGAAAGACTAGTCAGGATGATGGTGATGATGGTGGTGTTTAAATTGAACGCGTGTCATAAAAATTCCGATGAATGCTTATTCATTTGATACCTTTTAACCTAAACCACTTTTACGCCTTAAAGCAAGCGCTTTTTTCATTTCGCATTTATAGTATGAATTGTCAGTCACGGCGGGCTGGCGTAGCCTTATGTATAAGGCGTTAAAGTCAGGAGAAAATGGATGAAAAAGGTCGCAATTGTCGGTTTAGGTTGGTTAGGCATGCCGCTGGCAATGTCGCTGGCAGCGAGAGGCTGGCAGGTTACCGGCAGCAAAACCACCCTTGACGGGGTGGAAGCGGCCCGTATGAGTGGAATTGAAAGCTATCCGCTGCGTCTGGAGCCGGAGCTGGTCTGTGAGGCGGACGATCTTGACGCTCTGCTGGATGTCGATGCGCTGGTGATAACACTGCCCGCGCGCCGTAGCGGTCCGGGAGAGGATTTTTATCTGCAGGCGATGCAGGAACTGGTCGACAGCGCGCTGGCTTATCGTATCCCGCGTATTATTTTTACCAGTTCGACGTCTGTTTACGGCGATGCGCAAGGCGTGGTGAAAGAGAATACGCCGCGTAATCCGGTCACGGCCAGCGGGCGTACCCTGAAGGAACTGGAAGATTGGCTGCATAATCTGCCGGGCACGTCAGTGGATATTCTGCGGCTGGCGGGGTTGGTCGGGCCTGGACGCCACCCCGGACGTTTCTTTGCTGGAAAAACCGCGCCGGATGGTCAACACGGGGTCAATCTGGTGCACCTTGAAGACGTGGTTGGCGCAATTACCCTCTTGCTACAGGCGCCAAAAGGAGGGCACATCTATAATATATGTGCGCCGGCGCATCCAGCCCGCAACGTGTTTTATCCGCAAATGACGCGTTTGCTGGGAATGGCGCCGCCGCATTTTCGTGACGCACCGGACAACGGCAAAGGGAAGATTATCGACGGTAGCCGGATTTGTAATGAGCTGGGATTTGAATATCAATATCCCGATCCGCTGGTGATGCCGATGGAGTGAGTCGCTGTCCAGCAGGTGGTCGCCATATAGCGCAAGGGGACGAGTATGAAACCACTGCTGGACGTTCTGGTTATTCTTGATGCGTTAGAAAAAGAAGGCAGCTTCGCGGCGGCGTCGGCAAAATTATTTAAAACGCCGTCCGCCCTCAGTTATACCGTTCATAAGCTGGAAAACGATCTTAATATCCAACTGCTCGACCGTAGCGGGCATCGCGCGCGATTTACGCGAACCGGTAAGATGCTACTGGAAAAAGGCCGTGAAGTGCTGCACACCGTTCGCGAGCTGGAAAAGCAGGCGATTAAACTGCATGAAGGCTGGGAGAACGAACTGGTCATCGGTGTGGATGATACCTTTCCCTTTTCTCTTCTGGCCCCGCTTATCGACGCTTTTTATCAACGCCACAGCGTGACGCGCCTTAAATTTGTTAATGGCGTTCTCGGCGGTTCATGGGAGACGCTGACGCAGGGAAGGGCGGATATCATCGTTGGCGCCATGCGCGCGCCGCCGCCTGACACCGGCTTTGGCTTTGCAAGACTGGGCGATCTTGAACTGGTGTTTGCTGTCGCTCCGCATCATCCGCTGGTTCATGAAGAGGAACCGCTTAGCCGCCAGACGATCAAACGTTTTCGCGCGATTGTGGTTGGCGATAGCGTCCATTCCTCGCGATCAATAGGGTCTGAACTGCTCGACGCTCAGGAAGCGATTACCGTGTTTGATTTTAAAACCAAGCTGGAGCTGCAAATTAGCGGCCTGGGATGCGGCTATTTACCGCGTTATCTGGCGCAGCGATTTTTGGAAAGCGGCGCGCTTATAGAGAAGAAAGTTGTAGCGCAAATCGTCTATGAACCGGTGTGGGTTGGCTGGAATGAACAGACCGCCGGGCTGGCCAGCGGCTGGTGGCGGGATGAAATTTTAGCAAATAATGCTATTGCTGGGGTGTATGCAAAATCGCCGGTTTAAAAATCAATCGCTTATGAAAAATAATTTTTTGAACGCGCTCGCATTCTCTTGTCATTTCACTTCAATTTAGGGCAGAATACGCCGCTTGCAAAAAATGACACTAACCGACGTTTTAATACGCGTCGGTTATTTTTTTGCTTCAAACACATCATTCAATACCAAGAGGCCGGGCTTCGTACCGGATAGATACTTACTTAAAAATCGACAGTTGTTGTCGCTGAGGAATCCAGAAAATGGGGCAATTTTTTGCTTACGCGACGGCATTCGCCGTAAAGGAGAATGACCATGTCGCATAACGTTACTCCAAACACCTCTCGCGTGGAATTACGTAAAACGCTTACGTTAGTTCCGGTTGTAATGATGGGTCTTGCCTATATGCAGCCGATGACGCTGTTCGATACATTTGGTATCGTTTCAGGCCTCACTGACGGTCACGTACCGACGGCGTATGCATTCGCGTTAATCGCGATTCTGTTTACGGCGTTGAGCTACGGGAAACTGGTGCGTCGCTACCCTTCCGCGGGTTCGGCGTACACCTATGCCCAGAAATCCATCAGCCCGACCGTTGGCTTTATGGTGGGTTGGTCTTCTCTGCTCGATTATCTGTTCGCGCCGATGATCAACATTCTGTTGGCGAAAATTTATTTTGAAGCGCTGGTGCCCTCCATTCCGTCATGGGTGTTTGTCGTGGCGCTGGTGGCCTTTATGACGGCCTTTAACCTGCGCAGCCTCAAATCGGTCGCTAACTTCAACACCGTGATTGTAGTGCTACAGGTGGTGCTGATTGCGGTCATTCTGGGCATGGTGGTTTATGGCGTATTTGAAGGCGAAGGCGCCGGTACGCTGGCGAGCACCCGTCCGTTCTGGTCCGGCGATGCGCACGTTATCCCGATGATTACGGGAGCGACGATCCTGTGCTTCTCCTTTACCGGCTTTGACGGCATCAGTAACCTGTCGGAAGAGACCAAAGATGCTGAACGCGTGATCCCGCGTGCGATTTTCCTGACCGCGCTGATTGGCGGCCTGATCTTCATCTTTGCAACCTATTTCCTGCAATTGTACTTCCCGGATATCTCTCGCTTTAAAGATCCGGATGCGTCTCAGCCGGAAATCATGCTGTACGTGGCGGGTAAAACCTTCCAGGTGGGTGCGCTGATCTTCTCTACTATCACCGTACTGGCTTCCGGTATGGCGGCGCATGCAGGCGTAGCGCGCCTGATGTACGTTATGGGGCGCGACGGCGTATTCCCGAAAAGCTTCTTCGGTTACGTTCATCCGAAATGGCGTACGCCAGCGATGAACATCATCCTGGTCGGGGCGATCGCGCTGCTGGCGATTAATTTTGACCTGGTGATGGCGACGGCGCTGATTAACTTTGGCGCGCTGGTCGCGTTTACCTTCGTTAACCTGTCGGTGATTTCGCAGTTCTGGATCCGTGAGAAGCGTAATAAGACGTTGAAAGATCACTTCCAGTATCTGTTCCTGCCCATGTGCGGCGCGCTCACGGTTGGCGCGTTGTGGGTTAACCTGGAAGAGAGCTCAATGGTACTGGGCCTGATCTGGGCGGGTATCGGGCTGATTTATCTGGCCTGCGTAACTAAAAGCTTCCGCAACCCGGTTCCACAGTACGAAGACGTCGCGTAATCGCGCGTATTATCGGCAATAGTAAAACCGGAGGCAGTGCCTCCGGTTTTTTGTCTGTCATCCAGCACGTTTACCAGATGGCTGCGTCACTATTTATCCGCTCTGGATTAACAATGCCCGTCAGGCATTGGTCAATTACACAATCTCAGTTGCGTACTGCCACAGTGATTTCAGCAACCCCAGCTTCGTTTTATCTTCCGCATACTGCTGAGAAAGCATCTGCAATTCGTTGGCATACTGTTGTAAAAACTCCGGCGTCAGTACCTGACGGCGATGCTCCAGCCAGCGCTGCTGCTCTGCGTCATCCAGCGTACCGGGAAAATTGCGTGCGCGGTAATTAAACAGCAGCTTCTCAATGCGCTTATCGACAAAGGTAATGTCCAGCGCGGGCAGGTTACGTGGCTCGGTTTCGAGTACGATTTTCATGGCTGCGCGATCGGCATCGCTGAAAAAACCATCATAGAGCTGGGCATCAACGTTATCCGAGGCGGCAAAAGGTTCGGCTTCGGCAAAAATCGCCACCACTTTGTCGCGGACCTGCGGGTTTTCACGCAACACTTTCAGGTTATCCAGGCAGTGCTGGCGGTTAATTCCCAGCCGGTCGGCATCCTCCGGGCGCAAGGTATTCGCCTGCGCCAGTACCGGACATTTATTGATATGCACCAGCTTTACCGGCACTGCGGCGAGATCGCCAAGATCGGCTTTGGCCGTATAAAGCCGCTCGCGAAGGGTGTCGCTGTCCAGCTCAAGAAGAGGAGAAATATCGCCTGCTAAATCGACCATGATCACCGCGTTACGGTTTTCAGGATGCCACGCCAGCGGCGCGACCCAGCTTGTATTACCGCGCCACGCGCCAAACATGCCGGAGACATGCACCAGCGGCTTCATTTGCGGAACGTCAATCAGCGCCGCCAGTTTATGTTTACTGCGGTGGCTATAAAGATAATCAAACAGCCGCGGCTGGCGTGTTTTCACCAGTTGCGCCATCGCAATAGTGGCGTAGACATCCGCCATCGCATCATGCGCGTTGCTGTGTTCGATCCCGTTCGCCTGGGTTAAATGTTCCAGACGAAAGCTGGGCAGGCCGTCGTCGTTTTCCGGCCAGTTAATTCCCTCCGGGCGCAGCGCATAACAGGCGCGCATGACATCCAATAGATCCCAACGTGAATTATCATGCTGCCAGCTCCAGGCATAGGGATCGTAAAAGTTGCGATAAAAAATATTGCGCGTGACTTCATCATCAAAGCGCACATTGTTGTAGCCCACAACGCAGGTTTTAGGAACGGTAAACAGCGCATGAATGCGTCTGGCGAAAGCGGCTTCGTTTTCTCCTTTCTCACGCGCTTCCTGCGGCGTGATGCCGGTAATCAGCACTGCGCCGGGCTGCGGTAGATAATCATCGGCGGGTTTGCAATAAAACACCTCCGGCTCGCCAATAACGTTGAAGTCGTTATCCGTACGGAGCGCGGCGAATTGCGCAGGTCTGTCGAGGGCCGGATGCGTACCGAAGGTTTCGTAATCGTGGAAGAGGAATGTGCTCTGTATGCTGTCGTTTTTAACTGTCACCTGATGTACACGCCTGATGTTGTATGTCCATGAAATAAAATGTTTTTAGTGCCGTTTTTGATATTGATTGCTTTTATTTGTACATGTCTGGATATTGTGGTTTATGTTGGTACATGCGATATTGAGTACAAAATAAGTACATAAACCATAAAATCATTGAGTACAGAAAACTAAAATGGCAATCAGTGACACTAAGCTTCGCTCTGTCTATGGTAAACCATATTCCGGCCCATCTGAAATTACTGATTCTGATGGGTTGGGTATCCGTATTACTCCAAAGGGAATCATTAGCTTCCAGTTCCGTTTTCGCTGGGATGGGAAACAGCACCGCATGGGACTTGGTCGCTATCCTGCTCTCACTCTGCGTGACGCCCGTAACATAGTCGCAGATTTAAGAGAGTCCGTCGATAAAGGCATTGATCCTCGTGAGCTTGCCGGAAACAACAAGTCAAAGAAAAAACCAACGGTAAAAGACTGCCTGGATTACTGGGAGGCAAACTATGTTAACGTGGCTTTGAGGGAAAAGACTAAGGCACTTTACAGGTCGACGGTCATAAAGCACATGAGTGATGCGTTCGCCGGTGTTCCGATTGAAGAAATTCCTGTTCGCCTGTGGGTTGAACGATTTACTGACGAAGAGCGATTAAACCCACGCAGGGCTCGTCAGTTACTGGTACAACTTCGGGCAGCTATTGGCTGGTGTACACGCAGACAATTTATCAGCACGGCTGATTTAATGCTGTTACAGCCAAAAGATGTGGGGACAAAACCAACCGTGGGTGAGGTGACACTCAGTTATAATCAGCTTGCTAAAATCTGGCTGGCGATAGAGCGTAGCAGAGGGTCAACGTCTAACCGATTGCTCCATCAACTACTGATGCTGTATGGCGCAAGGAATAGCGAACTTCGCCTGGCTGTTAAGGAGGAATTCGATCGTGAGGAGGGGATATGGACCGTACCCGCCGAAAAAAGTAAAACGAACAGAATTATCAGACGACCAATTTTTGACGCGGCCGATCAGTTGCTTAAAAAAGCAGAAATGACATACGGGAATATTCTTTTCCCTGGTCCGGATCTGAAAAAGTCCATGACTATTGCTGGTGCAAACAGATTTCTTGGAAGGATAGAATCATCCCTGGGTATTGGCGAATTTTCCGCTCATGATTTTCGGCGTACACTGGCAACCAGACTTTCAGAAGAAGGTATAGCTCCGCATGTTATTGAGAAAATGTTGGGGCATGAGCTGGGCGGCGTACTTTCTGTTTATAACAAACATGACTGGATTGCTGAACAGAAAGCCGCCTATGAGCTGTACGCTGAAAAAATATTCTGGCATATCAGGAAGATTTCTGGTTGATCCCCCCGTTTAAGATCCACTGTACCACCTCAGACTGAAGGTATTGTTTGGGGTGAGTTCGGATTGGTTTTGGAAAATTATATAGCTTGGTATATTTCGAAATGGTCATCCGTGAAGATACTTTGATCATTCTCATAGCTTCTTTTTCGTCAATCATACCAACATTGTTCTGTGCAATATCGTTCATATCCACCTCACAGACTGGCTACATAGACAGCACCAGCGACCATCGCAGTAGAATAAAGAGTGCTGGCAGTTAGGCGTCGAATGTTCCCACACTGCATACCGCCAATCACGACAGGGTTCTCGATTTTGTTGCTCATCGTTTTCTCCAGTGGCCCTGCAGCGGGCCATCGCTAATATTCAGTTTGCCTGTGCCGGCAGATTTCTAAGTTTCCGGACGCCGATCATTGCGGTGGCTACGTAGCTGGTGGCCCGGTTAACTACTTCGACAGGAACCTTTACGCCATCCACTACAACGGTGTAATTGGTAACGTGCTTTTGTCTGCCGTAATCGCCGAACTTCTCATGATGCGCAGCCAGTGCAATATCACATGCGCGACGACCGACTGGTGATTGCTTGCTTCTGTTAATAAGTTTCATCATCACTAAATCCCCAGTGAGGCGACGATATCGTTCGCTGTTTCTCGGGTACTGCCTTTACTCGATATTGATCTGCGGGCATTGACCCGGTGCAAAGTGAAGCCGTGCCGCTCGTAAAGTTCAATAACGCGTGGTGCGGTAGAATTACTGATAAACACCTTTGCGCCGCGCTGATGGGCTGCAACGCAGCTTTCAGCAAGCGCTACCTGGCTATCCCATGAGAACCCACCGGAGGCGTAGCTAGTGAAGCCAGTGGTGCCGGGTATTGGCTCGTATGGCGGATCGCAGTAAACGACATCACCATCACCCGCCAGCCTGAGAGTACGTTCGAAACCCGCAGTCATAAATACGCACGCGCGAGACTTCTTCCTGAATGCCCTGATCTCTTCTTCCGGGAAATATGGGGCTTTATACTTTCCCCATCCAACATTGAAAAAACCGTCAAGGTTGTAACGCATCAGACCGTTAAAGCAGTGCCTGTTGAGATAAAGGAATGCGGCTGCTCGTTCTGTCGCATTCAGTTTCTTGGCGTTGAATGCTTCACGAATTACTGTGTAGTTTTCGGCATCATTCAGATGTCTGAAAGCTTTTATTGCCTCTGCGATTACCGAATCAGGCACTACGGCCAGCATCTGGTACAGGTTAATCAGGTCGGCGTTGACGTCAGCCAGAAGGAAACGTTCGTGCTTGTCTGAGTTGAGAAACACCGAACCGCCGCCCACAAATGGTTCTATCAGTCGTTTACCTGCCGGGATAAGACGATCCAGTTCCGGCAGCAGCGAATATTTACCGCCTGCCCATTTCAGGAACGGGCGGCGCCAGGTGCGCGGAACACTTTTTTCAACTGGTAGTACTGCCGTTGTTGCGTGCGTCATCGCCACTGCTCCCCGAACGTGAAGCCAATCTCCTTTAGCGCTTCGTCCATCTTTTCGATAAATTCCGGTACCATTTCATTGAAGAGGGACGTGTATTTGTCGTCGCGCTCAACAACCACGTGGTGAATGCCTTCTCGCTTCATGCGCGGGTCATAATTCGCGAAATACCAGGCATCTCTCCCGGTTACCCACATGCTGAATTGCACCTGGGCCATATAGGCGGATTTGATAGCCTCGAAGCCGCCAAGCCTGAATTTCATAAAGTCGCGAGAGGTGAAAGGGCACTTCAACTCAAGACCGCGGCCATCACTGCACAGGCCGTCAGGAGAACAGGCGGTACGCATGCCCTCGTCACGGAAAAGGATCGGCGATCCGGTGACCTTCACGTCAGTGGTGAACTCAAACAGGGTGCGAGCATCGTCCTCATACTGTTTCCCCCAGGCCAGCGCCCTGGCGTTAACTTCCGGCGCCACGCCGGTGCAAACTTCAGCAAGAAGGGTGAGAAAGTAGGACATCTTCATATCAGTCCACTTCTTGCCCGACTTTGGCCTGGAAATGACGTTGTGAACTTCGGAAGCAGTGATGACACCGAGGCGTAGACGGTGCCATGCTTCATCACCTTGCTCGATGTTGCTAACGTCAATACCTGTACGAGCCAGGATAATTTCTGGTGTCATGCTTCCACCTTCTGTTCTGCTGCTTTCTGCTTCAGGAATCCGAGGGCTTTCACTGCTTCGATTTGCGTAAGATCTGACGATGCACCAATATCGCGGCGGAAGATTTGGGAGCAGAGCGGCAGCAGATCGTCATCCCATGTTTTATTCAGGGTGATCAGCAGATCATTAATTTCCCGCATGGTTTCATCGCTAACCGGAGTGATGTCGCGTTCCGTCTGGCGATCTGTGGTATACGTGGTATTTTCGACAATGCGTTCGGCCTCATCCTTGTCGTAGATGCCTGCGAAACCGAAGGCAAGACGGGCGCACTGGATCATTGCTTTGTGTCGCAACATCCGTTTGGGATGTGACTGCCACGGTCCAGTAATCTCACGACCATCACGGGTTTTGAATGGTTCCCGGCGACATTCATCCATCCATTCGGTAACGCAGATCGGATGGTTGCGGTCCTTACGGTAAATCCTGCATGTACATGATTCGTTATCCTGCTCAAAATCCATGCCGTCAAACTGCTGGTTTTCGTTGATAATACGGGACCAGCCATCAACACCCACCACAGGGACGATCCCGTTCTGCTTATCAGGAAAGGCGTAAATTTCTTTCGTCCACGGATTAAGACCGTACTGGTTGGCGACTATCAGTAGCGCAATAAACTGCGCATCACTGGCATCACCTTTAAACGCTGTCTGGCGCAATGTGGTGATCAGTTCCTGCGGATCTACAGAATCCATTCCTACACGTTCAGCCAGTTTTCCTGCCAGTGTTGCGAGTGCTGTGCTCATTTGTCTTATTCCTCTGATTCAATATCAATTTGATGCAGGGAAAACACCTCAACCATGTACCGCACAAACTCCGACGCGCGCTCCTGGAATTCGACATCGTCATCAAATGCCCGACTGATCGCTTTTTTGTTGGCGCCGTGACGCGGTAGCTCGTCCATACACAGCGACTCCAGCATGTGAAGCGACAGTCCTTTCTCCAGGTCGTCAGCCAGCTCGGACTCTTTCTCTTCTCTGGCGATTTGCTGGTAATGCCGGGTCCAGTTCTGAGCCTCGATCCGGTCGTAAGTGAGATATGCGTTCATGGCTGAACTCCTGAATTTGGTTTGTAGAAATCCCGGCAACATGTTGTCTGCCCATAAAATCAGTGATGTTTAAACGCTTGTCAGTGTGTGACGGTATTCCTGCGATACCAGGGAAGGCCGATGGCAATGCTCAGTTTTTTCATTGCCCGTTCCCAGAGTTCGCCATCACCGAGACAGGCTGCGATAGCCAGTTCACTCTGGGCGACCTGAAGTTTGTAGTGATCAATCATCGTTATCCTCCAGATGCCCGTTTTCGTGGAGCCAACTGATAACTTCATCAGGCGAAAGACGGTCCAGAATCTCCGGTAACTTACTGTTGTTGTCAGCCCAGTCGATGTAATCAGACAGGTCGATAGCGGAGAACAGCACATCGCTTTTGATATCTTCCAGTACATCTTCAAGTTCAACGCCACGAACTTCGGCGTTCACAAAGTTGCGATAACCACTGGTTGAAACGTCAACACCCTGGGCCTTGAGATCTAAATCGATTTTCATGACAGTGCCTCCACGAATTCTGTGAAGCTGAGTGCTTCCTCACCATCGGCGAGACCTTCAAAGTATTCTTCGTATGCTTTTTCCATCTCACCCTCGTTTGCCTTATCGCCGGCCAGCGGAACGTTTTAAACCTGCTGCGCGTTAACCTTGCCATCTCATCCCGGTCTTCGTATGCCCCGGGCGGCTACTTCGTTGGCGTCCTGCCTTGATGACTCGTTGCTGCGTTTGATAGGTTAAGTATTATCGATTCAATCGATACATGTCAATTAAATTTGATGATTAATTTTACAGGGAAGATTAAGAAAGCGAGATGTGGGTGAATTAATGACATAAAAAAACCGCCAGTTAAGGCGGTTAGTAGTTTTAAAGCTGGTTTAGCGAGAAGGAGGCTCGATTTTTCTGCGTCTTTGGTATTCAGCCATGAAATCGTCTAGTTCTTGAAGTCTGGTGCCTGCCAGCTCAATAAAACGGTCTTGTTCAACAGTCGGTAGCTGATCAAATATTTCTAAGAGCCGCTTTTGTCGGTCATTGAGATCTGTTGGACCACCTTGTGTTAGACGTTCAGGCACATCCGATTCATCATCATCCTCCATGAAGAACCAATACAACGGCTTACCCGTGGCCTTAGGTAACAACTCTAAGATATCTTTTCGGGGAAGAATGCCGGACTGACACCAACCATTAACTGATTGAGAGGTAGCGCCGACTCTACGACCTAACTCAGATTGGGTGATCCCAGTCTCATTAAGCACTCTTTGTAAACGCTCTCCAAAGTTCATTTTTCGTTCTCGCACAATTACATGGTTTCATTATACAGATTTTTTCTGTAGGTATGGCTATCGAAATAATTTGACAGTATCGATTAAATTTGAATAATTGGTTGTATCTTCACTCAATGAGACCGACCAATGAAAGTAACTGTTCAACGCAAGATCCTTTCCGTGTGTAGCCAGGCTGAGTTGGGACGCCGACTTGGTCGCCGTGCTCAGACCGTTAACGGCTGGTTTAAAAACAAAGTTCCCGGCGAACTTGTAGTTCGAGTGGCAAGAGCTATTGACTGGAAAGTCACCCCACACGAACTGCGTCCTGATCTCTACCCAAACCCAACAGATGGATTACCAAGCCAAGAGGCATCAGCCAAATAACCATAGAGGATATTTACCCATGGAGAACGCAATTGCACGAAAGTTAGACCCACCAGAAATCAACCCGGTTGAGATAGAGAGTGTCCTGCTCAACCGGCTTGCATCAGTAGGGCAGAAATCATACGCCGAGCATATGGGCATCAGCGAGTCGACAGTCAGCAGGCGTAAAGCTGAGGGATATTTCTGCAACATGGCGAAAGAGCTGGCTTTTCTTGGGATTCAGGCCGCGCCACCGGAGGCGGTACTGGTATCCAGAAACTATCTCACAGCCGTAGAGATTCTCGCTGATGCCGGGCTAAAGGCTGAACGAGCCAGGCCGGATGCGCTGGGGTGGGACTGAAAATGGCAGCAACCAAAAAGGCGAAAGCCGCGGTGAGGGGTCACCAACGGCTTTCTGGTGGAATTAACTGGATCAATTCACAGGAGTAATTATGGCAAATACTGCCGAAGTAATCAATTTTCCTGTGCCTGACGTGGCACATAAGGAGCCGCGCGTGGCAGATCTCGATGATGGGTTTACGCGCATCGCCAATGAGATCCTTGAGGCTGTAATGCATGCAGGTTTGTCGCAGCATCAGCTTTTGGTGTTCATGGCTGTCATGCGCAAAACATACGGCTTCAATAAGAAATCTGACTGGGTCAGTAACGAGCAGATCTCGGAGCTGACCGGCATTCTCCCTCATAAGTGCTCAGCTGCAAAAAGCGTCCTGGTTAAGCGGGGGATATTAACTCAAACCGGTCGTGTTATCGGGATTAATAAAACGGTCAGCGAATGGTCATCTTTACCTGAAAAAGGTACAGAAAAAAAAACTTACCTGAAAAAGGTAAATTTACCTGAATCAGGTAAGAAAAGTTTACCCGAATCAGGTAACGGCTATTACCCAAATCAGGTAAACACAAAAGACACTATTACAAAAGACAGTAAAGACAATAGTAATAACCCCCCTAAATCCCCCCGGGCGGTTTCGTTCGATGCGTCAAGTGTTCAGTTGCCTGACTGGCTGTCTTCGATCACCTGGTCTTCATGGGTTGAATACCGCCGTGACCTGAAAAAGCCGATTAAGTCTCAGCAGACCGTGACGCAGGCTATCAACCTGCTCGACCGCTGCAGGCTGAACGGATACACACCTGAAGAAATTATTAACCGCAGTATTGCGAATGGCTGGCAGGGTCTGTTCGAACCTGACGGACAGGCGAAGCGCAGCAGAGATATCGATCAGGAAAGTATCCACTGGAACAGCCCGGATGCATGGAGGGATTTCCTATGAAACCTGAACTCTACCGCGCAATAAACAATCGGGATGGCGCAGCGATGGCAAGCATAGCCGGGGGCAACCCTGAGCATGGCCGGGTTGTGAATTCAGACGCTGAGCGCCTTGTTGACGCGCTGTTCATGCAACTGAAGCAGATTTTCCCGGCCGCGACGCAAACCAATCTCCGCTCCGATGCTGACGAGCGAGTAGCTAAGCAGCAATGGATAGCGGCATTTTCAGAAAATGGCATCCGCACCCGCAAGCAGCTATCCGCCGGAATGCAGAAAGCCCGTTCCAGCCAGTCTCCGTTCTGGCCGTCGCCAGGTCAGTTTATTTCGTGGTGCCGTGAGGGGAGTGGAGTACTCGGGGTCAGTGTTGACGACATCATGGGCGAATACTGGCGTTGGCGGAAGCTTGTTTTCCGTTATCCGACCAGTGAGCAATTCCCCTGGAGGGATAAAAACCCGCTGTATTACCACGTCTGCCTGGAGCTGCGCCGCCGGGGAACGGAAGGGCAGCTTAGCGAAAAAGAACTGCACCGGGCCGCTGGCGACATTCTGCATGAGTGGGAAAAGCGAGTTCTTGCAGGTAAACCCATACCGCCTGTTCGTCGCGCTTTAGCCGCGCCGTCGCGGGATCGCGGTCCAACGCCAGCCGAGATGTTAATGGCGAAATACAAACAACGCAAAGACGCCGGTCTGATTTAACAGGAGCAACCAAATGAAAGAGCGTGGAATAACTGATTGTTTAACCATGAATCAGCTTGCAGAACGTAATGCTGAACACGTAGCTACCATAGCGGCGCTGGAAGCCAGATGTGCTGCGCTGTCTGCAAAGCTGAGCATGATTAACGACCTCACGGAAGTTGCCGAACAAGCAAACAAACTGGCGCAGGAAGCAACGGAAAAGCTGGTTCAGGAGCGTAATGCGTTGGCTGAGGAGAATGCGGGGCTGAAGGATGCACTTAACGACATCCTCCAGCCTGACGCAGCAGTACTTGAGAGAAACCACCGTGTCCGCGCACTGGATGCAATGGAAACACCATCCACCGACGCTTTTCTGGCGGAGATGCGTGCGCAGGGTGTGGAGATGTTCGCAGATAAATACAGGGCGCAACTCACCGCATTGCCAACAACTTCAGAAAATATTTTTGATGCAGCGCATGTAAGCCTGCGCTACCAGATTTTTGATGCTGACGAGTTCGCCGCCCAGCTTCGCAAAGGAGCCGCGCTATGAGCAACCGATTCTACATGATGTGCACACGCGAAACTGTCGGGAGCAATGCTTCATTCCACTGCCACAACGGCAACGGATATAGCTCAAACATCGACCGCGCTCACGTGTATACCCGAGAAGAGGCACAACGCAGTTGGGAGCTTGGCAGGGAGATTGACCAGCCTGTGTGCGCCGATAGTGTTGATGCCATGTCCGTGTGGCACGTGGATTGCCAGTACATTCCAACCGAAAGCGTTACCGAGGCTGGATGTGATTCATACGTGGCTTATAAGAAAGGCGACTGGAATGGGAACGATGTGTACTGGCTACAGAGTGGTGGCCTGCCAACTAATGACTTTTCTAAGGCGTTTGTATTTGTCTCTGCTAATACCGAAGAACCCGGCGTTGTCTGGCTGCCGTTTTCAATGGCCGACAGTGTGAAGCGCCGCACATTCAGCATCCATGACTTCAATCGCCACATTATGGTTCAGGGTGCAGGGCTGGTTATGCCTGACTGGTTGAAAAAACAAAACCGCAGGAAAAAGTCACGAAGTGGAAAGGTCCGCTGGAATTGCCCGCACTGCGGAAAAATCAGTTGGCAGTACAACCCATATGATTTTGAAGGTTGCCGCGACTACTCATGCGAAGGATGGAGACCACAATGACAGCACTCAACAAACAGACGCTGCGTGAAGAATTCCAGTACATGCAAGACCATTACAGCGACCCGGCAGACCGAGACCGTCAGATTATATATATCGCGGCAGAGGCGCTGCTGGATGAACTGGAGAAAGCGCAGCGTGCCAACGTCGCCCAAGATGACCATATCAACCAGCAGCAGGACCGCATTGAGCAACTGGAGAAAGGTCACAAAGAAGCCGCTAAGCAAATAAATTCCTGGCGTCGACTGGCGAAGCAGAATATCGCTGAGCGTGGAAAGGATATTTCTGAGCTGGAGGCTGCCCGTCAGCGCATAGCAGAACTGGAGGCGAAACTTGAAACCGCCGACAAATTGCAGGATAGCGCGTTTCGTCATGGTCTCCAGCATGGCTTTAGTTACGGACAAACAAACGACCAGGCGGGATTCGAACAATGCATGGCGGCGTATAGCCAGAAGGAGAAAAGCAATGGCTGCTAGTTGGTGGATGCCCGTTGCTCAACTACGAGTCATGAGGGCGCTGGAAAAGGGGTATGGGCTACGTCGCGACGTTGAAACCGACACGTACTGGTGGGAGGTTGGCGGCAAATGTACCCCGCAGGGGCGTGCGCTGCGCAATAAGGGATTCATCACGACTGAAGCACGCTTTGATGGACGTCTCGCGGATGATGTTCGCATTACGCCTACAGGGAAAAATGAGCTTAATTACAACCGTCACCGGGAGATTGATTAAATGGCTAAATCACAAATGCAGTTAGCAAACCGGGCGTGGCGTACTGAGACAAAATCTCTTGGGTGGCACCACGGGTGGAAAACAGGTCGCAGGGGGTGGAAAGCATTCTGCCGTGAGAATGCCGCAATCACAGTTGAAGAACACTTGAAAACTGACCCGCCGTTTGAGGACCAGGCTGACGCTAACTGGCATGTTGCAGAAGAATTAACCTACTGGACGAATTAACCATGAAAACCCAAATCGCAGAAGCAAAGATTTTAGACAACAACGGCACCTACTTTATCAACGGCTCCATCCTGCCTGTTTATTTAAATGAAGACGGCGATACATACCTGATTGAGGAATACGAGAAAGGTGAGCCTTGCGAACACATTATTAAAGACCTGTTCGCTGATGGTGTTCTGGTTGCTGTCAATCCAATTGGCTACAACTGAGGACTGACCCATGACCACTATTACCAGTAAATTCACTAAAGAGCGCCTGATTGATTGGGCTGTGGTAGCTGTAGCTGAAAGGGTGCGAGATTTAAAGGATGGCCCGGAATCAGTAGAAGCTGCGGCGAATTTAAAATTAGCTGAAATAGCGCTGGCATCGCTTACCGCTGAGCCTGTAGCGTGGAAATACAGACTTGTTGATATCAATTCAGGCACAGGGGATCATTGGAAATATTCAACTCAGTGCATAACACCTACATCCGGAAAGACGCACTGTATTGAGTCAGTTCCTCTCTACACCACCCCGCCAGCGCCGGACAACAAACAGACGGACGAACTTGTTATGTGGGTTAAGCGTTTATCCCACTCACTCAGAAACGCCAGACCAGACAGCAAGTTACACGGTGCTGCAATGGACTATTTGAGCCGTAAAGGGTTAATCAGTGTGGAGGATGTATTGAGATGACCACTATTACCAAAGAACATGCACAAAAAATAATTGATGCTGCCGACGAGGTCATCACTGCACTTGCTGGTACTAACGATGATTTTCACCCAGACAACAGCGAAAAGATGTGTGGGTTATGGGATGATCTGAACGACAGATATGCGCCGCCTGAAGTTGTGCGGGAACTTGCGCGGGCTATGCTGGCATCGCTGGACGGTGAGCCAGCCGGATATCATGTAATCAAAGAGTGTGGCCGGGTTGGCTGTAGTGTTGCAACGCTTGAGAAGGCCGAGAAAACGCGAGACTTCTGGAATAAAAAGTGGACTATCAGGCCGTATTTTTACACCGCCCCGCCAGTACAGGAAACAGGCGTTTACAAGGATATGCTCAATATCATCAGCTTGCTGGAAAACAACGAATGGGCTGAACACTGCACGAGCACAGTTTTAGGTTCACTCCTGGAATCAGAAATAACGCGTCTGGTTGGCAAAGAGCAGCTAGTGCCGATAGTACCGGATGAAATAGAACCGGACAGCAATAATACTTACGACTATGTCGACGGCTGGAACGCCTGCCGCGCCGCCATGCTCAACGGAGGTAAATCATGAAGTACTCTCAAGTAACAACATCAATGGCGAAAGATATTGCTTTTAAGCTTGGCGCTGTACTGAACGACGAAGAAGCAACAATCTTTGCCGATGGCTATAACGTCGCCCTGCTTAAAGTTAACAAAGACATGTCAACTGCATTATCAAATAACGCCAGTTTGTCAACCAACTCTCCGGTAATTCCAGATGGTTACGCACTTGTACCCGTCGAACCAACGGACGAAATGATAGCGGCAGCGCTGGAATGTGATGATGTGGTTTTCGACAGCACAGATCAGACCGCATTCTGTGCTCAGTATCGGGAAATATATTGCGCGATGGTTGATGCCGCACCAAAACCGGAGGGAAATAACGGATGAACTGGCCTGACGCATTTTTATATGTCGGGATAGCGTGGCTTTTGCATATGCAATAACGCGCATCTGAATAATTAATTAACCGTAAAAACGTTTTTAAACACCGCTCACGCGGCGGGATTCGTACAACCTGAATTATACAAGGTGAAAAATATGAACCAGACACTGAATAAATCCATTAAAGAGAAAATCGTGGATAATGCACTGGTAAAAGCCGGTATTCCGCAACGTAAAAAATCCCTGCGTGCTGCCCGTGCAGACTGGGCGGAACGTGTACGCCTGAAAGCCATCGGCGGACCGGAGGCAGAAGCTGAGGTATTAAAAACCGAAAAGAAAATTGCAGCGCTTATTGCGAAACTGCCCGAAGAACTGCGGACAAACTATACGTTTGTCAAAAAGGATAGAGATATTTATTTGAATATCGCTGGCTCACAGACTTATGCCTACTTCAACGGCAATTATCGTGCGAACGAATCAGGCGAACCAGACCATATCTACAAAGTTACACCATACAAATTCACTTTATTGCCTGATGACCCACTCGTTACCGAGTTCTACAGCTTCGATGCGCTTTACAGGGAAATAAAAAGCGACGAAACAGACATTCGCCAGAACGTCACCGCCGCACTGGATAAAGCCAGAACAGTGAAGCGTCTGCTGGAGCAGTGGCCTGAAGCCAAAGAACTGTTACCTGCTGAAGATGCGGTTGTTCCCCTGCCTCCTGCTATTCGCCGGGAAGCGCTGAACGAGATGATTGGGCTACCTTCTGAATCAATTCAGGAGTAGGCATTAGTACAAAATCAAAAAATACGAATCAGTGATTTGTAATCAACATTTCTTAGGTTTGTAGATATGCGAATAATAACCAGGAAGAAACCTGCGTTCACTGACCTGTACCAGACTGGTGTTCTGACGCGTATAGCAGCCGTTAAGACTGACAGTGGCGGCTGGCGCCTGTTTGGAGTGTGGCGTGATCAGGATATCGCTGTATTTGTGGAAGCGGCGCGCGGCGGCATCCGGGAATGGTCCGGCTTAAATTATCTGGCTGAGTTTGTGTTCAGTTGCGGCATTAGTCTATGGGAGGTTCACAACAAGACGGATCGGAAAACTCCGGCATGAAGTGTTGCGTCATAACCCGCTGCGGCGGGTTAGCCCAACAAGCCTCGCATATGCGGGGCTTGTTGTTGAAGCAGGGCTGGATTGGGTCGATTAAAATCTGAGCGCTACATTCAGAGGGGGCGAAATACTACAGCAATGTTGGGCGTTGTGCATTCCAACCAGGATATGATTTTTGTGCAAAAAGTGCTATTTATTGGCTTTGTGTCCACTTTAATCGACTCACAGGACCAGCCTATCTCCTGAGATCGTGACAATAGTTTACTATTACCTGAGGGGTAACTTCTGCGAAAATGCCGTTAACTTGCAAAGTGGCCATTGAGATTTTCGTCGAACATGCTTCTATCTTCAGACGCAGGCCCATTGCTCAAATATGACGAATGGTATTAAATTGTCCTCAACCACTTAAAGTGATCATAAATTCTTTGGATGTGTTTACATCCTACAATTTGAGAAAGCACTGCCAAACGTGCATGAGGGTGATAATCATGGGTCACGCATTAAAAAAGGCAGATCGCTTGTACATTCCGCCTCGTGACAAATCCATGGTGGCGAAACCTCGTGCAGCGATCAGCAAAGCATGTTCACATACTGGTCAAGTTAAAAACGCCTTTGAGTTTGGGTTTGCTCGTTACGAGAAGGCGATGGAAGAACTTTCAAAGGTCTGAGTAAAAACGGATGGCGATAGAGTATGTTGAAGGAGTCAATTATCTTTCCATTGAAGATATCGTTTACATCAACAGGTCTCTGATCGAGATTCAGACGCCAAATGAACCGATAGGCGTACTGAATCCGAACAACCTCAGTTCTTCCCAGTCCCGGCCAAGCACCATTCGATATTATGAGCAGACAGACGATATGTTTCGTCTGTCTGCTGTTCTAATTGAAAGCCTAATCCAGAATCATCCATTCGCAAACGCAAACAAACGCACCGCTATGATGGCAGGTTACGTATTCCTGTTGCTGAACGGATATGAGCTTACAGCACCTAGTGATGAAGTTGTAACCATCGCAGAGGGTTTGGCTCGTAAAGATTACTCAGTGGATGACCTGGAAAATTGGTTATGCCACTGGTCACGCGAGTATGATTCCAGAACGTTATGCGAAACTGGCGGTAATATGATTCAGTCTCTCGTGGCGACCTCACGTTACATCCGAATCAAATCGAATGAATAACCCGCTACGGCGGGTTTTTTTTCGCTTTCAGCCTTTGCCTAACTGATTTAGTAAATTCCGAATACTAGGAAAAACTCTTCCTATACAATGGCATGGCTTTTGCAAAAAGTGCTATTCACCTCTTGAATATTCTTTCTAACAGGTATACTGTGTTTATATACAGTAGTTAAATGTAGAGGGAATTATGAAGATAGAACTTACGATCAATAAGTCGAAAGAACTGCCGCGCGGCGCCATACCTGCACTTGAGAAAGAGCTGCTTAAAAGGCTTCAGAATCAATATGAAAATTGCTCTCTGGTTATACGAAGAGCTGGTGGCGATAGTTTGACTGTTTTCGGTGGTGAGAAGGGCGATAAAAAGAAGGTAGAGGAGATCCTTCAGGAAACGTGGGAAAGCGCTGACGACTGGTTTTATGCATATTAAGCATCGTGGAGTCGCAGACGTTTCCAGAAATAAAGTCAGTGTGACGGGGGGTTACATGTTAGAAGACTTACCAGAATCAGGGTATGCGGTTATACGTTGTTACGATCATTGTGTAGTGGCAAGGTTCGGTAGTATTCCGGATAGCGGACGCGCCCTGATGTATCGTCGTGGTGACGAGATATCTTTTGTTCCCCTTCACCCTGATGACATAGTTGGAACTCCAACATTATTTACGCAAATGTTAGAAAAGGCAGGCTATCGAATTACCCGTTGCTTTGATACACTTCAAATGTAGGCCTGAACAACCTGCACCTGCTGCGCCACGGAGAACACCATGGCGCACGAATTACAACTCATCAAGCAGTCATCTGGAATTCTGATCCCCGCTACGCCGGAGACCAGCGATATTCTGCAATCAAAAATCAAACTCGGCGCCGTGCTGGTGGCTGAGTTCCGTCAGGTGAGGAATCCTGCATTCCATCGCCGCTTTTTCGCGTTGCTTAACCTTGGGTTTGAATACTGGGAACCCACCGGCGGTGCCATTTCTGCCAATGAGCGCAAGCTGGTCAACGGTTATGCAAAGTTTCTCGCTGCATATGGCGGGAATGAAAGCGCATTACTGGATGCGGCTGAACAGTATCTGGAACAGATTGCAAACCGCCGGGTAACAAACGGGATTAGCCTGTGTAAATCATTCGATGCCTACCGCGCATGGGTGACGGTTGAGGCTGGTCACTATGACGCTATCCAGCTACCGGACGGCACCCTTCGCAAACATCCCCGCAGCATCGCTTTTTCCAGTATGGATGAGGTCGAATTTCAGCAGTTGTATAAATCTGCGCTTGATGTTCTCTGGCGCTGGATTTTATCACGTACATTCCGTACTCAGCGCGAGGCCGAGAACGCCGCCGCCCAGCTCATGAGCTTTGCGGGGTGATGGCGATGAAATACTCCTGGTTCCATCATCATGACTGCACAACCGAGCAGGCCGACACGCTGATATCGGATTATCAGAAGCGGGGCGTAAGGACAGAAAAGAGCCTGAACCCTGACTTCATTACCTGGACTGTCAGCGCGAAATTACCTGAATATGCGCACCGGGTGCGGACGCCAAAATCCTTACGCCAAAAGGTCTGGGGGTGAACATGGCTAAATTACCGCGCCGTAAGTGCGCAAACAAAGAATGCCGCCAGTGGTTTCACCCGATACGCGAGGGGCAGATCGTTTGCTCGTACCAGTGCGCCAGCGCCGTCGGCAAAGAACAGACCAGAAAAGCTCGCGAAGCCGCGCAACGTAAGGCGCAATCCCTTCAGCGCGCCGCTGAGAAAAAAGAACGCGCCGCCTGGCGCCAGCGGAAAGCCGCGGTTAAGCCGCTGAAGCACTGGATTGACTTGACGCAGCGCGCCGTAAACGACATTTGCCGCGAAACCGAACTGGCAGAAGGACTCGGTTGCATCTCCTGTGGAACGAAGACGGCGTTCGCATGGCATGCAGGCCATTACAGGACTACGGCCGCCGCCGGGCATCTGCGATTCACTCGCTTCAACATCCATCTTCAGTGTGATGTCTGCAACGTCTACAAATCAGGGAACATCGAAGCATATCGTGCCGCGCTGGTTGAGCGTTACGGGGAGGCGGCGGTGCTGGCACTCGAGAACAATAACACCCCGCACCGCTGGACGGTCGAGGAGCTGAAGGAAATCAGGCTCGCGGCACTGGCGGATCTGCGTGCGCTAAAAAAGCTGGAGGCCGCATGAAACCAGAACTGATCGAGATACTCCGCATGCGCTGGCAGCGCCTCCGTATTTACCGCCGTCCGGGTTCGGTGCTGGTTGACTACCGCATCCTGCGCAATTTTGTTCGTATTTATCAGTTCACAGGATTTACTCAATGAACACTCAATACCTCCAGTATGTACGTGAGCAGCTAATGGTAGCGACAGCCGATTTAAGCGGGGAGACTAAAGGGCAGCTTTTGGCCTGGCTGGAGAACGCGCAATTCGACACGAAAAACTATCCCCGAAAAAAACAGCGTATCTGGGACGAGGAAACAGAAAGCTGGATAACGTTAAATAACCCACCAATTCCCGGCAAGCAGTCGCTGGCGAAAGGAAGCGCTATCCCGCTGGTGAAGCCTGTGGAATATTCCACTGCCTCATGGCGCCGGGCGGTTCTTTCACTCGATGAACACTACAAGGCGTGGTTGTTGTGGAATTATAGTGAGAATACCTGCTGGGAACACCAGGTCGAAATAACAAGTTGGGCGTGGTGCGAGTTCAGACAGCAGCTTGCAGGGAGGAAGATGGCTGGCAAGACAGTGGAGCGGCTGAAGAAACTTATCTGGCTGGCGGCGCAGGATGTCAGAGAGGGGCTGGCCGGACGATACGTCTACCAGCAACAGGAGCTTGCCAGCCTGTGCGGGGTTAAGCCTGACAACTGGAGCCACAACTATGCGGACTACTGGCGCGCGATGAGTAACATCTTTAAGAGGCTTGATACCGAATCTCTGCTTTGTCTGGTGAAAACAAGATCACAACAAAAAGCGACCTTTTCGCAGCAGGGTATTGCAAAAGTCAATTAAATAGCATACATTTTGAGTAAATCTGATATCGTCGCCATAGCTTCAATCGTCGACCAAACAAATTCAAGCCTCGCCATCGTGCGGGGCTTTTCTGTTTGTGCCGTCCGGAATAATCCCTCTGAGTTTTGTCGTTAATCCACCGGGCGGCCTTCCTACTTCACACTGCGCCATCCGAGCTATCGGAGGTGAGGCTTATGAAAATGCACAACGATCCCCATTCCTGGCAGGGCTGGCTGGAGCTGTTCCAGAGCTGGTGGCGAGGAGATACCCCGCTGGGCGCTGTTCTGATGTCGTTATTTATGGCTGGTCTGCGCATTGCCTATTTTGGCGGTAACGGTGGCTGGAAGAAAAAAACACTCGAAATTCTACTTTGCGGCGCCCTGACGTTGACCTTCTCATCTGCGCTGGAATATTTCGGCTGGCCCAAGTCCCTGTCTGTTGCGATAGGTGGCGGCGTCGGCCTTATCGGCGTGGATGCGATCCGCGGCTTTGCAATGAAGTTTATCAGTGGTCGTATCGGTGGGGATAATAACAAGGTTTAATCATGAACGAGTCTCAATTTCAGCAGGCGGCTGGTATCAGCGCCGAACTGGCCGCGCGCTGGTATCCACATATTACGGCGGCAATGAGCGAATTCGGTATTACTGCGCCACTGGATCAGGCCATGTTCATTGCTCAGGCGGGACATGAAAGCGCTGGTTTTACAAGGCTGGTGGAGAGCTTCAACTACAGTATCGCCGGGCTGACCGGATTCATCCGCGCCGGGAGAATCACTCCAGATCAGGCCAGTACTCTTGGACGAAAATCCTGTGAGAAGGCGCTTCCGCTCGAGCGACAGCGTGCAATAGCTAATCTGGTATACAGCAAGCGAATGGGTAACAACGGGCCTGGCGACGGCTGGAACTACCGCGGGCGTGGACTTATCCAGATCACAGGTCTGAACAACTACCGTGATTGCGGTAACGGGATCAAAACTGAGCTCGTTGCCCATCCGGATCTACTGGCACAGGATACGTATGCTGCCCGTAGTGCAGCGTGGTTCTTCGCGACTAAAGGGTGTCTGAAATATTCCGGCGACATGGTACGCGTTACACAGATAATCAACGGAGGGCAGAACGGCATCGGAGAGCGGCGAGAGCGCTTTGAAAAAGCAAAATCGGTGCTGGTATGAATCTGTTACCTGTATTGCTTAAAAAATTCTGGAAGCCATTAGCAGAAATACTGCTGGTGGCTTTTTTGTTATGTGCTGGTGCGTACTGGTGTTATTCACGAGGTTATCAGAAAGCGGATACATCCTGGAAATACCAGTGGGCGCAACGAGACCTTACCGATGCGACCGCTGCATTGCAGCGTGAAGTAACCGAAAGAGCGAAAGAGCAGCGTCGCCAGCACGCCGCAGATGAAGAACGGAAAAGAGCTGATGAAGAACTGGCAAAAATACAGGCCGATGCTGATGCTGCTGAGCGTGCTCGCGGTGGGCTGCAACAGCAGCTCGCAGCAGTACAACGGCAGCTCGCAGGAAGTGAAACCGGCAGGCTTTCCGCTATTGCCGCAGCAAGCCAGGCAAAATCCGAGACCGGAATACTGCTCGCCCAGTTGCTTGGCGAAGCTGACGATCTGGCGGGAAAGTTCGCAAAAGAGGCTGATGAGCGTTATGTCGCCGGAAGTACCTGCGAGCGCACCTACGACAAAGTAATAAGGCTCCATGATGAATAATGCCCGCATTTTGCGGGCATTAACTTTTAACGATTTTCTGGATGCACTCTCGCGTTGAGTGTATCGATAAAATCTTGTTTTGTGATACCTACATCGTGTATCCAGTTTTTTGCACGAGCAGGTAAGAAAACCTCAAGCATACGGCGATAAATTTCAACTGAAGGCATGTGGGAATTCTTCGTTAACTCTTCCTTGCCTGAGAAGCGCCCCATACGCTTAAGCATGCCACCGATAGTCAAATAATTTGTTTCGTTATTACCATCAAAGCCAGGGAAAGCTAAGGATGCCTCACCATTGAAATGAGGAATTGATTCTGCAACATCTGCCTTATCCTCATCGCTGAAGTGGTTGTAGGTATATTGAAGTATTTCATACATATCAAACGTATCAACAAACAGTTGTACTTCCTCTGGATCCTCTTCACCATCATCTAGACTCGGGTACTTCCATCTCAAGGCCCAGTAGCTATCAGTGCTAACTGCCTCATCGATGAAGTCAGGATCAAAAGAGTTTTTAATTTTCAGTGCGCGGTGAATATCACAGAGCATTTGGATCTGCAGTTTTTCTTGCTGTGAGTATTTCATTCTAAATTCCTTGAATTGATAGACCATTGTTACAGCATTAGAAAAGATACATGCGATCATAAATATTTCAAGAAACTGAGGGTTAAAATGGCAAAACCGGACTGGGGAGCACTGCAACACCAGTTCCTCGCCGAGCATGCTAAATCCGGTATTTCCCCCAAAGACTGGTGTGAAGCGCAGGGACTGAATTACGCCAGCGCAAAGCGTTATATCAAGATTGCGAATAGTGCTGCGAATTCGCAAAAAAAAACTGCGAATCAAACTGCGAATTCGCAGAAAGGAAAAATGCGTAACTCCACTCAGGAGAAGGCTTGCAAGGGAAAAGATAAAACTGCGAATAAAAGCGAAAATTCCACAAATTCTCCAGAAACGAAACCGATACGCGGATCCAGGCGGTCACCGCCAACAAACCCATTCAAACCCGGAAACCAGCAAGCCCTTAAACATGGGGGATATGGGCGCCGCATGCTTCTATCTGACGCCATTACAGAGGATGCACAAGCGCTCACGCTGGATGATGAGCTTTTCTGGCTACGTGCTGCGAACTTGACTGCGGCGGAGAACATCGGCCGCTGGCAGGCAGAGTTAGAACTCGCTAATGACGAGACAGCAAAAGACCTTCATGAACTTATTTCCTCCGCGGAGAAAGCTATGCACCGCAATACTGCGCGTATTGAGTCGCTGGAATACACCAAAGGATCAATAGCGAAACTTCAAGTTGATGCCGCGTACCGGGAAGCAGCCACTGAAAAAGTTGAACTGGAAATCGATGTGATGAAAGACGGTGATAAAGACAACGCGATTGTCGTTCATAACTCGCTGCCAATACCGGGAAGATGATATGGCCGATATTTACCTTCCTACGCTGCATGACGGGCAATTAAAGGTCTGGTCTGATTCCTGGGAAGGTCAGTTGCATGCGGTCCGGTGTGGTCGTCGCTGGGGCAAAACCTTCATGCTTTCCAGCGCCGCGGTGACCTACGCTACTGCTCCGTTTAAGCGTCCGGGTATGGATATTGAACTCGGCGGCAGGGTGGGGATTTTTACTGCTGAATATCGTCAGTATCAGGAGATCTACGACAAGCTCGAAGAAATCCTGCTGCCTCTGAAAAAAAGCTTCAGCCGCCAGGAGAAGCGACTGCTGCTGAAGAACGGCGGGAAGATCGACTTCTGGGTCACCAACGACAACAAACTGGCTGGCCGTGGTCGTGAATACGAAATCATCCTGATAGACGAGGCGGCGTTTACCAAGTCGCCTGAGATGCTGAGGGAGATATGGCCCAAGTCGATTAAGCCAACACTGCTGACGACGAAAGGCCGGGCCTACGTATTTTCAACACCGGACGGTGTGGACGAAGAGAACTTCTTTTATGCCATCTGCCACGACAAGAACCTTGGCTTTATAGAGCACCACGCGCCGACGTCTTCCAATCCGTTCGTTCCACCTGAAGAACTGGAAAAGGAAGAGGCGAACAACGACCCACGAGTGTTCCGCCAGGAGTTTCTGGCCGAGTTCGTCGACTGGTCAGCCGCTTCGCTGTTCGACATCCGGAAATGGTTTGAGGGTGAGAATCAGGATCAGCCTGTCGATTACCCTGAAATGTGCCAGGCCGTCTTTGCTGTCATGGATACTGCCGTTAAAGGTGGTTCTGAGCATGACGGCACGGCGGTGGTGTATTACGCCGTCGACACCCGGCCCGGCATTCAGCGCCTCACCATTCTGGACTGGGATGTGGTGCAGATTGACGGCGCACTGCTGGAAACGTGGATGCCGTCGGTATTCGACCGGCTCAACGAGCTTTCCGGCCAGTGCGTTGCCATCAACGGCAGCCTCGGCGTTTTTATCGAAGACGCCAGTATGGGCAGCATCCTCCTGCAGAAAGGCGAAAGCCTGGGATGGCCAGTCAACAAAATTGAGTCCGCCCTGACCAGCAAAGGAAAGGACGAGCGCGCCATTATGGCCTCCGGTTATCACTACCGCGGGCTGGCGAAAATATCCCGATACGCCTTCGAGAAGACAGCCGTCTTCAAGGGCGAGACAGCAAACCATCTGCACAAGCAGGTTTCCCGATTCCACCTTGCCGACAAGAACGCGCATAAACGCGCCGATGACTTGCTCGATGATTATACCTACGGGCTGATCATCGCCTTCGGCAGCAGCGACGCAATCTGACGAGAGGACCAATGAACGAAGACGATTTCGAAATCGGCAGCTGCTCTCACTCAGAGTTGATGGCATTGCTGGACAGCGACGACATCCAGCCAGGGTCAACGGCTGGCTATCAGACCTGCAAAACGGTTTACCTCTACCACCCGCTGGGCGGAAAGATGGTGGATCGCCCGATTAAAATGGCGATGAATGAGCCGCGCACCGTCCATGTTGCCCAGTCCTATGGCCTTGAGCAGCGCCTGCGTGACGCGTTCGAGCGAGAATGGAAAGCGATGGGTGCTAACCAGCACATCGCCAACGCCGCGCGGATCGCCCGAATTTACGGCGTATCTGCGATTGCAATGCTGGTGGATAACCAGGAGCCGAATGAATCGCTGGATTACCGCACGCTGTACAAGCACAACGTCAGCTTTAACATTCTCGACCCGCTGAACACCGCGGGCAGCATCGTGCTGAATCAGGACCCAAATGCCCAGGACTTCCAGAAAGTCGACGGTATCCGGGTGGCGGGCAAGCCGTATCACAAATCGCGCTGCGTTGTCGTGCAGAACGAGGATCCGATTTACCTAGCATACAACCCTGCGGCGTTCGGCTTCACCGGCCGCAGCGTATACCAGCGAGCGCTCTATCCATTGAAATCCTTCATCCAGACCATGCGCACCGACGACATGGTTGCGGTGAAAGGTGGCTTGCTGGTGACGAAAATTAAGGGGCCAAGCTCCGTCGTCAACAACATGATGCAGAAGCTCAGCGGCATTAAGCGCATGATGCTTAAGCGCGGGAAGACGGGAGAGGTCCTGCAGATCGGCGAGAGCGACAACATCGAGTCAATCGACCTGAGCAATCTGGAAAAACCTCTCGACTCTGCGCGTAAGCACATCCTGGAGAACGTGGCCGCCGCCGCCGACATGCCGGCGATCATCCTCAACTCTGAGACGTTCGCCCAGGGCTTCGGTGAAGGCACTGAAGATGCCCGCGCCGTGGCAGTGTACATCGACAACATCCGCGAGTGGCTGGACTCGCTTTACGCGTTCTTCATCCGCGTGTGCCAGTACCGTGCCTGGAGCATAGAGTTTTTCCAGTCGTTACGCGCCGACTTCCCGGAGCTGAAAAACACCTACAGCGTGTATTTCGCGAGCTGGATAAACAACTTCGAGTACCGCTGGCCATCCTCTCTGAAAGAGCCGGAAAGCGAGAAGGTGAAGGTCGATGAGACGCGATTCAAGGCGATAGTAAGCATGCTGGAAGCGGTGCTGCCGCAGCTCACAGCGGACCCGGAGAACCGCGCGACACTTATCGAGTGGGCGTGCGAAAACGCCAACGCCAACGAGAACCTCTTCCCGCAGCGGCTTAACCTCGATTACGACTCGCTGAAAGACAACCCACCGCCGGAGCCGCCAAAAGCTGAAGAGCCGGGCGGCGGGATGATGCTATGAACACTTTCACCCGAACAGTGAGAGATGCGGTGAAGTTCTTTCTCCGCAACGGCTATTCGTCCCGGGAAGAGCTGGAACGCTGGCAGGCAATTATCCGCCAGGCCGCCGAAAGCGAAACCGCCGATGACTACATGGCGATGGTCACCCGCAATCTGACGAAAGCATACGACCTGCAGGTGGGGCGTGCTGGCGCGCTGAAGCGCCACCAGGGCATATCCCGGTTTACACTCAACTACCTTGAGCCACAGCTGAGGACAGAGCTCGACAGGAGGATCCTCGCCAGCGCCGACCTTATCAAGCTCAACCGCAAAAAAGCCATCGACACCACGTTATCGCGGTTTAGCGGCTGGGCCAGCAGCATTCCCTCTGCCGACAGTATTGCGCTGACTGGCATTCAGGGAACAATGCGGGAGACGGCAGGGCACATTCAGAAGGCCGCCGAGAAGGTGGACTATGAAGCGCGCCGGGTGATGATCGACCAGAACCATAAGCTGATAGCCAACATCGACAACGTGATCGCAACCAGCAACAACGCGATTGCAGCGATATGGCACAGCCACTGGCGGCGTCCTGGCTATGACTTCCGCGAGGACCACAAGGAACGCGATCAGCTGTATTACCTGATTCGCGGGAACTGGGCGCAAAAAAACGGGTACGTGAAAGCCGGGCCTGCCGGTTACCTCGACGAAATCACTCAGCCTGGCGAAGAGGTTTTTTGTCAGTGCTACGTGACCTACATCTACAACATTCGAAGCATTCCAGAATACATGCTGACCCAGAAGGGGCAGAAGTTCATGGAGTCGATGAAGAAAGCAGCATAGGAGCATTAAAACGTGGCTATTTTTGGCAGCGGGATAATGTTCCGTCAGGGTAAGTTCGTCTTCCTGATCCAGCGCTCGGATGATGGCACTTGGTGTCAGCCCGGCGGCACGGTAGAGCAGGGAGAACTGGCTATTGATGCCGCGCGCCGCGAGGTGCTGGAAGAGGTGGGTTATCAGTACGATGGCCCGCTGATCCCGCACAGTGTTCACGGTGATTATCTGACGTTTCGCGCCGAAGTGCCGGAGAGATTCGAAGCGAAGCTTAACGACGAATCGTTGGCCGCCGGATGGTTCCACATTGACGATCTGCCTAAACCGCTACATCAGCCATTCGCTGAGATGCTGGCACGGCAGGCGCTCAATGAAACGGAAGTGGCCGCACTCATCGCTGACGGGACCTTAAGCAGCCCGCAATTCTTTATCAATATGTGGATGTTCGCCATCCGGGTGACCGGAACGGGAGTAACCTGGCGCTCTGCAGATCAACAGATGGCCTTCCGTAACCCGGACGACTATCTCACCCCAGAGTTTCTCCAGCGGGTTGCCGGGCTACCGCTCATATGGCTGCACCCGGAGAAAAATACGCTTGATAGCAATGAATTCGCCAAGCGCGTTATCGGCACCCTGACAAATAGTTGGGTTGCTGACAATGGTGAGGTGTGGGCAATTGCACGCGTATATGACGCCGAGGCTGCCGAAATCATGGCAACCAGGCAGTTAAGCACCTCACCAACAGTCAAGTTTGTTGAGGTTCCCGATTCAATCATTGAGATCGACGGTCAGCCTCTACTGGTGGAGCCATCCCCTGAGTTGCTCGACCACGTTGCAATTTGTGAACAGGGCGTATGGGACAAACTCCTTGCCCCTACTGGTGTTAAATCTGATTCCATTCCAAACGAGGCTGAAAAGATGGACGAGGAAAAAATCGTAGCGCTAATCAATAAGGCGATTGACGCACGCATGGCTAAGGCTGACTCAGAAGCAGCAGACCTGAAAGCCAAGGCCGATGCCGAAGAAGCAGCCAAGAAAGAAAAGGCTGATGCTGAGGAGAAAGAGGCCGAAGAGGCGAAAGCCAAAGCTGACGCGGAAGAGAAAGCCGCGAAGGAAAAAGCAGACGCTGAAGCCAAAGAGAAGGCCGATACCGAAGAGGCTGAGCGTATGGCGAAAGAAAAGGCTGACGCCGATGTCCGTCGCGAAATCGCAGAGCTTAAGTCGCGCATTCCAACCGAGTTAAGCGATGAAGAGCGTAACGAAGTCGCCGACGCACAGGTGAAGGCCGATAGCGTGTTCTCCTGCTTCGGTAAGCGCGCGCCGGTTCCGCTGTCCGGTGAAAAGCCGCTGGCATATCGCCGCCGCCTGATGATCCAGCTTCAGGAACATTCGCCTGACTTCAAAACCGTCGACCTGTCCTCCATCGCTGACTCAGCCCTGCTGAGTGTGGCCGAGAAGACGATCTACGCCGACGCGCAGAAATCGGCAATCCTGTCTGTTGGGCCTGGCATGCTGCGTGAAATTAAACGCGCTGATGCAACTGGTCGCCAGATCAGCACCTTCGAAGGCGATCCTGCTGTCACCTGGGCTCCGTTCCAGTCTGGCAAGCGTCAGGTCACCAGTTTCAACAACCAGGCTTAACGGGAGCTCTCAAGCATGGCTAACTTATCTCTTAACCCGATGGCAACCACGAACGCGCTGGGTTCTTTCGGTGTGCAGTCCGACGGTTATATTCAGGGCGTTGCGCTGGATGACCCGGCGAACCGCTTTAATCTGGCTGCTGGCACAGTGGCACCAACCGAAACCAAACCTCTGTGGGGTGGGCTGCCCGTCGCCGAGCTTCTTCCAGGTACCAGCTCAAGCCCTCGCGGTTCGTTTATCCGCCGCGCGGTGTCTGTTGCCGAACTGGAAGGCTTTACCGTCTTCAATCAGGCGCACAACGGCCTGACCACTCCGCAGTCTCCGGTTCCGCTGTACGCATCCGGCATGAGCGTTTCCTACTATCGCCTGGGCTCTAGCATGCGCATTCCGCTGAAAGCATCTGCGCAGGTTGTTGCGCTGGGTACCGCTGGTGCTTCAGTGAAAACACCGCTGGCTTGGGATTTCGTGAACAACCAGATCACCACTGCGGCGGCAGCTGGCTTCGCCGGTTCCGATATCGCGACAACTGATGTGTCCTATGCCTCTGGCGTGGCTACAGCAACCACTGCTTCAGCGCATGGCCTGACGGCTGGCCAGTACGTAAAAATCAGCGGCGTTGCTCCATCGGCGTACAACGGCACCGTTGTTGTGTTGTCTGTACCGAGTGCAACCACCTTTACTTACACCCCGGCGACAGCACCAGGCGGTGCAGCGACCACGCAGGGCACCATCGGTGCGGTAACGCTTTCCGACATCACACTGCCAGTGAAAGTGCTCGCCGTCGAAACAGGTAACTCCAAAACTGTCACCTATGACAGCTCAACTGGTTTCCTGACCTGGAATAACAACGACAGCTGCGCGCTGGTCTTACTTTAATCAGGAGCTGAATTAAATGGCTGCAATTACCCCCAGCTACACTATCGTCAATCCGTCGTATATCGCGCCGGAAATGATCCTTGGTTACCAGCAGGCGTCAGGTGCGTTTGAAACTATCGCCAGCGGTAATCCTCAGGTCCGAATTGGCGTTGGCGACCAGTACGCCTACATGCGCCGCCTGGATATTCGCACCCAGGTAACCTCCAGCCAGTCGGGTAACGCCAACCAGTTGCCGAGCGTGGCACTTGATGCCCGGATGATTTCCACCCCAACTTACCTGTTCCGCTGCCGTGGTATCTACGATCACCACGACATGGCGGCAGCCGGTAACTGGAATTTTGCTCTGCCGGAAGCTCAACGTCTCGGCATGCGACAGGGTATTTTCCAGCAACTTCGTTCTGCACTGTTGTACGGCATGAATCCGGCTGGTGGTGAAGGATTGTTGAATACTGCTGGCGCAACAACCGAAACACTGCCAGCAGACAGCGCCGGAAATACCACTGTGCTGACCTACGATCATGGTCAAATGGCCGTTTACCTGCTCGGTCACGTCCAGGCGGCAATGACCCGCACCATGCAGTTAGGTCGCCAGTTGCGCGTCGTTATTCTCGGTCCTCAGCGCGTTCTGGGTGCAATGGAGATCCAGCAGATTGTCCAGCTGACCTCATATCAGCGTCCTGGTGGCGGTACCGATACCGTTGGCAACACCGTGAAGGAGGTTCTGAAAGGGGCAAATGTTCAGGTGGACTGGGTTTATGACGACACGCTGATCGGAAAAGGCGCGGGCGGAACAGACGCGGTGGTCATTACCATCCCTGAAGTTGAAGTGCCGATGGTCAATTCCACCGTGAACACCAACGAATTCGCCAAGCTGACCCCGTCTCTTGCCGCGAATGCGCTGATGTTCTGTGATATGGCTGCACCGCGTGAAATTCCGACACCGATCGCTGGTGGCGCCATTGATGTTCTGTCCGAAATGCGTTCAACCGCAGGCTGGGCAGTTCGTCCGGAAGCCATCACCATCCTGTCTATGGCGTACAGCGCCTGATCCATTATTTGAAATGAACTAGCCCCCACAGGGATATCTCTGCGGGGGCTTTTTTACGAGGGTAACTAATGAAACTGTATATCGCCAACACCACTAAACAGCGTCATATCTTCACCTATCGCAAGCTGGAGACAGGGAGACTTGTTCAGATCCCTATTGAGCACGGCGCACAAATGATGGTTCTTGATGGCTCCACCGAAGAGGTTGACGCGGTTATTCAGCACCATCGTGTTTATGGTCTGGTTGATTCGACAAAAATTGATCAGAGTAAAGATTTTGTCGGTCTTTGCTACAGCATTAACAAGCCTGTTTCGGCATCGGTAATCGAGAAAACTATTCGCGACAACGATGTTCATTTGACACGTAACGCTCACAACCTCCGGCAGGCATCAATTATTGCTCACGACAGTACGCTGCGAAACAGTGGTACGGGTTACGACGGTGATATGGAATTCAGCGTTGAGCAGGCCAGAGGCCGTGATGAAAGCGACGAAACTCAGGTCGTTAACGAGACGATTGTTACTCCGAAAGCCGGGAATAAGAAAAAATGAGCGTAAATCTGGCTGCATTCATCATATTCGTTCGCACAGATATGGGCGTAACCGCCAGCCAGGTTCCTTATGACTCTCCGTCCTTTGTTGTTGCGTATAACGCGGCCGTGGAATGGGTGAACCGGGATATTGAACTGGTTATGCCCAGCCTGTATGAGGTTGCCGTTTACAATCTTGGCGCATCGTTTCTGGTCAACTACGGTACTGAGTCGGTATTTGCTGAATTCAGGAAAGAGTATGGGCTGAATGATTTCAAGGCTGGCGTGATAACGGGGGCCGGGGATAACTCAACCAGCGCGCAGCGTCTTGTGCCTGACTTCTTCAAAGATTTGTCTCTGGCCGATCTGCAGATGTTGCAGGACCCTTGGGGACGCCGCTATCTGATGATTGCCCAGCAGTTCGGTAGCCTGTGGGGGCTGTCATGATCACCTTTCATCTTGGCGTTATCGACATTCCCTACGAGGATGAAAACACCACGACCGGGGATGTTGCTGAGTACCTGGAAGAAAAATACCAGATTATGCAGACCTTTTTTGACAGGTACGGAAACGACATCGCCGACCTGATGAGTAAAGACCTCGCCGCAAATCTTGAAAATATGCTGGCTGGCGCGCCGCCGTTAAGGGATCCGCTTGCGGAATCCATGTCACGCGTTCACGACCTGTTCGTGGCCTTTCTGGATAACGAAGAGATGAACGGCATGTCAGGTGTGCCAACCCGACGCGCGCTGCTGGGTATATCTAAACGCTTCAAAAATAAGAAGGGCGATCCGCGGGCATCCTTTATCGATACAGGAAACTATCAGGCGGCAATGCGCGCCTGGGTAAGCGGGGTATTAAATGCCTTCCCTGAGTGAACTACAGCAGAATGCAAAAACAGAGCTTAACGCGGCTCTGACGCAGGGGCTTGACGACCTCAGTCGCTTTCAGGTGGTTACGTTTACGAAGTATATCCGGAAGGTTCTTCCGCTTGATGGATTCGTGTTCTGGGTTAAAGCCTCAGTCCTGTCTGATAACCCGGGCAACGAACCCGACACGGTAAACGTCAAAGGCTACCTTCATCTGACGACAGAAACCATCCAGGACGATGAACAACTCTACGACCGCAACGTCGTTACGTTTACTGCGCAGGCCGATATAGACCCATTCAACGATATTGGGTCGGACGTCCTGTACATCGGCGAGTTCTTTGGCATTCAGTTTTCTTTCTCCCGTCGAACCGGGCTGAACGAACCGGCCAATCTTTATCACTACACAGGGGAGGCGATCTATCCGCATATGCGGTCGCAGATTATCAACTCTGCGGATGATATCGACCTGAGTGACGTTGTGGTTTCCAGTTCGTTGCCTGTATGGCTTGGGCTGAGTCAGTTTATGCCAATGTTTCCGGCGATGCTTTCCACGCAGAACCTGTCGCCTCCCTTCGCGACAATACGGTGCAGCAATGTCTCTCCGATCGCCGGGGCGTTTTATATCGATGAACGCGACAACCAGTACCAGCTGGTTTCCGAGGATGTGACGATTTCGATTACAGGCCTCAGGAATGCCGTGGTTGAGGACTTTCTGCGATATGTTCAGCAGTACACCCTGCGCGATGATGCAGAAATGGGCGTAATGAATATTCCTGTGATACAGGATGAGCGCGTCACGCAGAACGAGCTCAACATTATCGCCATGCGGAAAAAGGTCAAATTCAAAGTTAATTACTACCAGCAGCGGATGAGGAACGTCGCCCGCAGGCTGATCACGTCTGCAATTCCGTCCATTTATGTGGAGAAATAATCCAAATGGCAATAGTAAATATCAATGTGTCGGTGACCAGTCCGCCGAAACCCTCCCAGTTGTTAAAGTCAGGCGCTCTGGTATCAACGGGGGGAACCACGCTGGCGGCGGGGAGTTATCAGTTGCTGACGTCCAAAGACGATCTAAAAAATATCGTTGCGCCAGCAAAAGCTATTTCTTCGCTTGCGTGGGCCGGGAATACCGTCACGGTGACTCTTTCAGAAAATCATGGCTGGTCCATTGATGAAACGATCCCTGTTGTGATTTCTGGTGCTGCGCCTGCTGCTTATAACGGGGCATATACAGCGTCTGTGACAGGCGAAAAAACGTTTACTTATCCCCTGAACAGTGATCCCGGTACAGCAACGGTTACAGGTACCGTAACGTCTGTTGCCGCCGGAGAACTCCAGCAGATGAACACCACGTACTGGGCACAGGGGACCAGCCGGGCGGTTTATGTCCTTGAGCTGGGTGAGATGAATGTAAAATCTGCGGTTGCGGCCCTTGGTACGTTCATTGATGAAGATACTTCTCTGGGAAACACATACCAGAAATTTTTCTCTTACCTTGTGCCGAGGGAATGGGACGCCGAACCGACCTTTAAAACGCTGGCGAACAATTACACTTCGCCCGGCGCGCTGGTGAAATTTTTCGTCACTACCACGATTGCGACGTACCAGGAATGGGTATCCGGCAAATATCCGAATGTCTTTGCCGGGGTTGAGGCGCCGTCAATTGGCGCAACTGAGTTCTCGATGGCGGCACCGTTCCAGTCCTCACTGGCAAACGATCCGGGGTCATCAAACATGGTCCCGCCGATGGCGTACCGCTTTATGTATGGCGTAACGGAGTATCCGCCGGCAGGTAATGGTACGTTGCTGAAAACCCTGCAGGATAACCATATCAACTATATCGGCACGGCGGCAGAAGGTGGCCTGAGCAATAAAATGCTGGTGGCCGGTCACATGCTTGACGGTATGCCGTTTAACTACTGGTACTCGGTGGCATGGTGTGCAATCAACCTTGAGCTGGATCTGGCGAATGAAGTGATTAACGGTTCTAACACTACTGTTAACCCGCTTTATTACGATCAGCAGGGAATTGGTCGCCTGCAACGACGCGCTTTGAAAACTCTCCGTTCCGGTATCAGTTACGGGCTAATCCTCGGTCAGGTGATTGATACGCAACTCACGCAGGAATCGTTCAACGCGGAATATGAAAAAGGCTCTTATGCCGGGAACGCGGTCATCAACGCAGTACCGTTCGCTGACTATACCAGCCTGAATCAGTCCGATTACGCCGATGGAAAATATAACGGCCTGAGTGCGGTTGTCACCCCGCGTCGTGGTTTTGAGTCCATCACTTTTAATCTCAACGTGACCAATTTTGTGGGGGCGTAATAAATGCCAAATCCATTAGTACCACAGGGCTTTCTTAACCGTGTCAGGGGTGCGGTGACTGTCACGGATATTCCGGCGCTGAATGTCACCGCGTCATTTCTGGGTAAGGATGCGATCAGTATGCGGCCGGATTCGGCTGCAACGGACATTATCCCCACACTGACCGGAACCGTGGGGAGCCAGGTACCTTATCAGCAGGTAACGATCACGATGCATTTACTGCGAACGCAGGGGCTGGCGGCGAGCTATCAGAACCGTTTCGCTTCTGATACGTCGCTGGGAGAGGTCGTTATCACGCCGGATGCCAGCACCTTCGGAAACTACACGGTCCTGAATGCATATCTGGTGAATTTTAATGAACTGACCATCAACGGTATGGATGCCGGATATGTCGTGACGATTTCCGGTTATCTGATCACCAACGATAAAATGTGGGGCTAATGGCCGTGAAAATTGACCGAAAACTGAATTTTGTCAGCACCATCACCCGCGATGACGGATCACTGGTGTATCTGCACATTGTGCCGTTTCCGTATGAAGTCGTTGAGGAAAATTGCGTACTGCTGGGGAATCTGTTCAATAATTTTTTCTCCCTGGTGGGTTCGGTAGGTGCGCCCCGCGTGGCGGCGATGATGCTGCGAAAAATCATCAAAGCGCGGCAGGAGGCAGGAGATCTTCAGCCAGGAACGCCGAATATTGTCGATGAGATACAGCGTTTGACAACGGTCATCTGGAACGATAACGGAACCTGGAAAACGTCTTCGCTGGAGGCTGCATTCAGGCAGGAAATTATCACCGATGATGAGTACCGGGAAGTTGAGGGCGAGGTCGTTTTTTTTATGGTGAGCTCTGCCATTCAGAAAGCGAACCTGATCGCACCGACGGTGGGGAAAGCGCTCGATATGTACAGTGGGCAACTTGTGTCATTGAGCGCTATGGCGTATCGCGATTCTTTACCGACGTCGAAAACGGCTACCGATACCCCGACCCCGGAAGCCCTGCCGGAACCCTCACACATACCCTCCTGACATGGGCCTCATGCGAAGGCTTCAGTCACCTCTGTCGTGAACTGGGCTGCGGTGAATATAAAAGCCCGCTCCATTTCCGGCAGCGGTTCATTCTGGAGGAAATAAGACGCAAGGGGTATTTCAATGGCGGCTAAATCCATTGTCGAAATTGATGTTCAGGACGAGAAATTTCAGTCGTTCCTGGAAAAATTCAATGAATACCAGAAAGCACTCGGCGAATTACCTGAACAATGGCGGGGGGCGGTTCACGGACTCGGCGAGGCCGCAAAGGAGACAGAACGTGTCCGGGATGGTACGGAGGGGATTACAAAAGCGTTCGCTGATGGCGTTGCGGCGTTAGCATCTGTTAATGACGGCCTCGATCGACTCAACGGTAATCTGGAGAAGGCCACAAAAACCCAGACGGAGTTTAACAAGAAGTCCGGCGGTGCGCGCAATTTCCTGAATAAAGCCAGCAAGGATGCGAAATCGCTGGCAGGTCATATTAAAGATGCCACAACCAGCCTGCTTTCATGGGGAACCGTTCTGGGGCTTTTTTCCGGGCTGGCTGGTGCGGGCGGTCTGTGGGGGCTTAACCACCTGGCCGGCAATGCCTCCGCACAACGGTTTACTGCGATGGGGCTGGGGACGACGGCAGGTGGACTTAATTCGACTGCTGTCGATTTTCAGAAAGCGCTGGGTAATCCTGTCGGAACTCTGGGCGCCATACGTGATGCGCAGCTTGATTTGAGTAAACGCTGGCAGTTCCGGGCAATGGGAGTCGATAACCCGGACAGGGATCCTGCTGAGCTTTTACCTGAAATGATAAAAGCGGCGCGTGATATTTTTGTGCGTAACGGCAGTACGCAGCAGGGGGCTGAAGCCTACGGGCTGACGAACTATTTCACCCTTGACGATCTGAACCGCTTCAAAAAAATGAGCGATGAAGAAATCGATGCGATGGCGAAACAGGCGCAGCAGGACACTCGCCGCCTTCAGTTGACGGACCAGCAGCTTCGCCAGTGGCAGGATTTCAACATTCAGCTCGACCGCAGTAAGGTCAGTATCGGGAATACGTTTATCCGGGGACTGGCACCGCTGGCGCCGGAGCTGGGAAAACTTTCGGATGCCTTTTCCGGCGCGATTGAAACGGTCCTCAAATCGCCGGAACTGGGGAAATGGATTGATGGCCTTTCAGATGGTATACGCCGGTTTGGTAATTATCTGGCTTCCCCCGAATTCCAGAAAGATGTTGAAGCTTTCATATCCGGTGTGGAGCGGCTTGGTCGGGTTATCGGCAAAGTCATTGACTGGATAAGTGGTAAATCCGACATCACGACGGATGACATTAAATCCCGGTCATCGATACTCAGCGACGAGAAGCGCACCGATCCCGTTACCAGTGAGACTTACACCCCGGGTGGGGATGATGATCCGCGAGTGTGGTCGTGGCTGAAAGGGGTAAAAAAATTCTTTGCATCAGGAGATGTTAAGCCGGTCGACGGGAAACAGGCTGATGTTCATGCTAAGGGGCGAACCATTGCTGACAGGTTCAATAATCCTGCGAATTTACGTTATGCCGCAGGTTATGAAACCGCCAATACCAGAAGCGGGAAATTTGCTGTGTTCCCCAGCCTGGATGAAGGCGTTCTCGCTGCTGCAAAACAACTGCAAATATACGGCACAAAGGGCATCAACAATATCCACGATATTATCAGTAAATGGGCTCCATCTAACGAGAACAATACGAAAGCATATATCGGGCATGTTGTGAATGCGACTGGCCGCAGCGAATTCGAAAAGCTGAATTTAAATGATACCCGGACGCTCGCGAAATTAATTACTGCCATGTCAGTAAAAGAAGGTGCCGGCTCCCGGTTAAGTGAAGGGAAGGTTATACAGATTATCAATAATGCCGGAGGTCATTTTCAGGAATCGCAGAAAAAATCTTTGCAGGATATAAATCCATCCGACAGCGTGCGGAGACAATATCTTGCCCAGTATGGTTCTGAATTGCCAGGTACCAGCACAAATAACCCTGTCGTACAACCAGTACAACAGGGTTCGGGGAAAACTGACCAGATACTGCAACAAATTCTGGATAACCAGAAGCGTGGTCATGCTCAGGGACTTGTTGTTTATAACAATACCGGCGGTAATGCAGTTGTATCCAGTACGCAACTTGGAGGGTTCGGTTAATGTCATTTACCCGCGAGCTCTACAAGCTCGGTTTTGAAATCTCCCCGGTTATTCTCTGCGATGGTGTGGCGCAGAGTATACCCGGCGGCATGTTGCCGATAGTCGCCCTGACCCAGAGCGCCAGCTACGTTTCAGGTCTGATGGGGGGCGCTATTGAACTGACGGATCTGGATAAGTATTTCTGCCACTGGCGAGCGGCGCCCGGTGGGACAATGGTTGATTACGACATTGGTCGTTATCCGTTTGCAAATCAGGCGGTGGCAGCCAATGCGCTTCTCTCGCAGCCGCTGCGCATTCCAATGCTGATGGATGCGCCGGTAAATGAAAACACTGGCGCCATGACAAAGCTGGTCACGCTGAGTTCGTTGCAGGCCGTATTGCAGGCACACGCCAGTCTTGGCGGAACGTTTATTGTGGCAACGCCAGGTATTATTTACAGCAACTGCATACTGAGAACGGTGCGTGATGTTACCGGATCGAATGATGCCTTACCGCAGCGGCAATGGTTATGGGATTTTGAGCAACCACTGCTTTCTGAAACCGGGGCTGAACAGGCGATAAACAGTTATCTGGGCAAGATTGATAACGGGGACAAGGCAACAGAAAGCGCCTGGACCAGTACCATCTCGGCGATTGGTAATACCTCACTCGGCAGTAGTGTATCGGGTGCGGTTATTGGCTTAATCGGAAAACTGAGCGGGGCATTTAATTTATGAGCATGGCGTATTATCCCTTCTCCGGTAACGAACAGAAAAGCATGGTCTTTACTCCCGTTCTCGATGGTGAAGTTTATAACTGCCAGACGAAATGGAATATTGCCGCCCAGCGCTGGTACCTCAATATCACGGATAACTCAGGCCGTCGGCAACTGACAATACCGGTTATTGGTTCCCCAAAGAATTACGATATTAATTTACTGGTGGGGGCATTCAGCAAAACCAGAATGGTATGGCGTGTTTCTGACGGTCAGATTGAGGTATTTAACTGATGCGTTTCTACGACATTCAGATTTTTAATGCTTCGGATGCTAAGGGCAACCCCGGTACGCTGTACAGACAGTACAGTAGCATGAAAAACGGGGTATTTAACCCGGGGTGCCTGATGGTTGAATTCGACCTTCTCCGTTTTGGTGAATCCACTCCCAAAGGGCAGAGCTGCATCACTGTCTGGGGCATCAGTCCGCAGGAAATGCAACAGGCCAGACAGGATATGTTTGGCATGACCATAAAAATGTGGGTGGGAATGTCAAAAGGGTTGCCGCTGGCGAAACCGGAACAGCGTGGACTGGTGCTGGAAGGGACCATCTGGCAGGTGCTGGGAAACTGGCAGGGGACCGAGTTACGGCTGGATCTTATTGTGACCGCCGGCCCTGTGTCTGACGTTAACCCACTACCGCTGGCACCCGTAAATTTAACGGTGCCGTGGAACAAAGGGGTTAAGCTTTCTGTCGCGCTGACGCAATGCTTTCAGACGCTGGGGGGTGACTACCGGTTCTCAGTCAGTATCAGCGATCGCCTGGTGAATAATTATGACAGCAATATGTTTTGCGGTAGTCTCCAGGAGCTTGCGACCAGACTTAACTCGCTGAGTAAAAGCATCATTAAGGACAGTAATTATTCTGGTGTTGAAATAGCGATGGTGAACGGCAGGGAGATCCGCGTATTCGATAACGATTTTGCTAACCACCAGGATAAAGATTCAAAAAAAAGCGCCTCTTACAGAAGTAAAAATCCCGTGCAAATTGAATTTACCGATCTTGTTGGTCAACCGACATGGATCCAGTTTGGTACGGTATCCATTCCCTGCGTTATGCGCAGCGATATTCAGGTGGGCGATTATATCCGGATGCCGAAGAAATTAAGGCCGATGATCCAGGCATCGTCATACTCACAGTTTCGTGATGACTCGGCTTTTACGGGGGATTTTCTGGTGTCTTCGGTCCGTCTGGTGGGTAACAGCAGGCAACCGGACGCAAACAGTTGGGTAACTGTTATCGAGGCGCATCCAACAGGGGGGATTGCTGCAACATGAGTATAAATAAAAAACTCAATTTTGGCGGCAATATGAATAATTTCGCCGACCAGAAAATAGCCGCCGCTATGCAGATGGCCGGAAAGATTTTACCCGCAGAGGTCGTCAGTCAGTCCGGGAAAATGGTCACTGTTACCTTTTTGCTGCGGGACATTCCCTACACGTTACCTCAGTTGACCATTCCGCTATTCGGCCCTCAGTACATCAGATACCCGATGCAAAAAGGAGATAAGGGGATAGTCATCCCGGCGGATACCTACCTGGGCGGCGCCAGCGGCCTCGGAGGGGGAACGGCTGATCTGACACCCCCCGCAAATCTCAGTGCGCTGGTGTTTTTACCCATCAGTAACACGGAGTGGGAGAACGTCGATGGTCAGGTACTGACGCTGTACGGGCCGGAGGGGGTAACCATTCGTGATGCGAAAAGCAACACTACGTTTCTGCTCACACCGGAAAGTATCACGATTGCCACACCTGAAAAATTCGAAGTGACGGTGGGCAGTACAGTTCTGACGCTCACCGCTGGTACCTGGTCGCTGACAGGGCAGAGTGGAACACTGACTGACAGTGCGGCCAGCACCAGCCCGAAAATCATGCTGGAGGGCTGGGAAAAGCTGGTTCAGTGGGTTAACAGCCACAGGCACAGCAATGGTAATGACGGACAGGATACCGGAGGGCCAACGTCACAATTCAACGGGAGTATTACCGAATGAGGACATACGGACGAGATAAAGACGGGAAGTGGGTAACGGTCACGACTGACGAAAACGGGTTTAACGATTCTGTGTATCTCACAACGCTGGTGCAGAATCTGAAGCTGTCCCCGCAGGAGTCCCCGTTTTTTGCTAATCACGGTATACCGGCTAACGGCTCAGTTATTCAGCAGATACTGCCGACTTTTTATGTTAACCGGCTCCAGCAGCAGTTCAGCAAATATTTTTCCTCTCTACAGATTGCGCTGGCGGATGTTGATCCCCCTGTTTACAACATTTCGTCGATTACTAACTCAGGCTCTAAAATAGTGGCTCAGGTGTATGTATGAGTGATTTACCCATTAGTTATGATATTGCCGGCCCTGTTCCTAAAACGACGGATGAACTCCGGCAACTGGTTATTGATACTGCAACAGCGCTGTCCCCGGGGATAACCACAAATCTGCCAGGATCGCTGATTGAAGATATGGTCAGTACGAGCGTCGGTGCGCTTGTGGTATGTGATCAGGCGCGGGTTGACCTGATTAACTCATGCAGCCCGTATGCGGCAAATGTACACCTGCTGGCGCAACTGGGTGATATGTACGGCGTTCAGAAAGGGCAGGGTACCAATACATCGGTTTATGTGGTGTTCAGTGGCCCGCCCGGGTTTGCTATACCGAAAGGTTTTATGGTCGGGGATGGAACCTACACCTATACCGTTCAGCGTGACACGATGCTCCCGGAAAGTGGACAAACGGAGCCTGTCTATTGCCTGGCAACAACCGGGGGCTCCTGGGCAGTACCTGCGGGGACTGTAAATCAGATAAAAACCTCAGTACCGAATACATATAACCTGACCTGCACCAACCTTACCGCTGGATTACCCGGCGCGCAGGAACAGACTTTTTCTTCATACCGTGCCCAGGTATTCCAGGCGGGTATGTACGGTGTACAGGGAACGCCTGACTGTTACCGGATTGAACTGAAAAATGTTTATGGTGTACAGGAGAATCTGATCTCATACCGACAGGCATCGCTCGGGGCATGGGTAGCGATAGCTGGTGGCGGCGATCCTTATGAAGTGGCTTACGCTATCTATAAAGCCGTGCCAGATATCTCCGTACTGACGAATGATGTAGTGAATCCATCAGGCGCTGCGGTGGATAAAAAAACGATACCGATCATTGTGTATCCGGATACGTATCACGTGCCGTTTGTAGTGCCATCATCACAAAACGTTACGCTTTTAATCACCTGGAATACAGCCTCAACCAGCTATATCGATCCAACCGGGATTGAAAAAGCAGTGCAGCAAAGCATTGCTGATTACATTAACGGAATTGCAACGGGTGAACCAATAAACATTTTCCTGATTCGGGATATTTTTCTTAATCAGGTTAAGGGGCTTGTATCTTCAAACCTTGTATCAATGATTGATATTCAGGTTGGAATAAACGGAAAAATTGTCCCACCTGCAACCGACTCCAGCCTGGTTTATGGTGATACTTACGCCTATTTTTCCACTTCATCTTCACAAATTCAGGTTAAGCAATATGGCAGCTCTTCTTGAAAGCATTATTCCGGCCTACCCCTATACGCAATATAATGACGATCCGGATATAGTTGCCTTTTTTGATGCTTATAACAAACTGGCACAGGGGTATCTTGATTACTTTAACAACCTGAATTTACCTTGCTGGACCTCCCCGGCGATTACCGGTGAGTTGCTGGACTGGATTGCGGCGGGTATTTATGGGGAATCACGCCCCCTGCTTCAGATCTCCGAGGATGCCATTGCACGTGGAGCGTATAACACTATTGAGTACAATAATGTCGCGTATGCAAAACTGAGAAATTATGTTCCCGGCTCAGCGTCATATGTTCCGGACGACTATTTTAAACGGATACTGACATGGAATTTTTATAAAGGCGATGGTTCGCACTTCTGCATCAACTGGTTCAAACGACGGCTTGCACGCTTTATACATGGAGCTAACGGAATAGACCCACCTGTACAGTCCACTTTTGATATTAGTGTAATGCCCGATAAGGGCATTTTTTTTGTCTCCATTCCTGACTATGGCGATGGTGTCGGGCACTTTCTTAAAGATGCAATTGACCAGTCGCTGGTGAAACTCCCATTTATTTATACCTATTCGGTAACGGTGGTTGAGCAATGATTATTGGATTCGGAAATAATGTCGTCTCCTCACTGGCGGCTGATATTACCGCCAGCCAGACGACCATTCAGGTGATGCCTGGTGCGGGAGCGATGTTTGCTAATTTGCTTACCAGCGATTATGCGAACAGCTCAAACCCTCTTAAAACTTACGCCAAAATTACACTGACAGACGCAAAAGAAACAGTTTTTGAGGTATGCCATCTGACAGCAGTTAATAATGACATGCTGACGGTTATTCGCGGTCAGGAAGGTACAACAGCGAAGGGATGGTCACTGAATGACGTTATAGCGAATTTTGCGACGCGAGGATCTGAAAATCAGTTTGTACAAATTGAAGAGCTCCAGAGTGGGCATTATGTCGCTGGTGTGGCCGGAGGTACAGAGAATAATCTGACGCTGGAGTTACCAGCAACTTATTTCGTCAATGGTGGAGTTGACTGGACATTGCGCACTCCACTTGTGGTTATTCCGGCGCTAAACAATACCGGAGCCAGCACTCTGCAACTGACGATGGGGGGGCGTGTGCTTGGCAAATTCCCACTATACAAGGGGAATAAAGCAGAGTTATCGGCCAATGATATTATTAAAGATGCTCCTGTCCTATGCGTTCTGGATAATACAAAAACCTATTTTTCTGTGCTTAATCCCCTGGAGATTTATTTGGGATCACGGTATTTGCAGAAAGACCAGAATCTGGCCGATGTCAACGATAAAGCGCAGGCCCGTCAGTCCCTACAACTCGGCGACAGCGCGACCCGCAACGTTGGCACCACTCAGGGAACGGTAGCCGCAGGTGACGACAGCCGCATCACTGGCGCCCTGCAAAAATCGCAGAACGGCGGCGATATTCCGGACAAAAAACAATTTGCGAGAACTATCGGTGCTGTGACCTCTACCAACATCACATTTAATAATGCTTCTGGATGGTACAAAATCGCCACGGTTGTAATGCCGCAGGCTACATCAACTGCGGTGATTAAATTATATGGAGGGGCTGGGTTTAACGTTGGCTTATTTGAGCAGGCGGCAATCAGTGAATTAGTGCTGCGTGCCGGTAATGGTTCACCTGTTGGAATAACCGCCACGCTGTGGAGACGCTCGCCGACTTCTGCTAACGAGGTCGCATGGGTTAATACATCAGGCGACACTTACGATATTTATATTAATATCGGCCAGCATGCGCACTGGTTAATTGCGCAATATGATTACACCGGCAATGCAAATGTCACGCTGTACAGCACGCCTGAATATTCATCAGTACAGCCGGGAAACTCAACCAGCGGTCAGACATATACACTGTTTAATAGTCTGATGAAACCCACTTACGAAGATGTGGGTGCATTGCCGATTACAGGGGGGCAGCTTAACGGCCCGCTGGGTATTGGTACTGACAATGCACTGGGCGGTAATTCGATTGTGCTCGGTGATAACGATACAGGGTTTAAACAGGATGGCGACGGCATTCTGGGTATTTACGCCAATAATGCCCGGGTCGGTTATATCGACAATTCCGGGTTACACCTGTCAGTAGATGTTCTCACTAATGGTGGCATACGAGCAGGTGACGGGAAAAGGCTGTCACTGACGAGTAATAATAATTCGACAATGACAGCCACGTTTAATTTATGGGGCGACGCAAACAGGCCTACTGTTATTGAACTGGACGACGATCAGGGATGGCATCTGTACAGCCAGCGAAATCCTGATGGTTCGATTGTCTTTACGGTCAATGGCGATATCACCGCTAACACGCTTCGTGCAGGCGGGGCCATCTATCAGAATAACGGCGACATCTTTGGTTCTGTCTGGGGGAATAGCTGGCTGAGTCTTTGGATTAATAATAATTTCGTCACAGATGTTCAGTTAGGGGCTGGCACATCAGTGACTACCTGGAACAATGCAGGTTCATGGCCTAACACTCCCGGGTATGTAGTTACCTCCGTCTGGAAAGATAATCAAGGCGAAAATATTGATGGTATTAATTATGCGCCTTTGCAAAAACGAGTCGGGAATCAGTGGTATACCGTACAAGGGGGAACGGTATAATGAAAAAATATCAGGATATTAAAAATTTCAGACTGATTGACGCGCCTGTAAACAGGGGTAAAACTCAGGCCGAAATAAATATAGGTGCATATTTTCTGGAGTCAGAAGACGGGCAGGACTGGTATGAGTGTCAGTCATTATTTTCTGATGATACTGCAAAAATAATGTACGACCCTGAGGGGGTGGTCTGGGGTGTTGTTAATAAGCCAGTCCCGCAACGTGGAAACACATATGCTGTATCAATGTTGTGGCCGGTTAATATGTCTGTTGCGGAAATAGACGCTGCTGACTGTCCTGATGATTGCCGTGGTGATGGTACGTGGTTATATCAGGACGGTAAAGTCGTTCAGCGGGGTTATTCTCCGGAAGAGCTGCGTAAAAAGGCTGAGGCTGAAAAAATTCGTCGCCTTTCTGAAGCTGAATCAGCCATCGCACCACTGGCGCGGGCAGTAAAACTAAAAATTGCCACAGATGAAGAGATTAAACGGCTTGAAGCATGGGAACTCTACAGCGTAATGGTTAACCGTGTGGATACAGCTTCCCCTGACTGGCCGGAGGTGCCGGATGTGGCGTGAAGCGCGTCTGGCTTTTACGGATTCCCTGGCTGCGCTGGATTGTTCCGTCGTTCCGGCGCATCCGTGGATTCACGGTTTGGGGCAACAGACAGATAACTGGGCAGGTATGATGCAGGCAATGGTCTTCAGGGATTTAAAATCCATGGGCGCCAACTGCAAATGAAAAAGGATACTGGAATGATAATAACGGTAATTAAATAAAGCAACGCCCGGACTACCGGGCGTATATAAATTATTTTTATTGCAGACTGCCGTATGGAAGAGGATTCTTTAATAGATTTTTCTGTTTTAACTTATTTTTTATCCTCTGAGTCAGATTAATCTCTATGTATTTATGTGTAAAGTGAGCTGCCAGGATAGATATCCCGATAGCCAGCAACACGGATGGGATCATCTTAAAATCCGAATATCCGACAGCTCCAACTCTTTTTACCACAGCAAGACCAACTGCGCTATGGAGCAGATATAACGAAAATGAGATGTTTCCCACATAAGTCAAAAAACGGGGGATAAATGCCAGCAATAAAGATTCCCCAAGCGTGAGGGCAAGAACAAAGAACCCCAAAACAAGGGAACTTTTCCTGTCCAACGCATGGATGTTTCCAGTATATATTCCCCAAATAATATATATTAGTAGTACGATAGCACTAATACCTGATAATAATTCTATTTTTCTTGAAGGAAAGTTTTGTTTTATTTTGATGTACAGCCAGCCAACTATAACTCCAATAATAAACTCCAGTAGAAGAGGGTTTGTCAGAAAACCGAAGTATGGAGATGAAAAAGGATAACCTTGTACATTTATTGTTGGTTGGTATCCTGCTATCACAGGTATGATGCTGGTTACCAGAACGCCCCAAGTGACGAGCGCCAGAACTCGGTGTTTAACCAGCAGACATAAAGCGAATACAAGGTAGAAATAAATTTCGTAGTTGAGTGTCCATCGAATATTATACGTACCACCATCGTCAATGTAGAGTGGCGGTGTAGAGGTTTTGTATAATGTGAATGTCAACGCACTTAAAATGTTTTGCACTTTGTCTGGATAATGAAAAGTGCTCATAGCGCCTTCAAGAAGAAAGGCTATGACAAGACAAAGATAGTATAACGGAATGATACGTATTACCCTGTTAAGCAAGAACCGAACCAGAGATGCTTTCCCTCGCATATAACTCCAGGTAGTATAAACCATTATAAAACCGCTAATAATGAAGAAAATATCAACACCGATAATTCCAGGGCTAAATACTTTATCCCATATTGTAGGGTTTCCTTTAGCTCCATCATTCAGAAAGCCTCTATAATGGAACAACACAACCAGTAACGCAGCAATACCACGCAGTGCTTGCAGAGAGTGTAACTTTGTGCGCATAACATCCCCTCAAAAAGAACTCATTATCGCACAGGTAGAACAATAATTACCATGGGCTGTTTCACAACTCCCGCAATTCTTGAAATGCTGGACCATTTCTTATGGCGCGTATACGAGCCTTTTGAATTTTACCTCAGTGACGACATCAGCGATATAATCAGTGTACCAGCTGGATTCATTACCGACTTTGCCACGATACCACGCATATTCTGGACGTTCATGCCGCCAGATGGCAAATATTCCAAAACCGCAATAATTCACAACTGGATTTACGACAACGCGCTGCGCACGAAAAAAGAAGCCGATTTGATACTCCTGGACAGAATGACCGTACTTGGCGTGCCGAAGTGGAAACGGATAGTGATGCATCTGGCGGTCAGGTGGTTTGGCAGGGGGATGTATGGGAAAGAACGTTGCAACAGATGATGAGAAAGCGCAGCTCGACGAATGGAAAAAATACAGGGTGCTGGTAAACCGGGTGGATACATCGACCGCGACAAAAATCGACTGGCCTAAGAAACCTGAACAACCGCGTACCTTATAGGTTGATTTGAGGCGCAGTGATGATGGTGTACACTGCGCTTATCGGTACATATGTTTAGGGATGAAAAATGAATAAAATTGGTATAGTAGTTTTGTTGTCATTTTTTATGATCGGTTGTAGTGCTTGGGATAAAGGTAAAGCAAAAACAATCGAGCAAAAGCGGGATTACCTATTGGAGTATGGTCCGCAGTACGTGCCAAGTTTTTTAGTTCCTCAGTCATTGGTACATCAGCCTCCTCTAAGCGTTACTGTGTTACGAACTAAACTAGTTGATAATGGTGGGGAGACAAGTGAATTTCTCCACCGATTGGTTGATAAATGCTTTGAATCTTCGGATAGGTATTGCACTGTTAGTATGTATTATTCTGAGAACGAAAAAATAGAGAAGAAACGGCAAAAAATAGCCAATAAAAATAAACAAACATCAGTAAAAAAAGGAGACCTTTTTTATTGTCGAATGACGTTAAATCAATCTGGTGGGCCAGTTGATACTAGTCGCATGAGAGTACGTGTAAAGGACAACGTTGATTCCGTTGGTTTCCTTTTTCCTGACGATAAGCAGATTATCTCACCAAAATTAGAAGTTGTTGATTCTGACTCAGGTGAGCGATATGGACGGGCGGCTGATGGCTCCATAACCGTATCGGCTAGTTATGATGGTCATGCTTACGAAATTCAAATATTTAATACTTTGCCTGTAAGCCAATTTAACGGGGCGGTGGTAACACACACTTCGGCACTCGAATTTGCGGGTAGTATTGATGTATTTGATTGTAAAAAGGTTAAATAAAATACATATCAATATGTTTATAACCATAGAAATATATAGACATAAATGGTGCACTATGGCCTATATTACAATGATGTTGGTTCAGCGATAACAGAGCGAGAAACAGTTATGGATGAGGAAAAACAAGCTGTTTTTGACGATATATGCAGGGTTATTGGACGCGCAGTAGTCATGCTAAAAGAAACTAATCAGCCAGTTACCAAAAACAGCATAAACCTGATGCTGCAAGCGCACTCGGATCAGAGTGATGATGCGTATCTGTCCAGAATCTATGCTGTTGCAAAAGATGTAATGGAATAGCGTAAACCTTCCTATTTACTGGATTAAATTTTCTGAGCGACGTTCTATCCCCGCGTTCATGTAGTCGATAGCCTTTTGAAGCTCTTCTATGAGTGCAACCGCCCGAGTACGAGAGATACACATAAACTGGTCAGGAAACTCTTTAATTGGCCAGTTTGGTATACAGGCCATGTTATCTGTGAATGAAGCGGACAGGTAAACTTCATTAGTTCGAAGGGAATAGCCTACTTCAAAACTGGTGAGTTCGGGTAAGCTGCTTACGTTAGATTCAGTGTTTTTCATGTGGTGCTCCCGTACTGGTTTTTTGTACAGTATTATTCAAATTTAGGCTATCAGTCAAATGGCAAATTTAGGGGTGTGAGTACATAATTAAGTACATTTTTATATGTTACTTTTGTTTAATTCTATTTAATTCAGTGGGTTGTGATTTTGTTTTCGTAATCGTGGAAGAGGAATGTGCTCTGTATGCTGTCGTTTTTAACTGTCACTTGATGTACACGCCTGATGTTATATGTATATGAAATATTTTATTCTTTTATTTTGTCGTTGATTGATTGTATTTGTACACCAATTGATATTGTTGCTAATGTTCGTACATGCGATGGTGAGTACAAAATACTAAAATGACCATCAGCGACACTAAGCTACGCTCCCTCTATGGTAAACCATATTCCGGTTCATCTGAAATTACTGATTCCGATTTAGTACTGTATGGAATTTAGGCCAGGGTCAATCTGGCCGGGATCTCAAAAAATGCATGGACTAAAACGGGTCTATTTACAGAGGGACACAACGCTGTGTCCCTTAATTCCATACGGGTTAAGGCTGGACTACGCCCAGGCCAGTGGCAGGATGGATGACAGAACACTCGGGAAATATTTTCTGGCATGACGTTGCATACTATCCGCCACAACGCTGGTACAGGTAAAGGCGCCATGGAGGCCGTGAAAACGGTCGGACCAGTCGGTAAACTGTTCGCTGGACGGGAAGATCGCCGGAGACAGCTCCCAGGCTTTCTGCATCAGCGCCTCCGCATAGCCTCTCAGGGCCGGCGGAGAGTCATGCTCAGTGCCGAAAATGGCGCTGGAGGAATAGCGTGCGAATGCGGTACTGAGACAGAACAGGGTTTCCGCCTGCTTCTGTGGGGTGGCGTCAGTCAGGTGATAAGCACTGAGGATGTGCTGGTAGTGTGCCGGGCTGAGTTTGCCTTCAGGAAACAGGGGGTCAAAAATGGTGTTCAGACGCGACACTGAGGCATCATCAATCAACTTCACGGTGGAATGTTTCTGGTTCGTGGCGGCAATAAACTGCTGGTTCAGCTCCCCGTGCTCTTCAGTGCTGAGGATGATATCAATCAGTTCCCCAAAGCGTCGCTGCACGGCCTGCTGATTAAATGCGGCGAGAAACACCGGAAAGTCATGACGGAATAACTCTACCGGAGAGATTTGCGCGGTGGAAACGTTCTCTCCGGCTCGCAGCAGGTAAAAGTTGTCCCATGCAGTGTCAGGAGTAGGGTTTAGCATTGTTAACAGCGTGTCAGTGGAGAGCATCATCGCCGTGTCTGAATCTTGGGAGGAAAGCAGCAGGAAATTATCTGCAGCGCGGGTTGTCCAGTCCGGGCTGCCGTCATAATTGCCGAAGAGCCCATTATGGATGTGGGGAGACACCGCCGGGTGAGCAAGATACTGTTCATAAAGCGCTGCAGCTTTCTGGCGGGTGCCATCAGTGCAGTCTACGCCTGTCATACAGTGTAAAATCACCTGATTAAAGAGTCCGCTGTGAGTGGTCATGGCGGCGCTGTTCCTGTCAAACGAATCCAGCAACACAGGCAGTATGCGCTGCTGATAATATGTGTCAGGAGCCGGCAGGGGAACGTCATTATAGGTCTGGCACTGGTGGGCAAAAAAACGTTCCTGAACAGGCCTGATCCACTCGCTGATAAGCGCACTTTGCGTATAGGGGGGGTGGGCCAGTACGCTCACCAGCGAGCTTTCAACTGGCCGGATACGTGCCTCTGTTAAGCGGCCACTCCGAAATGACTTTACCAGATCTTCCATTGCACGGACTTTTTCCTGTCTGTATTTATCGGGCAGGTTGTTAATGGTCATCAGAATACTTTTACCATTATTATGTTCATGATTTAAAAATCCATCCACAGCGTTCTCAGTCCAAAGGAGTGGCATTTGCAGCCAGATATCACCTAGACGAATAAAATTTCCGCCCCCTGACACTGACGGAGGTGATGAATTATCCGGTTCATTTAAAATAACGTCGGAGAGGTTGGCTTTGTGAGGTATAAGCGTATTTTTTAAGGTTGTATTAATAAAAGAGGGCTGTTGTTGTGTAGTAATTGAATACAGTAAAGACACTTCATTCATGTTTGAATTACTAAATTTCGTATTACTGCAGACTACATCATTCAGTGTCGAATAAGTGAATCGGCATTCGTCAAAATGTAAATGAGATATATCAGAATAAGTAAATTTTGAATTTGAAAAGTTGAACCCCTTGATAATATCGCCGTCTCGCTTCATGAAGTTGGGGGGCAATATTTTGCTGAATTTAATATTACGGAAATCTGCGTTTGAAAAATCGCGATCTGCGGTCGTAAGGGGTTCTCCGGCTTGCTGTCGTAAAACTGCATCCGTGAGTTTCTTAGCCCAGTCGGCAGGTGATGACGGGGAAGACGTAGCCTGAAGTGAGAGGGAGGGGGATACTGGTGGTGTTCTACCTTCAGAAACCGTTGGCCTGTTATTGGCTGATACAGAGACTCCACCGGGGAGCGGGGCCGCACCTGTCACTCTGTAATTATAATCACGTGATTGATTTGCTATATGCTTACGCATGAATGCTGCAGTCATTTTTGAGGCATCTTCTTCTGAAATATTTTTCTTACCTGTATTATTTGTATCTTTAATATTTTTAACAGTAATCAATGTTTTGTTTAAGGTGTTTTTATCTTTCGGCTGAAAGAAGTCTTTTATTTTTTGTGGTAACGTGAACTCAATCGGTGAGTCCTTTCCTGTTTTAAATTTTTCATTTAAATATGTATGCGTGTTTTTAACACTGGTTATTTTTGAGGCGAGCCCGTTTTTCGTATGTTCACGAATAGAGGTAATTAATTTTTTAACCTGGTTAGGAATAGTAGAAAAATTAATTGTGCCTGATGATATTTTCATTAGAATTCCTTATCAACATCATTATGGAAAAACGGTCTGGATTTTTAACGCCTTAGAAGTAAGTTTCATATGTCGGTATGGCGATGGAGATCACAATTCACCATGTTATCTGGCAGGTTTCTTTCAGAAAGTGTCCATCCTGCCATCATGTCACCGTATTGTGGGATGCTGACGTATCTGAGGAAAAATCCATGCATAAGAGAGCGGGTCGGGTAACGAAGCCTATAAGTGCGCAAAAGTAAACCCGCTTTGATGCTCAATCAGCGTTTTTTCGCCGGCATTCGGGATATCGTCGGCGGACGGTCCGGCGCGTATGAGAAAGAACTGCGAAAAGCCGCGCGAAATCGCTTTTCAGGAACTAATCGTTTTTTTTAAAATATTATTACGTGTTATTGGAGTTGTATCATTTTTATAATTAACAGTGAGTTGTTTGATAATTCTGCTGATTATTTAATGACAGTCCATGTGCGTGTTCAGAAAATATAAAATTTTTATAAAACAAAAGGTTTTATCGTGTCGGCATCTTCATTTTAACAACTATTTCAAATTGTGATTGAAGCCGACATTTCATAATACAAATTAAATATAATCTTCAGCTATATCTAATAACAGGAGGTTATATGAGCATTAGTCGTCGTTCTTTTTTGCAGGGGGTAGGCATCGGCTGCTCTGCCTGCGCGCTGGGCGCTTTTCCGCCCGGGGCGCTGGCGCGCAACCCGATTGCCGGCATTAACGGTAAAACCACGCTAACGCCAAGCTTGTGCGAAATGTGTTCCTTTCGTTGCCCTATTCAGGCGCAGGTAGTCAATAACAAGACCGTTTTTATCCAGGGCAATCCTTCTGCGCCGCAGCAGGGGACGCGCATATGCGCCAGGGGCGGGAGCGGCGTCAGCCTGGTCAATGACCCGCAACGGGTTGTAAAACCTATGAAACGCACCGGGCCACGCGGCGACGGTGAATGGCAGGTGATTAGCTGGCAACAGGCTTACCAGGAAATCGCGGCGAAAATGAATGCCATCAAAGCGCAGCATGGCCCCGAGAGCGTGGCTTTCTCTTCCAAATCGGGCTCGCTCTCCAGCCATCTTTTCCATCTGGCTACGGCCTTTGGTTCGCCTAATACCTTTACTCACGCCTCAACATGCCCTGCCGGGAAAGCCATTGCGGCAAAAGTGATGATGGGCGGCGATCTGGCGATGGATATCGCTAACACGCGCTATCTGGTTTCGTTTGGCCACAATTTGTATGAAGGGATTGAAGTTGCCGATACCCATGAGTTAATGACCGCGCAGGAGAAGGGGGCCAAAATGGTGAGCTTCGATCCGCGTTTGTCGATATTTTCCAGCAAGGCGGATGAGTGGCACGCTATTCGTCCCGGGGGGGATTTAGCGGTTCTGCTGGCGATGTGCCACGTCATGATTGATGAACAGCTCTACGATGCGTCTTTTGTTGAGCGTTATACCAGCGGATTTGAACAGTTAGCACAGGCGGTAAAAGAGACGACGCCGGAATGGGCCGCCGCGCAGGCCGATGTCCCAGCCGACGTTATTGTCCGGGTGACACGCGAACTGGCCGCCTGCGCGCCTCACGCTATTGTCAGTCCTGGTCATCGCGCGACGTTCTCGCAGGAAGAGATCGATATGCGGCGTATGATTTTTACGCTTAATGTGCTGCTCGGTAATATTGAGCGCGAAGGCGGGCTATATCAGAAAAAAAACGCGTCGGTTTACAACAAACTGGCCGGAGAAAAGGTCGCGCCAACGCTGGCGAAACTCAACATTAAAAATATGCCGAAACCGACGGCGCAACGCATCGATTTGGTCGCACCGCAGTTTAAATATATCGCCGCTGGCGGTGGCGTGGTGCAAAGCATTATTGACGCGGTGTTAACCGAGAAGCCTTACCCGATAAAGGCGTGGATTATGTCGCGGCATAATCCTTTCCAGACCGTCACCTGTCGTTCGGACCTGGTAAAAACCGTTGAGCAACTGGATCTGGTGGTCAGCTGCGATGTCTATTTGAGCGAGAGCGCGGCGTATGCCGACTATCTGCTGCCGGAATGCACTTATCTCGAACGGGACGAAGAGGTATCGGATATGTCGGGACTGCACCCGGCTTACGCTCTGCGCCAACAGGTCGTAGAGCCGATTGGCGAGGCGCGTCCGAGTTGGCAAATCTGGAAAGAACTTGGCGAGCAGTTGGGATTAGGGCAGTACTATCCGTGGCAGGATATGCAGACGCGCCAACTCTATCAATTGAACGGCGACCATGCTTTAGCGAAGGAACTGCGACAGAAAGGGTATATCGAATGGGGCGTTCCGCTGCTATTACGCGAACCAGAATCCGTTCGCCAGTTTACGGCGCGTTACCCCGGCGCTATCGCGACGGACAGCGACAACACCTATGGCGAACAGCTTCGCTTCAAATCGCCCTCCGGCAAAATCGAACTTTATTCCGCAACCCTGGAGGAATTGCTCCCAGGCTACGGCGTTCCGCGCGTTCGTGACTTTGCGCTTAAAAAAGAGAATGAGCTTTACTTCATTCAGGGCAAGGTGGCCGTGCATACCAATGGCGCGACGCAGTACGTACCTTTACTCAGCGAGCTAATGTGGGATAACGCGGTCTGGGTCCATCCGCAAACGGCGCAAGAAAAAGGCATTAAGACCGGCGATGAGATCTGGCTGGAAAATGCTACGGGTAAAGAGAAAGGTAAGGCGCTGGTGACGCCCGGAATCCGCCCGGACACGCTTTTTGTCTATATGGGATTTGGCGCTAAAGCTGGGGCCAAAACGGCGGCGACGACACACGGTATCCACTGTGGCAATTTACTGCCGCACGTGACGAGTCCGGTATCCGGTACGGTAGTGCATACCGCAGGCGTGACGCTGAGCCGGGCATGAGGGAGGAGGGAACCATGAATCATTTAACGAATCAGTACGTCATGCTGCATGATGAAAAGCGTTGTATCGGCTGCCAGGCGTGTACCGTTGCCTGCAAAGTGCTTAATGACGTACCGGAGGGATTTAGCCGCGTACAGGTACAAATTCGCGCCCCTGAACAGGCATCCAACGCACTAACCCATTTTCAATTTGTCCGCGTCTCCTGTCAGCACTGTGAAAATGCGCCATGTGTCAGCGTTTGTCCTACCGGAGCGTCATATCGTGATGAAAACGGGATCGTGCAGGTGGATAAATCGCGCTGTATTGGCTGCGATTATTGTGTTGCCGCGTGTCCTTTCCATGTGCGCTATTTGAATCCGCAAACCGGTGTCGCCGACAAGTGTAACTTCTGTGCCGACACGCGGTTGGCGGCTGGCCAGTCTCCGGCGTGCGTATCCGTTTGCCCAACGGACGCGCTGAAATTCGGCAGACTGGATGAGAGCGAGATCCAGCGCTGGGTCGGTCAGAAAGAGGTCTATCGCCAGCAGGAAGCGCGTAGCGGCGCGGTCAGTCTGTACCGTCGTAAAGAAGTCCATCAGGAGGGTAAAGCATGAATACTATCTGGGGAGCGGAACTACATTATGCGCCAGATTATTGGCCGCTGTGGTTAATTTACGCAGGCGTCGTGGTGCTGCTCATGCTTGTTGGGCTGGTTATCCATGCGTTATTGCGCCGGATGCTGGCGCCAAAAACGGCGGGCGGCGAAGAGCATCGTGACTATCTCTACTCGCTGGCGATTCGCCGTTGGCATTGGGGAAATGCGTTACTGTTTGTTTTATTACTGTTAAGCGGTTTATTTGGTCATTTTTCTCTCGGCCCTGTAGCGCTAATGGTACAAGTGCATACCTGGTGTGGTTTTGCCTTACTGGCTTTCTGGGTCGGGTTTGTGCTGATCAACCTCACCACAGGTAACGGGCGTCACTATCGGGTAAATTTTTCCGGACTGGTAACGCGCTGCATACGCCAGACGCGTTTTTACCTTTTTGGCATTATGAAAGGGGAAGCGCATCCGTTCGCGGCAACAGAGCAGAATAAGTTCAATCCACTGCAACAACTGGCATATCTGGCGATTATGTACGCGCTGGTACCGCTGTTAATCATCACCGGTTTGCTGTGTCTCTATCCGCAGGTTGCGGGTCTGGGCCCTGTGATGCTGGTGCTGCATATGGCGCTTGCTATCATCGGCTTACTGTTTATTTGCGCGCATCTCTATCTGTGTACTCTTGGCGACACGCCGGGACAAATTTTCCGTAGCATGGTTGACGGCTATCATCGTCATCGTACCGCGCCGCGCGGGGATAAGTCCGCCGTCTGAGCGTATCCATAAAATAAAGTCAGCAAGAAAATGTGCCTTGTGTCACATTTTCTTGCAATTTATCCATGTTTGTTTAACTGAACTTCCGTAAAAAGAACGGCAAATAGAGACCATCCTGAGGACATGCTGTTGAAACGCCGTTTGTTTATTGCCGCTTCTTTATTCGCGATGCACCTTTCTCCTGCGCTTGCGGCCGATGCCGTAAGTTTTGCTCCCCAACCGCCAGCCATTGATGCAGGCGCCTGGGTGTTGATGGATTACACTACGGGACAGGTTCTTACCGCCGGTAATGAACACCAGCAACGTAATCCCGCCAGCCTTACCAAGCTAATGACGGGCTACGTCGTCGATCGCGCCATCGATAGTCATCGTATCAGCCCTGACGATATCGTCACCGTTGGGCGCGACGCCTGGGCGAAGGATAATCCGGTGTTTGTCGGCTCCTCGTTGATGTTTTTAAAAGAAGGGGATCGCGTGTCGGTGCGTGATTTAAGCCGTGGCTTAATCGTGGATTCCGGTAACGATGCCTGTGTGGCGCTGGCGGATTATATCGCGGGCGGGCAGCCGCAGTTTGTGGCGATGATGAACAGCTATGTGAAAAAACTCAATTTGCAGGATACCCATTTTGAAACCGTCCACGGTCTGGATGCGCCGGGACAACATAGCTCCGCGTATGACCTGGCCGTACTCTCCCGGGCGATTATTCACGGCGAGCCTGAATTCTATCACATGTACAGCGAGAAAAGCCTGACCTGGAACGGCATCACGCAGCAGAACCGTAACGGCTTGTTATGGGATAAGACCATGCATATCGATGGGCTTAAAACCGGACACACATCGGGGGCGGGATTTAATCTTATCGCATCGGCGGTGGACGGGCAGCGTCGACTTATCGCTGTTGTGATGGGAGCGAAAAGTTCGAAAGGCCGTGAAGAACAGGCGCGAAAACTGTTGCAGTGGGGCCTGCAAAACTTTGCGACGGTGCAGATTTTGCACAGCGGTAAAAAAGTGGGCAGCGAGCGAATCTGGTATGGAGACAAAGAAAAGATTGCGCTGGGTACGGAACAGGATTTCTGGATGGCGCTGCCTAAAGCGGAAATTCCGCATATCAAAGCAAAATATGTGCTGGATAGAAAAGAGCTGGAGGCGCCAATCGCCGCTCATCAACAGGTAGGTGAAATAGAGCTCTACGATCGGGATAAACTGATCGCTCAGTGGCCGCTGGTTACTCTGGAATCGGTGGGTAAAGGCGGTATGTTCTCTCGTCTGAGCGACTATTTTCAGCATAAAGCGTAAGCCGTTGTCACACACCGTTCACCGCCATCTGAGGTGTCAAAAGGGCGGGATTGCGAGGTTGCTCACAAAATGATCACGCAGTCCTTGTGACCGTAAAATGCTGTAATTATACTGTACATTCATACAGCATTGTAAAGTGACGGAGGCAGCATGGATTACGAAATCAGGCAGGAACAAAAACGCAAGATAGCCGGTTTCCACATGGTCGGTCCATGGGAACACACCGTGAAGCAGGGTTTTGAACAACTGATGACGTGGGTGGATCGACAGCGGATCGTGCCAGTTGAATGGATTGCCGTCTATTACGACAATCCAGATGTCGTACCTGCAGAAAAACTCCGCTGCGATACCGTGGTGTCCGTGGCAGAGAATTTCATCCTGTCGGACAATAGTGAAGGCGTAATCGTGACCGCCATTGAAGGCGGCGAATATGCCACTGCTGTCGCGCGAGTGGAAGACCGTGACTTTGCGAAGCCGTGGGAACGGTTTTTTGACGTCCTGGAGCAGGATAGCGCTTATCAGATAGCCTCTGCGCCCTGTTTTGAAACCTATCTGAATAACGGTATGGAAGATGGATACTGGGATATTGAAATGTATATTCCGGTACAGCGGAAGTGATCGACTGGTTTCCTGTCTGAAAAGAGCGGACGGATAATGTGTTCCGTCCGCCAGTGCGCTATTTTTGCTATAAAGCAGGTACAATGCATTTTTTGCCATTCCCGTAAGGAGCGCAAGCGTGCGTGCCGATAAGTCATTAAGCCCTTTTGAAATACGGTTGTACCGTCATTATCGCATCGTGCATGGCATACGTATCGCCCTGGCGTTCATTCTTACCTTTCTGCTGGTTCGTCTGTTTTCTATTCCCGAGGGCACATGGCCGCTAATCACGTTAGTGGTGATTATGGGGCCCATCTCATTCTGGGGAAATGTAGTGCCTCGTGCTTTTGAGCGCATAGGCGGTACGATCCTGGGCGCGGCGTTAGGGTTGGTGGCGCTACGCCTGGAGCTCTTTTCCTTACCGCTGATGCTGGTGTGGTGTGCGATAGCGATGTTTTTGTGCGGCTGGCTGGCATTAGGGAAAAAACCGTATCAGGCGCTACTGATAGGCATAACGCTCGCCGTTGTTGTCGGTGCTCCCGCTGGTGATATGAATACGGCATTATGGCGTGGCGGGGATGTGATTTTGGGGTCGCTACTGGCGATGTTGTTTACCGGCATCTGGCCCCAGCGCGCCTTTTTGCACTGGCGCATCCAACTGGCGCATTGCGTCACGGCGTATAATCGGGTGTATCAGGCAGCGCTGTCGCCGAATTTGCTGGAGCGCCCCCGGTTGGATAAACATTTGCAACGGTTGCTGAACGATGTCGTCAAAATGCGCGGGCTGATAACGCCCGCCAGTAAAGAAACCCGGATACAAAAATCTATTTTCGAGGCCATTCAGACCATCAACCGCAATCTGGTTTGTATGCTTGAATTACAAATCAATGCCCACTGGGCGACGCGCGCCAGCCATTTTGTGATGCTTAACGCGCACACATTGCGTGAAACCCAGCAGATGACGCAGCAAACCTTGTTAACGATCGCCCACGCGTTGTATGAAGGCAACCCGCAGCCGGTACTGGCAAATACCGGTAAACTGAATGATATTGCTGCCGAGTTGCGGCAGCTAATGAACGAGCAGCAGGGCGACGCGGTGGCTGAAACCCCCATCCACGGCTATGTTTGGCTAAGTATGGAAACGGCCCGACAGTTGGAACTGCTTTCGCATTTGATCTGCCGGGCTTTGCGCAAATAAAAAGCAGATGGGGTGAATGAATTTGTTGCTGCTTCGATTCAGCAAAGATTAAGAGTATGATACTAATATAAGGATAAATGAGTGCTACTGGCAACGATTTTATCCCCGAACCTTCAGGTTTCCCCAGACGGCGACGTAACGGTGTTTCCTCTGGCGGCTTGAAGTATGACGGGGATAAACGTAATGTTTATCCACTAGCAGTTGCTTAACGAATCCGAATCTCACATTATCAGGGGTGTAAAAATGGAAACAACCAAGCCTTCTTTCCAGGACGTGCTGGAGTTTGTTCGTCTGTTCCGTCGCAAAAATAAACTGCAACGTGAAATTCAGGACATTGAGAAGAAGATCCGTGACAACCAGAAGCGTGTGCTGCTGCTGGACAACCTGAGCGACTACATCAAGCCAGGTATGAGCGTTGAGGCGATTCAGGGTATCATCGCCAGTATGAAAAGCGACTATGAAGATCGTGTTGATGACTACATCATTAAAAATGCCGAAATCTCCAAAGAGCGTCGTGACATTTCCAAAAAGCTGAAAGCGATGGGCGAAATGAAACACGCCGATGTAAAAGCCGAATAATGCGCTACGGCAGTGGGAGCGTATATCAGGCTCTCACTGCAGTTTGACCCCGCCTGTGACCATCTTGAGTAAATGTTGTTTTGGCCAGTGTCGGGTAAGTTTTTTCTCTGCCAGCTTACCTTTCAGACGCGCAATATCATGACGTTTCCGGTCCAGCATCAGACCCACCACGCTACCGCTATGCGCCACGTTCAATCCGTATAAATCACACTCTTCGACCAGCGACAGCAGGGCGGTAAAGCCCGGCTTAGGTAACAGCGTCTGGCTGGCGATAGCGCTAAGCGTTGCCGCCTCACCCAGTCGGAGCGGATTTTGCGTTATACAGGCTTCCTGCACCAGATTCCAGGCCTGCTGCAAGGTTGCTGAACTTGCTATTAATTTCTGCTGGCGAGGGAGACGGTGGTAATCTTGCGTGCGCAGTGTGACCGGGCTTTCCAGTACCAGCAAATCGATTGGCGGCGGTGGCTCGCAGGCGATTTGCGTGGCCGCATTATTATGATCAAACAGCGTTAACTGATGAAAAACGGTGCTATCAGTGGGTTCGATTGAGACGCAAAGCTGTGCAAGGGTAGTTTCATCCAGCGAATGGCCAAGATGATGCGCCGTTGCCACTGCCGTAGCGGCAATATCTGCGGTGCTGCTGGCCATGCCTTTGGCAACGGGAATTGACGAACGCACATCGACGCGAATCTCGTTACTCCAGTGCGCAGGATACTGCCAGTGCGCCAGAACGCGCTCCACCATCGCCCGCGACAATGGGCGCTCGTTTACCAAGGGCGGCGCAGCCGTGACTGCTACGGTGCTGTACCAGTCAACGGGGCAGGAGACCAGTTTCTCACTGCCCAGAATCCATCCCTGGATAAGTTCTCCGCATGAGGCGGGGCATTGCGCAACAGCCACGTTATCACCTTTCAGGTACGAATAGTGTGCGCGCATAGTGTCATGGTAAAAGCGTTATTACCATGACTTGCCGCAATGCGTCGTATAACCCTCTCAGGCTGGTACACAAAGCCCTTCCGTGGCCGGTAGCGCAATGCGCATAACGTCTTGTGCGATCATTAACTCTTCGTTGGTGTTGATGACGGCGACTTTCACCAGGGCGTTCTCCGTCTGGATAAATGTCGCATTACGCTGATTTTTCTCTTCATCAACGGCTAAGCCTAAAAACTGCAAATTATGGCAAACCGCCGATCTGGCGCGCGCTGAGTTCTCGCCAATTCCCCCAGTGAATACCAGCGCATCCAGTCCTCCCATTTGCATAATATAGCTGCCAATAGTGGCGCGAATGCGTTCGGCAAACAGAGTGAGAGCGAGTTTAGCCTGCCGGTTACCGGTATTGGCTGCCTGTTCGACATCGCGGTAATCAGACGACACGCCAGAAACGCCCAGCAAGCCTGACTCATTATTTAATAACTGATTCAACTGTTGCGGCGTTTTGCTTTCGCGCTGGGCTATCCACGGCAGAATAGAGGGATCAATATCTCCGCTACGGGTGCCCATCATCACGCCTGATTGCGGCGTAAAGCCCATCGACGTATTGACCGAACGCCCGTTCTTGATGGCGCAGATGCTGCTACCGTTTCCAAGATGACAACAAATCACCCGTAATGTGCTGAGTGGTACGCCCAGCTTTTCCGCCAGAACGCCGCTGACATACTTATGGCTGGTGCCATGAAAGCCATAACGGCGAATCCCCAGTTCAGCATAATAATGCCAGGGAAGCGGGTAAATATAGGCGGGTTCATCCAGCGTCTGGTGAAATGCCGTATCAAACACGGCTACGGAAGGGGCATCAGGCAACAGTTGACGAAAAACGTGAATACCCAACGCGTTTACCGGGTTGTGAAGCGGGGCCAGTTCAGCAAGACGTTCGATTTGCGCTAACGTTTCATCCGTGACCAGCGTCGAGTCTTTAAAAAACTCACCGCCGTGCGCCACACGATGGCCCACCCCGTCAATGTCCCGCAGACTGTTAATGATTTGATAACCCAGCAGCTTTTCCAGAAGCAGCGTTACCGCATCGCGATGATCGGCAACGGGGACGGTTTCCTGCCATTTTTGGCTGTGCGTCTTAATTGTCACTTGCGCATCCGCCATACCGATACGTTCAATCAGCCCCTGACAGAGCATGTCGCCCTGCGGCATCTCCAGCAGCTGGAATTTTAACGATGAGCTGCCGGCGTTAATGGCCATTATTTTGTAAGACATAAAGGTTCCTTCGAATTCAGAAAATCCAGCACGGCGTCGAGACCCGAATTATTCAACGCGCTGGTAATAAATATCTGCTGTGCGCCAGCCTGCGTAAGCCATTGTGCGATAAGCGAAATACGCTGCGGCTCGGCGAGATCGGCCTTGGTGACCAGGCCAATCGTCGGGCGGTTCATCGGGGCGGTAAACCCCGGAGAAAAGGGCGACCACTGGGCGTCGGCATTTAACACCAGGGCGATAACGTCGGCCTCGCAGGCGCTGGTTAGCAGGGCGCTATACAGGCAGCGGTTCTCCAGATATTCGCCCGGCGTATCGATGGCCATCGGCGACCATTCAATGGCCTGGGTTTTCTTATAATGGAGCGCTTCGCCGCGCAGGCTTTGGGTCAGCGAGGTTTTTCCGCACTGGCTGGGGCCGATAAACATCAAACGCTTCATGACGTTACGTCCGGGTGATCGAGCAGGTGGTGAAATGCATCATCTCGCCCAGCGTGCGCGTTACCTGCTTGAGGGCATATTCCACAGCGGAAACATCGCCGGTCAGCACCACGGCACCGGTAAAGCGATCGAGAAAACCAATTTCCACCGCGCCGGATTTAGTGGCGATATCGCAGGCGATAATCGATGCTTCGCTCGGCGTGATGGTAAGGATGCCAATGGCGGACACTGCATCCGGCAGGCCCAGCTTCTTAAAGAGATCTTTCCCTGGATTAGCAATCAGGTGCGCGAGAGTGACCTGTTTCCCCGGCACGTATTCCTGAATCATGCGATCCGTTGTCGGTTGTCTTTCCATTATCCCTCCACCATCTGTCGCCACATGGCTTCATGCGGGCGCGGGATCACCGAGCGGTAAACCAGCAACCCTTTCTCGCCCGCGCTTTCGCTGGCAACCGTCACGGCGTTATTGACGTCAGAAACGTCGCCTGCCACCACCATGTAGCATTTACCGCCGATGCCGAAGGCCATATGCACCCGCACCAGGGTGACGTTTGAGCCTTTCACCGCCCGGTCTGCGGCGCTAATGCAGGCCGCTACGCTCCAGGTTTCGACGATACCTACCGCCTGGCGCTTATCGACGCTGTTCAGGCCGCTGATGGCCGGAAGTACGCTGGGATGAATATTCGCCAGCACCAGGCTGTCGACGAGCATCTCGCCGGCCTGCGACGTACCGGTTTCAATGGCCTGCTGGATAGCGCCGATATCGCCGCCCAGCATCAGTAAAAACTTACCTGGGCAGATGGTCTTGCTGACCAGTAGATCGACGTTGGCGCTTTTCAGCATGGCATCACCAAGCTCCATGCCTTTGGCGATGCTGGTGAGTTCTAAAATTCCTATAGCCTGAGACATGGTTAACCTCTTACAACCGTGATGGCCTGTTCGCTGATGGCCGAAACAATGCCGTCGATGCTGGCGTGAATGGGTGCGCCGAGCGCGCCAGGCGGGACATCGGCAACGCATTGCCCGCGCGTCACGCGTTCTCCCACCGCAACGTTCGCTACCGCGCTGGCACCAATATGCTGGCGCAGCTGCAAAGTGACTTTTTTTACTGACGGCTCTTCTTCAACCAGCGGAGCTTCCTGGTACCAGGGGCTTAGTCCCAGTTTGGCGATCAGCCGCTTCACCGGCACCAGGCGATATTTCGCCATTTCGTCGGCCGGGTTCAGCGGCCCTTCGTAGCGCTGGTTTTGCGCCCGCAGCTCGCGTTTTAACATGCGGTTGATGCGCATCGGCGAGATCCCCACCGGGCAGGCCACGCTTTCGCAAACGTTGCATTCCGAGCAGGTAAGGGCGCTCAGCAGCAACTGCGGCGTGGCAGCCTGGTGAAAGTTCACCGCCCGCACCAGCAGGTGCGGGGAGAGTTCGTGGCCGATCAGGTGTCGCGGACAGAGATCGGTACACAGTCGGCACTGTTCGCAGACGGTACGCGCGACGGAAAGCACCGTGCGCTCGTCCTGCATTCTCCGCTGGATAAGCGGATGGCTTTTTGGGAGCACCAGCAGGCCGCCGGTAGTTTTCGTCACCGGGTTATCAAGAGAGGTAATCAGGCCCCCCATCATCGGGCCGCCGTTAATAAAACCAGGGTCGTCGACCGTTGCGCCGCCCGCCAGCGCCAGCACTTCATGCAGTGACATGCCGATAGGAACGGTAACGGTCAACGGTCTGGCGACCGCGCCGTTCACGGTCAACGTGCGACGAGTGACCGGAAACTGCTGCTCGACCGCCCGGGCAATATTCAGCACCGTTTGCACGTTATTGACGACCACGCCGACGCTGGCCGGTAGCGCAGCCGGGGCGACCCGGCGGCCGGTTGCCATCCAGATAGTTAGCACCTCATCGCCCGCAGGATAAACATCCGGCAGGATATACAGGCGGATACCGGCTGGCAGCTGCGGGGTGAGCGCGTCGATGGCCCGGCGGTATTTTTCTTTCAGGGCTATCACCCCTTCGCGCGCGCCGGTTGCCGTCATCGCGTACTGCACGCCGCGAACAAGACGCGCGGCCTGCTGCCACATCAGTTGCTGGTCAACTTTGAGCATCGGTTCACACTCGGCGGCGTTCACCAGAAAAATCTCTACCTGCGCCTGTAGTTTGACGTGAGCGGGAAAACCTGCGCCGCCCGCACCCACAACGCCCGCTGCGCGAACGCGCTCGCGAATTTCATCGGCACTATGGGGCATTTCAACGGCGTTGACGGCGGTACTCATAGCAGTTCCTCCAGCAGTTCACGAATTTCCTCGGCGCTGGCCGGGCGCGGGTTGGTGCGCAGCGTAACGTCAGCCAGCGCAGCCTGCACCATCGCCGGAATGCGTGCGGAAAAGTCGGATCTTCCTTCTTTAAGCGCAACGGCCAGTGAGGGAAGGGCACAGCGTTGCTTAAGCAGTTCGATTTGCTGAATTAGCGCATTGATTGCCGCAACGTCATTGGCTTCTGCCGGGCAAAAGCCGCAGGCTTTGGCCATTCGCGCGTAGCGTTTGGCGGCGCGCGGAACTCCGGCGTTAAAACGGATAACCGTGGTTAACAGCAGGGCGTTGGCCAGGCCATGCGGAAGATGAAACTGCCCACCAAGCTGGTGGGCGATAGCGTGGTTAAGCCCCAGCCCCGCCTGGCTGAAGGCCATCCCGGCGAGCGTTGAAGCGTTGTGCATTTTCCCGCGCGTCGCCACGCAGTCGCCTTTTTCCACCGCCGTGGGCAGGTACTGAAACACCAGTTTGGCGGCTTTTTCCGCCAGCGCGTCGGTAAAGTCGCTGGCGTGCGGTGAAACCCACGCTTCCAGGGCGTGGGTCAGCACGTCCATGCCGGTGTTGGCGGTAATCTGCGGCGGTACGCTGACCACCAGCTCCGGGTCGAGGATCGCCATATCCGGATACAGCGCATTGTTGAACAGCGGATACTTAATGCCTTTATCCGGGTCGCTAATTACGCAGGCGCTGGTGACTTCCGAACCGGTGCCGCTGGTGGTCGGGATCGCCACGCAGGTTTCGATATTGATGCCGCTTTGCTGGCTAAACCAGACAATCGCTTTCGCCGCGTCCATTGCCGAGCCGCCGCCAAAACCAATCACCACCTGCGGCTGCAGGGCCTGCATTTGCGCAATGCCCTGCACCACGGTATGGATGGTGGGGTCCGGCGTTATCTCGCTAAAGACGCTGATGCGGTTATCTGCGGGCAGCGCGTTACGCAGGGTATCCAGCAGCGGAGAGCGAGCCAGAAAGCCATCGCAGATTATCCAGATGTGCTTATTGGTAAAGCGCTTGAGCACCGCCAGGCTGCCCTGACCGCTGTACAACCGCGTTTGTAGTGAGAAGGTATTCATCGCGACCTCGGTTAGCGAATAGAAAAGCCGTTGGTCAGCACGCAGCGCCGGGAGCGGGCAAAAGTACGCGCTGACGTGGTCCCTTCACCGGTTGGCGTGGCGATAGTGAAGGTGGTAAAGCCTTCGCCGCCGACGCCGATCCCGGCATAAGAGGGGCCGTTTTTGACGAATATCGAGGTTTGCAGCGTGCGGGCCGCGAGGTTCAGGCGCGACACGTTCTGCGAGTGCATAATGGCGGTATGATGCAGCCCCTCTTCAACCTTCAGGGCCAGGGCCAGCGCGCTATCGAAATCGCTGACTTTTACCACCGGCAGCATCGGCATCAGCTGTTCGCTGGTGACCCACGGATCGTCAGCGCTAACCAGCGCAATCAGCAGACGCGGCGCTTTTGCAGGGACAGCGATCCCGGCGGCTTCCAGCATGGCCGATGGGCTCTTGCCGACCAGTTTTTTATTGGCCTGACCTTCAGGCAGGCAGACGGCGCGGAGTTTGTCGGTATCGGCCGGGCTTAGCAGCAGCGCGCCGAAGGTTTGCATTTGCTGCACCAGACGCTCGGCGACGCTCTCCACTACGATCAGGCTCTTCTCGGCAATGCAGGGCAGGTTGTAATCGAATGACGCGCCGTTGATAATATCTTCCGCCGCTTTCACCAGGTCTGCTGTTTCATCGACGATGCAGGGCGGGTTACCCGCGCCAGCGCCAATCACCTTCTTACCGCTCTTCATGCCCATTGCCACAATGCCCGGGCCACCGGTAATGGCCAGTACCGCGATTCGCGGGTGGGCCATCATCTGCTGGGTCGCTTCGAAGGTGGGTTCAGCCACGGTCACCACCAGATTGCGGATGCCGCAGCAGCGGAAGGCAATCTCTTCAATCAGGCTAATCAGCTTCAGAGAGACCTTTTTCGCGCCCGGATGCGGGCTAAAGTAAATACTATTGCCCGCCGCCAACATGCTGATGCTGTTATTGATGATGGTTTCCGTCGGGTTGGTGCTTGGGGCGACCGAACCGATGACGCCAAACGGTGAGTATTCAAACAGCACCATGCCGCCGTCGCCGGTCAGCGCGGTGGTGGTGAGATCTTCTACGCCCGGCGTGTTGTCCAGCGCAGCCTTGTTTTTGAGGAGTTTATCTTCTTTGTTGCCCATCCCTGTTTCATTGGCACTCTCTTCCGCCAGGGTCGCCAGCAGCGGCGTCAGCTCCTGACGCATCGCGCTGATAATGGCGCTGCGGGTTTTTAGCGGGCACTGCTGATAACGTAAGAATGCCTGGTGCGCGGCATCGATGGCCTCGCTCACGGACTGGAAAATCCCTTTGCCCTTAGGCTGGGCCGGCGTTTGCGCTGGCGTGGTTAATTGCTCGCTAAGAATGGTGCGAATCAGGGTTTCGAGTTCAGAAGTATTCATTGATGAGTTCCCACGTTAATAGCCGCGATGGCGGTCTGTGCTATGTCCATGTCCTGCTCAACGCTGCCGCCGCTGATGCCAAGACCCCCAATTAATATGCCGTCGCGCCACAGGGCGTAACCGCCGCCAAAGGTGACCACTTTTCCCTGTAAATGATTTTCCAGACCGTAAAGCGCGGCGCCCGGCTGAACGACATCGCTCAGCTCATGGGTCGCCGTTTTCATCGCCACTGCGGTCCAGGCCTTTTTCGGCGCCAGTTCGCTGCTGACCAGCAGGGCGTCCGGCATCCGCCAGGTCACAGTTTCCGTGCCGTGCGCGTCAACGATGCTGACGACTACCGGAACCTGCAGTTGCTGCGCGCGCTCAACGGCGGCGCGGGTGAGCTGGTGCAGATCGTGGAATGAGAGGGCCACGGGCGTTGTCTCCTTGCTGCGGGTCGGCTGGCTGGCAGCCAGATAGCGCTTGCTAACTTCACGGATGATGTTGGCCTGGTGCGCATCGCTATCTTCCGCGCGGGCCAGGGCGTACAGGCAGTCCGATAAGCGGTTGATGTAGCGCATCAGCACCTGGCGTACGTTGACTTCAGTTGCCAGTTCAACCAGACGGCGTTCGGCGCGGCGCGCCAGCGTGCGGGCAAAATGTAAGCGGCTCGCGGCTTCGCAGCGTCCGGGTAAAATAAAGCTGTGCAGCGGTTCGACGCGGGCCATTGCCCGATCGATAGCGGCTTCCAGGGCCGAAATCTCTTCGCTGCTGATGTAGCGCTGTTTGGGCGACGGCTGCTCGCTGTCGCTGGCCAGCTCTGCGCTAAACCAAAAAAGTTGCTGCTGGATGGCCTCGAGTAAGGTGCGGTGATTTTCATCCGCAGCGGCGCAGGCGCACAGGCTCAGCGCGGCGTTCAGCTCATCCAGCGTGCCGTAGGCTTCAACCCGCGGGTGGGTTTTGCTCACCCGCTGGCCGGTAAACAGTGATGTGGTGCCAGCGTCACCTGTTCGGGTATAAATCGCCATAACCGCCCCTTAACGCGAAAGCGTATCTACAATGCCGACAACGGCGAGGTCGATGGCCTCATTTGGCCCGGAAAAAACGTGCCTGGCGCTGGAGCCGCCGCTGAGCAAAACCAGCTCGCCAATGCCTGCGCCGACGGAGTCCACGGCCACTTCATCGCCGGAGGTAGGCGAGGCGGGGAGTTCGCCATCGGCGCTGACCCGACGCACCAGCAGCAGCTTTTTCCCAATCAAAGAAGGTGATTTTTGCGTGGAGACAACCGCGCCCGTGACTCGTGCCAGATGCATGATTTACTCCTGCTTAATTAATTGAATATTCCGCGCATTGGCCGCGTCACGCGCCATGGCGGTCACGATGCATTTGCGGTGGACAACCACACGCCCCCGGCTTAGCAGCGCGACATCGCGATAGCTCAGCACCGAACCCGCATGCAGAACCAGCGGCAGTCCGTGCTCATCGGTGAATACCAGCGGCAGACGAGCCAGTTTTTTTACCGGGATAACCGGCAGCAGCTGGCTGTGCAGGCTGAGCTGTACGCGGATGCCAAACGCCAGCGCGTCGTGAATTTTCCGGGCGGCGGCATCGTCGGTTTCTGCATCCGCAAGCTGACTCAGCAGCGGCAGGTCGACGAGCAGGATGCGCAGCGACGCGTGCTGACAGAACAGTGCTGGACAGTCGGCATCGCGAAGTTGCGTAACGCTCAGCGTCGCCGTGCTCTGGGCACGGCGATGCAGCCGGGAGACAATCTCCTCGACAATGCGCTGCAGGGTTTCGCCGTTCATCGCGGGCCTACCAGCCGGGCAAAGGCCTGCGGGTTATCGGCACCAGCGGCGTTGGCTTCATCGGTATCAATGTGCATTTCGAGGCGCATGTCCGGTGAAACGCGAATCGCCACGTTGTTGAAAATCAGCCCGCGCTCGTCGCCTTCAATCGCCACTGAAACCCTATCGCCGTGGGAAACCCGCAGGATCAGCGCATCAAGCGGCGACATATGGATATGCCGCTGCGCGACGATAACCCCGGAAGGTAGCTCCAGTTCGGCAAAGGGGCTGACCAGGCGGATGCCCGGCGTCCCCTTCAGGTTGCCGGACATTCTCAGCGGCGCGGCAATCCCCAGCGTTCTCGCATCGGTACGCGAAATTTCCACCTGGCTTACCGAGCGCAGCGGACCGAGCAGGCGCACATTTTTGAGCTGCCCTTTCGGTCCCACCAGGGTGACGGTTTGCTCCGCGGCGTATTGTCCCGGCTGCAGCAGCGCTTTTTTCTCGCTGATGGGATGGCCGGGAAACAGCCGCTCATAATCCTGTGCGGACAGGTGGATATGACGGTTTGAGACGCCCAGCGGGATAGGCCGCAGGCGCATCTCATCAAGAACTTTACTGACCGTTGATTGCAGAAGCTCTTTATCCATTACGCTTCACCTCGCTTACCGGGATGAATGCAAAGCGTACGAGGTTCGCCCTTCTGGCGAGGACATTTTGGATCCAGACACAGGTTGCAACTGACCAGTTCTGATTCCTGCGGGGCCTCTTCTGCTGTCGCTTCAGAAACGACATCAGCTATCTCTGACGCTTCAGGCTCAGGTTCAATGACGGAGGGTGGGGGGGGCTCTGCGAGCAGGATCCCTTCTCCGGGCCTGGCGATAACCTTGTGGGCCACCAGGCCATTCCGCTGTTCGGCGAAATGCGCACCGGTGGTGATAGCCGCCTGAACGGAGGCCACATCACCGGTAATTTTAATCACCATCCAGCCTGAACCATTGGTCTTTTCGAGGGCGAGCAGCGTGATAGAAGCGGATTTCGCCATGATATCGGCGCAGCTGATAGCCAGTGCCAGACCACAAACTTCAAGTAATCCCAGTGATTGCTTCACGCGGTGCTCCTTATTCGCCATCGATTAGGCTGATTTCGGTAAAATGGCCTCAACATCGCTGTGCGGACGCGGGATAACGTGGCAGGATTTCACTTCACCCACGACGCTTGCCGCCGCGCTGCCTGCATCTACGGCTGCTTTAACCGCGCCGACATCGCCGCGAACCATGACGGTAACCAGGCCAGAACCAATTTTTTCGTAGCCCACCAGCTGTACGTTGGCGGATTTAACCATTGCATCGGCGGCTTCAATGGCGCCGACCAGCCCTTTTGTTTCAACCAGTCCCAGTGCGTTATTCATACTGCAGTTCTCCTGTTGCTTAGCTATTCAGATCCCGGAAAGGGATCCCTTTGACCAGCCGTGCCGCGTTATTACCGGTGTTGCGTTGGGCCTGACTGTCCTGATGATGCATCAGCGTAAAAAGCGGCGCCGATGCGGGTAAATTCTTGTAATGCACGACCAGCGAGTGTCGATCGCAGGCAATGCCAACCAGCAGCGGCGAGCTGCGCGCCGCCTGCCAGGCGCTGTCAACGACCTCTCCTGCCGGATGATGCTGAAGCAGGAAAGGGATGCCTTCCTCTTCAATGCCCAGCAGCACTTCGTGCCAAAGGCTGGCGCAGTCGCTGATAACGGTAATGACGATTGCCGGGGCGCTGTGATTACTGTCCATGTGCAAACTCCTTATGCCAGGAGAGAATCAGGCCGGTGGCCACCGCGTTTCTTGGGCCTTCGCTGCCGCGAATATTTCCTCGCCCGGCGACCAGGCGGTAGTGCGCCAGCGCATCGGTGACCAGCTGCGGAACTTCGAAATCCAGCGACGAGCCGCCGACCAGCACCACGAACGGAATATCGCGAATGTTGCCGGTTGGACTGACCTGACGCAGCGCGCGCAGGGCGTTGGTGACAAAGACGCGTTCTTTAGCGCTGCGGCGAATGGCGCGCACTTTTTCCAGCGCTAAGTCGCCGGGAAGCGGCACCAGTTCGTCCGGTTTCACCACGCAGACGCGGGCGAACACAGCGGGAGGCAGCGGCGTCGGGAAGAACTGGACGCTGCCGTCCTCGTGGCGTAAGTGGAACAGGCTTTCGACCTTAGCCAGCGGGTATTTTTTGATCTCTTCCGCCAGATAGCGGTCTTCCAGCCCCAGTTCGCGGGCAATAATCATCGTGACCATGTCGCCTGCCCCGGCGAGATGGGTGGCGATGATTTCGCCTTTAGGGTTGATGATGGAGGCATCGGTGGAGCCCGCGCCGAGGTCGAGGATCGCCAGCGGTCGGGTGGTACCCGGCGTGGTCAGCGCGCCCAGAATGGCGGCTTCAGCCTCAGCGCCGCCGATCTGCACGTCGATATTAAGCTTCTGCTCAATTTCACGGGCAATCATCGCCATCTGCAGACGGTCTGATTTCACCATCGAAGCGATGCCGACGGCCTGCTCCAGCGAGAACTCCCCGGCCAGACCGCCGGTGACGCTCACCGGAACCGAGGTGTCAACGGCCAGAAGATCCTGAATGAAAATCTCACTGCTCGGCTTATTGGTTAGCTCGGCCATGGTCTGGCGTACGTGTTCCAGCATGCCGCCGATATTGGTCCCGGCCTCGCCGGTGACGTTGTCGAGCTTGCCGCAGCCGTCCACCGCTTTCATGATGGCTTCGGCACCGGCGGCAACATCCACGCGCATGGTACGACCCTGCGCCTGCAGCTCCAGGTTACCGGCGGGTATTGCGCGCGCTTTGACGTCGCCGGATGGCGTTTTAACCACCACGGCGGAACGGTTGCCGATCAGCGCGCGCGCCATCGGGACGATGTTTTTTGTCTCATCGGCGTTGAGATTAAATACGGTGGCGATACCGTAAGGGTTAGAGAGGGTTTCGATAACCTTTCCCGGCACGGCGACTTCAATCGCCGCCAGCATCCCCAGCGGAATGCGGTCGATGTACAGAACTTCATCGACAATCGGTAGCGATTTTTCCAGCCGGTTGCTGACCAGTACGCCATCGTCGCGCTGCAAAATGACGCCGGTAATCTGGTATCCGGCGCGCATTGAGGCGTTGATAACATTGGCGATATCGGCAAAATCAAAGGCTGACGATACCACCAGAATATAGGACGAGTCCGCCGGGCGGGTTAACAGCTCCTCCGGCGTAATCGTGATACCCACACCAAGGCCTACTCCGCCCGGCGTTTTTGGGTTATGGCCAATCATTGTCGATTCGGTGATGATGGTTTCGGTAATGGTTTCCATCGCCACATCGCCAATCACCGGCGTGGCTTCGTTAATGCGGATGAGCGAAATATCGCTGACATTGATCCCCGCGCGCTTTGCGACGAGGGCGAGCGCTTCCTGAATGCCGAACACGTTACGCAACGTGCCTTTGATCCCGGTCGTTTCCGCCAGCGCGCTGTGCGTAATCGTCAGTGCGCCAGTCTCATCTTGCCGCGCCAGCGCGACTTCCGTCGATGAGTTACCGATGTCAATGCCAGCTATATATCGCATCACATACCCCTGTAATTAATCGTCGCCTTTGAGTTTTTTACGCTCAACGTACAGCCCTGCCGCTTCACGAACGAAAGCTGCGCAAATCTTTGCCTGATAACGGTTTTCGAGATCGTCGGCGATAGCGAGCAGCTCTTCTTTCGTTGAACGATACGGACGAAGGGCGTTGTAGATTTCCAGAATGCGATCGTCCGGTACCGCGGTCAGTTCGGCGGCGCGTTCGAAGTTCATCGCCAGCCGGTCGCGGCCCGCGTCCTTGGCGATAGACGCCTGTAAGCGCAGGGTTTCCGGGGTAATACGCATATCCTGAGCGGTGACTTTATTGCTCAGCACGTTTTCCAGCGTAAAGTCGTCCAGCGTTTTATTGGTGGCGGTTTTCACCCATTCCGGGTGTTTGTTCGCCAGCGGGTAGTCGCTGACCTTTGCGCTGCGGGACGTGCCGCCTGCCGCAGGAGCCGCTGCTGGCGCATCGCCCTGCAGGCTGTTCATGCGGCTCAATACGTCCCGGACCATCGATTCAATTGCGTCGGTATTCATGGAGTTATCCTTTATCAAAGCGCCACGCGCAGTTCCTGCGGGTTTTTGCCCGTCACGACGTACTTGGTCTCTTTAATGTGCAAAATGGCCGACTTTGCCTGGTACTTCGGGCGTGCCATCTGGTCATTGAGCGTAGGGACCGGCTGCGGTGATTCGCGTTTCGCATAACGGGCGGCGTTTTTACCAATCTGACGGTAGGTTTCCAGCGTCAGCAGCGGTGCCTGCGGGAACAGCTCCAGGTTGGAGAGCGGCGGTAGCCCCTGCTGGTGGATAACCGTAGTACCTTTCGACTGGATGCCGATGGAGATGCCGGATCCGCTCAGGCGGTTACCTTCAACGGCGACGAACGCCACGTCGGAAGATTTAAAGCAGCGAATCACGCGCGCCTTGATGCCTTCTTCTTCAATACCGGCAATGACTTCGCGCAGAATGCTCTTATGCGGTAAGCCCACGATATTGACGGTTTGCGCCAGGCCAAATGCCGGGCCGACGGCGATAATGACTTCGTCCTGCTGAGTGCCCTGGCGCGCTTCGCCCACTTCGGTCAGAAAGCTGTCGCCCGCAGGCGCAGCGGTCTGTGGTGCTGTGGATGCCGCAGGCGCATTAAACGAGACGGGTTTATCGCTGCCCTTCATATCGCGGAGCACATCTTCAATTATCTGGCGCAGCAATTTTTCATTAATTTCCATTTCTCACCCCTTAATCAATCTCGTTGGGATCAAGAGCGCCAGGGATGTTTTTAATCTCTTCCCAGCGTTCTCCCTGCAGGCGATAACCTGTTGCCGGACCGGCATAGTCATTGACGTCATTAACCGCAGAGAGCACTTGTCCGTCGCCGACGATAATGGCGGAGGTGTGCAAATAGTCGCCGGTTAGCTTGGCTTTCTGGATGTTGAGCATGTCCTGGGCCACGTCGGTAAACCCGCCCTGCGCCAGCGCTTTAACGACTTCCAGACCGTTGCGGTTTTTATTGATGATTTCCTGGGCGAACTTGATGTCTTCGACGATGTTACGCTCCGGCATATCTTTCGAACCGTGGGCATAGGTCGCGGCTTCAACTTCTTCATCGGTAATCGGCGGTAGTCCCATTCCGGCAAACACGGCCTGCAGCGCGCGGGCGGCTTTGTTACGGATGGCGATAACGTCCTCTTCGCGAACCGGGCGCAGACCGCCGTCCACTTTCAGGTCACGCTGGATAACGTTGTAGTCGTCAAAGTCTTCCGCATCTTCGTTGGAACCGGCGAACATGTTGTCGTAGTTCGGCACCGCGGAATAACCAGAGGAGATAAAGTCGGTACCCGGCAGGAACTGCATCAGCAGGCGCGCTGTACGACGCATATCGGAGTGGGTGAAGGTCTGGTCGTTACTGGAGGCGCATTCCAGATCCAGCGAAGAGCAGATCAGGTTTTCCGCCAGCACGGCACGAATGCCTGACGGCACGGCAGACGGTACGCCGATGCAGCTTACGGAGCCGTTTTGCAGACCCTGAACGCCAGCCGCTTTGGTGATATAGATGCAGCGCGCTTCCAGATACAGCATGGATTTGCCTTCGGCGTAGCCCATCTGCACTTCGGAGCCAGAACCGGAGGTGAAGCGCATTTTCAGGCCGCGAGAGGCGTAGGAAGAGGCTAAGAAGCCCTTCGACCATGGTGTATCGTCACCGTCGGTGAAGACCGGCTCGGTGCCGTAAACGGAGATGGTTTCGGCGTAGCAGGTGTGGCCCAGCATGCCGAGCTTAAGCTCGGTGGCTTCTTCCAGGGAGCACTGCGTCAGTACGCCCGGACGACCAACCTGAGAGCCGACCAACAGCGCGATGGCGTTGAACGGCGCGTAGCGTGCTACCGCAACGGTGGTTTCTTGTTCGTCAAACCCGCGCCATGCGCCTTCGGCGGCGTCGGCGGCGATTTGCACCGGGTTATCCTTGACGTTGGTGACGTGTGCCTGCTGAGACGGCGTGCGGCGAGCGCGCATTTTTTGCATCGCCATCATCATTTCGACGACGTTCATATGCGAAACCACTTCAACAATTTTCGCCGGGGTCATCGCGGTGGTCAGCGGGACGATTTCGCTACGCTTAACGTTCGGATCGCAGAGCATGTTGGCCAGCTTGACCGAATCCATCGCCATCACTTCTTCGGCGCGGTTCAGGTTGATGCCGTAGCGAGCGATAAAGTGGTCGATCAGGTCGAATTCGCTAACCGGTTTTCCGTCCAGCTCGGTCACCGCGCCGTTAACGATTTTAATCGACGGTTTCGGGTCGTTCGGGCTTTCCATTGCGATAAAGCCTTCTTCGATCCACTCCTTAACGAAGCCGTCCTGATTCACAGGGCGTTTCGCCAGTGCTTCAAATCTTTTCGATCTCATGAATCAGCCTCGTGGGTATCAGATGTAGGACGGGCGATCGTTTTTCGGTTCAGAACCGAGGGTCGCAAGGACGGTTTTGCCGATTTCGCGGGCGGAGGTCACCGCCTGGCGGACCGCGCCGGAATCGCCGGAAATCACCAGAATAGCTTCGTTACTAAAGCTGGTGCCGTGCGCCGGAGAGCTGTACGCCACGACTTCAACGTTGGCTGACTTCAGCGCGGTATCGGCCATCAGTACGCCTACGGAAGCCGGAGCGCCGACGATAATGCCGCAGGCGCGGCCAATCGGCGCGCCGAACGCTTTTTCCAGCGCGTAGCTGGCGCGAGCGGTGTACTGCAGTTCGATATGTCCGGCTTCGTTGCCGTAAACATCACCGAAGGTGCGGTCCAGCTCTTTCAGCGCGACTTCGATACCGCGCTTGACGTCGGAAACGTCGTTGCCGCCTAAAATAATCAGCGAACCGTGGCCCGCGCCGCCTTTGGTATCGCGCGGCAGCTCAATGCTGACTACTTCGGTATTGGTGGCTTTCACCGCTTCGTCCGCCGCCATAATGTGCGGGCCTGCGCCGGTGCGGGCGCCGAGAATGCCGATGGAGCGATAGCGCTTCTCAAGCTTCATCGCATCCAGCAGGGCGGTATCGACGTTAGCGATAACCAGGCCAAGGGTGTCGCCAATGGCGGTCCCGACAAATTCCGTTAAACTGCAGCTTTTTTCTGCCATAGCCGTCTCTCGTATTGGGTGGTTTTCAGTAGGGATGGCCTGCTGTTCCGGCGTTGCCACACGGGCAATCACCTGCGCCATGATCTGTTCAACCAGCTCATTGCTGCTCATTAGCTAATTCCCTTCGGTAAGATTTTTTCTACATCGGTGTGAGGGCGTGGGATGACGTGTACGGCTTTCACTTCACCCACGTTGCGTGCGGCTGCGGCACCTGCATCGGTGGCCGCTTTGACCGCGCCAACATCGCCGCGCACGATGACGGTTACCAGCCCGGAGCCAATCTTTTCATAGCCCACTAACATCACATTGGCTGACTTAACCATTGCATCAGCGGCCTCTATGGCTGCGGTTAAGCCTTTGGTTTCTACCATTCCTAGTGCTTCTTGTTGCATAAAGACCTCGCATGGAGTGTTCCGATAGTGGGGACTATAAGAAGATGCGAGGAAAAAGAATGGCTGACTTGCTGTTGAGCATCAGAAAATAATGGGAAAACAATATGACTAAATTGTCTTTTGCTTTTATAACTTATTGATAAATTACATTTAATTTATTATTGTCTATATGATTATTTTGTTTTTATTATTTCATTTTTACATTTTTGTTAGTGACGAGAGTATTTTTATTTGATATGGCGAAAGACGCAAAATGTGATGTTTATTCGAAATTGATAAGTTGGCTTGTGCAATATTTTATTATTTCAACAGGCGTATTTTATAGCTCAAATTTCCCGTGTGATGGGCTGATAAAAATATCGGAAAAGCAAAATTTTGCTATCGCAACACGATTTTTCCGGAAGGCAGGCCCGCAGGTTGCCAACAATTTACAGGTGGCACTTTTTATAGTGAGGTTAGCTGTACTCTACCGCCAGCCGAAACTTGCGCTGGCCAGGACACGAACTTTGCTCAGAAGGTGTCACATGAATGATTCTCTAAAGGCGCAATGTGGTGCGGAATTTTTAGGCACCGGACTCTTTTTGTTTTTTGGTATCGGTTGTTTGAGCGCACTCAAAGTCGCAGGCGCCAGCCTCGGATTATGGGAGATTTGCATTATTTGGGGGCTTGGAATTTCACTGGCCGTTTACCTTACGGCCGGGATCTCCGGCGGACATCTTAACCCTGCGGTGACGATTGCGCTGTGGCTGTTTGCCTGCTTCCCCAAACAGAAAGTATTGCCTTATATTATTGCCCAGTTTGCCGGCGCTTTTGGCGGCGCTCTGCTGGCGTATGTGCTTTATAGTAGTCTTTTTACTGAATTTGAGACTGCGCATCATATGGTGCGCGGTAGCGTCGAAAGTTTGCAATTAGCCAGCATTTTCAGTACCTATCCGGCCGCAGCGCTAAATGTATGGCAGGCTGCGTTGGTGGAAGTGGTCATTACGTCGATTCTGATGGGCATGATCATGGCATTGACGGATGATGGCAATGGCATTCCTAAAGGGCCGCTTGCGCCTTTGCTTATTGGGATACTGGTTGCCGTTATCGGCGCGTCTACTGGACCTCTTACCGGTTTTGCAATGAATCCGGCGCGTGATTTCGGTCCCAAACTGTTCACATGGTTAGCGGGGTGGGGGAACATGGCGATGAGCGGTGGGCGAGAGATCCCTTATTTTATCGTGCCGATTGTCGCGCCTGTTATCGGCGCCTGTGCCGGAGCAGCCATATATCGCTATTTTATTGGTAAGAATTTACCTTGTAACCGCTGTGAACTGTAAGAAAATGCGAACCAGATTCACAGCAATGATGTATCGTAAAAACAGGTGAGATAATTTCGTGATCTGCTTTCACGAACTGATCAAAACGTCTCCCAGCAATGGGAGACTTTTGATATTGTCATTGTACTTTTTATCAGGGCCAGGATAATGGTAATAAAAAGTGAATGTAAATAATGTGTTTTGTTTATAACAATAAATTAACTGAGGGGTTTTATCATGATTTCTGCGAGCGCTCTGAACTCAGAACTCATTAATAAAATCGCACAGGATTTTGCACAAGCCACCGGTCTGGCGGTTGTGGTTGTCAATATTCATGGTGATGAAATATCTGAGCTATTCAATTTCACGCCGTTTTGTCAGTTGATGCGACAGCATCCCCAGCATAGTACACGTTGTCGTATGAGCGATCGCTGCGGGGGACTGGAGGCATCGAAGTCCGATCAACCCTGTATTTATCGTTGTCATGCCGGTCTAACGGATTTTTCTATTCCGCTGGTAATTGCAGGGCATTTAGTTGGCTTTGTTTTATGCGGACAGGTTCGTTTAAGTAATGACGTGGAGTTGGTAAACATTCTTAATATCGACGATCGCTGGCAGGCTGACCCTGAGCTCTTGAATGAATTTCGGAATGTGCCAGAGATGGACTATTCACGCGTTATCGCTTCCGCCGATCTCCTTAAACTGATTGTTGAGAATTGCCTGAAAAAACAGCTCAATTTCGTGGTTATCAAAGACAATCCGCAGCAATCGGAGGCAAATAAAGCCGCTCGTGGTCCCACTCCGCATGACAGTAAAATGAAAAAAGCGCTTCGCTATATTGATGCGCATTTGTCCGACGATCTTCGTCTTGAGGATGTCGCCTCACATGTCTATCTCAGCCCCTATTACTTCAGTAAGCTATTCAAGAAATATCAGGGAATCGGATTTAATGCGTGGGTGAACCGCCAGAGAATGGTTAGCGCCAGAGAATTGCTTTGCCATAGTGACTGGAGTATTGCCAGTATTGCGCGTAATTTAGGCTTTTCGCAAACCAGCTATTTTTGTAAAGTCTTCCGCCAGACCTATCAGGTTACGCCGCAGGCTTATCGCCAGCAGATAAATGAGAATTCTCATCCTCCATCGTTATGAATAGCAATATTTTGCTATTGCCGATTTTTGATAGTGTTTTGTATCTTAATCATTTCAGAAAGAAAATTTATCTGGTGTAACAATAAATTGTCATAGCGCAACAAAATAATAAAATTTAGGGCATAAACTGCACCAGTTTTTATTTTTGTGATGAAGTACAGTGTCAGGAAAGATAAGTTTTATTACGCTTTGTCGATACGTTTTATCGTCAATATACCGGTAAGGATGAGTAGATTAACGTCAGATGAGCAACCGCTCAGGTTATTGCTCACAGAAATGTAAAACGTAGCACATTATTAATTGCCGTTATGGGTGTGCCGTACAGCCATAACGTAAACCAACAGGTTTGCCACATTTGTGGTAGGGAAGGGGGTGAAAATCCCCCGCAGCCCCCGCTGCTGTGATGCTGACGACCCCGTAAAGACCACTGATCGCAAGATTGGGAAGGACGGGCGAGGAGGACGCTAAGCCAGAAGACCTGCCTGTCGGTGATAACCAACAACTTCGGTGGGAAGTGGGTTGCGAAGACGCGTACAGTCGAAAGACTGAACATGCGCGTACCTGTATACCCCTACCACCCTGAACAGGATCAGGGTAATGGCGGCAAGGCATCACGCATTTATTCTTGCAGGCACAGGAAGCGGTTGCGGCAAAACCACGGTGACGCTTGGTTTGTTGAGGCTGCTGCAAAAACGCGCGCTGCGCGTACAGCCGTTTAAAGTTGGGCCAGATTACCTTGATACCGGCTGGCATACCGCTATCTGTGGCGTGGCGTCCCGTAATCTTGACAGTTTCATGCTTCCTCCTCCTGTTCTCAACGCCTTATTTTGCGAACAAATGCGGCAGGCGGATATCGCCGTCATTGAAGGGGTCATGGGGCTGTATGACGGCTATGGCGTCGACCCCAATTATTGCAGTACAGCCGCAATGGCGAAACAGCTTGGTTGCCCGGTCATCCTACTGGTGGACGGCAAGGCTGTTTCAACGTCGCTTGCGGCTACCGTTATGGGATTTCAGCACTTCGACCCGACCCTCAACCTCGCGGGCGTGATTGTGAATCGCGTCACTAGCGACGCCCACTATCAGCTCCTCAAAAATGCCATTGAACATTATTGCTCACTGCCGGTACTGGGGTATGTCCCTCCTTGCGACGGCGTCGCATTACCTGAACGCCACCTGGGGTTGATTACTGCCAGAGAATCCCTCGTCAATCAGCAATCATGGCATGATTTTGCCGCCACGCTGGAACAAACAGTGGATGTGGATGCGTTACTCTCGCTGAGCGTGTTATCAGCGCTTCCGACGGGAATGTGGCCTGAGCGCCCCGATAACACAGCGGGGGCAGGGCTGACGCTTGCTCTGGCGGATGATGAGGCCTTTAACTTTTATTACCCCGATAACATCGATTTGCTGGAGCGTGCCAGCGTTAACATTGTGCGTTTTAGCCCACTGCATGACCGCGCATTGCCTGATTGTCAGATGATCTGGCTGGGCGGTGGATATCCCGAATTATACGCCGCAGAGCTGGCGGCAAATACGGCGATGTTAAAACATTTGCGGGCGGCGCATCAGCGCGGCGTGGCGATTTACGCGGAGTGTGGCGGTCTGATGTATTTGGGGAGCACTCTGGAGGATAGCGGCGGGGAAATTCATCAGATGGCGAATATTATCCCCGGTCACAGCAAAATGGGTAAGCGACTTACCCGCTTTGGTTACTGTGAGGCGCAGGCTATGCAGCCAACGCTATTGGCGGTGCCTGGTGAGATAGTGCGCGGCCATGAATTTCACTACTCAGATTTTATCCCCGAAACACCCGCCGTTATGGCCTGTCGTAAGGTTCGCGATGGTCGCGTGTTACAGGAATGGACCGGCGGCTGGCAGACAGGCAACACGTTTGCCAGCTATCTGCACGTCCATTTCGCCCAGCGTCCGGAAATGTTGCAGCACTGGCTGGCGGCGGCGAGGCGCGTATTATGACGATTCTTGCCTGGTGTATCGCCTGGGTGCTGGATTTTATCATCGGCGACCCTCAACACTGGCCCCATCCGGTACGCTGGATAGGCCGTTTAATCACGTTTGTGCAGCGTATTGTGCGTCGCTATTGTCCCGGCGATAAAGCGCTGCGGATTGGCGGCGGCGTAATGTGGGTTGTGGTTGTCGGGGCGACCTGGGGCGTGGCATGGGGCGTACTGGCGCTGGCGCAGCGGATTCACCCCTGGTTTGGCTGGAGCGTCGAAGTCTGGATGATCTTTACCACGCTGGCCGGACGCTCTCTGGCCCGCGCCGCGCAGGAGGTTGAGCGACCGTTGCGGGAGAACGACCTTGCGGAAAGCCGAATAAAACTCTCCTGGATCGTCGGGCGCGATACGTCACAACTTCAGCCAGCGCAGATCAATCGCGCCGTGGTGGAAACGGTTGCAGAAAACACCGTTGACGGCATTATCGCGCCGCTCTTTTTCCTCTTTCTCGGCGGCGCGCCGCTGGCGATGGCCTACAAAGCCGTCAATACCCTGGATTCAATGGTGGGCTACAAACATGAAAAATACCGGGCGATTGGTATGGTCAGCGCCCGTATGGACGATGTAGCGAACTATCTTCCTGCCCGACTGAGCTGGCTGTTGCTGGGCATTGCGGCAGGACTGTGTCGCCTGAGTGGTTGGCGGGCGCTACGTATTGGCTGGCGTGACCGTTATAACCACAGTAGCCCAAATTGCGCCTGGTCGGAAGCGTGTGTGGCCGGCGCCTTAGGAATCCAGCTCGGCGGCCCAAATAACTACTTTGGCGAGCGTGTGGACAAGCCCTGGATCGGCGACGCGCAGCGCGATATTTCCGTGGACGATATTTCCCGAACGATTCGATTGATGTGGGTCGCTTCAACCCTGGCGCTGGCGCTGTTTATTGTAGCGCGGTGCGGGTTATCTGGCGTGGCCTGAGGACGACAGTATGCATTATATCCAGCAGCCCCAAACCATTGAGGCCAACAGTTTCACCATTATTAGCGACATTATTCGCGAAACGCGTCCTGATTACCGTTTCGCCAGTCCGCTCCATGAGGCCATTATCAAGCGGGTTATTCATACCACCGCCGATTTCGACTGGCTGGACATTTTGTGGTTCTCTGCCGATGCGCTGGAGCAGCTTTGTGATGCGCTACGCCAACCGTGCATTATTTATACCGATACCACGATGGCGCTGTCCGGCATTAATAAAAGATTACTGGCGACGTTTGGCGGCGAGTGTCGCTGTTATATCAGCGATCCGCGCGTGGTGCGCGCCGCAAAAACGCAGGGGATTACCCGTTCAATGGCCGCCGTCGATATTGCTATCGCCGAGGAGGAGAAAAACAAGCTCTTTGTTTTCGGTAATGCGCCGACGGCTCTGTTCCGTTTGCTTGAACATAACGTGACGGTGAGCGGCGTGGTGGGCGTACCGGTAGGCTTTGTCGGCGCGGCGGAGTCCAAAGAGGCGCTCACCCATAGTCATTTTCCCGCGGTTGCCGCGTTAGGGCGTAAAGGCGGCAGTAACGTGGCTGCCGCTATCGTCAATGCGCTGCTCTATCACCTCCGGGAGGCCTGATGAGCGAGCTTTCTTTTGACGCGCCGGTCTGGCACCACGGTAAAGCGTTACGTAAAGGATATACCACCGGTTCCTGCGCGACGGCGGCGGCAAAAGTCGCCGCGCTGATGGTATTGCGTCAACATCTGATTCATCAGGTCTCCATCGTCACGCCGTCGGGCGTCACGCTATGCCTGAACGTGGAGTCGCCGCACATTGAAGGCCAGCAGGCGATAGCCGCAATTCGTAAAGATGGCGGCGATGACGTGGATGCCACGCACGGGATGCTGATTTTTGCCCGTGTTACGCTCAACGACAGCGGTGAGATTACGCTCACTGGCGGCGAAGGTATTGGTACGGTAACGCGTAAAGGGATTGGACTACCCCTCGGGAGCGCCGCCATCAATCGTACGCCGCGTCATACCATTGAATCTGCGGTGCGCGAAGCGATAGGCCCGGCGCGTGGGGCCGATGTGGAGATTTTTGCCCCGGAAGGTGAAGCGCGGGCGCAAAAAACGTATAACTCGCGGCTTGGCATTCTTGGCGGCATTTCCATTATTGGCACTACCGGCATTGTGACGCCGATGTCGGAAGAAAGCTGGAAACGCTCGCTATCGCTGGAACTGGAGATCAAACGGGCGTCAGGATTAACGCGGGTGATACTCGTGCCGGGCAACCACGGCGAACGGTTTGTTCGCGAACAAATGGGCGTCGACACACAGATGGTCGTCACCATGAGCAATTTTGTCGGCTACATGATTGAAGAGGCGGTACGGCTGGGATTTTGCCAGATAGTGCTGGTGGGGCATCCTGGAAAATTGATCAAAATCGCCGCCGGGATCTTTCATACCCATAGCCATATTGCCGATGCGCGCATGGAAACGCTGGTCGCGCATTTAGCTTTACTGGGCGCGCCGCTGGAGTTACTCACCCTGGTCAGCGATTGCGATACCACTGAAGCGGCAATGGAGCACATTGAAGCATATGGCTTCGGGCATATCTATAACCATCTTGCCAGGCGTATTTGTTTGCGAGTCATGCAGATGCTGCGTTTTACCAAAACGCCGCCTGTCTGCGACGCCATCCTGTTTTCTTTTGATAACCATATTCTCGGCAGTAATCGTCCCGTCGACGAGATTGCTAAGGAGCTGCAATGCTAACGGTCGTGGGAATGGGGCCCGCCGGACAGCATTTGATGACGCCTGCGGCGCTGGAAGCGATAGACCACGCCGATGCGCTGGCAGGCGGTAAACGGCATTTGGCGCAGTTTCCGGCGTTTGGCGGCGAACGATTTACGCTGGGCGCGGATATTGGCGCGTTGTTGTCATGGATTGCCGCCCGTCGGGATAAAGGGATCGTGGTGCTGGCCTCCGGCGATCCGCTGTTTTATGGCATCGGTACACGCCTGGTGGCGCATTTTGGTATCGAACAGGTTCGCATTATCCCTGGCATCAGCGCCGTACAGTATCTGTGCGCACAGGCTGGAATTGATATGAATGACATGTGGTTGACCAGTAGCCACGGTCGTTGCGTCAGCTTCGATCAGTTAGCGAACCATCGCAAAGTGGCGATGGTCACGGATGCCCGCTGCGGGCCGCGAGAAATCGCGCGGGAACTGGTCGCGCGGGGCAAAGGGCATCGCTTAATGGTGATTGGTGAAAATCTGGCGATGGAAAATGAGCGGATCCACTGGCTACCCGTCAGTGCGGTCAACGCCGACTATGAAATGAATGCAGTGGTGATCCTGGATGAAAGATGAGCTTTTTCTGCGCGGCGAGAACGTACCGATGACCAAAGAGGCGGTACGGGCGCTGGCGCTGTCGAAACTTGAGCTCCACCGCGCCAGTCACCTGATTGACGTCGGGGCGGGAACGGGAAGCGTCTCAATTGAAGCGGCGCTGCAGTTTCCTTCGTTGCAGGTGACGGCTATCGAGCGTAATCCTGCCGCGCTACGGCTGCTTGATGAGAATCGTCAGCGCTTTGCCTGCGGCAATATCGATATTCTCCCCGGCGAAGCGCCAATGACCATAACCGGGAAAGCCGATGCGGTGTTTATGGGCGGCAGCGGCGGTCATCTGACGGCGCTGATTGACTGGGCGATGGGCCATCTGCATCCCGGTGGCCGTCTGGTGATGACCTTTATCTTGCAGGAAAACCTTCATAGCGCGCTGGCGCATCTTGCGCACATCGGCGCATGTCGAATGGACTGTGTACAGCTTCAGCTTTCATCGTTAACGCCGCTGGGGGCGGGACACTATTTCAAACCGAACAATCCTGTTTTTGTTATCGCCTGTCAGAAGGAAGAAAACCATGTCAGAGACATTTGATCCACGCTGTGTATGGTTCGTCGGCGCCGGGCCGGGCGATCGCGAGCTGATCACGCTTAAAGGCTACCGCCTGCTGCAACAGGCGCAGGTAGTTATCTATGCCGGTTCGCTGATCAATACCGAACTGCTGGATTACTGCCCCGCGCAGGCAGAACGCTACGACAGCGCCGAACTGCATCTTGAGCAGATTATCGAGCTGATGGCCGCGGGCGTGAAAGCGGGAAAAACGGTGGTGCGGTTGCAAACGGGCGATGTCTCGCTGTACGGCTCCGTGCGTGAGCAAGGCGAAGAGTTAACCCGCCGTGGTATCGACTGGCAGGTAGTGCCTGGCGTCAGCGCGTTTCTCGGCGCTGCGGCGGAGCTGGGTGTGGAATATACCGTACCGGAGGTATCGCAGAGTCTCATTATTACCCGTCTGGAAGGGCGTACGCCAGTACCGGCGCGCGAACAACTGGAGGCGTTCGCCAGTCACCAGACGTCGATGGCGATTTATCTCTCCGTTCAGCGTATTCACCGGGTGGCAGAACGTCTCATTGCCGGCGGTTATCCGGCAACTACGCCTGTCGCGGTCATCTATAAGGCTACCTGGCCGGAAAGCCAGACCGTTCGCGGCACATTAGCGGATATTAGCGACAAAGTACGTGATGCTGGCATCCGTAAGACGGCGCTAATCCTGGTCGGGAATTTTCTGGGTAAGGAGTATCACTACTCAAGACTCTATGCAGCGGACTTTAGCCATGAATACCGTAAAGCCTGAATCCATTGCGTTGTTTTGCCTGACGCCCGGCGGCGTGGCGCTGGCAAAGAGACTCGCCGCGATGCTGCCGTTAACCTGCTTTACCAGTGAAAAACTGCGGGAAGAGGGATTTATTCCCTTCGATGGCGGATTCGCTAATACCGCCCGGCAGGCTTTTACCACTTATACCGCGCTTATTTTTATTGGCGCGACCGGCATTGCCGTTCGTGTCCTGGCGCCGTTAGTGAACGACAAGTTCAGCGATCCGGCGGTGGTCGTCATTGATGAACGTGGTCAGCATGTCATTAGCCTGCTTTCCGGTCATGCGGGAGGGGCCAATGCCTTGACGCGCTACCTGGCAGGAATGTTAGGCGCCGATCCGGTGATTACCACGGCAACGGATGTCAATGAGATGTCCGCGTTGGACACCTTAGCTTTCCAGCTTAACGCCCGTATGACCGATCTTCGAACGGCGGTAAAAACCGTTAACCAGATGTTGGTCAGTCATCAACGGGTGGGGTTATGGTGGGATGCCGAACTAACGGAAGAGATCGGCCAGTGCGATATTCGCGGTTTTATCCCTGTTGATGATTTGCAGCGGTTGCCTGAGCTGGATGCGCTTATCTGCGTCTCTTTGCGTAATGACCTCCCTGAGCTTCCCGTACTGCACTGGAAACTGGTGCCCCAGCGTGTGGTGGCGGGAATTGGCTGTCGCCGCAATACGCCATTTCCCCTGTTAGCGACATTACTGGCGCGCCAGCTTGAAGCGCAGAAACTCGATCCGCTGGCGTTAAAAGCGATTGGCAGCGTCACGCTCAAAAAAGGGGAGCCGGGGCTTATTCAGCTCGCCTCCTGCTGCCGCGTGCCTTTTAAAACCTTTACCGCCGAAGCGTTGCGCGAATTCGAACACCATTTTCCCGGTTCTGGCTTCGTCAGAAAAACGGTGGGCGTTGGCAGCGTATCCGGCCCGGCTGCGTGGTTATTAAGCCAGGGACAATTGTTAGGCGAGACCCTGCGAGAACAGGGCGTCACTATTACTTTAGGAGTTGCACACTGATGTTGAGCGTAATTGGTATTGGCCCCGGTTCGCAGGCAATGATGACGATGGAGGCGATTGAGGCGCTTCAGGCGGCGGAAATCGTCGTGGGCTACAAAACCTATACCCATCTGGTTAAAGCATTTACCGGCGATAAACAGGTGATCAAGACCGGCATGTGTAAGGAAATTGAACGCTGCCAGGCGGCTATTGAACTGGCGCAGGCCGGGCATAACGTCGCGCTCATCAGCAGCGGGGATGCGGGAATTTACGGCATGGCGGGTCTGGTGCTGGAACTGGTCGGCAAGCAAAAACTGGACGTCGAGGTGCGGCTCATTCCTGGCATGACCGCCAGCATCGCCGCCGCCTCTTTACTGGGCGCGCCGCTGATGCATGACTTCTGCCATATCAGCCTCAGCGACCTGCTGACCCCGTGGCCGGTAATTGAAAAGCGCATCGTTGCCGCCGGAGAGGCAGACTTTGTTATCTGTTTTTACAACCCGCGCAGCCGCGGGCGCGAAGGGCATCTGGCGCGCGCGTTTGACCTGCTTGCCGCCAGTAAAAGCGCGCAAACGCCGGTTGGCGTGGTGAAATCCGCCGGACGTAAGAAAGAGGAAAAATGGCTGACTACGCTCGGCGATATGGATTTTGAACCGGTAGATATGACCAGTCTGGTCATCGTTGGTAATAAAACGACCTATGTTCAGGATGGGCTGATGATAACGCCGCGAGGTTACACGCTGTGAATGAGGGAGATGTGCTGGTGGTGGGCGGCACCAGCGATGCGCGCGCGTTATGCCGACAACTGGATGCGGCGAACGTCGCATACACCTTATCCGTGGCGACGCCAGCCGGAAAAGCGCTGGCTGGCGACATTAAAGGACAGGTGCGCTGTGGTCGTCTGGAGTACGGGCAGATGGTCGCCTGGCTAAAAGAAAACCGTACTCGCTGGGTAATAGATGCATCGCATCCTTATGCAGAAATGGTCAGCCATAACCTCCTTCGCGCCTGTGAAACGGCAGGCGTGTTGTTAAGTCGTTATCAGCGTCCGGAGCAGCTTAGCAATCTGACGCATCCGCTTCTCTATACGGCGCGCAGTATTGCCGATGCCTGCGAGATAGCGAGGCGTTTTGGTCCGCGCGTGTTACTGACGACCGGCAGTAAAGATCTGGCCGTCTGGCGTGCCGGGCTGGCGGAAAAAACGTTGCTGGCGCGCGTACTGCCCGTGGCGGAGGTGATTCAACGCTGCAGCGAACTGGGGTTCGGCGTTGGAGAAATTTTCGCATTGTGTGGGCCGTTCAGCGCTGATTTTAACGCCGCGTTTTACCACCAGTGCCGGGCCGACGTGGTCATTACCAAAGCGTCCGGCGCGGAGGGGGGATATCAGGAAAAAGTTCAGCCCTGTCTGGATGCGGGCATTCCCTGCATCGTTATTGCGCGCCCGACGCCACTTGTGACGGGTGATGAGTTACTGGAAAGCCAGGCCGCCTTTGCGCAGCGTTTATCGCGCTGGCTGGCCGCAGCTAAGGAGTAAAAATGAAAAAAGCGCTTCTGGTGGTCAGTTTTGGCACCAGCTATCACGACACCTGTGAAAAAAACATTGTGGCGTGCGAACGTGATCTGGCGGCGTCCTGCCCCGATCGCGACCTGTTTCGCGCCTTCACTTCCGGAATGATCATTCGCAAGCTTCGCCAGCGTGACGGTATCGACATCGATACGCCATTACAGGCTTTGCAAAAGCTTGCCGCACAGGGATATCAGGACGTGGCGATTCAGTCGTTGCACATTATTAACGGCGACGAATATGAAAAAATTGTCCGTGAAGTACAAACCTTGCGTCCGTTATTCACTCGCCTGACGCTGGGCGTGCCGCTGCTGAGCAGCCATAACGATTATGTGCAGCTAATGCAGGCGTTGCGACAACAGATGCCATCGCTCAGACAAACGGAGAAAGTCGTTTTTATGGGCCACGGCGCCAGCCATCACGCATTCGCAGCTTATGCCTGTCTCGATCATATGATGACCGCGCAGCGCTTTCCGGCGCGCGTCGGCGCCGTAGAAAGCTACCCGGAGGTCGACATCCTGATCGACAGCCTGCGTGACGAAGGCGTCACCGGCGTACATTTGATGCCATTAATGCTGGTGGCGGGCGATCACGCCATTAATGATATGGCTTCAGACGACGGCGACTCATGGAAAATGCGCTTTAACGCGGCGGGCATTCCGGCGACGCCGTGGCTGAGCGGGCTGGGAGAAAACCCGGCTATCCGGGCGATGTTTGTCGCGCATTTGCACCAGGCGCTGAACATGGCGGTAGAGGAGGCGGCATGAACGGTAAATTATACGCATTAAGTACCGGGCCAGGCGCGCCCGACCTGATAACCGTCCGCGCAGCGCGGATTCTTGGCTCGCTGGACATTCTGTATGCGCCCGCCGGTCGTAAGGGGGGCGATAGTCTGGCGCTGTCGATTGTGCGCGACTATCTCGGTGAGCAGACGGAAGTACGTTGTTGCCATTTCCCTATGAGCGCTGACGGCGCCGAGAAAGAAGCGGTCTGGAACGAGGTTGCCGCCGCGCTTACCGCAGAGGTGGAAGCAGGTAAACAGGTCGGTTTTATTACCCTGGGCGATGCGATGCTATTCAGTACCTGGATTTTTTTACTCCAGCGAATCGGCTGCCCGGAGTGGCTGGAGATTGTCCCCGGCGTCACGTCCTTCGCCGCGATAGCCGCCCGCGCGAAAATGCCGCTCGCCATAGAACGGCAATCGCTGGCGGTTATTTCTTGTACCGCGCCGGAAGCGGAAATAGCCCAGGCGCTACAACAGCATGATAGCCTGGTGCTGATGAAAGTGTATGGCCGGTTCGCCCGTATTAAAGCGTTGCTGGCGCAGGCCGGCCTGCTGGAGTGTGCCTTAATGATGTCCGAGGCCACACTGCCCGGCGAGCAGTGCTGGCGCCATCTCCACGAGGTCAACGATGATCGACCGTTGCCCTATTTTTCGACCATTCTGGTCAATAAACAGTGGGAGTATGCAGAATGAAACTTGAACAGCAGCTTAGACAGTTGTCTTTCAGTGGACTGGCTGCAGCGATATTGCTGATGGTTGTCCCGCAACAGGCGTTTGCGATGCATATCATGGAGGGCTTTTTACCGCCAGTGTGGGCGCTGGCCTGGTGGTTACTGTTTTTACCCTGCTTGTGGTATGGGCTGGTGCGCTTACGGCGTATTGTGCAGGAGGATAATCATCAGAAGGTACTGCTGGCGCTGTGCGGCGCGTTTATTTTTGTCCTGTCCGCGCTCAAAATTCCGTCGGTAACGGGGAGTTGTTCACATCCGACCGGCGTTGGTCTGGCGGTTATCTTGTTCGGGCCCGGGGTGGTGGCGATTCTCGGTGCGGTTGTGCTGTTGTTTCAGGCGCTATTGCTGGCGCACGGCGGCCTGACGACGCTTGGCGCAAACGGAATGTCGATGGCGGTGATTGGCCCGGTTGTCGGTTATCTGGTGTGGAAAATGGCCTGCCGTGCCGGACTGCGCCGCGATGTCGCCGTTTTTCTGTGCGCGATGCTGGCGGATTTGGCGACCTATTTTGTGACTTCAGTCCAGCTTGGCGTTGCGTTTCCCGATCCCCATGCCGGAGCGACAGGGTCTGTTGTGAAGTTTATGGGGATTTTCTGCCTCACACAGATTCCTGTCGCCATTGCCGAAGGTTTATTAACCGTCATGATTTATGACCAGTTGACTAAACGGCAAGTGATTACCGTACAAGGACATTAAAATGAAAAAAACGTTGATGTTGTTAGCGATGGTGGTGGCGCTGGTGATTCTGCCGTTTTTTATTAACCACGGCGGTGAATATGGCGGTTCAGACGGCGAAGCGGAAAGCCAGATTCAGGCTATTGCGCCGCAGTATAAACCCTGGTTTCAGCCGTTATATGAACCTGCCAGCGGTGAAATTGAAAGCCTGCTGTTTACCCTTCAGGGCTCTCTTGGCGCGGCGGTGATTTTTTATATCCTGGGGTATTGCAAAGGTAAACAACGCCGTGATGACCGGGCTTGATCGACTCAGCTATCAAAGCCGCTGGGCACACGTTGCGCCGCAGCGCAAGTTTTTGCTGTGGCTGGCGATGATGATACTGGCGTTTGTTCTGCCGCCTGTAGGGCAGGGCATTGAGCTGCTGATCATTGCCGGATTGAGCTGTTGGCTATTGCGCATATCCCTCTGGCGCTGGTGTCGATGGATGGCGATACCTTTTGGATTTTTGTTGGTCGGCGTGATAACGATTATCTTCAGCATCAGCCGCGAGCCGCAAATGCTGCTGGCTGGCATCTCTGTCGGGCCGTACTGGATCGGGATTACCCGTGCGGGCGTGGTTACGGCGAATGAAACGTTCTGGCGTAGCCTGACGGCGCTGTCCGCGACGTTGTGGCTGGTGATGAACCTACCGTTTCCGCAGTTAATTAGCTTGCTTAAGCGCGCGCATATTCCACGCCTGCTTACCGAGCAAATCCTGTTAACGTGGCGCTTTCTCTTTATTCTTCTGGATGAGGCGGTGGCAATTCGTCGCGCGCAAACGCTGCGTTTTGGTTATTGCAGCCTGCCGAACGGCTATCGATCTCTGGCAATGCTGACTGGACTCCTGTTTACGCGGGTGTTAATGCGTTATCAGCAAATGACCACCACGCTGGATATCAAACTGTATCAGGGTGATTTTCACCTGTAAGGACTATTATGCTTGCCACTTCAGACCTGTGGTTTCGTTATCAGGATGAGCCGGTACTTAAAGGGTTAAATCTGGATTTTTCGCTTTCGCCTGTTACCGGTTTGGTGGGCGCGAACGGCTGTGGGAAGTCTACGCTTTTTATGAACCTGAGCGGCCTGTTGCGTCCGCAAAAAGGGGCCGTGTTGTGGCAGGGAAAACCGCTGGATTACAGCAAGCGCGGACTACTGGCGCTGCGCCAGCAAGTTGCGACGGTTTTTCAGGACCCTGAACAGCAGATTTTTTATACTGATATCGATAGCGATATTGCGTTTAGTTTACGTAATTTGGGGGTGCCGGAAGCGGAAATCACGCGCCGCGTCGACGAGGCGCTAACGCTGGTTGACGCCCAACATTTTCGCCATCAGCCCATTCAGTGTTTGAGTCATGGGCAAAAAAAACGTGTGGCTATCGCCGGAGCGCTGGTGCTACAGGCGCGCTATCTATTGCTGGATGAACCCACTGCTGGTCTCGATCCCGCAGGGCGCACTCAGATGCTTGCTATCATCAGGCGGATTGTGGCGCAGGGCAATCATGTCATTATCTCCAGCCATGATATCGATCTTATTTATGAAATTAGCGATGCCGTATACGTGTTACGTCAGGGCCAGGTCCTGACGCATGGCGCGCCTGGCGAGGTTTTCGCGTGTACGGAAGCGATGGAACAAGCGGGGCTAACCCAGCCCTGGCTGGTCAAACTTCATACTCAACTGGGACTGCCGCTGTGTAAAACAGAAACGGAGTTTTTTCATCGAATGCAAAAGTGCGCATTCAGGGAGGCGTCATGACACAGGCAGTTATGTTGCAGGGGACGGCATCCGACGTCGGCAAAAGTGTGCTGGCGGCGGGTTTATGCCGCATTTTTTATCAGGATGGTCTGCGTACCGCGCCGTTTAAATCGCAAAATATGGCGCTTAATTCTGGTATTACGCCGGATGGTAAAGAGATGGGGCGGGCGCAGATTTTTCAGGCGGAAGCCGCGGGGATCACGCCAGATGTGCGTATGAATCCGGTGCTGCTCAAACCGACCAGCGATCGCCAGGCGCAGATCGTGCTGATGGGGAAAGTGGCGACCAATATGGATGCGGTGAGTTACCATGACTATAAACCGCGTTTGCGTGAGCAAATCCTTGCGGTCTATAACAGCCTGGCGCAGGAATATGACGTTATTGTGCTGGAAGGCGCCGGAAGCCCGGCGGAAATCAATCTGCGCGATCGTGATATCGTCAATATGGGAATGGCGGAAATGGCCCAGTGTCCGGTTATTCTGGTGGCGGATATCGACCGGGGCGGCGTATTCGCCGCTATTTATGGCACGCTGGCGCTGTTGCATAAACAGGAGCGTGACAGAGTAAAGGGCGTCATTATCAACAAATTCCGCGGCGACGTGGCACTACTCTATTCCGGTATCGAACAAATCGAATCGCTTACCGGCGTCCCGATCCTGGGCGTGATGCCGTGGCTGGATGTGGATCTGGAAGATGAGGATGGCGTCGCGCTGCAAAACGATAAATATCGCGGTAACGCCCCCCGTGATATCACTATTGCCATTGTGCAACTGCCACATATTTCTAACTTTACGGATTTTAACGCTCTGGCGGCGCAGCCGGATGTGCGCATACGCTATATTCGCCGCCCGGAAGCATTGACTGACGTTGATCTGGTGATCCTGCCGGGCAGTAAGAATACGCTGAGCGACCTCGCCTGGCTGCGCGAAAGCGGGATGGCGGATGCGGTATTGCAGACACATCGGCAGGGCGTGCCGGTGATGGGAATTTGCGGCGGCTACCAGATGCTGGGCGACACCATTGTGGATGAGGTGGAGTCGGGGCTGGGTACGCAGCCGGGCCTGGGGCTGCTTAATACGATCACTCGCTTTGCACAGGATAAAACCACGACGCAGGTTAACGCGACAATGTCAGACGAGCTGCCCGGCTGGCTGGCTGCCGCAGCGGGGCTACCGGTACGCGGTTATGAAATTCACATGGGGGAAACGGTGCTGCAGGAAGGATGCTGTACGGCCATGACGTTACAGAAAAATGGATGCTCTGTGGCGGATGGTGCGGTCACCGCCGACGGACTGGCGTTTGGCACTTACCTTCACGGCCTGTTTGACAGCGATGCGTTTACCCGTGCGGTGGTCAATGGGTTACGGGCACGAAAAGGGCTTGCGCCGTGGGAAACGACTTTTTGTTATGCGGAGCATAAAGCGCGGCAATTTGATCTGCTGGCGGAAGCGATGCGGCAACATATTGATATTGATAAAATTTATACCATCATGCAACAACATCAGGAGCCGGTATGATGATTCTGGTGACGGGCGGGGCGCGTAGTGGTAAAAGCCGTCATGCTGAAACCTTAATTGGCGATGCGTCGCAGGTACTGTATATCGCCACCTCGCAGATTCTTGATGACGAGATGGCGGCGAGAATTCAGCATCATAAAGATGACAGGCCGGCACACTGGCGGACCGCAGAATGCTGGCGGCATCTTGATACGTTGATTACCGCGGATCTTGCCCCTGACGACGCGATTTTACTGGAATGTATTACCACCATGGTGACGAATCTGCTGTTTGCGCTGGGAGGAGAAAACGATCCCGAACAGTGGGATTACGCGGCGATGGAGCGCGCCATTGACGATGAAATTCAGATTTTAATTGCAGCCTGCCAGCGCTGCCCGGCGAAAGTGGTACTGGTGACAAATGAGGTGGGAATGGGGATCGTCCCGGAAAATCGTTTGGCGCGCCATTTTCGTGATATTGCCGGTCGGGTCAACCAACGACTGGCGGCAGCGGCGGATGAGGTCTGGCTGGTGGTCTCAGGTATTGGAGTCAAAATTAAATGAGTAAGCTGTTTTGGGCCATGCTCGCTTTTATTAGCCGCTTGCCCGTGCCGTCACGCTGGTCGCAGGGACTGGATTTCGAGCAGTATTCGCGTGGGATCGTGATGTTTCCCTTTATCGGGTTGATTCTGGGAGGGATAAGCGGCCTGATTTTCATCCTCCTGCAATCCTGGTGCGGCATTCCGCTAGCGGCGTTGTTCTGTATTCTGGCGCTGGCGCTGCTGACCGGTGGTTTTCACCTGGATGGGCTGGCCGATACCTGCGATGGCATTTTTTCCGCGCGCCGCCGTGAGCGAATGCTGGAGATTATGCGCGATAGTCGTCTGGGAACCCATGGCGGGCTGGCGCTTATTTTTGTGCTACTGGCAAAAATTCTGGTGGTCAGCGAACTGGCGTTACGTGGAACGCCAATGTTGGCGGCGCTGGCGGCGGCCTGTGCGGCTGGGCGTGGCAGCGCCGTTTTATTGATGTACCGTCATCGCTACGCCCGTGACGAGGGGCTCGGCAATGTATTTATCGGTAAAGTCAGCGGACGGCAAACCTGCATTACTCTGGGATTGGCGGTAATCGTCGCCACGGTATTACTGCCTGGTATGCAAGGACTGGCCGCAATGGTGGTCACACTCGCGGCGATTTTCATCCTTGGCCAGTTGCTTAAACGTACGCTTGGCGGTCAAACCGGCGATACGCTGGGCGCGGCGATCGAACTTGGCGAACTGATCTTTCTGCTGGCTCTGTTATGAGCCGATTATTACGGACGAGACATCTTATGCAGACACTACACGCTTTACTCCGTGACATTCCTGCGCCGGACGCCGAGGCGATGGCGCGTGCGCAGCAACATATTGACGGCCTGCTCAAACCGCCGGGCAGCCTGGGCAGACTGGAAGCCTTAGCCGTTCAGCTCGCGGGAATGCCGGGGCTTAACGGTACGCCGCAGGTAGGTGAAAAGGCGATGCTGGTGATGTGCGCCGACCATGGCGTCTGGGATGAAGGCGTAGCGGTTTCGCCCAAAATCGTGACGGCGATTCAGGCGGCGAATATGACGCGGGGAACAACCGGCGTATGCGTGCTTGCCGCTCAGGCCGGTGCGAAGGTGCATGTCATTGATGTTGGTATTGATGCTGAACCTATTCCTGGCGTAGTTAATATGCGCGTCGCGCGCGGCTGCGGAAATATTGCCGTTGGCCCGGCGATGAGTCGCTCGCAGGCTGAGGAGCTTTTGCTGGAGGTTTCCCGCTACACCTGCGACCTGGCGCAACGCGGCGTGACCTTATTTGGCGTAGGGGAGCTGGGAATGGCGAACACCACGCCAGCCGCCGCGATGGTCAGCGTTTTTACAGGAAGTGATGCAAAAGAGGTGGTGGGGATTGGCGCGAATCTTCCGCCTTCCCGCATCGATAATAAAGTGGACGTCGTGCGGCGGGCGATTGCGATTAATCAGCCCAATCCGCGCGACGGCATTGATGTGTTGTCGAAGGTGGGTGGTTTTGATCTGGTCGGGATGACCGGCGTGATGCTTGGTGCGGCAAGGTGTGGCTTACCCGTATTGCTGGATGGCTTTCTTTCCTACTCGGCAGCGCTGGCGGCCTGTCAGATTGCGCCTGCCGTGAGACCTTATCTGATCCCGTCGCACTTTTCGGCGGAAAAGGGTGCCCGCATCGCGCTCGCGCATTTGTCTATGGAACCCTATTTGCATATGGCGATGCGGTTAGGTGAAGGAAGCGGCGCGGCGCTGGCGATGCCGATCGTGGAAGCCGCGTGCGCCATGTTCCACAATATGGGGGAGTTAGCGGCCAGTAATATTGTCCTGCCGGAGGGGAACGCAAACGCAACATAACCCGGGCGCACAACACCAGCCATGTGAGAAAAAAGCTATACTTAACGCACACCTGCCGCGACAAAGGAAGGGATATAATGCGTCGTACCACACCTTTTTTTCCGTTTTTCGTCTTGTTGGTAAGCCATTTCTCGCTGGCTATAAGCTATCCGTTGCCGCCCGAAGGCAGTCGTCTGGTAGGACAGCCTGTCACAATCGCTGTACCGCAGAACAATACTCAGCCCTTAGAGTCATTTGCCGCCCGCTACGGTCAGGGACTGAGTAATATGCTTGAAGCGAATCCCGGCGTGGATGTGTTTTTACCTCAGTCTGGTTCCACACTGGTGGTGCCGCAGCAGTTGATTCTGCCTGACACCGTTCGTGAAGGTATTGTGGTAAACGTCGCCGAGATGCGCCTTTATTATTATCCCGCAGGCACGAATACGGTTGAGGTGCTACCTATTGGTATTGGTCAGGCTGGCCGTGAAACGCCGCGCAACTGGGTAACTGCGGTTGAACGCAAACAAGATGGCCCGGTTTGGGTGCCAACGGCTAATACGCGTCGGGAATATGCTAAAGAGGGAAAAACGCTGCCCGCGATGGTGCCTGCGGGGCCGGATAACCCTATGGGGCTATACGCAATATATATCGGCAGGTTATATGCCATCCATGGCACTAATGCTAACTTTGGCATTGGCCTTCGCGTCAGTCAGGGCTGTATCCGTTTACGCAATGACGATATTAAATATTTATTTGACAATGTTCCTGTAGGAACCCGCGTTCAGATTATCGACAGGCCCGTTAAATTTTCGGTAGAGCCGGATGGCAGCCGTTGGCTAGAGGTACACGAACCGCTTTCTCGCAACCGTGCTGAATTTGAGTCAGACAAAAAAGTTCCATTGCCCGTTACGCCAGTGCTGCGCACGTTTATCAAAGGGGATGACGTTGATACTTCGCGGGTTAATGAGGTGCTGGAGCGCCGTTCCGGAATGCCGGTCAACATTAGCGCAGGCAGGTCTGGCCTTTAAATATCCTGCCACATTGCTGGTTTTCATGGGCTGGAGTATCTGTATTAGTAGTGAGTGTCATGGCAGGGGCTTCATTTTCTCAACGAACCGTGAGGCCCCCGATTAAGTCCCCAAAAACTATGGGTGTCAAAAAACCCGGCAAACCTTATCAGGTCAACCGGGTAAAGATAAGTTCTTGTTTTTTAAACGTCTCCGGACTCACCAGGATGTCCCGAAACTAAAATCTGGCTCCTCTGACTGGACTCGAACCAGTGACATACGGATTAACAGTCCGCCGTTCTACCGACTGAACTACAGAGGAATCGTGTGGGGTCGTATATTAGCGGCGGAAAAATTTTTGTCAAACCCCATTTAACCCCTTACAGATTCGATTGCGGGTTATCTCATCACTTTGTTGCATTTGCAGACATTTTTTCTGCAAAAAGCTTTGCAGCCTTACGATTTCTCGCTCATTATTGAAATGTGGTTTCAACTCTCTTCTTTAAGGTCCATTTTGAACGTCTCCACTGCCTTACGCCAGGTTGTCGTCCGTACGCCCTGGTATGCCAAACGCAAGAGTTACAAGGTGTTGTTCTGGCGTGAAATCACCCCACTTGCTATCCCCATTTTTCTGGAAAATACCTGTGTTTTGCTAATGGGCGTGCTCAGTACTTTTCTCGTCAGTTGGCTGGGCAAGGAAGCAATGGCAGGCGTGGGGCTTGCCGACAGTTTTAATATGGTAATTATGGCTTTTTTTGCGGCTATCGATCTTGGTACTACGGTGGTGGTCGCCTTTAGCCTGGGCAAGCGCGATAGGCGACGGGCAAGGGCGGCGGCGCGCCAGTCGCTGGTGATTATGACGCTATTTGCCGTTGTGCTGGCAGTGGTCATTCATTATTTCGGCAGCGAAATTATTTATATTGTCGCAGGCGAGGCGACGCCAGAAGTAAAGGGGCTGGCGTTAACGTACCTTGAACTGACGGTGCTGAGTTATCCGGCTGCGGCAATTGCGCTAATCGGTAGCGGCGCGCTGCGTGGGGCAGGGAATACGAAAATCCCGTTGATGATTAACGGCGGGATGAACATTCTCAATATTATCATCAGCAGCATCCTGATTTACGGGGCTTTCTCCTGGCAAGGGCTGGGTTTTGCCGGCGCGGGGCTGGGATTAACCATTTCGCGCTACATCGGCGCGGTAGCGATTATTTGGGTGCTGATGATTGGTTTTAATCCGGCGCTGCGCATTCCGCTGAAAAGCTATCTGAAGCCGCTGAATTTCGGCATTATCTGGGAAGTGATGGGTATCGGTATTCCGGCGAGCATTGAGTCAGTGCTGTTCAACGGTGGCAAGCTACTGACACAAATGTTTGTCGCCGGAATGGGCACTAACGTTATTGCGGGTAACTTTATTGCTTTTTCCGTGGCGGCGCTTATCAACCTGCCGGGTAACGCCCTTGGTTCGGCGTCGACTATTATCACCGGTAAGCGTCTTGGTACCGGACAAATTGGTCAGGCAGAGCGTCAACTGCGCCATGTATTCTGGATGTCGACTATCGTACTTACGGCAATCGCCTGGGGGACAGCGCCGTTCGCGGGTCTGTTTGCCTCATTTTATACCCAGGAGCAGGACGTAAAAGAGGTAGTGAAAGTTCTGCTCTGGCTTAATGCTGCCTTTATGCCAATTTGGGCGGCCGCGTGGGTGTTGCCGTCGGGTTTTAAAGGCGCGCGCGATGTGCGATTTGCGATGTGGGTATCGATGCTGGGGATGTGGGGCTGTCGCGTTGTGGCAGGGTATACGCTTGGTATTGTGCTGGGTATGGGGGTTGTAGGGGTTTGGCTGGGGATGTTTCTTGACTGGGCCGTGCGCGGCGCACTGTTTTACTGGCGTCTGGTAAGCGGGCGCTGGCTGTGGAGATACCCGCGCGTAAAGAGGGAGTAAGCGCTTTTTGCTGTGAAAATCATCAGGAAACGGTGAATTTTAACCGAAGTGTGGAATAAAACAGCAAACGAACTTTTTTTGTGAAAACAGGCTTTGACAAGCCAGGGGCACCTCGTTAATATTCGCCCCGTTCACACGATTCCTCTGTAGTTCAGTCGGTAGAACGGCGGACTGTTAATCCGTATGTCACTGGTTCGAGTCCAGTCAGAGGAGCCAAATTTCTGTTTTCAGGCGTACTTAAGAGTACCTATATGATTAGGTTTCAATAAGTTAGCGTGAAAATCTTCCCCGATGCGTATCTGGTTTTCCCTCCGCATCCGGCGAAATTGGTGGTCTGATTTGGGGTCATTTCAGTTCGATAATGGAGTGACCACCATATGTCCCTGTCCGACGCGAAAATCCGCAGTATCAAGCCTTCTGATAAACCCTTTAAACTGACCGATTCTCAGGGTCTGTATCTGCTTGTAAAGCCGGGCGGTTCACGCCTCTGGTATCTCAAATATCGCTTCAACCGAAAAGAATCCCGTATCGCATTAGGCGCCTATCCGCAGGTCTCGCTTTCCGACGCCCGCCAACAGCGCGACGGTATCCGTAAACTACTGGCGCAGAATATCAATCCAGCACAACAACGCATGACTGAAAAAGCCGCCGCGTCACCGGAAAAATGCTTTGAGGCCGTTGCGGTGGCATGGCACAAAACCAACAAAAAGTGGTCGGCTGACTATGCAGAGCGCATCCTTGCCAGTATGAAAAATCATATCTTTCCGGCAATCGGTCATCTGCCCGTCACTCTGCTGAAAACGCAGCATTTCACGGCATTGCTGAAAGTTATCGAGGACAAAGGCTTTCTGGAAGTTGCGTCCCGAACCCGGCAGCAGCTTTGCAACATCATGCGTTATGCCGTGCAGCGGGGGCTAATCGAAAACAATCCGGCGCTGCATCTGGAAGGCGTCACCGCGCCGCCGGTTAAAAATCACTATCCCGCCCTGCCGCTGGAGCGGTTGCCCGAGCTGCTGGAGCGTATCGGTGACTATCAGCAGGGACGGCAGTTAACAAGGCTGGCGGTGGTGCTGACACTCCATCTGTTTATCCGTTCCAGTGAACTGCGCTTCGCCCGCTGGAGCGAGATTGATTTCAGACATAAAATCTGGACTATTCCCGCTACCCGCGAGGCAATTGACAAAGTTCGTTTTTCAGGTCGTGGCGCAAAAATGCGTACTCCGCATATTGTCCCGCTTTCTCGTCAGGCTATCGCCATTCTGAAGAAGATACACGAAATTTCCGGCCATCTGGAACTGGTGTTCCCCGGCGACCATAACCCGTATAAGCCGATGAGTGAAAACACTATTAACCGGGCGCTGCGTCTGATGGGTTACGATACCAAAACCGAGGTCTGCGGACATGGCTTCCGGGCAATGGCCTGTAGCGCACTGGTGGAATCTGAACTCTGGTCGCGGGATGCCGTGGAGCGGCAGATGAGTCATCAGGAGCGCAACAGCGTGCGGGCGGCCTATATTCACAAAGCGGAACACCTTGATGCTCGTAAAGCGATGATGCAGTGGTGGTCAGATTATCTGGACGTGAGCCGCGAGAGGTACGTTGCCCCCTATATTTATGCCCGGCGGCATAAGGCTGCCTGAGCCAGAGACGGCATAATTTGTTGAAAATGAAAAAGCAGATCCTGATTGAATCCGGATCTGCTTTTTGCATTGGGAAATCGCCGCCAGACAATCTGCACCAGTTCAGTGTCATCGTTTACCTGCACCAGTCCGCCGTCACCTGCCTGTGTCAGGATTGCGCCAGATATTATCGGATAAACATCGAACTGCGCCAGTGTTAAGGCCCTTTCAGCCCTTTGGCCTTTTCCGGTCTGGCGCTGTTACCCTTAACCCCCCTTTACCTTTATCTGGCCTTTTCCTTTTGCTGGCGCAATCATCAGCAAAAATACCGTATATGCTGCACCAGAAGCCTGTTACCAGGCTATACCGTTCATAAGCACCGTTATTAAGAGGAAACCGTACAAAAAATTTCTACGTAGAAATTTTTTCGGTGGATAACGATGAATAAAGGATATTTTATAATATGATGGCTATCAAAAATCGACCAACAAAACTTAACACATTGATTTACAATAAATAATCATGAATTTAATAGTCGATAATTATTGTTCTTGTCAGTATTGATAGGAAATCGTACAAAAAATTTTGCCCCCAAAATTTTTTGTACGAAAACCGATGGATAACGCGATCTTTTCAAGACAACAACTATCAGTCAGCATCCCATCGCCCATAAACCTGCGCCACATACCGCCCGCGCCCGTCGCCGTGACCCAAATCCATCGCCGTCATCGCCAGCGCTTCCTTCTCACAAAATCCCTGCGCCAGATAATGACGGATCGCATCCTGAGCCCAGGCGTAGCGAAGGGAGTGCGGAGAGTATGCGCCCGTTAACCCGAGACGTGACGCCTGACTGTGCCAGTATTTCATCGCGCTTTTCAGATCCGGCTTATCTATCAGCCTGCCGTGACGATCTTCTGCCACAGCCAGCGCATTATCCAGCACTTTTCTGACAGCGCCAGCATCAAGAATAATCGTCTCGCGGGGCCGCCCGCCTTTGCTGCCGAACACCACAGTTAACCGGGGATCGCCGCGTTCCAGCGCCTGCCGCCACGTTTTCAGCGACTGCACGCTCTGCACCGCCTCCTGCGAGCGTAATCCCATCAGCCTTGAGAGTTCCAGCGCTGCCGCCAGCCCCGGATCTTTTGCGCGGGCCGTCTCCAGCACGTCACGATAGTGCTCCGGCGTGATCGCCAGCTTTGTACCGTTGCGGGATGCGCCGGACAATCCCAGCGAGCGGTTGTTCAGCCGCTCACTCTGCGCCAGCCTGTCACGCCCGGCCTGTTTCAGAATACAGCGCACCGCCGCCATCTCATTTTGCAGGGAACGCTTTGTAATGCCCTGCGCCAGCCGTTCACGGATATAACCCTCTATATGTCGCGCCTTAAGCTGCTCCACCCGGCGGATCTGCACATTCTGCGCCAGTACCAGACGCTCACAAAACCGCTGCGCCAGCTTAATGCGGTCGTGAACGGTCTTATGGCTACCGCCTGCCTGCTGCGCCAACCGCTTCATTTCCTGCTCCAGTATTCCCATACATTCTCCTTTTCATGAATGCCGCAAACTCATTCCCCAAAAATCCAACACTAATACCGCTTTCCCCGGCGCACAGGCCGATAGCCCCTGTTTTTTTGTCGGGGCTGCGAACGATACCTGAGCGCCGGGGCGGCAGCCGTTGAGGTGTGGTGGGGCTTCGGTTGTGCTCTCTGAGCAGCCGCCCGCTTGCGCGGGTTATCCCCCGGATCGTCCTGATCCGCCTCGGTATCGGTTCATGTTCTCCTTATGGTCAAATGGCCTGAAAAGGCGGTGTCAGATCCCAGCCGTGGGCTGGCGCAGTTGAGTTTTCTGGTGCAGGTCGAAAGGGCTGCGTGCGTCACTTTCCCGCTTGGCGCGGTTAAAGTGACGCACGGGACTGGTGCAGTGTTTTTAAAATCACAGGCTGGTGCAGTTTTACGGCCACGCGGCAGCAAATCCTGACGGCAATGCAGGCCGCAGCCCGTAAGGTAAAAGGCGCTGAGGGTGTCAGCAGATGCAGGTTATCCGGGAGAATTCCGGCGCGGTGCAAATTCAGACCAGCAGATTGGCGCAGTAAAGGGTGTATCGTGTTAAAACTCGGGCCTCCGTCGCGATGCTCTGCGACCCGGTGTTTGCAGAGGTCTGCACCGGTAAACGGATCAACCGTCCTGATAACAGGCGCTTCTTTCAGGTTGCGAAGCGTTGGGCGCTGTCAACGACAGCATGGAGCAGGAGGGAGACTACGCCAGTGCCGTTGGCGCAGAAAGGAAAAACTGTTTTTACCCGCAAAAGGATTTTTTAATCACTTGTTGATATAAAAAATGAGGGCGCCGTATGTGACAGCGCCCTCGTTCAGGTTACATAAAAAGCATCAACTCAAAATGGCTTCCAGTCGGGCCAGCACTTCATTCACGACAGCGTCGGGTATGCGCTCCAGTCGCTTGCCATTTCGGGCTCCCATATCAATGGTTCTGGGCTGGTCGCAGCGGATTACGCCCGTTGTTTTCGTTCCCGCGTCGTCCAGTGAGACGGTAAAACCGGCTGCACGGGCAAAGTTTCCGCCGCTGGTGACGGGAACAACAACGGGTAGTCGGGTCAGCTTGTTAAACGATGCTTGCGATACGATGAGTACCGGACGTTTTCCACTTTGCTCATGGCCGGCAATCGGATCCAGTGAAACGAGCCAGATTTCCCCTCTGTCCATTTACAGGAGCTCCTTGCCCACCGCAGGCGCATCAATCCATTCCCGATCTTCCTCACTCATTTCTGCGTGCGGATCGCACTGCGCCAGCAGTTCCTCAAGCGAATAACGGGGCCGTCTCTGGGGTTCAATAATCAGGCAGCCATTATCAATGGTCATTCCCACTTCGCTATCTGTCGACAGCGCCAGCGTTTTCAACACGGCGGGAGGAACCGCCAGCATGACGGATCCGCCGACCTTTTTCAGGCGAGTTGTATACATAGAGCACCTCCGAATATTATATTTTAATATAACATCAACGGCAGGCGATGCACAATTATTCATCAGATTCATTGTGATTTCCTTAGCGTAATAATGCGTGATGAAAGCCTTAATCCATCGAAGGACAGATCCGGCAGTTTTCAAAGGCGGCATTGCCGGTAAAACGGCGACCATCCTGATACATCAGGCGCTTCTTTCAGGTCATGAAGCATTTCGTGCAGGCGGGAGCTTAGTTCGTGGTAAGAAGGTCGATAATAGAAAACTGTTTTTGCGGTTCAAAGGATTATGACAAATCAGATAAACAAAATGCGGCGCAGCTTCCGTATCCGGGCTGCGCCGGAGGAACATCAGAGATAGCGTGAAGGCCAGATTTGCTCAGGCGCGATGCCTAACGCTTCCGCTATCAACCTTTCGCCTTTGGGCCAGCGGCGGTTAAGGGCGTTGGTCAGCGTGGAGGACGCCAGCCCGGCGTTACGGGAAACCGCCGCCAGCGATGTCCCCCGCTTTTTCAGCGCCGCGATAATGTCGGCGGGATGCCAGTCAGACGGCATCATGCTTTGACCTCCACTCCGTCAATAAATTTCACGCCACCGGCAGTACGCAGCCAACGTGGGGCCTTCATTTCCGCAGCGAAGTAGTTGATCAGGTCGTACAGCAGCCAGCTAAGGTATTTTTCCGTTTCAGAGGCAAATCCCAGCCCCGAGAGGGTTTGCGTGATAGCAAGGCAGTAATGACAAAGCTCAGTACATTCAGGATCGAAACGGGGAGTGGTCGCAGGAAGCGTGTCAACGGTCAGGCTTTCAACCAGATGGGGAGGAACAGGTTCTAACAGTGTTGGTTGCAGCAGCATCAGACAGGTGTTGATTCTGCCGCAGAGCGCCATTTTCAGCGTGGGATTGTTACTCTCAATCAGGGTTTCGGCAAAGGTTTCGCAGTGATCGGCAAGTACGGTGAAATCCGTAGCAGCGCTGAAGGGAACGGAAAGTAACGCACCGGGTGACTTAATGAAAGATGGAGTGAAATCTGGCATAAATGCCTCCGTGAAATTTTTTTGAGATGGCCACATAAAGTGGTGCCGGGAGGCTCAAAACGGCTTCACGAAACCGCGGACTTATTTCCCCGAAGGGTGTTGTATTAGTCGCCCTCCCGACTTTGATCGGGCAGCATACTCCCTCCGTCCTTTCGGACGGAGGGTATAAAAAAGCCAACACTGACGGGGTTGGTTTTGGCCGCGTGAAAGAGGTTTTGAGTCCTCGTTTGTTAGGATATCAACGATTAGGGACTGACGGCAAGAGGGCTTGAGGAATATTGCTGACATTCATACAATAAAAATATCATTAAATTGTCATTTATATGAATTCTGACACTTCCTGAAGCCCATATTGCAAAAGGTATCACTCAGGAAATCTGTCCCCACAAACTGGAACGACTACAATTATTCGTTGCTAAGTTTAAAAGTAGAGAAGAAGGTTGGATATAGTGGAATTTGTTCGCATTACTTATTTTCCACAAGCTCTCTAATTATAGAGATCTGTCAGAAAATTATATATCCATTACTAACCCTTCGTAAATAATGAGTAATATAAACATTCTAAATGCCATATCTTTGGCATAATTTACAAAATCAAAAAGGCACATTATATTAAAATAATATGCCTTACAATTTATTATTCAGATGATGCCCGAACACACTTCTTGCCATCAGGGTCTATATCTATTAAAGTGTATTTATATTTACCACCTAAGTTGCCTAGTACTTTGCTTAAGTTAGCAGTATCAGTTTTATGCCGTGTATCTTTTGATATACACATAATAATCTGTTTCTTCGTTAAAGACGCATATTTTAGTAAGGCAGACATACTCTCAACATTCATAGCATGTTGTCCAGGTTCATCCATGACCAAGAACCCTGGATGATTTTTAGATGATTCTAGTAATGTCAGATAAAAAGCCCATTGAGCACGGATAAAATCGCTTGCAGACGAACTAAGTCTAATAGGTTGAACATTCCCTCGAATAATAACAACTGGAAGCAGTCTTGATGGGGGTTTATTCTGTATAGTTATATGATTTATATCGTTGCTTGTATAAAAGAAATATTCCTTGCTTAATAAGCGTTTAAATCCACCAATATAATCAGATATCTTTACATTATCTCGCTCGTCAGAAACTTTTAAGGAGCTTTTTTCATCTTTAATTTCTGACAATTCCACTAATATATCTTTAAGCTCCTTTTTTATTCTACTGAAATCATCTAAAAGTCTGTTGCACTCGTTTATTTTTTGGCCTATAGTTATTTCATTAAATATAAGGGTCCTGATATTTTTATCTTGAGATGATGAGATATCTTTTCTTAGATTTTTAATCTCTTCTTTCTTAAGAAAAATTTCTTTTGACAAAAAAGAACTCACGTCATTAAAGTTAGAGTCCAATTCCTTATATTTTCTTATATAAATATCATATAAGTTTCGTTGACTTTTAAGAAAGCTTATCGAATCCTTTAAACTAACCTTGGAACTATCAATTTTCAGTCTTGATTCAACATCTAACTCATGATCACATACAGGGCATAGAATGAGATCTTCAGCATCAGGCATAAATCTATCCAACTTTATAGCACTATCTAACCTCTCAATCTCAATATCAATCTTTTTAATTTCCTCAAGGTAGCCATCTATTTTTCTCTGTTCTTTTATTTTTTCATTGTTTATAGCTCTCAACTGTCTATTCAATAATGTGATTTCTGACTGTAATTTTAACTGAGAGTTTTTAATATTATCTGGAGTGTTAGAATTCTCTTCATTTTTTATTTTCTTAAGAATATCAGAACGTTCACCAACTAGATTTGATATGTAATCTTTTAGATCAATCCAATCTCTTTTTTCTTCAGATATGACGCTTAATGATGATAATGAGACTCCTTTTAGATCATTCTTTATTAAATCAGGATAAATACCTCTCAAAGAAAACCCTTGTGAAGTTGCTCGCTCACTAATTTTTGTATATCTCATTCCCCATTCATCTTTTATATTTTTTTCACGCTGTAGTAAAATATCTTTTCTTATTTCGTTATCTAAGCTTTCTAGTTGCAACAAGAACTCAACAAGTTTTTGTTTTGCATCTTTAATTCCAAAGTTTGGCATCTGTGCAAAAAAATCAGACCATCCCTTTGTTTGTTCAATAAGAGCACAAGGAAATACATTCTGTAGGTATAAACTTTTACCTTGGTCTAAAGCATCCTCATGAACCGTTGGTAATGTAATACCTAAAAATAAGGTTAACCAATTATAAAAGCCTTCAGGTCTATCATGATCTCCTCCAGAATGTAAATAATATGAGGATGTACTACCATTTTCTATCACTATAATTTTATTACAGCTTTCATTGTTAAAACTTTTTATATATCTCTTTAATGTTGCTTCACGAGTTTCATTTTTTATAATCAGTTCCGCATAGGAATTTGTAACCTGTAGAGTATTATTATCGTATTCAAACTCTTCAAACAAACTTTTATCAAGAACTAAACTCCTATTTCCCCCTAGTAACTGCTCCATTCCTAAACAATAATAAATACATGAGACTATCGTTGACTTTCCACTTGAATTTTGCCCCGTTATAATATTCAAACCGCTGCTAAAACCATAACAAAAACCGAACCTTGTAGCATGATGCTTTACATCTATAAGAACCTTTATTTGCTTTATTTCCATGATCTCACCAAATTAGTTTTTGATTATCTAATTTTTTCAAAGTTAACGAATACGCCAATCTTTGAGCAGATATATTTATTTCTGAAAACAAACCTTCATTTATCATCTCTTCGACGTAACTATTCCCATTTTCCGTCATATGAAATTCTAATCCCGTAGATTTCCTTTGGAATGAAAGAAGTCCATAAGAGCATAACATGACTAACAAGGGTTTTAATAAAGGATTGATATTCCATGTGGATACATACTCATGATCTGTTAGGATTGTATTATTCATGACACAATCAAAGGAAAAATTGATATAATTAATTCTAACTGATTTACATCTACCTCTTACAGCATGGTATATAATGAACATTATAATTGCCGAATAGATCTCATTAGTATTAAAACTACTAGCCAAGACTCTTTTATTTTTCAGTTTTATTTCAATCATCATTTTCATCCATAAAATCCAAATCACAATTGGCAAGCCAAAAAGCAATGTCTCTGTTACAAAGCATATGAATATCATCATCAGATAACCCTAAAGGGCGCAGAGCTCCTGCTAATGTAGTGAAATAATCATCACTTATTTTATGATATCGATTATTGGCCTCAACTCTACTGGTAGCATAAAAAGTCATATCTTTATCACAAAAAGCCGAATGAGCATATGAATACCCTTTTTCAAATTCAGGTGTAACCCTCATTCTTTCGCCATATAAATAATCACCAATCATAAGACCTCTGATTACTTTCCCTTTTACAACATCTAATTTGTTTTTATTATGCAAAACACCCAATTTTCTGTTGATATTATTAGCATACTCAATGTTTTTTGAGTCATTTTCCCATTCATCAATAGTAGAATCTAAAATTTCTTTTCTCATTATATTTACAGAATCTATTATTACATCACGACCATAATTATATTCACTATCATTATAAGCTTTTAATGAAGACTCTAAACTTAAAAAACCATTAGCATTACTACACACTACTTTTGCCAACATTCCTTCATCAGGAATTGATGTTATAATACCGGTTAGGATTAAATACTGATGTGTCTTAAGAAAAACGCCAGCACCAGAAATGCCTTCCATTGCATTTGCTCCCCAATTTCCTGATGAATCACCTAATATATCCTTACTCACATTAATGATAAAACACGAATCATCATGTTGTTCTACTTGCTCTTGAGAGTATAGAATCGCAGGCATAGACATAGTTTTTGATTTAACTTTAGAAATTAAATCCGTTTCTGGTTTCAAAGTCCCTGAAAAAAACACAATAGTATTTAATTCATTAGTGCCACCAATTAGATAGAGTATTGCAATATCTTTTTCAGCACAAAACTTGCAGTCAGAAACTGAATAAATAGAACCGTTTTCATTTTTTATTTTAATTCTATGAAAACAATTATCCATATGAGAGACAGCTGTACTAATTACATGATATGCAGTGACTACCAATATATAATTCTCATTTTTAAAAATCACTGCACAACCTTTGAATTCATCATCAATGAAAACAAACGCCATAACATCTTTTATTTTATTAACTTGTGACATTATCATATGAACACCTCGTTAGATATTATTCTATGAATTTTTATACCCAGATCACTTTCATTAAGAACATCAAAATATGACGGATATTCATAGTTAAAATAAAAATAAATCTCTGTAAATCCTTTTGATCTAACATTAATTATTATTTTCGATAGAACTTCTGAGTCAGAATGGCTATACGGTCTACTGCCATCTGTTGATATGATGAATCTATTGCATGATATAAGATTAAGAAATTCAACAGTCGTATTATGCTTGCTGCCGTGGTGAGATATTTTTATCAAATCAACATCTAGAACTTCGACTTTACGTGTAAACAATATTTTTCTTAATGATTTTGATATAACACTAGGATGTGAATCCCCTAATAATAAAATTCTCTTATCATTATATTCAGCTAGCAACGCTATTGAACTGGCATTTATAATATCCTTACATGGATTATTTTCAAATTCTTCCACCATGATATCAGACGTTACAGAAAAAGATTTTTTTCTTGCTGAGACTTGGTCATCAACAATATCGTGTTGGTATCGTCCATTATGGAACTCATTCCATTTCTCAGCTAAAATTTTAAGATGTTCATTATCAGGTGACAGAGCAAAAAAACTTGCCCCATCAACATTAAAATAATCACCAGAATTCATACTTTGTATATTTATTCTTAATTTTTTAACGCTTTCACTTAACAAACCTCCATGGTGATAACCTACCTTGTCATCATTTTTATATCTTATTAATTCTGGAGTGTTAACAAAAAACCTCAAGTCAGGATGAAATGATTTTATTTCTGAATGGCTAAATATATGCAGAAAACCACCTATATGATCATAATCAATATGAGTAAGAACGAAAAAGTCAATATCTTTTATAGGAGGTAATAAAGGATTTCGATCTTTCCTTAAGGTGGCAGGGGTTCCACTATCAATGAGCATATGATGCTTTTCCCATGATAAAAGCAACGAATCACCTTTTCCAGCCTTAAGGACTAAAACTCGCATATCAATCTTCCTTGAAGAGATTTATATCAATAGCTACACATTGATTACACTAGAGTTTCCCATAAACATCCTAGCATCAAGTATTCATATTTACACCATGTACAAATAAACACTGTATTTATATACATTAAAATTAATAGCTATAGGAAATGGGCTTCTCTTTGATATGAAGGTGAAAGACTTTGGGGAAAGCCCGAACTACATAAGTATATTTCAACGCAAAAAATTGCAGCTATGCTGTAGTAAGCATTCAATAAAAGGTGGTCATTCTGGTGGTCTTGACAACCCTAACTTTTAGGTTTAGCTTATCAATCAGCCAGTTACTGGCTAAGGCGATCCCAGTCAGAGGAGCCAGATTTTAGTTTCGGGACATCCTGGTGAGTCCGGAGACGTTTAAAAAACAAGAAATTATCTTTACCCGGTTGACCTGAGAAGGTTTGCCGGGTTTTTTGACATCCATAGTTTCTTGAGGGCTTAATCGGAGGCTTCACGGTTCGTTGGAAAAATGGAGCCCCCGCCGATGGCATTAACCGATACCGCTATCCGCAAGATCAAACCCGTATCAGTATGCTGACATATAGATGTGTTCGGTTCAAACGGAGCGATCACACAAGCTTGCCAGGTGATGCCCCTGGTGGGAATCGCGACTGTCTCTTTCATCTGATTTCAGATATTTTCCGTGATCTTGATCCGTTCTTTCCCAAAAGATTGATTTCTTTCATTCGAAACAAGGCTGTACAATAAGTAAACCAAAATAGCAGCTATAGAGTTTCTAATGGATACAGTAGAAGAACTAAATGGAACATACTTCTATGCAGGAAAATCCAATCTGAATGCTGCCGAACTTCTGTTTATGATTTTTTGTGAGAATACCGCAAGCCAGTTTGGGATTGGTGTTGCAGATTTCGGGGCCGTTGTTGCTCTGGTATCAGGTCGCAATAATCTCTGGACAAGGGCGAAACCCGCTGGAGCGACTAAAGGCACATCATACGCGTCCAGGACTGCACGTGCAGTGTTTAAAAAGTCAAAATTTCCCTTTGGAATATCCCTTCCGACATGGTTAGGGCGGTTACACCCCGTGGACAGCCAGACGTGTTATGGTTCGTAACATTGCGCCGTTTGTTGGACGTTCCATTCCTTTGATCGGGGAAATTATCCTTGCCGCAGATGTGTCACAAATAACATATCGCACTATACGCGACTACAATACCATTGCTCGGGGCAATGATAAGTTATGGTAGACAATATTGAACAGCAAGTTTACGAGCTTGTACGGCCTTATGTTGGCACATATCTGTTCAACATTAAGCAAGTGGAATTAACACCAGAGATTGACCTTGATACTGATCTGAGCATTGATGAACTTGAAGCCGAAGATCTCATGAATAAATTCTTCGAGAAACTCAATGTCGAGCGAGGTAACTTCAGAATAGAAACCTATTTTCCTAATCACCCTTTTTCATGGCATCCGTTCAAGAAAACGGAGCCTGTACCCGTCCCAGATTTCACTATCAGCATGCTGATCGAGTCAGCAAAAGCCGGGAAATGGTTATATGACTAATTGTAATGAACTTAACAAATGGCTGTACCAGTACCCTTCTTTTTGAGCGATGATGGTGGCGCTAAGATAGTTCTCTTTTCTTTTTAAAGGGTTCATGTTTACTGCCGCCGCCCTTACGCTAACCCTTTTAGTTTCTTCCTTTGCTGTCATACTATCGAATGACGTGCCTCACCTGTGAACGCTAAGGAGAATAATATGGAAAATAAAGGCACAAACCTGACGCCCGAGCAGGCGCTGGATCGCCTGGAGGAGCTGTACGAGCAGTCGGTTAACGCGCTCCGTGAAGCCATCGCTGACTATGTTGATAACGGCACGCTGCCCGATCCCCATGCCAGGCTTAACGGACTGTTTGTTTATCCTTCGCTGTCTGTAAGCTGGGATGGCGCGACACCGAACCCGCCTAAAACACGCGCTTTTGGACGCTTTACTCATCCCGGCTGTTATACCACTACCGTTACGCGGCCTGCGCTATTTCGCGCTTATCTTCTGGAACAGCTTAACCTCGTTTATCATGATTATGGCGCGCATATTGCGGTGGAGGCCTCGCACCATGAGATCCCGTATCCTTACGTGATTGACGGCTCAGCTCTGACGCTGGATCGTTCTATGAGCGCCGGGCTAACGCGCCATTTTCCTACCACAGAACTGGCGCAGATTGGCGATGAGACGGCAGACGGTCTGTTCCACCCCGGCGAATTCTATCCGTTATCGCACTTCGACGCGCGTCGTGTTGACTTCTCGTTGGCCCGGTTACGGCACTATACCGGTACGCCGGTTGAACATTTTCAGCCCTTCGTTTTGTTTACCAACTACACCCGCTATGTCGATGAGTTTGTGCGCTGGGGATGCAGCCAAATTCTTGATCCTGACAGCCCCTATATCGCGCTTTCCTGTGCCGGCGGAATTTGGATCACGGCAGAAACGGAAGCGCCGGAAGAGGCTATTTCCGATCTGGCCTGGAAGAAGCATCAGATGCCCGCCTGGCACCTGGTAACGGCAGATGGGCAGGGGATTACGCTGGTAAATATTGGTGTCGGCCCTTCAAATGCTAAAACGATTTGCGACCATTTGGCCGTGTTGCGGCCTGACGTCTGGCTTATGATTGGGCACTGTGGAGGGTTACGAGAAAGTCAGGCGATTGGCGATTATGTGCTGGCCCATGCCTACTTACGCGATGATCATGTGCTGGATGCTGTTCTGCCGCCTGATATTCCTATTCCAAGCATTGCGGAAGTACAGCGTGCGCTGTACGACGCTACCAAAGCGGTTAGCGGAATGCCCGGCGAAGAGGTGAAACAGCGACTGCGCACGGGAACAGTCGTCACCACGGATGATCGTAACTGGGAGCTTCGTTATTCCGCATCGGCGCTGCGATTCAACCTTAGCCGCGCGGTTGCGATTGATATGGAGAGCGCGACGATTGCAGCCCAGGGCTATCGCTTTCGTGTGCCTTACGGCACGTTGCTTTGTGTTTCTGACAAACCTTTACACGGTGAAATTAAACTGCCCGGGCAGGCAAACCGGTTTTATGAGGGGGCTATTTCAGAACATTTGCAAATTGGTATTCGTGCTATTGATTTGCTACGCGCAGAAGGTGATCGTTTGCACTCACGTAAATTACGCACGTTTAATGAGCCACCGTTTCGCTAACGAAATGAGCTGTCGCCTGCTGTTGGACAGGAGCGGAAGAGACGTATTTATATGATATGGAAAGTGGCTGAATGAAGCCTTAGCGGGAGGCGATTCCGCATCCCGCTAAGGCCTTATTGTGCCGCGAGCTTCATCACCATCGCCGGAGACCTGTCGCCGATAATCACGTCTACGCCAGGAAACGCGCCGGAAGGCGAAAACATTGCGCCACACTTCACGCTCCTTGAGCGCCTGACCCACAAGCCCGGATTGACAAGCAGATACAATCGTGTGAATCGATCAGTTTAAAGGGGTTATCAAAAGGCTTGATACTGCGGATTTTCGTGTCGGACAGGAATATAGGGTGGTCACGCCATTATCGAACTGAAATGGCCCCAAATCAGACCACTAATTTCGCCGGATACGCAGGAAAAACCAGACACACATCGGGAAAGATTTTCACGCTAACTTATTGAAATCTAAGGTAATAAGAATTTATAAGTAAGCCTGAAAACAGGAATTTGGCTCCTCTGACTGGATACTGATATTGATTTATCATATTGAATTTATGAAGATTTTATTTTTAAAATTGGAGTGAAGCCCTCAATAAGGCGCCAAACGCAATAACTATTCTGAAATGTGATATTTGTCATGTTTTAGATTACTCTTTGGCCGTAAGTGGGCATAACAGACAGCTTTGTGTCAAAGTGGACATCGGTTATGTAATTACCTGAGTGCCAAAGCCAAAATATCAGTACGATAACCAACTCAATACGAAATTTGTGAGTTGGTTTGTAATGGTTCGGTTAAATTTCACTGTGTTCTTTTGGCTTAATTACAAATAAGGCAATCAAGACACTAATTGATGCAGCAAGCAGAACCATATTATTTACTGCATCATAAGCGAAAATATATGAGAACGGGCTATCAAATTAACATTACTTACTTGTTACTAACTCACTGTAAGTTAATTTAGTTAAGTACTTAACATAGCCTACTGCGTTTTCTTTAATCACTTCTCTGGAAGGATTATATTCTGCACCATAAAAGGCAAAGTGTGGAACATATTCAGCACCAACATATTTAATCGTAATTTCAAATGGGCGAAGTACTTCTTGCATGGTAAATTTATAACGGCCATTCGCCATATAGTCTGCAAGTTCAATACCGGCAGTTACAGCCAAAGCTATTTTTTTATTCTTCAGCTTATCGCCTGTAGAGCCGTATGCCCATCCATAAAGAAACACTTCATCCAGCCATTGTTTCAACATGGGAGGGCAGTTGAACCAGTAAACTGGGAACTGCAAAACCAGCGACTCATGTTGCTCAACCAGTCTTTGCTCAGTCTCGATATTGATCCTGCCGTCAGGGTATGCTTTATAAAGCTCATGGACAGTAAACTGATCAGGATACTTTTTTAACTCATTTATCCAACACTGATTAACAACTGAATTTTCAATATTTGGATGAGCGACAACTATAAGCGTTTTTTTCATCATTTCCTCATTCAGGACTGACTTGCGGTTGGGTTACTCAGGAGTATATGATTGGCCCTGTCGTTTGTGAAGTACGCAAATTTAGGTTATATACTTACCAAAAGGAGAGTGTAAATGGTGACTGAGACATGCTCACAGACTGGTATCAACCTGGAGGAAACCGATTTTGGTTATACTCTTTCCTTAATTAGCGGGAAATATAAAATGATAGTTATGTACTGGTTAAATGAAAATAAACCAGTCATGCGATACAACGAGCTTAAACGCCGCATCGGTACGATTTCTTTCAAAACTCTGAGTAATACTCTGAAAGAACTCGAACAAGATGGAATAATCAATAGGGTGGAGTATCCTCAAATACCGCCCAAAGTTGAATACAGTCTTTCAAAACGAGGGGAATCATTAATGCCAATTCTGGATTTAATGTGTGATTGGGGTGGGAAAAACCGCAACTAATAATTTAGTGGTGTGGATACAGATGATGAACAACTCTGAGTAATTCTCAACTGTTCATAGCAGACTTCGGCGATCGGTGTAATGATTGGCATCGCTCAGTCCGGCTGGTGACTGGTGATGTTTAGCGATTGATCAGATCGCACAATCCGGGCTGAGTTCCCTCAAAGCGATCTGCTATTCCACACTATTTAGGAACACGTTATTGTAGCTTAGCTGATAGCCTGCATATCATGATAGATAAATGCAGATATTTTCTGAATCACTTCAAAGTGTAATCCTTAGGGGCGAATGGCTATATCCCGTTCTTAGCCGACTGTCAGAACTGGCTATACATCTGCGCCACATACCGCTCACGCTCGTCACCATGCCCCAAATCCATCGCTACCATCGCCAGCGCCTCTTTCCTGCTAAACTCCTGCGCCAGATAGTGACGAAGGCTAGCTTCTAGCTTCTTCTCTTTGCCATCAATGCGGTACTTCATGTACCAGAGTTTTGAGCCGTTGGGTTTGATCAGCAGGTTGGGTTCTGAACCGTCGGTGATCTTGAAGGATTTCTCGGTGGGTTTGATCTTGCGGATAGCGGTATCGGTTAATGCCATAGGAGGGGGCTCCATTTTCTCAACGAACCGTGAAGCCTCCGATTAAGCCCTCAAGAAACTATGGATGTCAAGAAACCCGGTAGGCCTTCGCAGACCAACCGGGTAAAGATAAGTTCTTGTTTTTTAAACGTCTCCGGACTTACTGGGATGTCCCGAAACAAAAATCTGGCTCCTCTGACTGGACTCGAACCAGTGACATACGGATTAACAGTCCGCCGTTCTACCGACTGAACTACAGAGGAATCGTGTGAACGGGGCGCATAGTAACGATGTGTGATCGGCTTGTCAAAGGGGGAAATAAGATTACGCGTTTGTTTGCTGACAAAAACAACAAAGCGTTGAAGTTTTGATCTAATCCATACTTTGCTCCGGCATGGCGCAACTTTGTCTGTAATTACACAAGTCAAATTTTCCTGAAGGATTTTTTCATCAGCCTGTTTTTTTGCGTTCGGGTCAATCCCCTGAGCCAGCTACCTTTTAGCCTCGTCACGGCATTATCTGGCATCGGCAAGCGATACAGCAGGGTAAACCCCAATGGAAAACACCTCCTGATTGCCATAATAGCGGTAGCCCAACTGCCAGTATTTCGAACCGATAGAGGCCAAACCCGTCAGTGAGCTTGACGGCCTTTTCCGCTGGTCTGGCATTTTTTACTTTGGTATCAGTCAGTGACATGACGGTTCCCTCGGCGTACCGGTAAAACGCAAATCGAACCAGCTTTACCAGCAAAAGGGTATGGCTTCGAATGATTTTTAGTGAACGAGGGTGAACCTGAAGAAGGAGATAACCAGTTGATATAAATGCAGAAAGCAGACGTCAGTGAACGTCTGCTTCCCTTAAATTGGCTCCTCTGACTGGACTCGAACCAGTGACATACGGATTAACAGTCCGCCGTTCTACCGACTGAACTACAGAGGAATTGTTTCAACGAGGCGCATAATACTGGGCCCGCTATAACGTGTCAACAGTAAAATTAACGCGCCAATTCAATTGGTTAATTAACCCACAAAGTGAGGAATTAATGTTCGGATTCCTCGCCGTAGTCGCCTTCGGCAGCGTTTACCCGTAAGCGCTGAGAAGGATCCTGGCGATAGAACTGGCAAAAACGCTGCCATAGCGCCGGGAAACGTGGAGCAAACAGTTCTGGCGCGCTGAAAAAATACTCTGACAACACGGCAAAACATTCTGCAGGGTCGGTGGCGGCATAGGCATCTATACTGGCAGCGCTTTCGCCAACAAGATCGATTTCATCCTGAATATTATTCATTGCCGCGTGGAGATCGTGTTCCCAGCCAGCCACATCGCGCAACGGGATGAAAGGGATGCCGCTGGCGCGATCGCCATTACGCATATCCAGTTTGTGCGCGACTTCATGGATAATGAGGTTGAAACCCGAAGCATCGAACGAGTCCTGGATATCCAGCCAGTTCAGAATGATGGGCCCTTGTTGCCAGCTTTGTCCCGACTGTACGACACGCTGGCTGTGCACCAGACCTATGTCATCTTCCCATTCATCATCTACCACAAAGGGCGCGGGATAAATGAGCACTTCATGAAAACCATCAAGCCACTCAATACCGAGCTCCAGGATCGGTAAGCAAAAAATTAACGCAATACGTGCACTTTTTAACGAGTCGAGCTCAAATCCCTGTAGCGCTACCAGTCTTTTCTGCTGCAAAAAACGTTCGGCTAGCGCAATAAGCCGAGCCTGTTCTTGCGCGGTGAGGTTTACCAGAAGAGGTATAGCCAGCGCATCATTCCACGGCCAGTCTTCGTTCTGGGTTATTTCTTGTGCTTTCCAGGGCCACTTAATCATCGTTTTGCTCGTAAACTCGTCACTTGAACAAAATTACCCGAATAGGGTCTGTTAAAATGCCAAATTACCTGGCATCATTGCAACATACGGAGAGATGCCGGAGCGGCTGAACGGACCGGTCTCGAAAACCGGAGTAGGGGCAACTCTACCGGGGGTTCAAATCCCCCTCTCTCCGCCAATCATTCAACAAAATCAATAGCTTACGAAGCGTTTTTGATTTTGTCATGCATAAATCCCTGCATTAAAACTTCTTTCTATCGCTCTGTTTTCTCGCCTCTACGCTGCCATTTTTACCATGTTGCTTCGTGTTGGGCATCCACTTTTATCTTCTTTAGTTCACAAGCTCACATTCTTAACAACAACTTAGCCAGTCTCGCATCTCCGATAACAAAACAGTTGAACTGCATGCGTTTCACACGGATCCTGTGAAGATATATCGAAGGAAATGGATTGCTGGAGGATGGATGAAAAGAAGTGAAATCAGGAAAGCACTGGAAGCATGGTTTGATGTTGAGCGCTATGAGGCGATAGAGAAGCTAAGCCTTCAACAGTTTTATGTGGAGATTGAGCGGCGTATCTTGGCCTACAGGATGTTGTTGAGCCGGAATACCATACCGACCCTGAACAGACTTTTGCTGGATGACTACCGCTATAAAATTTTGCGAGGCGAAATCTTTTTCAGTCACGAAGCCATGCGCAATTTTATGCGAAAACGCTGACATTAACTGAAGCCACTCCTGAGATTTCCGCGTTAAGTGAATCCGAATTTCTGTCCGAGTATCTAAAACAAACATCGCTGAAAAACCTTGCCCGTATCACTGTCGATATTCATTTGGAAGAGGCATCAACCGAAGAGATCATTGAACATCTGAAAGTGCTAATCCCTAAATGGAAGAGACAGCTAAAGATGAAAGCTCCTGCGGAACGGGAGTATCGTTTCGGTAAAAGCACGTTCAGAAAAATCATTGAATATCGTCTTATTCCGATGATGGACCTGATTTTCTGGGGTGAGGACAATGGCGTCAAAATACCGCTTTCACTGATTTCTTCACTGCTTCACGAAGACAGCGACAACGATCGTGATGAAGGAATGCTAAAGGCAACGGACTACCCGCTGGCAATGGCTTTTCTGACTGATGAAAACTATCTAAAATCGCTTGAAGACTACATCATGCAAAACAATCGCTTAAAAAACTCACCGGTTGATAAGCATGTTGAGGATGATAAGAAGAAGAAAAAAGCCGCCAAGTAAAAAGGGTTACGTTCGCCGTGAGCGAACGTGATCGCATCCAGCCTTAACGAACCTCTTTCTGTTCATCTCCCTTCATATTTTTCAAAAAACTCTTTTATGAACGCCCCTAAAACGTCATAAGCGAATTCGCTATTATTGTTCTCGTCGCAATAACATAGAGAAAAATGAAATCTCATAGAGATTACGTAAAATAATAGAGGACAGACAATGAAAAACAGTAATCAGATAGATGCTATGAAAAATGAATATGTCGCGAAACGATTTATTCGTGTTCCTGATGTTTTAAATCGAGTGGGATTCAGTCGCACTACCTTATATGAGCGTATTAAGGAAGGCAACTTTCCAGACAGGGTAAAAATAGGTCCACGGTGTGTCGCTTTTGTTGAAAGTGAGATTGATGAATGGATTGAAGCGACTATTCGAAACTCACGGCAGAACGCAGCATAAAAACAGAAATAGGATCTCGTGTCGAACAGATAACTATTCGCACAGGGCATCTTATTACCCTAAACAATAATGGAGAAGAATATGAAGATAGAACTTATTACGACAAAACAGTTTATTGAACAAGCCGAGTGTTATTTCAGGAGCTATATGGATGGATTGTGGAGGAATGCACCAGATGATTTTTATTATTTTATCAACAATAAATATAATATGAATGACATTATGGAAAGTATCATTAAAAAAACGAGATATCATTTTTATGATGACACCGAAGAAGGCAAAAGGAATCGGATTTATGGAGAAGTAAGCCACAGTAAGGTAAAACAACACCTTCGTCAGCTTTGGATTGTCTATAAATGTGTATACCGCTAATACTTACACAAATATTTTGCTGTTCCAATATAAAACTAAAGAGGAAATGAAAATGAATACATTTAAAAATAAAAACACTGAAATCTTTTATGTTGTATCCTTGCATATCTATGCGGAGCTTTTTAACTCAAAGGATAAAACGATCAGTAATATGATTATAACGCATGTAATGGATCATGAGTTTGTCTGTAGGCTAATCGATCTGGCGATGAGGAATGCTGAGAAGCATCTTTTGAAAAAAGCATGGAAAAAGAACGCTGCTGAAAAAATGTCTGAGGTGGATTTTAAAGGGGTTAAGCAGGCATTAGCCAAAATGCATTACACTGTTCTGGCGGAATCCCTATGCTGACATGTGCTGACGTATATTGGCCCCTGAATGGGGCTGATAACAAATATGATTTGAAAGCTAAAAATGGCAGTGAAAACATACTCGATACAAGGAGCCAACAATGATTGATGAATTTCATGCAATGTATATGTATAAAAAAATCCAAGCAGAAGCCGCAACAACAGATATGAAAACATTGGAACAGCTTTTGAAGAAGTTTCGTCAAGTCGTGGCAGAGCGCCGGGAAGAATACTATCAGGAAATAGGTGAGAAAAAAGCACGTAAGTTGAAAATGAAAAGAGCACAAAGATTTCTTGAGAAAATGGAGTGTGACCGGGTTTCACCAGAAGATCTCATTGACTGATAAGAGTTCTGTATAATAATGTATCTACATCAAAAACATGGAGGTGGTTATGGGCTGGGAGCTTCACATAGTAAGAACAGAATGTTGGTTTGATAGCGCAAGTGATCCAATAAGCCGTGAAGAATGGCTCCAGCTTGTTAATGACGACGAAGAACTAACAATAGATAACGTGAACGGTGATTCTTATGCTATATGGAGTGGTCAGAGTGAACATGATGAGCCTTGGCTTGGCTGGGATGATGGAAGGATTTCAACAAAGCATCCTGACGAAGCCCTTTACTGTAAAATGTTGCAAGTAGCTGAGAAGCTAAATGCTGTTGTCGTTGATGATGATGATCATAAATATTTATTACCAAGTGATCTTATGAATCCATCATGGGCGAAATCATCACCTACCGGTAGAAAACAAAATTTATGGGAAAGGTTGTTTTCAAAATTAAAAAAACTCTTTTAAGTCTTTTTTAGAAAAATTTTATCTGATTCACTAATAATTAAGAATGATGCTAAGGAACTAAAATGATCATAAATGACATTTTTAAAATATCTGAAACAATCACATCCCCATTTCACTATATATTCAAGAGAAAACTTTCACATTACTTATATCAGAAGAATATTATTGAAATTCTCGGTAGAGTTAATGATGACAAACTGCGAGGATGGTATAGTCCATGTGATTTGATGAATACAAGAGAATTCAGAGGAATGATTAATTCGCTTTTCCAACCCGGTGACTATCATTTTTCTACTATGGATATTGCTGCTGCAATTAGTATTGCAACAGGTCATTATTCTGATAACGAGTTTAACAAATTCAGCCACGAGATTATTGATTTCTCATATCACATATCGCATGAAATAAAGGAATCAATAATTAAAAATAAAGTAATTCGAGATGGTTTGGTTGATTATGGGAAAAACATTAGCTTAATTGATATAAAATCAGATCGGACAGCAATTGAATGCCTATTTAAGGATAAAAAAGAGTTGTTTCGACATTATTTTTCCACGTTCAATAATGCTATCTATAATCATAGTATTCAGATTTGGCATCAAGGTAATGATAATACGTGGATTGACTGGACCGAAAAAAATTCTATACGCATAAACATTAACCCCTATAAAATCCGAGAGGGTTTCTTTTTAATCGGATTTGACTATCGTGATGTCACAAATGATAAAAGGTTGCATGTTGCCAGTAATAAAGATGGATATGAATATTAATAGTTCACGTGTGTGGATGCAGTAAACAAACAACAATTGGCTAGCAGCAAGGTATGAGATAATTCTAGTGTTCATTAATGAATCATCACTATTTTGTAACCATTTTTTTTTGGGGGGGTAATTTCAACTTTCTGTTCAAAGCCGTCTCAATTGTTGCATGTTAATTACTGATAGAGCGAAAGTAAAACCGCCAAATTATATTGACGGTCTTAGAGTGATTAGATCGCGAAGTCTTCCAGTTTTTTACCAGCTTCAATAGCAGCAGCGATCGCTTTAGGAGTGCGGCCCTGACCTGTCCAAGTCTGCTCGTTGCCGTTTTCATCTGTATATTTGTATTTAGCTGGGCGTGGAGCGCGTGTCGATTTGGCTTTAGGCTGAGATGAGCCAACAGTAGCAAGCAGTTCAGCCGGGTCAATACCATCTTCTAACAGTTTCTGACGGAAGGCTTCAAGTTTAGCCTGACGTTCTTCTTGTTCTTTACGGACGGCACTTTCTTCCTCACGACGATCTTCAACGACAGCAGTGAGTTTTTCCAGCATCTCTTCCAGAGTTGCCAGATCTGTTTCACGAGCATGTGCGCGAAGTGTACGAATATTGTTCAGTGCCTTGAGAGCTTCACTCATAGTATGTTATCCGGTGTTTTAAAATGGGCGATTAATAAAAATAATGTATGCTGTGTTGTTGTATAGTCAAAAAACAACCCGTAAATAATATAGTAAATATTGTCGGTTAAGCAATCTTAAAAAATCCCGTTTGACACGGATAACATAAAGCAGTTTTTTAAAGAGACATTTTCCTGCGCTTCTGGCTTGATGGCTCGAACTCTGACGAGATGTGAGAGAGTTGCTCAAGACTTTGTTCTATGTATCGCTGGAACTCAACAGCGGCTTCTGTACGCTGTTTTATGACCAAGGCAATTATTTCTTCATCGCTCTTTTCTGAAATAACCTTACGGTATAATACGCGTTCGTTAAATAAATCAAGATTACCAGTTGATCTCGCTGATGTGTTAGCTTTTGAACTACTAATAGGATTTAACTCGTTAATAAAGTATTCAATAAGAGATTCTCTCTTTTTTTCAAGTCTGCGAAGTTCAGTGTGTGCAGATTTAAACTTTTGGGCTTTTATTAAAGGAATACCATCGGAGCGTAGTCTACGATATTCATTTCTGTATTCCTCAATCGTAATATGATTTTTTAATTCTTTGACTGTATTTACGTATTCGATTAAATCACTGTTGTCTATTTTTACTTTTCTCATATAAGACCTCGCAAATAAAATAGTAGATATATTTATATTACGAGATATGGTTCAGGTGTCAAATTGACATATGCATAAAGGATTATTTTGTTTTATACTGTTCAAAAATAAGATTACCTGAATCTGTATAAATTTCCACTTTTCTTACTTTCCCATCAGTGCCTTTTATCGAGAGACGAATTAATCTTTCATTATGATATTTGTCTAACAAGTCTGGTCGTTCAGTAAAATATCTTGATTTTGTGGAGCTATCTTTCAGATAGTCGCAGCTTGAACAAACCTGCTTTTTGAAATCCTTCTCCGATAAGCCACTTTCTTTTATTTTTAAAGAAATAAAAGCCTTTAAAGGTCGTTCATATTCCTCTCTTTCTTTTGCTTTGCGTATTTGTTCCGCTTTCTTGCGCTGTTCTTCAATACGGTAAAGTCTGCTTTGTTCTTCCTGCGCTCGTATTATATCCTCTTGGATCATTTTACTGATGATTGAAGCTGGAACTACACTGATACCTTCAGACCACCCCTGATAAGGATTATTGTTTTGTATATTTCGGACTGTAGCAGATATTCTGTCTATATCCAGTTCTTTATCAAAGGAAACAGTACGTTGTCCGTTTTCTTTTGATATGAGCTTAGCCGTGTTTACAGGGGATTCAAGACCCTTTAATTTGAATGTGGCTACGGCACTGTTGCGACTTCTATAATATAATGCTTGTTTCTTATCTCCAATATAGCATTCAAGGTAAGAGAAAATCTTAAATTCCTGAATGCCAAATGTTTCCTCAAGCATAGTCATCTGCTCAGCCAATATATTTAGTATATCACTCTTGGATAGTTTTTCATGGAGCTTAATCTCAAGCGAACCGGGTAGTTTTTTCATTGTTATTTCCTTGTTGTTGTTATTTTATCAGGATACTTTCTGCATATGAGAGTCTGCGTCAACAGCGTTTCTTCTTGCTTCCTCATTTTCCTTCGTTCTTTTATATACTTTTCGTGGTTTATCAATATGTATGCTATTGTTGGTATTAGGAACAGCGTTATTCTTTTTCTTCTTACTGAAAACAAATGCGTCAGTATAGATTTCTTTGGTTTCAGTTTCTAAGGAAAGGGTTCTTCTTTCACTTTTTGACATAGCTGAATAACTTTCTGGATACTGTTCTATTTCTGCGTAAAGATTGCGAGCGTTGCTCAGCTGTTCTTTACGTTTCTGATCCAGTTGATGACTCATCCCTTTTGCGAAAATGTTAGAGTTGATATAGAGATGGCCATGATGCTCGACGAGTATTCCTTTCTGTCTGAGTTTTTTGAAGATGTTAGACATATTACCGGAAGCGATATTCAATGCTTTGCACAGAGATGATTGTGAAAGGTTAATCAGATTTCCAAACTCCATATACTCCAAGATATATGTTAATACACGGAATTCATTCTTGGATATGTCAAGATCAGAGAAAACACGAAAGTTGGAAGTAAAAGCAAATACATAAGGTTGTGAAAACGAAATAGCTTTATCTTCCTCAGAAGAAATAACTGTCGTTGATTTTATTTCTTTGTTTTGTAGTAAGCGTCTTGCGATATCAATCTTTTGCTCGGTGGTTAATGATTCAAATAAGTGTAATAGATCAGCATCGTTTGTATTCATATTATTCTCTCTTATTATTTTTGTTATATGTATTTTAATACTATGCAAAAAAATAAAAGTCAATAGTAGAACTATAAATAAAATAGGAAGTATATTTTTATGATAATGCTATATGTTAAAAAAACTATGTTCGAACATAGATCTTGCTATGTTCGAACATAGGACGGATCTATGTTTGAACATAGGAGTTTGCTATGTTCGAACATAGGAAAAAAAGTTGCGAAGCCGCTATTTTACTGGTCCGGGACTATGCTTATAATTAAATAATTAGTAAGAAGTTAAGAGAGTCCAGTTTTACTTTTGTGTTATGTTTTAGTGATTTTACAAGGGATGTTGTATTCCTTAATAACTGCTATCAGCGAAGTGATTGTGTTGAACAATCACGAACCGCTGCTTTTTATTGTGAGAGCTTAATTAATATTCCTTTTACTTTATATGTGTCTTCGACGCGATCTTTTTTGGATAAATCCATCATTAACAGGGGCAAGCCCTGTCCAGCAAAGTGATTGTTGGCAACAATCACGAAGTGCTGCTACTAAGGATATAGTTTTCCTATGCGTTTAAGAGCAAATGCTATATGTCAGAGGGAAGATATTATATTCAAGCATAAGATCTGAGTTCTAACCCGGTGGAGTAAATGATCTTTATACTGGTTACGTTGTTTTCCATTGATAAAATATTAATGACTTATAAGTGATCAAGAAAAATAGTTTCAAATCAGTATCTGGGGCATAGCCGTGCGCCAGCACAAAAGATGTGTTTTCAATAAATAGTTATTAAATATATCAGGTGAAAATCAATATCAATGGATATAAGTAAACGTGTTTTATAAATGGCTAATAAACTGCACAGGAAGCTTAGTAAGATGTTGGGAGCAGGAAGATGACACATGTAATTATCTTTGTGCTTAAAACGCTTATAACTGACTACAGGCAGTAATTTTATATGAAGAAAATTATTAATAAAAAAACATCACTAACAGGAAAAAGCCCTGTTCAGCAAAGTGATTGTTGCGAACAATCACGAAGTACTGCTACCAAGGATATAGTTTTCCTATGCGTTTAAGAGCAAATGCTATATGTCTAAAGGGGAAAACTATGTTTAAAAATAGGATCTAAATTCAGCATCATGAGGAAAAGAGATCAAACAATGATCGAATACTTTTCTTTTTATTTAACAGACAGGAGATGAATAAAATAAAAATGTCAGAGTCAGGGCGTAGTCGTGCGTAAGCACAGAGATAAAGATCTTTTCAAAAAGGATTTTAAAAACATGGATAAAACACAAATATATTTGATTATTACACTTGCGATAGAGTATTAAATAGTAATAAATAAAAAAAGGAAGAAACAAAATGAACAATATTAAAATGATAACACTCCTTCATCCCCATGAGAAAACACCATTTCTGATATGTGTCGTAAACAAAGTGGAAGATACCGAACATGGAATAAAACTTACTCTTGAAAACGGCAATGATATTTTTGTAAATAATTACAGCCATTATCTGTTATCAGAGTCTGTAAGTCGTTGCGATAAAAACAGGCTGAAAAATATTTATATTCGCTTGGTTTCAGAACTCACGCTGATGAGTGAAGAAACTATAAAATCACAGATGTTATAACATGAGTTATCAGTTTCAGATGTTGAGATGTTATCCATAAGGCCAATGCTTTTGGGTTGAATCTATATCCAGAGCTATCAATGAACATGGGTCAGGTTAAAGTCGAATACGATAAGTGGCAGTGTTCTGGTAAAATGCTTTGTCTGATAACGTCAGGAGGCGGTGAGCGATGGAAGGTAAGTTAATTTTTTGTTCCGATGCAATACTGCGGTTTCAGTCCGATTACGATGAAACCTCGACTGTTGCGTTGCTTTCCATACAGAACGCGATAGCTGATGCTGATCCCTTTTTTCTTCTACGTTTCTTCCACCATACGGCCCTGATTGAAGAAGGGACAACGCTGGCAAGTATCTTCTTGGCTATAGAGCCGTGGAAGGAATTGTTAGCGGCTTATCTGGACAGAGATGTTGGTGCCTACATAGATGAGGTAAGAAAACCGTCCGGGCCAACGACATGGGATATTGAATGGATCGGAATTGACCGTCGAAGCTCGGTTTATCGCGCTTACAAGCGTCAGAACATGGAAGAAGGAGAAGATTTTTCAACCTATTTTAATCGCGAGCGGTTTCCGACTGATGAGTTTGACATAGAAAGTAGCTGCGATGCTTCAGGTTTCATTAAAGGTGATAAAGAACGCTGGAGTATCAGCGGTGATGTTCACGAAATTAAAAATCTGCCTGTAATCCTCTACAGCAAACAGACGTTGATGACTTCACCGAAAGACGGCCTGCTGAAGAAAAATGTATCAGGGGTGAAGAGTTCCAAGCATAGCTGCTTTGTCTATGGCGATACCTCGTTTTCTTTCAGTGAGGTAATGGAAGCTATCTTCATCAGTGGGCTGTTCTTCTATGCGCCAAGAGACGCCGCCAGTAGTCTTGATGAACTGAAAGCGAGTATGGCTGGGCTGGAAGAAGAACTGGCCGAAGAGCCTGAAACAGAATCGGCTGATAATGAAACAGATAAAGAACCTACCATAATCGTAGCCGAAGGTGCTTTTGATTCGGTCGCTGCTCACATGGAAACAGAAGCTGAGGAGTGGCAATCCATTAAGAAGCTGTGCCAGCGAGAAGGTGAGCTGCCTATCCGCATAGGTGGCATAAAGGTAGCTGAGCCTCCTGAATTAAGTTCATGAGAGAGGCTGTTCAGCAGTAAGGAAATCGACAGCTATCGATGGTTTAAACTTTTGATGACGACGGAGGAGAAGGGGGCATGAGCATGCAGTCTGCCTGTCGCAAAATAAAACCATTCTTGTATTCTGAATTGATAAATTATCAATATAGTGAATTTTTAGATACATAGTATTATTGCTGGTAATATGATGTGCAATTATCTACATTCTTGTATTCAAATGTCTCGTTGCGCAATTTACACTTGTTCCTGAAAACGTATAATCATTGGCAAGTGATTTATAAGTTTACGGGGACAGAATGAATACTTATGATAATGCTTTTATCTTTGAAAGTATCTATCTTATAATTTCTTTTTTGATCTCGATTGTTGTTTTTTATGTGCGGGTTTCTTTTAAAAAAGAACGTTCGAGAAATGTTTTATTTTTTACATCAATACCAATAATGTTTTTTCACCTTATCGTATCGCAACATGGTTTATGCTCGGTATTTAAATTATTTGGTTCGGCATCGCATTATACTTTTGATGAATCATTTATAAAAAATACAGCTATAGTTTTCTTTTTAATAACATGGGGACTTAATTCCAATTTATTCTGGAAAAATAACCGATAATTTATCACGTTAACAAAAACATATAGAGTGGATAAAAATAAAGTTGTTCAGGTTCATTAGCTTTGGCAGTACGGATCGCTCACAATTAGAGTAAGGTTTAACTGACTATTATCGTCGTATTACTTAATGTTCACATTTTTTATATAGCGATCTTTCCCATATAAGCTGTTGAACCAAACTTCAAATCGAAGGTTCTGGCATCCCGCCCTCCACCTCAAGGGCGACTGGCTGGCCGAGGCAGTATTTGAGACCGGGCGCGGCGTGACAGTGAAGGTTTCGGAGGGGTGCATTGTGTTGGTGGCCGACACTAATGAGGTGCAGGAGCTGCGCGAACAGCTCTACCGGGCTAAGCAGGTGGTCAAGGGGGTGAAGGACGTACTGGTTTAGTGGACTGAACGGGGTCTAAGTAATAAAAAGCCGGGAAGAGTTAATTTCTTTCCCGGCTTTATTAACACCTAATGTATTACTGGTATCTATTATACAATTCTATTTCAGCCAAAACATATTCACTGAAAACATATTTAGTTTTCTTTATCTCCTTCCCTTCTGTATAGCAATATACAGAAGGGTCATCATCTCTTTCAATAAAAAACAACGCAGAATATCCTTGATGCAATAAAAAAGAATACATTCCGACTGGAATGCTTATATTATTTTCTTGCATCAACTCAATTGTATACTTATTTATATCATTTATATCTTTAAAAAGAAGATCAGTCCCTTCCTTAAAGTCACCAGATTCGACACCCAAAAGAGATAAAAATAATTTATAAGACTTTGGTAATTCTCCATAGTTTTCTTCCAGATACAGTATATCCTCTGTAGAACACCCCTTGACAGTCATGTTTTTTGACGTTATCGATGCAATTAACTTGTTAATTTCAATCAAAAAAGCTCGCTGTTCCATATTACCCTCCCCATGTCACATTAACTTCAATATTAGGATACATTGCTTTGAATTGAGTTATAACCTCTGAACATGAGGGGCATACTTTTAATTCCGAATATAGATCAATACGACCTTTTGCCGTTGTTGGAAATTTATTGGCTATATGTTCAAATATTTTAACTTCAGAATCGAAAGCCCTGTCCCGCCCTACACACCGGTCACGCCTTCCCAGCGAATCTCGCCTTTCTCATCCGACAATCGCTCCGGCATACCGTTCGGCTGACAGAGATACCGCGATACTGGCTTTCTTTACCCCTGCCTTCCACCCTTACCAGCGGCGTGTAGCTGCTCTGACTTCATACACATACAGCCTTGTTCTGCCATCCTGTTCCTCTGACAGCAACCGCAACTCTACCCAGCGCATCAAAACTCTATATATCCATCTCCATTTGAGTGAATGAGATTACCATTATCTTTTTGAATAATTATTTTATAAATGCAAGAAAAACCATCCCCCAAGTCTTTCTTGGAAGCGAATATATAATGAGTATCTGTCCTAGGAAAATCAATATGTTGAGCTGATAATGGTATTTTAAATTGTTCAAGAAAAACCATTGGCCTTCCATTAAAATATGGCCAATCATATTCGCCCACCCATTTAGGGGAATCTTTCATAGATACAAAAGAAAATTTAATCATTTCATCCAGCCATGCCTTCTTATTTTTAGGTTGCACGTTCAAATAATCACTATATAATTCACGGGCAAATAATTCCCCCTGCTTACCGTCAGCAGATGCTTTATATTTAGCCGCAACCTTAGAAACTTCAGCCCAAAAATCTCTAAATTCTTTACTATCTGACATATATCATCTCCGTCAATTAAGGTGTCCATGTTCCCGGTGCTTGCGTTATTTTAATAATCTCCCATCCAAAATTTCGATAACCTCCATTGAAGAATGCCTCCATGGATCAACCCACTCTAGTGGGTAAGGCCACCTGCTAAACTGATCGGGCCGAGGAGTACGATATAACTGAAGCTCGGAGTTACTGGCAGTTTTGCATACAAATCACGAAATATAATTGCACCATAGTTTATATGCTACCGCCATACCCTGATCATCTTCCATCTGCACCCATGTAGTTTATGGCATAAATTGTTATTCACAAAGCGTAGACATCCAAAGCCTTTACTGAAACAGTATTTTCAATTTGCATCTGTGAGATCAAGAAAGTAATTCATTCATAGAAATAATGGTTTCTGGTGACAATCACAACATGTTGTTTCAAAATATACAAAATTTATGTATTTTATGATGAACTATAAGTATGGGGTATGATTTTGTGTTTGGGCATCAGTTCCATTTGAAAATGTAATCACAATGCTGGTTTCAATATAATTCTATATAAAAACATTAAGATTATACCGATAATTTTTTATTAGTGTCAGGAGGTGGTAATGCATTAACACAGAGATAACCATCTAAGTAAAATAAATGGTGTTAGATGAATTAGAGAACTATAAAGTAATTAATAGCATAAGTAAAAAAATCAAAAAAATAAGTCTATTAATTGAAAATATTCTGGATTGGATAGCGATGTAATTAAAAGACTCTGATTATTGTTTTTATTATATCCTGTTATTGATAATTTCAGGAGAATTGTTTTGTATTCATAAATCAAATGAAATGTTCTATTTTGATATTTCCTGATTATTGTTAATGTGTTTGGTATCAATTTTAGTATTTGATTTTTATTTGCCAGTGGTGTTTCTGTTTGTAATAACTGACGATGATATTGAGTCCCTCTGGAAGATAAATAAAGGAGAATGTGATATGAGTTCGGTTCCTTATCACAGTAACAATTCCGTCATGCCGGTCCGGGTAACGATTTATGAAGCCGTTAATATTATAAAAAAGCAAGCTAATGAAGAGCTTACAGCCAGTGAAATATGACGTTATGCGCTCTATGGGCACCTTACGCTATCCATCTATTTTCAGTCTCCGGTGATCTTTCGGCGGATTAAAACCAGAAAAAATAAAATATTTTTAATGAAGGGAAAGGATGATCCAGTTAATCGACTCTGTTACCTGAACAGTGATATCATTTTATGAGCAATAGCTGGAGGGTGAAAACTGAAGGTGATTACATCTCTCCACCCAGTCATATAATGGATACACCATTACTAGGCTATGAATATGTTATGCTGCAACGATTTCTGGCGCATTCACTGAATCTACCGCTACCGGAGAGCGGGCAGTGTAATATCTATTCTGGCGTTCTTGTCAGTGATGGAAGTGATATTTTTCAGGTTTTTGAATATCAGTCTCTGGAGCAAAGGATTTTTTAGCAGTTACAATTAATTCCGGTAGATAAAGCAAGCCTTTGCCATGACGAAATCAATAAAATACAGTTCGACAGAAGAAAGATTACTTTCCTGTCTATCATTTTCCAGGAGATGCCTGTTTCGTTGTAAAAATGTAGCATCTTGAGTCATTCATCAGCCGGTTTTATTCCTCTCAGACTAAGCCATCAACACAGATTTCAACGCCGCTGTCGCGGTTATTATGGCTTGCCTGTAAACATAATGAACACACTAATTCTCTGCTTGACCACCCTTATAAACTGGCCGCACGAGATCACAGGAACCTCTCACGATGATGCGCATGTATTCTGGTTTACGACATCAGAAAATGTGGCGCGTTTATTGCCAGGTAGGCGTTGGAAGACGTCACTTATTTACGCCAGGTTTCAGCCATAGCGACGGGCATGGATAAAAAGAGTATGGCAATCAGCGGGATAATGCTAAAAAACAATTAATATTTTTTTAACAAAACTAAAGCTTGCTATGTTCAGTTAACCATGCGTTAATGGTTGTGCGGTTTGATACAAACTTATCTGAAGTAGTGATTGTAATATTTCTCATCATTTGTTCCTCTTGAGATCTCCTTTAGGTTTTTTTCTCTCTGATAATTTTCTTCAGGCCATTTTGCCCAAGGGCTCATTCAAAAGGTAACAATATTATGACGACGAAAATCACTGGTTTAGTAAAATGGTTTAACCCTGAAAAGGGCTTTGGTTTCATTACGCCTAAAGATGGCAGCAAAGATGTGTTTGTGCATTTTTCCGCCATTCAAAGTAATGAATTCCGCACTCTGAATGAAAATCAGGAAGTGGAGTTTTCAGTAGAGCAGGGACCAAAAGGTCCATCAGCGGTCAACGTTGTGGCGCTTTAAGGCAACTGATATTACTAATAAAATTCACTTCCGGTGTCCATGTTGCCATGGTTCACAATACAGAACATCGACATTCGATGTTACTGAGCAAAACCCATTTGGCGCGAAATGTATTTTTTGTAAGTCAACCATGATCACTTTTGATAATGTTGGATTATACATTCGCTCAGGGCAGGTTCCGCTAGATTTTAGAAAATAATTCATATTAGCTCCGTATCGGAGCTTTTTTATGCCCGATGATTATCATCTATAGACGCTGACATCCATCATCTATAGTGGCATTTACCTTTCCCCAAAGGTGTTATTTCTCTTGCAGACAGCGCCTGAAAAGAGCGACGTTGTCTTCATCTATCCGATGAAGCCAGGTCACCTGTCTTTGCGCCCTTATCCGTTATTTAATTCTTGCCCTATAATAACAAGCCCGCGCTAAGCACGGGCTTGAATAACATAAAGCGTCTTAGAACTGGTAGACCAGACCAACACCTACGATATCATCGGTTGCAATACCGTTGTTTGCGTAGAAGTCATCATCTTCGTCCAGCAGGTTGATTTTATAATCAACGTAGGTGGACATATTTTTGTTGAAGTAGTAAGTCATACCGACGTCAACATATTTAACCAGATCTTTGTCGGTGTAACGCCAGTTGCCACGATGGACTTCCTGACCGCCTAAATCTTTGCCCTTAGACTGCAAGTAGGCGATGGACGGACGCAGACCGAAATCGAACTGATACTGCGCAACCACTTCAAAGTTCTGGGTTTTGTTAGCAATACCGCCATTATCTTCGCCATTGCCGCCGCCATAATAGGTCATGTTGCGGGTTTCAGCGTACATCGCCGCCAGGTAAACATTGTAGGCGTCATATTTGGCACCTACGGTCCAGGCTTCAGCGGTTTCACCACCAGCATAGTTGTTGCGCTCATTCATGCCGTCGCCATAACCACGAGCAACCTGATTGTCCGTACGGTCAGAGGAAGAGTAGGCCGCACCCAGGCTTAACCCGAAGTCAAAGTCGTAGGAGGCAGACATACCGAAACCGTCGCCGTTTTCACGGGCCAGTTTGCGGCTGCCGCCGTTACCTGTACCTTCACCAGCACCGCCGTTTTCATTATTACCCTGGTACTGCAACGCGAAGTTCAGGCCTTCCACCAGACCGAAGAAGTCGGTATTACGGTAGGTAGCAACGCCGTTGGTTCTGCCCAGCATATAGACATCGGTCTGGGTATAAGTATCACCGCCGAATTCCGGCAGCGCATCGGTCCAGGCTTCAATGTCGTAGATAACACCATAGTTACGGCCATAATCGAAAGAGCCGTACTCGCCGAATTTCAGACCGGCAAAGCCCAGACGAGTCCAGGAGTTTGCACCTTCGCCTTCGGTGGTGTTCACCTTAATGTTGTATTCCCACTGACCATAGCCGGTCAGCATATCGTTGATTTGCGTTTCGCCTTTAAAGCCAATACGGGCGTAGGACTGGTCGCCGTCGCTGCCTGCGTCGTCAGAGAAGTAACGCAGACCATCAACTTTGCCGTACAGGTCGAGTTTGTTGCCATTTTTATTATAAATTTCAGCCGCATTTGCTGCGCCTGCCACTAATAACGCCGGGACAAGCAGTGCCAGAACTTTTCTGTTCATTATGTATTCCCTTATGATAATAATTTATATGAATATGTAGCCACTTCAACAAAACTACAAATTGATACTATTCTATGAAGTTCATGGAATTTAAAAAATAACATGTAACAAAGGTATTTAAAATATTTCAATTTGTTTCTATTTGGTTTTTTATAATAAAGACTATATAAGTAACTAAGAATATATATTCTATAATTATCATTTTTTATCAATGGGTTATGTGTTTTGATTTGATGGTTGTTGGTGTGAATATAATTTGTTTTTTATATGTATTTGATGCTTTGATTATGAAAAAACATAAAAAAAACCGGCATAAATGCCGGTAATGTGGGTAATGATAAAATAAATGATAAAAGGCTAATAACCGAATCATTCTGACACTTAATGCTAATAAAATAAAACGCTATCGCGGTGCGTAAAAATAAGTTGTTCTGGTTATGGGTTATTCTGCATCAGAGTGCGATTCAATCACCATTCCCTTATTTAACAGCAGGTTCAGCGCCAGGCGTAACATTAACTGAGAATAAACTATTTGTGGAATGAATAACCAAAACAGGTGGATAAGGTATTCTATGGTCGAAATGTGATTAATGTCACATTATAATGTAATTAATGTCATATGACTTACATCACAAAAGCGGAGTAAAGTTTGAGTACCAGGGAGGACAACGCCACCCGTAGCATGGGTGGCAAATTAGCGTTATGGGTTTTTTATACCTTTTGCGGCTACTTCATCTGGGCGATGGCGCGTTGCGTGTGGCTGATGTCCGCCATACAAACCGAGCCGGTTCTCGGCCCAATCAGCACTCCTGGCAGCGCAACGGAAAAATGGCTTAACGCGCTTTCGCTGGGCGTCGTCTGGCTTATTCTGGGGAGTATTGCCTGGTATACCCGGCCTCGCAAAAACAGGGCTTATCCCGCCGACACTAAGCCAGAAACGCGCAAGTAAGCAGGGATGTAAAGTGGTGGCGGATATGTCAGGATAGCGAACCCTGTGCTCAGGCATGTAATAAAAATGGTCTGCTATAAAGAGAGGGCGTATGGACTCAGGATACTGGCAATCGCAGTTTGAAGACTGGCTACGTCACCACCACCAGGAACAGGATGCCGCCCATGACATCTTCCATTTTCGTCGTGTTTGGGCAACCGCGCAAACGCTGGGGGAAAACAGTCCTGTCGACTGGCTGGTGGTGCTATCGGCATGTTATTTCCATGACATCGTCAGCCTGGCGAAAAACCATCCGCAGCGGCATCGTTCTTCCATTCTGGCGGCGGCAGAAACCCTGCGTATTTTTCTGCGGGATTTTCCTGACTTTCCGGCAGAAAAACTGGCGGGTATTTGTCATGCTATCGAAGCGCATAGTTTCAGCGCAAACATTGCGCCCGCCACGCCAGAGGCAAAAATCGTGCAGGATGCAGACAGGCTGGAGGCGTTGGGTGCCATTGGTCTGGCGCGGGTCTTTGCGGTCTCCGGCGCGCTGGGCGTCGCGCTGTTTGATGCCGACGATCCCTTTGCCGACAGACGGCCTCTTAACGATAAGCAATTCGCGCTCGACCATTTTCAAACCAAACTGCTGAAACTGCCGCTGACGATGCAGACCGAACGGGGCAAGTACCTGGCGCAGCGTAATGCGGATTTTCTGGTGTCGTACATGGCGAAACTGAGCGCTGAGCTGAAAGGCGACTATGAAACACGGGATGAGGCGGTCATCCAGATGTTTGCTACGCATCAGTAACCCCTGCCGCTGAAACGTAAACCGCGTCATTTTATGTTAGTCTGTCGGCAATTATTTTTGGCCGGTTAAATGTATGCAGGAAAATATTTCAGTAACACACGCCCGGAACCTCATCGCCGACGACGCCGGAAGCGAGATCCAGGCGATGCTGAGTCAATTGCTGGAAATCTACGATGTTAAAACGCTGGTGGCGCACCTTAACGGCCTGGGCGAACAGCACTGGAGCCCGGCCATCTTAAAGCGCGTAATGATGAACGCGGCATGGCATCGCTTGAGCGACAATGAACTCACCTGTCTTAAAACAGGGTTGCCGACGCCGCCAGCGCATCATCCGCATTACGCCTTTCGTTTTATCGATCTCTTCGCGGGCATCGGCGGCATTCGCCGCGGATTTGAAGCGATAGGCGGACAGTGCGTGTTTACCAGCGAATGGAATAAGCACGCGGTACGGACATATAAAGCGAACTATTTTTGCGATCCGCTGCAACATCGCTTTAATGAAGATATCCGCGATATCACGTTGAGCCACCGGGAAGGGGTCAGCGATGATGAGGCGGCGGAACACATTCGCCAGCATATTCCGCAACATGATGTCCTGCTGGCGGGCTTTCCCTGTCAGCCATTTTCTCTGGCGGGCGTTTCCAAGAAAAATGCGCTGGGCCGCGCCCACGGCTTTGCCTGCGAGACTCAGGGGACGTTATTTTTTGATGTCGTAAGAATTATCGACGCTCGCCGCCCCGCGCTGTTTGTGCTGGAAAATGTGAAAAACCTTAAAAGTCACGACCAGGGCAACACCTTCCGCATTATTATGCAAACGCTCGATGAACTGGGATATGACGTGGCGGATGCCGCTGACAATGGCCCGGACGATCCGAAAATTATCGACGGGCAGCACTTTCTTCCTCAGCATCGGGAACGTATTGTGTTGGTGGGATTCCGCCGCGATTTAAACCTGAAAACCGATTTTACGTTACGCAATATCGCCCGCTGTTATCCACTGCGCCGTCCGACGCTGGCAGAACTGCTGGAGCCCGTCGTCGAAGCCAAATATATCCTGACGCCGGTGCTGTGGAAATATTTATATCGCTACGCGAAAAAGCACCAGGCGCGGGGAAACGGTTTTGGCTATGGCATGGTTTATCCTGACAATCCGGAAAGTGTGGCGCGCACGTTATCTGCTCGTTACTACAAAGATGGCGCCGAAATTCTGATCGATCGTGGTTGGGATATGGCGAAAGGCGAAGTGGATTTCGACGATGCTGGCAACCAACAACATCGTCCCCGCCGACTCACGCCGAGAGAGTGCGCGCGTTTAATGGGATTTGAGGCGCCGCAAACGTACCAGTTCAGGATACCTGTCTCGGATACGCAGGCCTATCGCCAGTTTGGCAATTCCGTGGTGGTGCCGGTATTTGCCGCGGTAGCAAAGCTGCTGGAACCCAAAATTCACCAGGCGGTGACGCTGCGTCAGAGAGAGACGGTAGATGGCGGACGTTCACGATAAAGCCACGCGCAGTAAAAATATGCGCGCGATAGCGACCCGCGATACGGCTATTGAAAAACGTCTTGCCGGCCTGCTAAGCGCGCAGGGGATTACGTTTCATACTCAGGACGCGACATTACCAGGCAAGCCGGACTTTGTGGTGAATGACTATGATTGTGTGATTTTTACTCACGGCTGCTTTTGGCATCATCACCACTGTTATCTGTTCAAAGTACCGGCCACGCGAACGGCTTTCTGGCTGGAAAAAATCGGTAAGAACGTTGAGCGCGATGAGCGCGATATTCAGCGTTTACAGGCGCTTGGCTGGCGGGTGCTGATCGTCTGGGAGTGCGCCTTGCGCGGACGAGCGAAATTGAGCGACGCGGCGTTGGCGGAGCGCCTGGAAGAGTGGATCTGCGGCGGCGGCGCCAGCGCGCAGATCGACACCCAGGGGATTCATCTACTGGCGTGAATCTTCCGTTTTACACGGCGTGACCACCGCCTTGACAGGAAACAGGTACTTACCCAGAGTCACCAGCACTACGGCAAACACAATCACACCCAGCGCGGCCCATTCAACGGGCGATAACCTCTCGCCGCCCAGGCCAGTGCCAAGCAACACGGCGACAACCGGATTCACATAGGCGTAGCTGGTCGCCAGCGCCGGACTGACGTTGCGAATCAGGTACATATAGGCATTAATGGCGATAATAGAACCGAACAACGCCAGGTAGCCGACGGCCATAAACCCCGATAAGCCAGGCAGCGTGGCGAGCTTTTCGCCGGAAAGAAATGCCGCGCAAAGCAATACCACGCCCGCCGCCAGCATTTCAATCGCGCCCGCCATCATGCCCACAGGGAGGGCGATGCGCGAGCCGTAAACGGAACCAAATGCCCAGCTCATCGAACCTATCAGGATCAAAATCGCGCCCCACGGATTGCCGCTTAAGTTGCCGCCGCTGTTCAGCAGAATAATCCCGGCAAGTCCAATGGCAATCCCCACCCATTCTAATTTGCGCGTTTTAATACCAAAAAAGTAGCTAAAGCACAGCGTAAATAGCGGGACAGTGGCGACCACGACGGCAGCAATGCCTGATAGCACGTTTTGATGCTCCGCCACCGTCACCAGACCGTTACCCACCGCCAGCAGCAGTAGACCAATCAGCGCGGCGTTGATGGTCTGGCGCAGCGGCGGAAGTTTTTCGCCGCGCAGCAGCAAAAACGCCATGAGCAACATCCCCGCCGAGAGAAAACGTACGCCTGCCATCATCAGCGGCGGCCAGCTTTCAACGCCTATGCGGATAACAAAATAGGTAGACCCCCAAATGATGTACAAGGCAAAAAGCGCGCCAAAAAGAGGTAATAACTGCCGGAAACGCATAATCACTCACGGTGAAATAAAAAGGGTGGATATAGTAAACGTCAAAATTATTATGCTGGCGAGCATTATAATTGTCCTTTTGGAATAAAAAGGCGTTGACCCGCGCCGCCGGTTTCGGCATTGCGCGTTTTGCTACATACTTAACGTCTTAGAAGAAAAGACCGAGGAAATCATTTTGGCAGGAAGTAGCTTACTGACATTACTCGACGATATCGCCACGCTGCTGGACGATATTTCGGTAATGGGCAAATTGGCCGCGAAAAAAACCGCGGGCGTACTGGGGGACGACCTGTCGCTCAATGCACAGCAGGTGACCGGCGTTCGTGCTAATCGCGAGCTGCCAGTGGTATGGAGCGTGGCGAAAGGATCATTAATCAACAAGGTTATTCTGGTGCCGTTGGCGCTGCTGATAAGCGCATTTATCCCGTGGGCCATTACGCCTTTATTAATGTTAGGCGGCGCGTTTCTCTGCTTTGAAGGGGTAGAAAAAGTCCTGCATACCTTTGAGGCGCGAAAACACAAAGAAGACCCGGCGGAGCGGCAAAAACGTCTTGAGGCGCTGGCTGCACAAGATCCTTTGGCCTTTGAAAAAGATAAAGTAAAAGGGGCGGTCCGTACCGATTTCATTCTGTCCGCTGAAATTGTGGCAATTACCTTGGGGATTGTCGCGCAGGCGCCGCTGCTTAATCAGGTGTTGGTACTGGCGGGGATTGCGTTGGTTGTGACCATTGGCGTGTATGGCCTGGTGGGTATTATTGTCAAACTGGATGATATGGGGTACTGGTTGGCGGAAAAGCGTAGCGTGCTGGCGCAGGGCGTCGGTAAAGGATTACTGATTATCGCGCCCTGGTTAATGAAAGCATTATCCATTGTCGGTACGCTGGCGATGTTTCTGGTCGGCGGCGGGATTGTCGTACACGGTATTGCGCCGCTACACCATGCCATTGAACATTTTGCGCAGCAGCAGGGGGCTTTCATGGCGCATACGATCCCTGCGGGGCTGAATCTGGTGCTCGGCTTTATTATCGGCGCCATTGTGGTGGCGCTGGTGAAAGGTGTGGCGAAAATTCGCGGTGTTTCGCACTGATTTTCTACAATGAATTATGCAAAATTGCCCATCCTCGTCTAAGGTGAAAACGTTTCATCTGATACAGGAGGCAGGTATGGTCTTTTCTGTCAGTGAGGAAGTTACCGTGAAAGAGGGTGGGCCCCGGATGATCGTCACCGGTTATTCCAGCGGAATGGTAGAGTGTCGCTGGTATGATGGTTTTGGCGTAAAGCGGGAGGCATTCCATGAGAATGAGCTCGTGCCAGGCAAGGAAAGGCGCGTGCGGGACGAAGCCCGATGACAAAACGCCCGGTTAATGCCGGGCGTTTTGCTGTGGAGAAAAAGAGTCGTCGCGCTGCGACATGCTGCTACCTGGTTATGCCAGGATTGAGTGGTATCCCTTGATGAGGTCTGGCTACCGTAAGCCATCAGGGGGCGTTGTATCAATAACCAGGAGTTACCAGGGTGCCGCACGAAACACTGTTAGATAATCAAGGCTGGTTTAAAAAGCTGGCGCGGCGTTTTGGTCCCGGTCATGTCGTCAACACCTGCTTTCTGATCGTAATGCTGTTCTCGACGCTACTTACCTGGCGGGAAGTGATGATACTGAAAGACGCGTATGTCGCCAGTCAGCGCAATCATCTGGGGAGCGTCGCGAATGTCCTTGACCGCCAACTGCAATTCAACATGGACAGGTTGATCTTTTTACGCAACGGTATGCATGAAGCGCTGGTGGCGCCGCTGGCTTTTTCCGCATTGCAAAGCGCGGTGACGCAGTTTGAGCAACGACGCGTCAGACATTTCTGGCAACTGGAGTTGGATAAGCGGCGGACATTGCCGTTATATGGCGTTTCCGATCAATTTGTCGCCCGGACGACGCTTCTTTCGCGGGAGAGTCGTGACCTGGCAAATGAATTGACCGCCACTCTGGAGTTAGGGTATCTGGCGCGTCTGGCTCGCTCATCCGCCATGCTGACGCTGGAGACGATGTATGTTTCTCGCTCAGGGTTTTACCTCTCAACTCTCCCTACGGCGTACGGTAGCGATATTGTCTCCCGTTACTATCAGTACGTGACCCAGCCCTGGTTTATCGAGCAAAGCCAACGGCGTAACCCACAGCGCGGCGTGCGGTGGTTTACCTCCGCACAGCCCTATGTTGCTGACGAGCAGAAAAAAGTGACAGCCAGTCTACCGCTGGATCACGATAATTACTGGTATGGCGTACTGGCAATGGATATTCCCGTCGCGTCATTACAGCGGTTCCTGCGCGATGCGGCCGAAAAGGATATTGAAGGGGAATATCAGCTATACGATAACCATCTCCGTTTGTTGACGGACTCCGCGCCGGAACAACAAACCGCGAATACGTTAAATGACCGTGAGCGCGCCTTACTGGCGCGTGAAATAGAAAAAGATACCCTGGGCGGGCTGCGTTTAGGAACGCATTATGTAAGCTGGGAGCGGCTGGATCATTTTGATGGCGTCCTGCTGCGCGTGCATACACTACGTGAAGGCATCCAAGGGAATTTTGGCAGTATTAGTATCGCGCTGACGCTGTTATGGGTGCTTTTTACGGCGATGCTGTTGATCTCCTGGGGCGTTATTCGACATATGGTCAAAAACATGTTTGTTCTGCAAAATTCGCTGCAATGGCAGGCATGGCACGATCCGCTGACCCGGCTATATAACCGTGGCGCGCTGTTTGAAAAAGCGTCCAGGCTGGCAAAGCGCTACCGGGAAGCCCGCCAGCCATTTTCTGTGATACAGCTGGATTTAGATTATTTTAAAAGCGTTAACGATCGCTTTGGTCATCAGGCAGGCGATCGCGTGTTATCCCATGCCGCTGGGCTCATTGGCAGCACCATTCGAGCGCACGACATCGCCGGACGGGTAGGGGGCGAAGAGTTTTGTATCGTGCTGCCCGGCGCGACGAAAGCGCAGGCGCTGCAGATTGCCGAACGCATACGCCAGCGCATTAATGACAAAGAGATTCTGGTGACGAAAAGCACGACGCTTCGTATCAGCGCGTCAATGGGGATCAGTAGCGCGGAGGAATACGGCGACTATGATTTTGAGCAGTTGCAGTCGCTGGCCGACAAACGGCTTTATTACGCCAAACAGTCCGGACGTAACCGTATTTGCGCCAGCGACGCGACTCAGGAGCGGGAAAAGAAATAGTCCATTCCTTCGCGCCAGCCATCCGGCCCTTCGTTCTGGCTACGGTAGACGCGCTGAGGATCGTCGTTACGCAAATGTACGCCCTCCCGGTTTAGCCCTTTGACGACAACCGCATAATCCATCACATCCAGTAAAGGCGCATCATTGGGGCCGTCTCCTAGCCCCAACGTCAGAGGACGCGCGCGCCACTGCCGACGATATGCTTCTATCAGCCAGTTAGCAGCCTGATCTTTACCGGCGGAGGCGTCCAGCACATGCCAGAAACGGGCACCATGGACAAATTGCAGTCCCAGGTCATTTAAATGGGCGACAAACTGCGCCATGCGTTCATCGCTATCGCGCCAGATCAGCGACACCGACGCTTCATGCAGACGGGTTAGGGCAGACTGTGCCCGGTTTAGGCCCGTCCATTCGCTTATCACCTGATCGTCAACGTCATCAAACGTGGTGAACTTAAACTGTTCCTTTTCACGCAACTTATGCAGGACGAGGCGGATTTCGTTGTGAGAAATACCGGCAATCAGACGGGGATAGTTGGGATGGTCTTCCCAATGAACGTCCAGTTGGATCACCGCGCCGTTTTCCGCAATCAGCGGCAGTCCCTGTAGATTTAACGTCGTCTGGAGCTGGAGCATTTCAGCCGCGGTTTTACTGCTACAGAGGATCACGGGCACGCCGCTTTCATGCAGGCGTGTAAGCCAGGGGGCCGCGGGCTGCCACTCAAACGTGTGGCTGTTCAGCAATGTGCCGTCCAGATCGGTAAAAATCAGCAAGGGGTCATGGATTGAGAGCATTTTTTCCTCATTTTCCGTTGCAACGGCGGGCTTATTTCCAGGAAAAGTCCTAAAGCACACCCGAAAGAAGTCGAACGCTAACTGGAACCGATCCCGTCGCTTCCAGGCAGCACATGCGTTGTCACACTTTTGCTACCGAACTATTAGCGCGCTTAATCATTCATGTAAAAAATATTTACTTGTCATGCAAAAAAATTGCAGATAAGGTAAATCTCACATCAGATTTCCTGGTGTAACGAATTTTCAAGTGCTTCTTGCATAAGCAAGTTTGATCCCGACCCGTAGGGCCGGGATTTTTTTCGGCCATTTTTAACGGTTTACTTCTGTTACACTAAAATCATGAATATCCAGCTCGAATGCTTCAGCTAATTCATGCCATGTATGATATTCCCGTCCGTCTACGCTCACCCGCTCAGGATCTTCCTGGCTACGGTGAACCTCGCTTTCGCTGATTTCATTGATGGCCGCCAGTAGCGCATCTACATCGACGCTCACTTCGCGCTTGGCCGTATCACTGTACTCTTTTGCCGTTTTCATCTTCACTACCTCACGGGTTCCTGACAGCCTAAGTATAGACCGTTGAGAAAACCAGCAAACACGCCGGCAAGGCGCTGTCAGACGCAGAAAATTGTTCTACACTGGCACAAAGCGACAGGAGGAAAATGATGAAGGTGAATGATCGGGTAACCGTTAAAACGGACGGCGGTCCCCGCCGACCGGGCGTGGTACTGGCAGTGGAAGAATTTAGTGAAGGCACAATGTACCTGGTTTCGCTGGAGGATTACCCGCTCGGCATCTGGTTCTTCAATGAGTCAGGTCACCAGGATGGTATTTTTGTCGAGAAGGCGGAGCAGGACTAATTGAGCCGGACTGGAGGTACATTGCCAGTCCGGATGTCTCAGCGCATGTTAACAAAAATGCCGTTAGTGACGTTATCTGTCAGCCGTACTACATGATAGATCACTTGTTTATTATGCGTTTTTATCTTTCTTTTTATATTCCCCTTATGGGAGGATACTGTTTTTGCTTTAATATTCATTCTGTCAGAAATCTGAATGGTTCCCTGACCTTCCATCCACATTCGCAACATGCTGGATTCAGTTCGACTTAACGATAATGTTGGTAAATTTATGGTTCCTGAAATACCCGACTCTTTTTTCAGAATATCGCCAAGAATGGTATCCAGCGAGTCAGGTTTAATCGATTTTGAGCTAATCAATAAGTTTTTTCTTACTAATAAATATTCATCAAAATGCACATTAGCAATTGCCATAAAAACAATAAATAACGTGTCAGGATGTTGATTAATGATTTGCTTTATTTGTTGACTGTCTGAAGGCGTATGAATGAAACAGTCCTCATTAATAAACACCACCGAAGGCTGATGCGCGCCACAAGCGATAGCGAGTTCGTCAACGGTTTCGATGTCGTTGATTTCCCTTTTTTTCACCCCTCTGCTGACCAGATACCCGCTTAACCCTAGCCGGGTGTAACTGCATAAATCCATAATAATCGTTGACATGGCATACCCTCACTCAATGCGTAACGATAATTCCCCTTACCTGAATAACTCACCATAATCAGACGGAACACGAATAGTCACCTTAGACAACGCTTACGCGGTTTTTCAGGCGAACTTACTATCCCGTAAAGTTACATATAATTTGCCAGGAATCATCTTAAAGTAAAGTGAATGTTGCGTTATGTGAGTGAAGTAAAAACAAATAAGGGGCAGCGGATATATCCTGGTGAATGTTTTTTAAAATTTATTTTCGGATAAACCTTAGTAAAACAGGATAAAAATTATGGGTTATTATTTATCGGCATCTCGCTAACAATATCAGCAAGCAAATTGAAAATTTCGCTGAATAAATGTTCGCAAAACGGCGCAATTAATGGCATTAGCGCGGCCATCAGCATAATGCCGACGGTGAGGGTAAGCGGGAAACCGATAACAAATATCGAGAGCTGCGGCGCCATGCGGTTTAATAGCCCCAGCGCCAGGTTGAGCGTAAGCAGGAGGGTAATGACCGGCAATGCCAGCATCAGTCCGTTTAAGAAAATGAGCCCTCCGGCCCTGGCGAGCGCCATAAATGCATTACTGTTCACCGGGTTACTCCCGATGGGCAGAGTGTGGAAGGTATCGACCAGCAGCGAAATAAGCCACAAATGGCCATTAAAGGTGAGAAACAGTAGCATGGCGAGCATATCCATAATACGCGCCAGAACCGGCATATTCAGGTGGCTGCCCGGGTCGACGAAGGTGGCAAAGGAAAGCCCCATTTGCAGACCGATAAACTCACCTGCGGTACGCACCGCCGCAAAGGCGAATTGCATGGTAAATCCCAGCGCAATACCGATCAGAATTTGTTGCATCGCCAGCCATAAGGCGGCAATAGAAAAAAGCGGCGTATCGTTTGCCGGTAGCGACGGCGCGATAACGAGGGTAATCATTATTCCCAACCCCAGTTTTACCCGCTTGGGAATAGCGCGCTCGCTGAGGATTGGCGCCGTTGAAATCAGCGCCAGTACGCGCAGCAAAGGCCAGAAATAGAGATGCAGCCAGTATAGCCATTGCTCGCTTGTAACCTGAATCATCGTTCTGTTTATCCGATGATATAAGGTAAATTGCTGAACAGAGTGCGTACGTAGTCCAGCAGCAGGTTGAGCATCCACGGGCCGGCAACGATAATTGCGATGAATACCGCGACGATTTTAGGGATAAACGACAGCGTCATTTCATTAATCTGAGTCGCGGCCTGCAAAATACTGATAATGAGGCCGGTAATCAGCGCGACGAGTAACAGCGGCGCAGCCAGGGCGAGAGCGACTTTCATCGCCTCGGTGCCCATCATCATGACGGATTCAGGAGTCATTTTGCGCCTCTAACTGTAAAAGCTTTGGGCCAGCGACCCCACAAGCAGTTGCCAACCATCGACCAGCACAAACAGCATCAGCTTAAACGGCAGGGCGATTGTCGCTGGCGGCACCATCATCATCCCTAACGCCATCAATACGCTGGCGATCACCAGGTCGATAATCAAAAAAGGGATGAAAATCGTAAAACCGATCTGAAATGCCGTCTTTAATTCGCTGGTGACATAAGCGGGCAGGAGGATACGCATCGGTACTGCTTCCGGTCCCTGTAACGGACCGCTATTGGCCAGACGGGCAAACAGCGCCAGATCGGCTTCGCGGGTTTGGCGCAGCATGAACGCGCGTAACGGTTGCGCGCCTTTATCCAGCGCTTCCTGCATAGAAATTTTCTGCTCGCTAAACGGCTGGTAAGCGTCCACGTAAATCTTGTCAATGACGGGCGACATAATAAAAAAGGTCAAAAACAACGCCAGTCCGAGTAACACCTGGTTTGGCGGTGCCGAGGGCGTGCCCAGCGCGTTACGCAACAGGCCAAAAACAATGATGATACGCGTGAAGCTCGTCATCATCAGTAAAATCGCCGGCAGAAACGTCAGCGAGGTGATGAAAACCAGCGTCTGGACGGATAATGACCAGCTTTGGCCTCCGCCCGCTAATGGTTGGCTGATAAGCCCCGGTAGTTGCGCAGCGGCGGCGGGACTAAAAAGCCACAGACCCGCCAGAGAAAGGAATAACAAACGGCGCATCAGGATCTCCCGGAACGCTTGAGTAAGTTCTTCATCATGTTCTGGAAATCCGCCGGTGGGGCAACGGGTGCTTCCGTGTCATTCTCCGCGGGCGGGAGGGTGTGCAGCAGGTTGATCTGCGAGGCGGTCACGCCCAGTACCAGACGCGCATTTTCGACCTCGACAATCACCACGCGTTCGCGCGGGCCAAGCGAGGCGCTGGCTGACACCTTGAGTCCCCGGACGCTATTTCCTTTTGGTACGAATCCCATACGCTTAATCATCCAGGCCGCCGCCAGAATGAGCGCAATAATGCCAATTAATGCGCCGCTCACCTGCATGAGCGGCGATCCGGCTGGCGCGGTGGGCTGAGAAACCGTGGCTTCTGTCTTCATCATTAACGACTCAAACGACGCATACGCTCGGATGGCGTAATAATATCGGTGATACGTACGCCGTATTTATCCGCCACGACGACCACTTCACCCTGGGCAATCAGGTAGCCATTAATCAGGATATCCAGCGGCTCGCCCGCCAGCCCGTCCAGCGCGACGACCGACCCCTGCGTCAGACGCAACAGTTCTTTAATGGTCATTCGCGTGCGGCCCAGCTCTACGGTCAGTTTGACCGGGATATCCATAATCAGATCGATATCCTGCATAGCACCGCTGACATCGCCGCCGCCAAGCTGTTGGAAAACCGCGTCGGCGGCGCTTTTATTGGTGGTCGCTTTTTGCTCGTTTAACGCGTCAGCCCACAGATCATCCAATGCGCCAGTATTCTCATCGGACGGATTATTTATGTCACTCATTTGGGCTGTTCCTCATTCAGCGAATTCAAAATTGGGTTGATCAAATGTTCTACGCGTAGCGCATACTGTCCGTTTACGGTGCCATATTGGCTGGTGAGTACCGGAACGCCGTCCACATGAGCAATAATGCGGTCGGGTTTTTCAATCGGCAGTACATCGCCGGGTTTCAGCTTCAAAATCTGGGAAAGACGTAACGGAATATCGGCAAAATTGGCTACCAGCTCCAGTTCAGAGTGCTGAACCTGGCGCACCAGGTTATCACGCCAGTTCTGATCTTCATGGCGCGAGTTTTCCAGCGGCGGATTCACCAGCAGCTCACGCAGCGGCTCGATCATGCTAAATGGCAGACAGATGTTAAATTCACCGGTCAGATTGCCGATCTCCACATGAAACGGCGTATTGACGACGATATCGTTCGGCGAGGTGGTGATATTGGTAAATTTCACCTGCATTTCGGAACGTACATACTCCACTTCCAGCGGATTAATGGCTTTCCATGCGTCGCTATAGCCTTCCAGCGCCAGTTTCAGCATACGGTTGATGACCCGCTGTTCCGTATGGGTAAACTCGCGGCCCTCGACTTTGGTCGGAAAACGGCCGTCGCCGCCGAACAGGTTATCGACGGCAATAAACACCAGACTCGGCGAGAACACCACCAGCCCGGTGCCGCGTAGCGGCTTCAGGTGGATCAGGTTCAGGTTGGTCGGTACCGGCAGGTTACGCGCAAATTCGTGATACGGCTGAATACGTATGGCGCCCACGGTAATATCCGGGCTGCGGCGCAGCAGGTTAAATAATCCCATCCGGAACTGGCGTGCGAAACGCTCGTTAATAATCTCCAGCGCCTGCAAGCGTTCACGCACGACGCGACGCTGGGTATTGGGATCGTAAGGGCGAATATCGCTATCGCTTGCGATACCGGGAGTGGGTTCGTCTTTGGTGTCGCTGTCGCCGTTCAACAGCGCATCGATTTCAGCCTGAGAAAGAATACTATCGCCCATATCGTTACCGCAGAATAAAAGCTGTATAAAGCACGTCAGTGACGACCTGTTTTGGTTGTCCGGCAACGAGCGGCGCGGCCAGCGTCTCTTTAATGGCGGCAATCAGTTTTTGTTTGCCAGCTTCTGTTGAGAGCTCGGCGGCATTCTGACGGGAAAACAACAACAGCAGACGGCTGCGCACTTCCGGCAGATATTCATTTAATCGCGCGCGCGTCGCTTCGTCTTTCAGACGCAGGGTCACGCCGATATACAACACGCGATCCGCATCGCCCAGATTGACGGTAAACGTATCCAGCGCAAAAAATACCGGCGCGGGCGGCGGAGCCGGTTCCGCTTTAGCGTTCGTGGTCGGTTGCTGCTGCATACGCCAGTAGCTATAACCGGCGGTCGCGCAGGCGGCGAGGGTAATCAACACCAGCAAAGGTATCCAAATCGAGCGTTTGCTCTTTTTGTTAATCGCGGAGTCAGTCATCTGATACGGGCTTCCTGTTTCGGTACTGCTTATTGGCTGATTATCCCGTGTCCTGTCCACGACAAAGCGTGGAAAAGACGCGGATAATCATGCTACCTCTGGCGTTAGGCGAAGATATCCACTGCGCCATTGCCGCGCGCGGCGGCCTGAAGCGAGGCCGGCGCCGCTAACGCTATGTCATCTTCAGCGCCAAACGCGTCCGTGTGTTGGGCGCGGCCAGACTGTTGTTGCGATGAAGACTGCTGCTGTCCGGCAAAGCTTTCGCTACTGATACTGCTTTGTCCCAACTGAATGCCGCTTTCCGCCAACTGAGTGCGCAACATGGGTAGAGCGGCTTCTAGCGCGGCGCGGACATGGCTGTGCGGCGATACCATCTGGAGTTGCGCCTGATTGTCATCCAGCTTGAGCGAAATATGCACCTGACCTAACTCTTCCGGATGCAATCGAAGCTGCGCGCTTTGCTGTCCCTGACGCGTAAATAACATGACCTGCTGACTGAACGTTTGCTGCCATTCATGGCTGCCTAACGGCGCGCTGAGTACCGGGGCTGAGGCGACAGGTAGCGGTTGCGGTTGCGCCGTGGCGCTGCTGAGCGTCGGCATTGCCGCGCCATGCGTTACTGGCGCGGGTGGGCTATCCACCTCCACTTTCGCGCTGGTCGCGGCGGCAGCGACCACCAGCGGCGTCAGTGCTGGACCCGTGGCGCGATCATCGCTGGCGCGCGCAAGCGACGCCTCGGTTTTCCCTTTTTCATGCTCGCTAAAAGAGAGCGTATGTGTCTCTTCCTGCGGCGCCGATGGCATGTCGCCGCGCAACAGTGACGGCAAGGCGATGTGATTTTCAGCCGGCGTCTCTCCGGCGACAGGCGTCGCGACAGGTTGTCCGGGCAGCATGGCGAATAAAGCGCTCAGACTGGCAAGATCCTCATCGCTCAGCGCGGGCGTTTTCTCGTCATGCTGCGCCGTCTTACTCAGTGCGGCCAGAGCGCTGGTTTTCAACGATGGCGTTAGCGTAGACAGTAGATGCTGCGCTTGTGTCAGATCGGTAAGCGTTTCATCCGTCGCATTCGCTTTTTGCGCCAGCAGGTCGGCAAGCTTCACCGCCTGGCCCGGCTCGCCATGTTGGGTCAGTAACCCTTTCGATAATTTGCCGCCTGCCGCCTGTAAATCGGCCAGCGTGATGCGGGCGTCTTTGCCCTGTGCGCCGTCTGCGCCTAACGCGCCCGCCAGGAGCGCCAGAAAGTCCTCGGCTGAACCGGTGGTTTTTCCTGACGTCAGACCCGCGGTCATGTCGGTATCGGTGGTGATCAGTTGGGGCAGGGTGATCATTCGGGTTTCCTCATTGCTGCACGCTGAGCAAATTCATCCATCTTTTTCTGATCCATGCGGTTTTCAGCTAACAGCGCTGCCGCGGTTTGTCGGTCCTGTAAGGTTTGCCAGGCCTGAAGTCGCTGCTTTTTCTCACGCCAGCTCTTCAGCGCCAGGTCGACTTTTTGCGTCCACTGCGTAAGCTGGAGGCGATGCTGCTCTATCGCCTTTTCCAGTGTCTGAATAAACTGCTGATAGTTGATCCAGCGATTACTGGCGATGCCGTTGCCCATATCGGTGTTCAAATTACTGCGATACTCATTCTGATAATCGATCAGCATTTTGAGCTGTTCTTCCGCCTGTTGGCAGCCGCGACGCATTTCGCCCAGTAAACGCGCCGCGTCATCTACCTCTTTTTCGGCCAGATCTTTGAGTGTTTCCAGAGCGCCATGTTGTGCCATGATCGTCGCCCTCCTGCTTTATCACACCGTCGGGAAAATTAAATCGAGCGCCTGCAGAGAGTCCTCCCAGTCGGCCCGTTCAAAAATGCCTTGCTGTAAAAACGCTTCCAGTTGCGGCCATAAGGTAATGGCTTTATCGAGCATCGGATCGCTACCTTTGGCATAGGCGCCGACGCTGACCAGATCGCGGTTACGCTGGAAACTGGAAAGCAACTGTTTAAATAGCCGTACCCGCGCATAGTGCTGCTCGGTAATGAGCGCGGTCATCGCCCGGCTGATTGACGCCTCGATATCAATGGCCGGATAGTGCCCGGCCTCCGCCAGACGGCGGGACAAGACAATGTGCCCGTCGAGGATTGCGCGTGCCGAGTCGGCAATGGGATCTTGTTGGTCGTCCCCCTCGGTCAACACGGTATAAAACGCGGTGATAGAGCCACCGCCATGGATGCCATTACCGGCACGCTCGACCAGCGCCGGCAGCTTTGCGAACACCGAGGGCGGATAACCTTTGGTGGCTGGCGGTTCGCCGATTGCCAGCGCAATTTCACGCTGCGCCATCGCATAGCGCGTCAGCGAATCCATAATCAGCAACACATGCTGTCCGCGATCGCGAAAGTCTTCGGCGATGCGGGTGGCATAGGCGGCGCCCTGCATTCGCAGCAGCGGCGAAACATCCGCCGGGGCGGCAATCACCACCGAACGCGCGCGACCGTCGGGGCCGAGAATATTTTCGATAAAATCTTTAACTTCGCGGCCACGTTCGCCGATAAGTCCCACGACAATCACGTCCGCCCGCGTGTAGCGCGCCATCATGCCAAGCAGAACCGACTTACCGACGCCGGAACCGGCAAAGAGTCCCATACGCTGACCGCGCCCTACGGTTAACAACGCGTTGATAGCGCGTACGCCGGTATCCAACACATGTTCGATTGGCGTTCGCTGTAGCGGGTTAAACGGCGGCGTGATTAACGCGCCGGTTTCCAGCGTATCCGGCGCAGGCAGTCCGTCGAGCGGTTTACCGCCGCCATCCAGCACCCGACCAAGCAGGGCCGGGCCGAGCGGTAGCTGTTTGCCGCTTTGCAGACCGTCGCCATGCCCGTTACGGGCGTAAACGCGGGCACCGGGCAGAATGCCTTCGACCTCTTCCAGCGGCATTAAAAACAGACGCTGGCCGTTAAAACCGACGACTTCCGATTCCACCTCTTTGGTTTCAGGGCCGTCCTGGCGCTCAATAATGCAGGTGGCGCCCAGCGGAAGCTGGAGACCGGTGGCCTCCAGTACCAGGCCAGTGGCGCGGGTTAAACGTCCATAACGACGCACCGCCGGCAATAACGCCATTTTTGCTTCAAAGTTGTCGAGCGCAGTAAGCCAGCGGGTCAGGCGCGTGGTCATCAGAGCACTCCCGGTGCCGCCAGGCGACACAACTCTTGCCAGCGAGTAGCGACGCTGGCGTCCAGATCGCCCTCATCGGCAGAGACTTTACACCCGCCGTGATGCAACGTTGGATCGCCGCGTAACCGCCATCCGTGAAGGCTGAGCGTGGCGCCCAGCATCTCTTCCACCCGCTGTAAGTCGTCCGGATGCACGCGCAACTGCGGCTTGCCGCTAAAGAGCGGCTCTTGCTGCAACAGTTGTTGGATCTGTTTAATCAGCGCCGAGTTGTCCACCGCCGGCGTTTGGCCGATGACCTGACGCGCAGCCTCCAGGGCCATTTGCATCAGCCGTGAGGCGATAACGCTATCGAGCGCGTCAAGCGTGTTCTGAAACTCGCTCACTAACTGCTGCATACGGGCATGAATCGGCGCCTGCTGCGTCTGCGCCTGAGCTTGTCCTTGCTCCAGCCCCTGCGCTAACCCTTCCTGGTATCCCTGCGCGTGTCCTTTTTGCCGTCCCTCCGCCAGCCCGGCGTTATAACCTTGTTCATGGGCCTGTATTTTTAACTGCGCCAGCTCCTGCTCCAGCTGCTGTTCGGCAGTGAGTTCGGGCTCCGGCGTATCGTCTGTCAAGGTCACGTTATCAGCCTCAACCGGCACAAACGTCTCCGGCGGCGGGGCGAGATCGTCGGGGGTCCAGACTTGCCACGGCAATTCATTAGACATAGGTATCCTCGCCGCTGCCAATCACCATTTCGCCGGTTTCCGCCAGACGACGCACAATAAGCAGAATCGCTTTCTGCTCGTTTTCCACCTGAGACAGACGAACCGGGCCACGGTTGGCAAGGTCGTCGCGCAGGATATCGGCGGCGCGCTGGGACATATTGCGCAGGAACTTCTCGCGTAATGGCGGTTCGGCGCCTTTCAGAGCGATCAGCAGCGATTCGGAATCCACTTCCTGCAACAGACGCTGGATACTGCGATCGTCCACATCCACCAGATTTTCGAACAGGAACATCTCGTCGATGATTTTCTGCGCCAGTTCGCCGTCGAATTCGCGCACAGCGGTAATAACCGCTTCTTCCTGCTGCGTTTTCATCAGGTTGATAATTTCCGCCGCGGTTCTTACGCCGCCCATTTTGCTGCGTTTCAGGTTCTGACCGTCGAGCAGGCCATTCAGCACTTCGGTCAACTCCGCCAGTGCCGCCGGCTGTACGCCGCCAAATGTCGCGATACGCAGCATCACATCATGACGCAGACGTTCGTCAAACAGCGCCAGAATATCGGCGGCCTGACTGCGTTTGAGGTGGACCAGAATGGTGGCGATAATCTGCGGGTGTTCATCGCGAATCAGGTCGGCGGCGCTCTGCGGTTCCATAAAGTTGAGCGTTTCGATACCGCTGGTGGTATCGCGCGTTTCCAGAATATCTTCCAGCAGGCTGGAGGCGCGTTCTTCGCCCAGCGCTTTAACCAGTACGGAGCGCAGGTATTCGTTGGCGTTAATATTCAGCGCGGCGAACTGCTCCGCTTCTTGCTCAAACTCTGATAGTACGTCCGTCAGTTGTTTGTTGGAGATCTGACGCACGTTAGCCATCGCCGTACTTAGCGCCTGCACTTCGCGGGTGGAGAGGTGTTTAAACACCTCTGCCGCCCGGTCTTCGCCAATGGTCATCAACAAAATGACGCTTTTATCGGTACCGCTAAGATTACTCATGATCGTTACTCATCCACTGGCGAATGACCAGCGCCACCACGCGCGGATCGTTGTCTGACATTTCGCGAATACGCTGGCTCATCACCTCAGCGCCCAGACGCTGGTTAGCCCGGCGTTGCTGGAGCTGCTCGTCTTTGCTAAGGCGTACTTCCACGGCTTCTTCGGTTTCCTGGCGAACCTGCGCCTGTTCCTGCGCCGCTTTCGCTTCTTCAACACGGCGCGTCAACTGCGGACGTACCGCTTTGCGCCACAGAATCCAGGCCACCACCAGCACCAGTAACCAGCGACCTGCCGCGAGCAACTGATCGATAAAGGACTGCTGTTGCCAGAAGGGCAGTTCGCCGCCGGTGTCATCCACTGCGCTAAACGGTGAATTCACCACGTTTAGCGTATCGCCGCGTTTATCAGAAAAACCCATCGCTTCACGGGTTAGATCCTCGATCTGTTTCATCTGATCGGCGGTCAATGGCAGCGGTTTGCCATCTGCCAGCGTTTTGTAATTCACCACGACGGCCACGGAGAGACGCTCAATATCGCCCACATTCATTTTGGTGTGACGAATGGTGCGGTCCACTTCGTAGTTACTGGTTTCATTACGCTGTGTATTGCGCGGGCCAGCACTGTTACTGTTGGTACTGGTGCTGGTTTGTGGCGTATTCTGCGCGTTTTGTTGATTGGTCGGCGGCGTGGCGATCGGCGCCTCGTTAGGCGGCGCTGGTTGGTTCGACAGCGCGCCAGGCACGCCGCCGGGATAGCCCGCGCCTACCTGTTCGCTAATATTCAACTGACGTGAACGCAGGGTGGCCTTCGACGCATCGCCGTTCGGGCTGTAGTGCTCTTCCGTCTGTTCTTTATTGGCAAAATCCAACTGGGCGGTTACCTGAGCGTGAACATTACCGTTCCCGACGATAGGCGACAGAATGGCTTCGATACGGCGTTGGATGCGGCTTTCCACATCATTAGCAAATTTTAATTGCGCGTCATTAAGGTCGCGACCGCTGGTATTGGATTGCGTGAGCAGATGACCGGATTGATCGACCAGAGTGACGTTTCCTGGCGGCAAACCGGCGACAGCGCTGGAAACCAGATGTACCACGGCGCTAATTTGTCCTTCATCCAGCGCCCGTCCCGGTTCCAGTGTGACGGTGACGGAGGCGGAAGGGGATTTTTGTTCCCGCACAAATAGTGACGGCTTTGGCATCGCCAGGTGAACACGGGCGCTTTTTACCGGACCCAGCGTCTCGATCGTCCGGGCCAGTTCACCTTCCAGCGCGCGCTGGTAATTCACCTGCTCGCTGAACTGACTGATACCGAATTTTTCCTGATCAAGCAGTTCAAAGCCTACCGCGCCGCCTTTAGGCAGCCCCTGCTGCGCCAGACGCAGACGCAGTTCATGCACTTTGTCGGCGGGCACTTCAATCGCGCCGCTGCCATTGGCAAAGCGATAGGGGATATTCATCTGGGTCAACTGCGCGACGATCGCGCCGCCGTCCTGATCGGAAAGGTTGCTAAATAGCGTGCGGTAATCGGGCGTTTTGGCCCACAGCACCATCGCAACGACGATCGCCACGGCAGCGGAACCCGCCACAATTAACGGAATTCGGGGATTCGCGCGTAGGCGATTAAGCCACTCGAGAGGTTTAGGTTGGGTTGCAGTCGATGCAGTCGCACTCATCTCGCACCTCGTGACTGATCGTGGACGGCGTTTTTTGCAAAGTGGAACAAGACTCACTCCCGGGTCAGCAAACTCGAAAAATTGACGGTCTCATTATTTGTGGTTTCGAATTTTTCTATGCGCTAAAAACCGAGGTTTTTTATCGTTATTTAACGCCTTTATCTTATTGACAAACTGGTAATCTCTGCTGCGTAAAAAATCATCCAGGGGAATAGCATGGCAGCAATACAGGGGATTGAAGGGGTTATTAGCCAGTTGCAGGCGACGGCGATGGCCGCGCGCGGGCAAGACACGCACTCGCAGTCGACGGTGAGTTTTGCCGGCCAGCTACATGCTGCGCTGGATCGTATTAGCGACAGACAGACGACGGCGCGCGTTCAGGCGGAAAAATTCACTCTGGGTGAGCCGGGCATTGCGCTTAATGACGTGATGGCTGATATGCAAAAAGCGTCCGTCTCCATGCAAATGGGGATTCAGGTGCGCAATAAGCTGGTCGCCGCGTATCAGGAAGTCATGTCCATGCAGGTTTAAGCCAGGGCTGAAAACCCATCCGCAACGAACTCCCGGGCGCTTACCTAGGTCAGCGGCGGGGGACGCGACGCCCATGCAACCAGTGCGTGATTATGTGGGCTTGTTTTTTGCGAGGCGCGCTCATTTTATTGATAAGCGGGTTGCACATTGTTGCAGGGACTTATTAAAAATAGGGTACGCCTGTTTACTGACGCCATTCATTCCTACTATTCGTTCTGAGGCTATTGTCATTGAGTTTGCAATCCAGAATGTTTCTGCAATATATGCGCCGTTGCGATAATACACGGTAAATTCTTTATTAATGCCTGGAATATCTGTTTCATGGAGATCCAGTATATACCCATACGGGGACAGATTATCAGCGAGACAGCGGGCAATGGCGCTCGGATGTGCATTGACCACTGTGACGGGTGAGTAACGGGCAGCGGCAAGACAGACGACTCCAATAATGGAGATGAAAATAATTTTTATCATTTTTTTGGCTTCTGCTGTGCATAAATAAATCATCACCTGATGGTGTCAGTGAGTAAAAATATAAATACCTGATAGTCTTTTATGGCGTAGACGGAAAATAATAATTATTTTATGTTTTGCTTAAAATAACCCTGGGTTTTTCATCGGCTCAGACAAAATTAATACGGTATACGTTATATAATAGATTTATGCCACGGCGCACAAGACGACCTTGTCTGATTTCTTTTATGCGTTTTAGATTTTTGCCGGTTACGCCGTAAAAGGTCTCCCGCCGTAACGTACAGCGGGAGCATGCGTTTATTTTTGAATCAGATAACGAATTGTCGGGCCATCCTGCTGGATATCCAGCATTGTATAGCCGTGATTGCGCGCATCCAGCGGAATATTATTAATGGATTGCGGACAGTCGCTCACCACCTCCAGGATCTCACCTTTTTTTAACTGCGGCATCGCTTCCAGAGTGGCGACCGCCGGGTATGGACAAGGTTCGCCAACCATATCCAGACGGTAATCAGGGACGATATTTTTCATACAGATTCCTTAGCAGGCGTCAGACCCGCACGGCGGAAAAAACGTTTTTCCCAGCCGATAATTAACATCAGCGCGGCAAATAATAACAGGTAGGTGACCAGCAGACCGCCCAGCGGACCAAAGGTATTCAGCAGGTTAACTTTATCCCAACTGGTCGCCAGCGCGGGCGCGAAATCATCCCAGTAGTAAGCCAGGATGGTCGAACCGATGACATTGCCAAGCCCTACCCACCAGTAATGCACCTGGCCTTCTACGGCGCGGTACATCCAGCCGGTTTCGCAGCCGCCCGCCAGCACGATGCCAAAACCGAACAGCAGTCCGCCAATGACCGCATTCGGGCCAGCCCACATAATTTTAGGTGCAACGCCCAACTGTACGTAGCTGAAAATACCAATGGCGCTGACCGCCATGCCGAAAATAATTGCTTTCGCCATATGGGCGCGTCCGGAGATCCACAGGTCGCGAAAGGCCGAGGTAAAGCAGATTTGCGCGCGCTCGATCAGCAGCCCAAACCCGACGCCGAACAGCATCGCCAGCCCCAGTTTCGGCTGATGCATTGCCGTTAATAACGCCCAGCCAATCATGCCGATAAAGACCAGCATACCGAGCCTGAAACGCCGTCTTGCCTGATCCGGTTTCTGCGTCAGTGGTGAAGCCGCGGAGACCTTTTGCATTTTCACCGGTATGCGAAATATCGGCAGCAACGTAAAGCGGGCGCCGAACCAGGAGCCGATAGCGGTCGCCAGCGCAAAGAACCACGCGTGTAGGGAGAACTGCGGGATCCCGGTAAAAAAAGCGGCCAGGTTACACCCCATCGCCAGACGCGCGCCGAAGCCAGCGATAATGCCTCCGACCACCGCCTGTACGATACGGATTCGGCTGCGCGGCATACGCAGTTTTACGTTGTTGGCCCACAGCGCCGCGGCGAAACAGCCGCCGAACATGCCGAGGATCATCATGCCGTCGATACGCGTCAGCGGCGTACCTTCCAGATGAATCAGCTTGTAGTAGCCCCACTGTTCGGCATGAACGCCAAAAAGCTGCAAAATTTGCCCGCCCCAGCGGGTAAATTCGCCCGTCACGGCCCAGAACGTGCCGGTGATGCCAAAATAGTAGGTAGAGAGAATACCGGCTGCGATCACCGCAGGGGCCGGCGCCCAGAATTTAATTAACCAGGTTTGCTTGAAGTGTTGCCATGACATGTGTTTAGCCTCTGAACTCAGAAGGTGTGAAACAAGAAGTGCGCATACTACACCGATCACAGAATTTGCCTACACCTAATAAGCGGTAATACCGACTGGATCAAATTGCGGTCAGCGCCTGGAAAGGCTGGCGGCGTCAGGGCTTTAATGCCACAATTCCTCTTTCTTCTGATGCAGGATGAATGATGAAAAAAGTAGCGATCGTTGGCGCATTGCTGGTTCTGGCCGGATGCGCCGAGGTGGAAAACTATAATGATGTGGTGAAAACGCCCGCGCCGGCCGGTCTGGAAGGGTACTGGCAGTCAAAAGGCCCGCAACGTAAGCTGGTGAGCCCTGAAGCTATCGCCAGCCTGGTAGTGACTAAAGAAGGCGATACGCTGGACTGCCGCCAGTGGCAGCGCGTTATTGCTCTGCCGGGCAAGCTGACCATGCTCTCCGATGACTTAACCAATGTTACGGTTAAGCGTGAGCTCTATGAGATTGAGCGCGACGGGAATACCCTGGAATATGATGGCATGACGCTGCAACGGGTCGCTCGTCCGACGCCGGAGTGTGCCGCCGCGTTAGAAAAAACGCCGCTGCCGACGCCGCTGCCGTAATTTCGCTTCCCGGCAGCGCTCTGCCGCCGGGAACGCTCATCACACGTCCTCAATGACCCACACGCTGACGCTGCCTGCGTTGCAGAAGAACGTCGCTTCGCCTTGATCATTAGTTACAACATGCTCACTGCGGTTTCCCAGAAAATCACGCCAGGTCTTGTTAGCGTAATTGTCGCCGAGCAGGAGGGTTTTTTCACCGTCGTCGCCATTGGAAAGTACAACCACACAGCCCGGATTCTCTTCAGTACCGCTGCGACTAAAGGCGATACAGTTAGGATGATCGAAAAAGAGAGTTTGTATACCGTGCGCAAAACGCTGACGAGCGAGGATCAGCCGATCCAGTTGGTTAATCACCGGCATGTCGACCCGACAGGTCTCGCCATTTTCGCCGCTATCCTCATAGCTGGCGCCGTATAAATCGGGATAAAACACCGACGGCACGCCGTTTTCACGCAGCAGGATCAGCGCATAGGCCAATGGTTTGAACCAGGGTTCTACTGGCGCTTCCAGCGCCTGTAACGGTTGTGTATCGTGGTTAGCGACCAGCGTCACCGCATGAAAAGGGTCGGCTTCTACCAGCGTGCCGGTGAATATGTGGCGCATGTCATACTCCGCGCCCTGGCGCGAGGCTTCATGAAATTTCATCTGCAACGGCGCGTCGAACAGCATGGTTTTCCCGTCGACCTGATCGATGTACGTTTGCAGTTTATCCACTTCATGCGACCAGTATTCTGCGACAATAAACAGCGGTTTTGGTGCAACCGCCTGTACATGCTCAATCCATTCTTTATAAAACCAGGCGGGTATATGTTTTACCGCGTCCAGGCGAAAGCCGTCACAGTGGGTTTGTTCCATGACCCAACGAGCCCAATATTTAATCTCTTCCGTAACCGCGTGATTGCGAAAATCGATATTTTCACCCATCAGATAGTCGAAATTACCCATCTCATCATCAACCTGATCGTTCCAGCCATCGCCGGTATAGTCATTGACGATCTTAAAAATGCCGTCTTCGTCGGGATTCTCGATGTGATCAATGCCGCTGAAACAGTGATAGTCCCAAATAAAGTTGGAATACTGGCCCGCGCGGGCAGGGAAGGTGTAGCGCGTCCAGCCTTCGCATTCAATGATGTTGTCATCGATTTGCGTGCGGTCATCCTGATTCACGCGCTGAACGCGAATACGTTCTTTTTCGTCTGCGCCCATTTTGTGGTTCACGACGACGTCGAGCAGCACCGCAATATTATTTTTTTTGAGCGCGTCTATCGCCGCCAGTAACTGGCGTTTATCGCCGTACTTTGTCGCGATAGTTCCTTTTTGGTCAAATTCGCCGAGGTCAAACAGGTCGTAGGTATCATAGCCTACGGAATAGCCGCCGGAGGCGCCTTTACAGGCGGGCGGTAGCCAGACCATATTGATACCGATATCATTCAGCCCATCAGCACGTTCCGCCAGCTCAGACCAGAGTTTACCGCCGTCGGGATAATACCAGTGGAAGTACTGCAATAACGTGGGGTTTTTCATCTTCCGTGCTCCAGAAGTCGTTTAGCCGACCTCTGGAGTATGGAAGAATTTTCATACGAGACGGGAAAATATTATGAGGCGCCAGGCGCGTCTGGCACGAGTAACATACCGGAAAGACGGCCATAAGCGTTGTTGAGTGATTTTTGGCGGGTGGATTGTCCGATCAAACTACTGAGTTCATCCAGTCGCTGTTGCAGCAGCCCTTTCAGGAGCTGCTCATTATCCAGCGTTTGTTTGATGTATCCGGCGACCATATCCTGAATACTTCGCGTAATGCCCGGTGGAGTTTGCTTTTCCATCACCGTTTCAATACTTTGCAGATAGGAGACCTCTTGTTGCAGTAAGAGATCCCATTCACCTCGCTGCGCAAGTTCAAGCAGCGATTGACTGAGCAGCGCAATACGCTGCCAACGGTTGATAAACTCCACGGTTGAGGTCATTAACGAGACTCCTGGAAAGATGCTTTCGGTGAAATCTGTTTCCAGGCTTCTGCAATATTGCTGAGTAACCCTTCCACTTCTTCGATGGCCTGAGCGTCGTTACGCAAATTAGCCTGCAGTAAACGGCGAATCATATAGTCGTATAGCTCGGAAAGATTCGTCGCAATCTCACCGCCTTTTTCCTGATCGAGACCGGCTTTCAGCCCGTTATCGATAATATTGATGGCTTTGCTTAACGCTTCACCTTTCGCGACAACATCGCCTTGTTCTAAAAACAGGCGAGCGCGCACCAGAGCGCTATTCGCGCCATCAAACAACATTTCAATCAACTGATGCGGGCTGGCGCTCATCACGGCGCTTTCCACGCTGACTTGCGCATAAGCTTTGATACCGCTCGCGGTGTACATGGTGACCTCTGTTATCAGGACTTGTTCATAGCTGTAAATTGCTGGGTCAAATAACTACTGGTGTTATTCAGTTTACTCATCATGGTATCCAGTTGGGTAAACTGGGCCTTGTAACGGGCAACGGTTTCATCGATGCTATTGCTAACGGACAGGTACTGTTTTGTCAGGCTTTTCAGCGTGGCGTTAACGTTGTCCTGCGCATTATCAATAATGCCGTCATCCGCCAGATAACTTTTCACTTCGGTGGCAATTTTGGTGGTGATACCCGTTTCTTTACCATCGCCTACCAGCAGCTCACGCGCTGCGGCTGTGTTATCTTTCAGTACTTTGGTCAGCTTATCATCATCAATCTTCAGTTTGCCGGAAGTCCCATCCTGGGTGATGCCAATTTCCGCCATTGTTTTGAACGCAGAATTACTGCCGCTATTGGCAAATTGTGCCCGAATCCCGGTCTGGATAGTACGAACCACACTATCGCCTAACAGCGCGCCGTTTTTATCGCTGGCTTCTTCGCCCGGCTCAACGGCGGTATATTTGGTTAACGAGCTAAAGGTATCCACCAGCGAGTTATAGGCATCCACCCAGGATTTAATCGCCTCTTTCGCCTTGGTATCATCTTTCGTTACCGTCACGGTCGCGTCGGTCACTTTCTTGGTCAGGGTGAGTGTAATTCCCTGAGGGGCGTCGGTTACGGTATTGCTCTGACGCTCAATGTCGATGCCGTTTACGTTCAGCTTCGCGTTTTCTGCTTTCACCAGCTCTTGCATGTTGCCGGTATTGGTGGTGCTGTCATAAGCGAGTAGATCGTTAAGTTTTGTATCGCCTTCCACCGTGATCTTCATCGTATTGTCAGTACCGCTATTGGCGGTAAGCACCAACTGGAATTCGTTCTCTTTGACCTTAACGATACTGGCGGCGATACCGCTGTCGGCGTCATTGATGGCGTCACGGATCGCCTCCATGGAGGTGTCGCCTTTATCCAGCTTAATTTCCAGCGGCTCTTTACGTCCCGGCTGTTCAATTTTAATTGTCCGGGACGTGACCGACGTATCGCCCAACTGCTCTTTGGTGGTTGCGAAGGTGGTTTTTGTCGCCAGCGACTGTGCGGCGGCAAGCTGGGTTACGCTAATCTTATAAGTCCCTGCGGCAGCGCCAGCGGTAGTACTGACTTTGAGATCCTCCGTCGTGCTGGACGCCACGGTAGACTTAAATAAATCCGCTTTATTTAACGCGGTATTTGCCGTCTGGAATTTTTCTAATGCGCTTTTCAATGTGCCATAGGCGGTTAGCTTTGCCGAATTCGCGCTCTGCTGTTTGGTAATTGGCGTTAAGCGTCCTTTTTCGTTCTTTGTCAGGTCTGTCAACAACTGGTCTAACGGTAAGTTTGATCCCACACCTAATGATGAAATTGAAGCCATGCCTTCTTCCTTTTTGATTGCAAACAGTAGTTAAGCGCGTTATCGGCAATCTGGAGGCAAAGTTTAATGATAATTTTGCAAAAATAATGCGCGGAATAATGATGCATAAAGCGGCTATTTCGCCGCCTAAGAAAAAGATCGGGGGAAGTGAAAAATTTTCTAAAGTTCGAAATTCAGGTGCCGATACAAGGGTTACGGTGAGAAACCGTGGGCAACAGCCCAATAACATCAAGTTGTAATTGATAAGGAAAAGATCATGGCACAAGTCATTAATACAAACAGCCTGTCGCTGTTGACCCAGAATAACCTGAACAAATCCCAGTCCGCTCTGGGCACCGCTATCGAGCGTCTGTCTTCCGGTCTGCGTATCAACAGCGCGAAAGACGATGCGGCAGGTCAGGCGATTGCTAACCGTTTTACCGCGAACATCAAAGGTCTGACTCAGGCTTCCCGTAACGCTAACGACGGTATCTCTATTGCGCAGACCACTGAAGGCGCGCTGAACGAAATCAACAACAACCTGCAGCGTGTGCGTGAACTGGCGGTTCAGTCTGCTAACAGCACCAACTCCCAGTCTGACCTCGACTCCATCCAGGCTGAAATCACCCAGCGCCTGAACGAAATCGACCGTGTATCCGGCCAGACTCAGTTCAACGGCGTGAAAGTCCTGGCGCAGGACAACACCCTGACCATCCAGGTTGGTGCCAACGACGGTGAAACTATCGATATCGATCTGAAGCAGATCAACTCTCAGACCCTGGGTCTGGATACGCTGAATGTGCAGAAAGCGTATGATGTATCAGCAACTGATGCAATGGATCCGAAATCATTTACTGACGGTACTAAAAATCTTACAGCGCCTGATGCTACTGCTATCAAAGCCGCGTTGGGAAATCCCACGGCAACAGGCGATTCCTTGTCTGCTACGCTTTCGTTTAAAGATGGTAAGTATTACGCCACTGTTGCAGGGTATACGAATACTGCCGATACCAGTAAGAATGGTAAATATGAAGTGAATGTTGATAGTGCGACAGGTGCGGTAACTTTCAATGCAGCACCAACTAAAGCCACAGTAACTGGGGATACAACAGTAACCAAAGTACAGGTTAATGCTCCTGTTGCAGTCAGTACTGATGTTAAAAAAGCGCTAGAAGATGGTGGCGTTTCAAATGCGGACGCTACCGCAGCTAAATTAGTAAAAATGTCTTATACCGATAAAAATGGAAAATCTATTGACGGTGGTTATGCGCTTGAAGCCGGTGGCAAGTACTATGCTGCAACCTATGACGAAGGTACAGGTAAAATCACAGCTAATGTAACCACTTATACTGATTCCACGGGAGCCACAAAAACTGCGGCTAACCAACTTGGTGGCGTAGACGGTAAAACCGAGGTTGTTACTATCGACGGTAAAACCTACAATGCTAGTAAAGCCGCTGGTCACGATTTCAAAGCGCAGCCAGAGCTGGCTGAAGCAGCCGCTAAAACCACCGAAAACCCGCTGGCTAAAATTGATGCCGCGCTGGCGCAGGTTGATGCGCTGCGTTCTGACCTGGGTGCGGTCCAGAACCGTTTCAACTCCGCTATCACCAACCTGGGCAACACCGTAAACAACCTGTCTGAAGCGCGTAGCCGTATCGAAGATTCCGACTATGCGACCGAAGTCTCCAACATGTCTCGCGCGCAGATTCTGCAGCAGGCCGGTACTTCCGTTCTGGCGCAGGCTAACCAGGTTCCGCAAAACGTCCTCTCTTTACTGCGTTAATCCGGCGATTGATTCACTGACACGTGGTACACAATCAAGGCAGCGAAAGCTGCCTTTTTTAATTCCGGAGCCTGTGTAATGAAAGAAATCACCGTCACTGAACCTGCCTTTGTCACCCACTTTTCCTGTTCTGGCTCGGCCTGCCGCGACCACTGTTGTAAGGGCTGGAAAATCACGCTGGATAAGACGACGGTCAAAAAGTATCTCGCCAGTAAAGACACGACGATTCGTACCATCGCGCAGGACCATATTATCCTGCTGAAAAAGAACAACAATCATTGGGGGGAAATTAAGCTGCCTTCGGCGCTGGGGAATTGCCCTTATCTGGATGAGGACCGTCTGTGCCGGGTACAAAAAACGTTAGGCGCAAAGGCATTAAGTCATACCTGCTCCTCTTTCCCGCGGGCGCATCATACCTACAAAAATGAGGTACGTAACTCCCTGAGTCTTGCCTGCCCGGAGGTGACGTCCCACATTTTGAACGATCCTGACGCAATGGCGCTCGGCGAAAAAACAATCATTCAGCAGACATTCAATACTGCGCCGTTATTCCCGGCGCAGCAAAAGTTACTCAACCTGTTTTGCCTGAGTCTGATCAACCATGCCAACAGCAGTACGGAAGCGGCGCTCTATGCGTTGATTAAATTTGTCATGTATACGCAGAAATTTGCCAAAATAGATGATGCCGCGCTGGGCGAACTGGAACAGGTGTATGCCGCGTTACTTGAACAGTTGCAGACCGGCGTGCTGGCGCAGGAGTTGATGAATATCGCGCCGGATAGCAAGGTAAAAACCTCGCTGGTATTGCAGATGCAGAACTATTTCCGCTCGCTCCCACTTAATCGTGGCAGTGTTATCCTCGATCACTACATCCAGTGTCTTCTGCGGGTGCTGACGGCGGAAGAGGGCGTTTCAATGGAGCAGAAGGTGAGCGATATTGAGTCCTCATTAGCGCGCTGTCTACAGGCGGATGAGCAGCAGAAGAACTGGGCCTTCAGAAATTTAATTCTCTATAAAATTTGGGAAAATAATTTCCCCAACCAGCCGAATGTCGACCCGTTACGCGCGCTGTATATTATCGTGGCGGAATATGCCTTTATTAAGCTATTAACGGCAGCCAGCGTGTATGAGCGCGGGCGGCTTGAGTGGGATGACGTTACTAATATTGTGTATAGTTTTCACTCCCGCAGCCAACATAACAGCGAGGTGGCGAAGAATTTTCATCGCCATATAGAAACGGTGCGTACTGGCGACGATCTGTCGATGATTCATCTTCTGACATAGTTTTATTCGGGGTGGGCGCTTGCGCATCCCGTTTATCCTATCTGGCTGATTTTATTCTGCTCTTTGAGCCGCAAAAAAGGCGCTACAGGTTACATAAGTAAAATAACCCTTCTTTTATAGCCTTATTCCTTCGATAGAACCCTCTGTAGAAACGGATAATCATGCCGATAACTCATTTAACGCAGGGCTGTTTATCGTGAATTCACTGTATACCGCTGAAGGTGTAATGGATAAACACTCGCTGTGGCAGCGTTATGTACCGCTGGTGCGTCACGAAGCATTGCGCCTGCAGGTGCGATTGCCGGCGAGCGTGGAACTGGACGATCTGCTACAAGCGGGCGGCATCGGGTTATTAAATGCGGTCGACCGATATGACGCTTTGCAAGGAACGGCATTTACCACTTACGCAGTGCAGCGTATTCGTGGGGCGATGCTGGATGAATTACGCAGCCGCGATTGGGTGCCGCGTAGCGTCCGGCGTAATGCCCGCGAAGTGGCGCAGGCGATGGGACAACTGGAGCAGGAACTGGGGCGTAATGCGACGGAAACCGAAGTGGCGGAACGTCTTGGCATCCCTGTTGCGGAGTATCGTCAGATGTTGCTCGATACCAACAACAGCCAACTTTTCTCTTACGATGAGTGGCGGGAAGAGCATGGCGATAGCATCGAACTGGTGACTGAAGAACATCAACAGGAAAACCCGTTACATCAACTGCTGGAGGGCGACCTGCGACAGCGGGTAATGGATGCGATTGAATCGCTGCCGGAACGCGAGCAACTGGTGTTAACGCTGTATTACCAGGAAGAGCTCAATCTCAAAGAGATTGGCGCGGTACTGGAAGTCGGCGAATCGCGGGTCAGCCAGTTGCATAGTCAGGCCATCAAACGATTACGCACCAAACTGGGTAAGTTATAGGTCGCGCATGGTCGCACCCGAAAAGTGCCGCACAACGTATAGACTACCAGGAGTTCTCATGACGGTGCAGCAACCTAAAAGGCGGCCCTTGAGCCGCTATCTTAAAGACTTTAAACACAGCCAGACGCATTGCGCGCATTGTCACAAACTGCTCGACCGCATTACGCTGGTTCGCCGTGGCAAGATCGTTAATAAAATCGCTATTTCACAGCTGGATATGCTACTTGACGACGCTGCCTGGCAGCGGGAGCAGAAGGAGTGGGTGGCGCTGTGTCGCTTTTGCGGCGATTTGCACTGCAAAAAGCAGAGTGATTTTTTCGATATTATCGGTTTCAAGCAGTATTTGTTTGAACAAACCGAGATGAGCCATGGCACGGTGCGGGAATATGTCGTGCGTTTACGACGTCTTGGCAATTACCTCAGCGAGCAAAACATTTCCCACGATCTGCTGCAGGACGGTTTTCTCGATGAAAGCCTGGCGCCATGGTTGCCGCAAACCAGCACCAATAATTACCGTATCGCACTGCGTAAATACCAGCAATATAAAGCGCATCAGCAGATTGCGCCCAGACAGAAATCCCCCTTTACCGCCAGTTCTGATATATATTAAAAAAGCATAAGATGTAGCAGAGTCGTGTTGGTGAAACGTGGCAAACCTTCTACATTAGGCTGAGTCCCCCAAAGGTTCGCGAGACGTGACGATGCGCCATGGCGGGACACAGTCTATGGTCATTAACGGCAATATTCGGGGTTACTATGAAATTAGCACTGCTGGGACGTCAGGCACTGATGGGAGTAATGGCTGTAGCGCTGGTGGCGGGAATGAGCGCGAAGAGCTTTGCCGATGAGGGTTTGCTGAACAAAGTTAAAGAACGCGGCACGCTGCTGGTAGGGCTGGAAGGTACCTATCCGCCGTTTAGCTTTCAGGGCGAAGACGGCAAATTAACCGGTTTTGAAGTCGATTTCGCCGAGGCGTTGGCAAAACATCTGGGCGTTAAAGCGTCGCTGAAGCCGACCAAATGGGACGGAATACTGGCGTCGCTGGACGCTAAACGCATTGATGTAGTGATAAACCAGGTCACGATTTCAGACGTCCGCAAGAAAAAATATGATTTCTCTACGCCTTACACTGTCTCCGGCGTTCAGGCGCTGGTGAAAAAAGGCAATGAAGGCACGATCGAAACGGCGGCCGATCTGCAGGGCAAAAAAGTTGGCGTTGGGCTGGGGACTAACTATGAAGAGTGGCTACGTCAACATGTTCAGGGTGTGGATATCCGTACTTATGACGATGATCCTACAAAATACCAGGATCTGCGCGTAGGCCGTATTGACGCGATTTTAGTCGATCGTCTGGCGGCGCTGGATCTGGTGAAAAAAACCAAAGGTACGCTGGCCGTCACCGGTGATGCGTTTTCGCGTCAGGAGTCCGGCGTTGCGTTACGTAAAGGCAACGAAGACTTGCTGAAGGCGGTAGATAACGCCATTGCGGAAATGCAAAAAGATGGCACCTTAAAAGCGCTCTCTGAAAAATGGTTTGGCGCTGACGTGACCCAATAATGCTCTACGTTGCCCGGCAGGCAGAGCGCCGCCGGGCAATATCAACCTCATACTATGTCAGCAGACGGAGGCGCGTGAATCGGCGCCTTTTTTATTTCCGTTGGATCAACGTGCATAATAAAAAGAACACACCACAACGTTACCGGAGGCTCAATGCCACTACATCACTTAACGCGCTTCCCTCGCCTGGAGCTTATCGGCGCGCCGACCCCGCTCGAATACCTGCCGCGATTGTCTGATTATCTTGGCCGTGAGATTTACATTAAGCGCGATGACGTTACGCCCATTGCAATGGGCGGCAATAAACTGCGCAAGCTGGAGTTTCTGGTGGCCGACGCGCTGCGAGAAGGGGCGGATACGCTGATAACCGCAGGGGCGATTCAGTCAAACCATGTCCGTCAGACGGCGGCGGTCGCGGCCAAATTGGGGCTGCATTGCGTCGCTTTGCTGGAAAATCCAATCGGTACCACCGCGGAAAATTACCTGACGAATGGTAATCGCCTGTTACTGGATTTATTTAATACACAAATTGAGATGTGCGATGCGCTAACCGATCCGGATGCGCAGCTGCAAACGCTGGCGACGCGCATTGAAGCGCAAGGGTTCAGGCCCTATGTGATTCCGGTCGGCGGCTCCAGCGCGCTGGGCGCAATGGGATACGTAGAGAGCGCCCTGGAAATCGCCCAGCAGTGTGAAGAGGTCGTCGGGCTCTCTTCGGTAGTGGTGGCCTCCGGCAGCGCCGGAACGCACGCCGGGTTAGCTGTCGGGCTGGAACATCTGATGCCGGATGTCGAACTAATTGGCGTGACCGTTTCACGTTCTGTCGCCGAGCAGAAACCCAAAGTAATTGCCTTGCAGCAGGCTATTGCCGGTCAGCTGGCGCTGACGGCGACGGCGGATATTCATTTATGGGATGACTATTTTGCCCCGGGGTACGGCGTGCCAAATGACGCGGGGATGGAGGCGGTGAAACTGCTGGCGAGCCTGGAGGGGGTGCTGCTGGATCCGGTATATACCGGCAAAGCGATGGCGGGTCTGATAGACGGCATCAGCCAGAAACGCTTTAACGATGACGGGCCGATTCTCTTTATTCACACCGGTGGGGCGCCTGCGCTGTTTGCCTACCATCCTCATGTATAACCTCCAGGTAATCAACGCGAATGCAAGAAAGTATCCAACTGGTTATTGAATCGCTGCCGTATTTGCTTAAAGGCGCCGTCTTTACCCTGCAACTGAGTATTGGCGGTATGTTTTTTGGTCTGCTGCTGGGATTTGTGCTGGCGCTGATGCGGATGTCTCCGCTATGGCCGGTTCGCTGGCTGGCGCGCTTTTATATCTCGATTTTTCGCGGTACGCCGCTTATCGCCCAGTTATTTATGATCTATTACGGCCTGCCGCAATTTGGGATTGAGCTGGACCCTATCCCGGCGGCGATGATTGGTTTATCGCTCAATACCGCGGCTTACACGTCCGAGACGCTGCGCGCGGCGATCTCGGCTATCGACAAGGGACAATGGGAAGCGGCGGCGAGCATTGGCATGACGCCGTGGCAAACGCTACGTCGCGCTATTTTGCCGCAGGCGGCTCGTGTCGCGCTTCCGCCGTTGAGCAACAGCTTTATCAGCCTGGTGAAAGATACGTCGCTCGCCGCGACGATTCAGGTGCCGGAGTTGTTCCGCCAGGCGCAGTTAATTACCTCGCGAACGCTGGAGGTGTTTACCATGTATCTGGCCGCGTCGTTAATCTACTGGGTAATGGCGACCGTCTTATCGGCACTGCAAAACTATTTTGAAAACCAGCTTAACCGCCAGGAGAGAGAGCCAAAATGAGTGCGATCGAAGTCACCAACCTGGTCAAAAAATTTCATGGTCAAACGGTGCTGCACGGTATCGACCTTGAGGTGAAGCCCGGAGAAGTCGTCGCCATTATCGGCCCGAGCGGCTCAGGGAAAACAACGTTATTACGCTGCATTAACCTGCTGGAGCAACCGGAAGCGGGCACCATTAAAGTGGGCGATATTATCATCGATACCGCCCGCCCATTCAGCCAGCAAAAAGGGTTGATTCGCCAGCTACGTCAGCATGTCGGCTTTGTCTTTCAGAGTTTTAACCTGTTCCCGCATCGTACCGTGCTGGAAAATATCATTGAAGGTCCGGTGATTGTAAAGGGAGAGCCGAAAGCCGAGGCGACGGCGCTGGCGCGGGAACTGTTAGCCAAAGTCGGGTTGGCCGGTAAAGAGACCCGTTATCCGCGCCGCCTGTCGGGCGGGCAACAGCAGCGCGTGGCGATTGCACGCGCGCTGGCGATGCGCCCGGAAGTGATTCTGTTTGATGAGCCGACGTCGGCGCTTGATCCTGAATTAGTTGGCGAGGTGCTTAATACGATTCGCCAGCTGGCGCAGGAAAAGCGCACGATGGTGATCGTCACTCACGAAATGGGCTTTGCGCGTGACGTGGCTGATCGGGCAATATTTATGGATCAGGGGCAAATCGTCGAGCAGGGGCCGGCGAAAACCTTGTTCGCCGATCCTCAGCATCCGCGTACCCGCCAGTTCCTTGAGAAATTTTTAGTGAAATAATGCCTTTTCAACGCTCGCCCGAATTAGCCGCGCCTTGGGCGAGCGCAATGAATAATTATGAAGTCATTCTGCCAGATTATTAACCTCGCTCTCAGGCGGAAGCCAAAAAGTGTAATGCCGCTCAAGTATTCTACGTTTCGTCCGATATTTCTTATATATAAACACTATTTATGTGTTAATTTAAGTCATTCATAATAATGATTATCAATATCAAAGGCGTGACCATAAAATATGCAGGAAAATGATTTCTTCACCTGGCGACGCGCAATGTTGTTACGCTTTCAGGAGATGGCGGCAGCAGAGGATGTTTATACTGAATTGCAATATCAGACACAGCGGCTGGAATTTGATTATTATGCCTTGTGTGTTCGTCATCCCGTTCCCTTTACCCGGCCTAAAATATCGCTTCGTACCACTTATCCTCCGGCGTGGGTAACGCATTATCAGTCCGAAAACTATTTTGCGATCGATCCGGTATTAAAGCCGGAAAATTTCAGGCAGGGTCATTTACATTGGGATGACGTGCTATTTCATGAAGCGCAGGCGATGTGGGATGCCGCCCAGCGTTTCGGATTACGCAGAGGCGTAACCCAGTGTGTGATGTTGCCGAACCGGGCGCTGGGCTTTTTATCTGTCTCCCGTAGCAGTTTACGCTGCTCCTCGTTTACCTACGATGAAGTGGAGCTGAGGTTGCAACTGCTGGCGCGGGAGAGTCTTTCGGCGCTGACAAGATTTGAAGACGACATGGTGATGGCGCCTGAGATGCGTTTCAGTAAACGTGAGAAAGAGATTCTGAAGTGGACGGCGGAAGGGAAAACCTCATCGGAGATCGCCATTATTCTGTCGATTTCTGAAAATACCGTTAACTTCCATCAGAAAAACATGCAGAAGAAATTCAATGCGCCAAATAAAACACAGATTGCCTGCTACGCTGCGGCGACAGGTCTGATATGACGTGCTGACGATGCTTCGCGCCAGACGCGAAACCGGCTGAAAGCGATGCTAACAGCCGGTTTTTTACTACTGGCGGTAAGCTTGTTTAATTTGCTTAACCGTACTGGAAAATACCGCCGCTTGTGCTTCATCATCCATCTGCGCGATCTGTTTTTCCATTTTAAGAATCACGCGCCCTGCATCGGCCTGGCCCATCGCCTGCAGCATCAGCGTTAACATGGCTTTCAGGCAGTTGACTTCAGTAGCCAGTTCTTGATTATTCTCAGCGGTGGAAAAATCAGGCGTACTCATTTATTTTCCTCGTTATGTTTCAGTGAAAATGTGCGATAGCAGATGTTAAGGCGGCGGAGTATACCATAAGCTACGCTAAAAATAGCAGTGGTTGTTTTTTGATCAAGAAGAGGAAGGTTTACCCACAAAATAAACGTTGCCGCGTGATGCATATATTTTCTTCATTCTTTGTTTATTACGCGTATTTCACTCGTTAATTATTGTTACAAAGTTGATTCTCTAATTAGTGTTTAGACAGCGGAACGTGAAATTTTTGTCACCATTATGAAATATCAGCCCGGGACAGCGCCGCCAGAAGGGGCTACAACGTTGGCAGTTGCCACATGACGTACAACATAATTTCCAAAAACGAGAGCAAAATCGAATACCCGGTGTTTTTTTACGTTTCAAAGTTGAGATAAAACCAGCTAATATAAGGACGATTAACTATCAGTAGCGTTATCCCTATTCTGGAGATATTCCTTTGATCAACGTTCTTCTTGTTGATGACCACGAACTGGTGCGCGCAGGGATACGACGCATTCTTGAAGATATAAAGGGCATTAAAGTTGTCGGTGAAGCGTGCTGCGGAGAGGATGCGGTAAAATGGTGCCGTACTAACGCCGTTGACGTCGTGCTGATGGATATGAACATGCCCGGTATTGGCGGCCTTGAGGCAACGCGTAAAATTGCCCGATCGACAGCGGATATCAAAGTGATCATGCTGACCGTCCATACGGAGAACCCGTTGCCCGCCAAAGTGATGCAGGCTGGCGCAGCTGGCTATCTCAGCAAAGGCGCTGCGCCTCAGGAGGTGGTGAGCGCTATTCGTTCGGTGTATTCCGGACAACGTTATATCGCCTCCGATATCGCTCAGCAGATGGCGCTCAGTCAGATCGAGCCTGCAAAAACGGAAACGCCGTTCGCCAGTTTGTCTGAACGCGAGTTGCAGATTATGCTGATGATCACCAAGGGTCAGAAGGTCAATGAGATTTCAGAACAGCTGAATCTCAGTCCTAAAACGGTGAACAGCTATCGCTATCGTATGTTCAGTAAATTAAACATTCATGGTGATGTTGAGCTGACTCACCTGGCAATCCGCCATGGCCTGTGTAATGCGGAGACGTTAACAAGCCAGTGAGTGAAATATTTGACGCAAAGGCGTTTTTGAAAACCGTTACCAGCCAACCCGGTGTCTATCGTATGTATGACGCCGGCGGTACGGTTATTTATGTCGGTAAAGCAAAAGACCTGAAAAAGCGTCTTTCCAGCTACTTTCGCAGCAACCTGGCTTCGCGTAAAACCGAAGCGCTAGTTGCGCAAATTCAACACATTGATGTCACGGTAACGCATACCGAAACGGAAGCGCTGCTGCTTGAGCATAATTACATCAAGTTGTATCAACCGCGTTACAACGTGTTGTTGCGTGATGATAAATCCTATCCTTTTATTTTTCTGAGCGGCGATACCCATCCGCGTCTGGCGATGCACCGTGGCGCCAAACATGCGAAAGGCGAGTACTTCGGCCCATTTCCTAATGGCTATGCCGTGCGGGAAACGCTGGCGCTGTTACAGAAAATTTTCCCTATCCGCCAGTGCGAAAACAGCGTATATCGCAACCGCTCGCGTCCCTGCCTGCAATACCAGATTGGCCGCTGCTTAGGCCCCTGCGTTGCAGGACTGGTCAGCGAGGAGGAGTACACGCAACAGGTGGAGTATGTCCGGTTGTTTTTGTCCGGTAAGGACGACCAGGTCTTAACACAGCTGATTGCCCGGATGGAAAAGGCCAGCCAGGATCTGGCATTTGAAGAGGCGGCGCGTATTCGCGATCAGATCCAGGCGGTACGCCGGGTCACGGAAAAACAGTTTGTCTCCAATGCGGGCGACGATCTCGACGTGATCGGTGTGGCTTTTGATGCGGGTATGGCCTGTGTGCATGTGCTGTTTATTCGCCAGGGTAAGGTGCTGGGCAGCCGCAGCTATTTTCCAAAAGTACCTGGCGGTACGGAACTGGGCGAAGTGGTGGAAACCTTTGTCGGGCAGTTTTACCTGCAGGGTAGCCAGATGCGCACGCTACCGGGCGAGATTCTACTCGATTTTAATCTTAGCGATAAAACGCTGCTCGCCGATTCGTTGTCGGAACTTGCCGGACGGCGTATTCATGTCCAGACAAAACCGCGCGGCGATCGCGCCCGTTATCTCAAGCTGGCGCGGACCAACGCGGCAACGGCCTTAGTCACTAAACTCTCGCAGCAGTCCACCATCACGCAGCGTTTGACTGCGCTGGCGGCGGTATTAAAACTTCCTGCTATCAAGCGGATGGAGTGTTTTGACATCAGCCATACCATGGGGGAGCAAACGGTCGCATCCTGTGTGGTATTTGACGCTAACGGGCCGTTACGCGCCGAGTATCGTCGTTATAATATCGCGGGCATCACGCCGGGTGATGACTACGCGGCGATGAATCAGGTGCTACGTCGGCGTTATGGCAAGGCCATAGAAGAAAGTAAGATTCCGGACGTTATTCTGATCGACGGCGGAAAAGGGCAGCTCGCCCAGGCGAAAGCCGTTTTCGCTGAGCTGGATGTCCCCTGGGATAAGCATCGCCCTTTGTTGCTCGGCGTCGCCAAAGGCGCAGACAGAAAGGCCGGTCTGGAAACACTCTTTTTTGAACCGGAAGGCGAGGGGTTTAGCCTGCCGCCGGACTCGCCGGCGCTGCATGTTATTCAGCATATTCGCGATGAGTCGCACGATCACGCGATCGGCGGACACCGTAAAAAACGCGCAAAGGTTAAAAATACCAGTACGCTGGAAACTATTGAAGGCGTTGGGCCTAAACGTCGCCAGATGCTGCTGAAATATATGGGCGGTTTGCAAGGACTACGTAACGCCAGCGTAGAAGAAATTGCAAAAGTGCCGGGTATTTCGCAAGGTCTGGCAGAAAAGATCTTCTGGTCGTTGAAACATTGAGGCCACTGTAGCAACATAGGGGTAATTTCACTGACAACAGATAGTTACCCGTCACTATGCAATTTAATATCCCTACGTTGCTCACGCTGTTTCGCGTCATCCTGATTCCATTCTTTGTCGTGGTGTTTTATTTGCCGTTCGCCTGGGCGCCGATGGTCAGCGCGCTGATTTTCTGTATTGCCGCTATTACCGACTGGTTTGACGGCTTTCTGGCGCGACGCTGGAACCAGAGTACGCGTTTCGGCGCTTTCCTCGACCCCGTCGCCGACAAGGTGCTGGTGGCGATCGCCATGGTGCTGGTCACCGAGCATTATCATAGCTGGTGGGTGACGTTACCTGCGGCGACGATGATAGCCCGCGAAATTATTATCTCTGCTCTGCGTGAATGGATGGCTGAGCTGGGCAAACGCAGTAGTGTAGCGGTCTCCTGGATCGGTAAAGTCAAAACTACCGCGCAGATGGTGGCGCTGGCGTGGCTCTTGTGGCGTCCGAATATCTGGGTAGAGTATGCCGGGATCGCGCTTTTCTTTGTTGCAGCGGTGCTAACGTTGTGGTCCATGTTGCAATATTTGAGCGCTGCACGCGGAGATTTGCTTGATCAGTGATCGTTTCGCCGCAAATTTCAGCAAACGATCGTGAGTGACGAAAAATATCGTTGACTCAGTGCGTCAGGTAAGTAGAATGCAACGCATCGAACGGCAGCACTGATTGCCAGACGATAACAAAATCAAGTGATTAACAAAGTTGCTTGATACTGCGGGAATAGCTCAGTTGGTAGAGCACGACCTTGCCAAGGTCGGGGTCGCGAGTTCGAGTCTCGTTTCCCGCTCCAGTTTAAAAGCATTGGCGTAAAGCGGATGCTGGCTGAAAAGCCAAAAAAATTTGGCGCGTTAACAAAGCGGTTATGTAGCGGATTGCAAATCCGTCTAGTCCGGTTCGACTCCGGAACGCGCCTCCAATTTTTCCCGAGCCCGGATGGTGGAATCGGTAGACACAAGGGATTTAAAATCCCTCGGCGTTCGCGCTGTGCGGGTTCAAGTCCCGCTCCGGGTACCATGGGAAAGACAAGAATAATCAAAGCAATAAGCAGTGTCGTGAAACCACCTACGGGTGGTTTTTTTGTGTCTTCAATTTGTATGCCGACCGCGAGCGTGAACTTTCCAGCGCGATACACGGTAAAAAAACATCGGTAGCGGCATTTCTGCCAGTACAACAGTTATGTGCTACCGACCCGCAAGAACTTATGCCTGGTAAATACTAAACGTCGGGTAAATCAGCCGATAAAATCCATTAATCTCTATAAAAAATGCTGATATGTTTTATGCCTGCTTTATAAAGTGAGTAGGTCTGCCAGTGAAATATACCGATAATGCAAAATTGTTTATTAGCTTCATTAATATTGGGATTGTAGGTTGCGCTTTTTTACTTTTTTTTATTTTGTATGAGCCTGAGAGTGCAATCGCAACCTACTCTCTTCCAGGCGAGTTTTCCTCTTCGACATGTGATGCGCGTAATTTTATTGGCTACGTCGATGAAAACGATTTTGCAGAGTATATAAAAAAAGTAGAGCTGACGCGCTACAGTATGTATTGTCTGAAAAAAACAGGGGCGGGGCAGTGGAGTATTTATGCAAATTAAACGAGTATATAATTGTTCAGGGGTGTTTTCTGCACAATTTAATTAAAGGTAGATAGCGAACTAATATTCATCATAAGGTAATGTGATCCGCATCATGCTTTAATCACGTTTTGCAATATTGTCTTAATAACAGGTCAACTACAGATAATTTCGGGTTTTCGTGAATGGCGGTTTTGGTCAGTCTCTATATTATGCCTTCCCCGCTTTACGGAGATGATGATGCAAAAGAAAACCTGGGCCGTTTTATTGATACCATTGTGCCTCACCGCTTGCCACCAGACGACCAACCGATCAACAGCCAAAGATGAAACTCTCACAGGGAGCTATATTGACCCGACAAAAACACGCTTTCCGTTAGCGGATTATTCACAGTCGGTTGATAAATGGATACCTCCGGACTCGGCTGATCACACTATTCCGGTTATTGATAGTGCTACCCAACAACGCTACTTTAACGCACTAAAATCTCATTATTTCGGAATGGACAGTGAAGCGCACTCGCCGTGGAATGGTTTTTATATTACCGCATTGCTGAAAAAAAACGCAGCACAGGCGCGGGATGCCAGTATTAAGCAGTTTCTTAGCGACGGCAGTGCTTATTGGGGGGAAAACTTCAGACTTTATACCTCTCGCTGGAAAGAGGGGGTTAGAGGGAATACGGATACGCAGATTGACAATATCTATAATGCCTCCCGGCGAGGCATTATGGTCAGGGAAAGTTTAGTCAGAGCGCTGCCAACGGACGACCCGCTCTTTAACGATCCCCGTCAGGCGGGCGAGGGGTACCCGTTTGATAATTTACAAATGTCTTCGCTGCGTCCCGGTACGCCGGTCTATACGCTGACGAAGAGCAAAGACCAACGCTGGCAATATGTCGTTTCACCAGCGGTAACTGGCTGGGTTCATAGTGAAGATATTGCCAGTGCGGATCAGAAATTTATAACACAGTGGGTTTTGCTTGCTCATAAGCAACTGGGGGCATTTATCAACGCGCCGGTTTCTGTCCATGCCGCAGGCGTCTATTATTTCACCGGGCGACCGGGCACTATTTTACCGTTCCGACATCAACGGGCGGGCCAGTTCCTGATTGCGGCGCCAGTTCGCGATAGCAATGGTCGTGCGTTTATCCATTGGGTCTGGCTAAGCGGTAACGAGTTTACGGCTATGCCGTGGAAAATGACGCCGGAAAATATCGCCGTGCTAATGAAAGCAATGCACGGCGCCCCCTACGGTTGGGGAAATTTTAACTTTTATAATGATTGTTCAGCCGAAGTCCGCAGCCTGTTAATGCCGTTTGGCATATACCTGCCCAGACATTCATCCGCGCAGGTAGAGTCTGCTGGACGGGTGGTCGATCTTAGTCATAAAAATCCCCAAATGCGGATCGATTATCTCACCAGATACGGAAAACCGTTTACTACGTTGGTCTATATTCCAGGGCATATTATGCTGTATATCGGTAACACAACCATGAATGGGCAGGTCGTGCCGATGACTTATCAGAATATCTGGGGATTGCGCCCAAACCATGCTAATAGCCGGAGCATTATCGGTGAGGCGGTATTTTTGCCGTTACTGCGTTTTTATCCTGAAAATCCTGAGCTGATATCGCTGGCTGGTAAGGTTCTGTTTAAGCTTGGTTATATAGAATAGGTTGACAAACTGTGTTATCGCGGAAGACATGATTAAGGCAACCGTGCGCGTGGATATAAAGAGAGTATCCCTGTAAACTGTGTCTGAAAAAAGTATGCGCTATAGTGCGGGCTGTTTATTTGAAATACTATCTGGAGCTGATTCTGGATGTGATTATGTGCCTCACACATTGAAGTGAGAGTTATTGTTGGCGGTATCTGGCTGGAGGCTGGGTGGTAAAAAGACGTAATTTATTGCATTTTAATAACGGTGCCCGGTCAGAGCGCGATCTTGGGGATCTGGTCACTAAAGTTTTTGAGAAAGCGGCGAAAAAAGAACCGCAACCGCTATACACATTTAGCCTGCCGTTGCTGAGTGTGCAGGATGAGATCCGTGTTTACTGTAAGAAAAAAAATATCAAAATAGGGTACGATACGCTGTTTATGGAAATAACCTTTTCTGCTGACAGAGAAGCGGTAGACGAACTCATTAAACACTTTTTTACTGAAAATAAGCTCTATTTGAGAGGGCGGTTTTATCTGTCCGCGGCGGTGGTATAAGTTAGCATGAGTATAATATAGCGAGAAACCCATCTCTCGCTTTTGTGTGGGGCGAGCGTTTCCTGGCGGAAAATCTGCGCCCTGATCCTCCTTTTGTGCGTTAACTTCCGGAATCCTCCTCATTTCGTGTTAATCTGGCCCCTGATGGTTGCCATCCAAACTGCCTGCAAAAAAATTATTTTTATCCGCTGCAATGTAAGAGGCCTACAGGCGGAAGTCATCACTGAGGAAAAGCGTTATGAAAATGGAACCATTAAACGAGAACGAGCTGGAATGGCTGGATGATGTGCTGACGAAATACAATACCGATCAGGCCATTTTGGATGTCGCGGAGCTGGACGGTCTGATTACTGCGGTACTAAGTTCTCCGCGTCCCATCGAGCCGGAACAGTGGCTGGTCGCGATATGGGGGGGACCCGCGTACGTACCGCGCTGGACATCTGAAAAAGAAATGACGCGATTTATGGATCTGGTGTTCCAGCACATGGCGGACACAGCCGCCCGGCTTGAAGACTATCCAGAACAGTTCGAGCCGCTGTTTGGCCTGCGAGAAGTTGATGGCCATGAATTAACGATTGTTGAAGAATGGTGCTTTGGTTACATGCGCGGAGTGTCGCTGTCCGACTGGTCTGACTTGCCGGATACGCTAAAACCGGCGCTGGAAGCGATTGCCTTACACGGCACTGAAGAAAACTTTGCGCTGTTGGATAAAATGAGCCCGGAAGCGTTCGATAAAAGCGTTGACGCTATCCGTATCGCGGCGCTTGAGCTTCATGCCTGGTGGATGGCGCATCCGCACACGACGCCGCTACAGATGCCGATAAAAGCAGAGGTGAAAGTGGGGCGTAACGATCCTTGTCCATGCGGGAGTGGCAAAAAATTTAAGCAGTGCTGCCTGCATTAATGGCTCGTAAACGGCCATAGCGTGATGATTATCGAGCCTGGACGGCGTCCGGGCCCGGTAATCTTTGCCTGGCATTAACCTGGATCGGGCAGGAACCCCAGTGCGATCGAAAACTGGACGCCAATCACGACAATGCCGCAGATAAACACCAGCGCCAGCGCTGGCGTGCCGCCTGCCACACGATATCCCGCCTGAGGGCTCTGTTTACGGCATTGCCAGACCAGCATAGCAGGGATGAGCAGTGCCAGCACTGCCAGCGCTACGCCGGCATAGCCTAATGCCATCACAAATCCACGTGGGTAGAAAAGCGCAAACGCCAGCGGCGGCAGAAAGGTAATCAGCCCGGTTTGCAGACGTCCGGACACCGTACTGCGGCGCTGGAATAGATCGGCCAGGTAATCAAATAATCCTAGCGCTACGCCCAGAAAAGAGGTCGCCAGCGCCAGATCGGCGAACAGGTGGACCGCCAGTTCGACATGTGGCGAAGCGACCACTTCTCTGAGTGCCTGCAGCAGGCCATTTAACCCGGCATGGCTGGCCAGTAGCCCTCTGAATGTCGGCGAGTCGATACTTCCCAGCGTGGCGAGCTGCCAAAAAATATAGGCCACTAACGGAATGGCACTACCCGTCATAAAGACCCAACGCAGCCGGCGAATGTTGCCGTTCATATAACTCACAATACTCGGTACGCTTCCGTGAAAACCAAACGAGGTGAAAATGACCGGTATGGCGGATAACGCCAGCCCCTGCTGTAAAGGAAGCGTAAGAAGATTTACTTTATGAATATGTGGCGTGAGCAACGCAAGCATGATGACCAGAAAAATGATCTTTGCGCTAAACAGGAAGCGGTTAAAAAGGTCGACCAGCGAGGTGCCCACACACACCACCCCACCGGCAACAAAGGTGAACAGCAGCACCCCGGCAGCGGGCGAGAGCGTGGCGCCAAGCCAGTTATTAATACTGGATGCCAGTAATTCTCCGGCTCCGGAAATGTAGGCGGCGGTGAGCGCATACATTAAGAACATCATACTGAATCCCGTAAGCCACTGTCCGTAACGTCCAAGATAGCGTTTTGCCAACGAGCCCAGCCCGGTATCTGCCGGAACCTGTTGATATACCTCCAGTAATAGTAGCGCGGTATAACACATCAGCGCCCACAGGCCAATCAACAATCCCAGCGTGACGCTGAAACCAACGCCAGCCGCTGCCAGCGGCATTGCCAGCATCCCGGCGCCGATAGTGGTGCCTGCCACGATAAAAATACTGCCCAGAGTTCTGTTTTTCACGCTTTCTACTACCCCGGTAACAAAGAACGGTGATATCCGCGGCGCAGGGTAAGGCATTACGCTATTTTCGTCAAATGGTCGTTACAATGGGTGTACTGTAAAATTTACAGTTCCGGGCATAAAAGCGAATATGGGAAGAGACGCGGACAACCGCCGCAAACCTGCGCTAGCGCAAAGTCGCTCGCACACGGACACATTAGGCTACGAGTTTTATTCAGGAGGGGTTATGGATTCCATTCACGGTCACGAAGTACTCAATATGATGATTGAGTCGGGCGAGCAGTACACGCATACCTCGCTGGAGGCGGCAATAAAAGCGCGCTTTGGCGAGCGGGCACGATTTCACACCTGTTCAGCGTCAGATATGACGGCGGCGGAACTGGTCGTGTTTCTGGCGGCGAAAGGAAAGTTTATTGCCGTGGAGGACGGTTTTTCAACGCATGAGAGTAAAATCTGCCGCCACTAATACGCCACGGTGAGAGCTCGTCTCACCGTGTAAGGACGTGTTGGATTAATTTTGCGTATCCAGTGTGGAGAGTTCTTTATCAATGAAATAAAGCCCTTCGCCGCTTTTTCCCGCCAGCGTTAATTTATCAATAATAGATTTGAACAGTTTTTCTTCTTCATGCTGTTCTGCCACATACCACTGCAAGAAATTAAATGTCGGATAATCCTGGCTGGTCATTGCGGCATGAGCCAGTTCATTAATTTTTTGCGTAATAAGCTGCTCATGCTCATAGGTCGCGCGGAACAGCTCATCCAGTGAGGTGTACTCAGCGAAGGGCGAAGAAACGGTATTAATGCGCGGCAGGCTTCCGGTATCGGTAAGGTAGTCAAACAGGCGCTGCATATGCGTCATCTCTTCTTGCGCATGGCGACGAAGAAATGCGGCCGCGCCTTCAAAACTGTGATAGCTGCACCACGCGCTCATTTGTTGATAGAGCAGGGAGGAGTACAACTCCAGATTCATTTGCTCATTCAGTTTGTCGATCATTTCTGTTTTCAGCATGGTTCCGCTCCACAAATAGCAAAAGATATACAGTAATGTGGCGCCACTATAATTTGTTATTTTATTATTTGCAAAAGGTAAAATATTAAATTTAATTATTAAAAATACGAATGGGAATAAAACGCATTAACGCCAGTGTATAGTGTATAAAAATAAAGGAAAGCCAGCACCTTCATGCTGGCAATAGCGACCTTGCACTCTCCTCCATTGTAGATGGTGTCGGCGTTAAGCCAGCCGCCTTAATAATAAAGCGGCATGATTTGCGGGACGGCAACGCCCCGGCACTGCCAGGAGAGGGTAAATCGGGTGTTCAGACACAACGAGCCCGCATAAATGCTACAGGTTCCTACCGGCTGACCAAACGAAACGGCATCGGCATAGCCCATCTGCTGGCATTCGCGTGTTGCGGTCCCGTGAGATACATAGTCATCTGTCCGTGAAGTAAAAAATAGCGGCTGGTTATACGTCAGGCGCACGATGCCGCTTATCGGGCTGGCTTCGCTGACCTGCGCTTGTCGAGTAATGGTGCATCCCGTCAGGGCTAGCAGTGAAAGAGTAAAAATAAGAGGCTTCATAAAATCGCTCCGACAATTCGGTATCAGACCATGCTACCTCGTGTCTTGCACCGTCAATGGCTGGAATAACTTACGGATTCGCCTTGATTAAAGGTAACGGCAGGGGGTTTACAGCGGGAACAGAAAATGTGTGAGCGTCTTTTCATTTAATGAAACTTCGTTTCATTAAATTTGAATGTGTGTTCGCAAATGTGTAATGTGGGAAAAACGTCATGATTTACGCAGGCGCGGCCGTCTGCATTCAGGAGGAACACGATGAAAATTGCACTGATGATGGAAAATAGCCAGGCCAGCAAAAATGCCATCATTTATAACGAACTTAGCGCCGTCGCCAATGAAAAGGGATTTCCGGTTTTTAACGTCGGCATGTGCGACGAAAATGACCATCACCTGACGTACATTCATTTAGGCATCATGGCGAGTATTCTGCTTAATGCAAACGCGGTTGATTTTGTGGTTACTGGCTGTGGCACCGGGCAGGGCGCGCTGATGTCGTTAAATATTCATCCTGGTGTCATTTGTGGCTATTGCATCGATCCGGCAGATGCTTTTCTGTTTGCGCAGATCAACAACGGCAATGCGTTGTCCCTGCCATTTGCGAAAGGCTTTGGCTGGGGCGCTGAGCTGAACGTGCGTTTCATCTTTGAAAAAGCGTTTACCGGGCGTAAAGGCGAGGGGTATCCGCCTGAGCGCAAAGCGCCGCAGGTACGCAATGCGGGCATTTTGAACCAGGTTAAGGCCGCGGTCGTCAAAGAGAATTATCTGGATACACTGCGGGCTATCGATCCTGAACTGGTTAAAACGGCGGTTTCAGGGCCGCGTTTCCAGCAATGTTTGTTTGAAAACGGCCAGAATAAAGAAATAGAAGCGTTTGTACGTGAGATGCTGGGGTAATGCCCAGACAAGACAGAGACGTTTCGCGCCTGTCGGCTGGCATGATGTGCCGATAATACGCCAGTAGCGACAGGCGCCACCTCTGGCAAACAGACCAGAAACGGTGTAGGCCGGATAAGCTGCTTCGCGTTGCTATCCGGCTAATAACGTCTCAATATTGTCGCTCGGTGTGCCGCTATCAGTGATGCTGATAGGTCACAACGTTAAGGAGATGCTGATCGGTTTGCGCCAGGCATAACCCTGCTCGTTTAGCGCTGCGAACTTCTTCGAGAATAGTTTGTAAAAGTACGCCATCCTGCTGCTGCTCTTTTTCCAGGGTATGGAGAAAATCGAGCGTTGAGGCATCATTCAGCGCTTTCGCTTCATCTGCCAGACGCGACAGCGTGCTGGCGCGTTGCTGATAATCCTCCAGGGTTTTCTGGAACAATTCTTCCAGAGAGCAGAGCTCTTCACCCGGAACGTCAATGGCTTTAACGATAGGGGTGGCGCCGGCGTTTTTCATAAAATTAAACATGCGCATCATTTGCGTCACGTTGCCTTGCGCCTGGGTACGAAGAAAGGTGGCGGTGCCTGTTAAACTGTGTTCAGAACACCATTCGCTTAGATGGAGGTAAAGATTTGATGCGTAAAACTCAAGGTTCATTGGCGTGTTGAGCTTTTGAACCATTCCTACAGCTGCCATAACAATATCCTTATTTCCAGAAAGTGTTGATGTGCATGACAGACGAGAATGCAACGGGTCGTTGTCACATTCTTACCTCTATGCACAATAAATACTCTTAGCAGAAGAACTCCGTTCCGCCAGTCCCTTATGCGATCTCATTTCCTGTTTATCGATCGGTAATGAGAATAGCGCGTCAATAAAAATAAGAAAATCCTTAAATGCAATTGTTTATCTTTTTTTACATTTTCAGCGGTGTGATTTTTTCAGGTGTAATGATTTTTGGTGTGGAGCAGTTGCAACACTTTGAAAGTTAAATGATATTATATAGATTTGTAATTTGTGAAACATTGTTTCAGATCATGGGGTAAGCCTTTCAAGTATGGTAATTTCAATAAAATAAACATTAGCCAGTCTGGATATCACACGCATAAACGGTTGAGAGCAAATATGCCTGTTTTTATAAACTAGCCGATTTTGCGGTAGATCATTTTTAATGTCATTAATCATACGAGCACGTTATTCGGTTGAGCGCAGTTTTGATGGGTGACTCGTTAACAAGGAGCAGTCAATGAAAAAGGTCGCGGTGCTGTTGGCACCAGGATTTGAAGAAGCAGAGGCCATTGTTACTCTTGATATTCTGCGACGTTTGCATATCGACGTCGAAACGCTGGCGTGTGCTGAATCACGGGCGGTGGTGAGTTACCATGATATTCCTATGGTTGCGGACAGCACGCTGAGTGAACGCCAGCAGGCGCTTTTCGATGCGGTAGTGCTGCCGGGCGGTCCGCAGGGGAGCGCTAATCTGGCGGCTAATCCGGCGGTGATCGCTTTCGTTGCGCGTCATGATGCGGCAGGCAAATTAATTTGTCCTATCTGTTCCGCGGCGGCAAGGGTGCTGGGTGCTCACGGATTGCTGAAGGGGCGTCGTTATGTCTGTTCCGGCGACCTGTGGAAAGCGGTTCCGGAAGGTGTCTATGTGGATGCGCCCGTTGTTGAAGATGGTAATTTAATTAGCGGCAAAGGCTTGGGGCATGTCTTTGATTTCGCGCTAACCCTTTCCGCCAGACTGCTGGGAGACGATGTGCCGGTTCGCGAACAGGCTGAACATATCTATTATTCCTGGTAATCGTTATTCACCCAGGGCCGTAAGGATTAGCTGGCTGATGTTATGGATTAATGTGCTGGCTTTCCTGCCTTTTGGCTGATGAATTCGCTCTGGGTTATGTCATTTTTCGCTAAAACTATTCCTGCCATCAGCATTTATCTAATGAATGAAAGATAGTGCACCGTTTTACGTCCTCTCTAACAAGAATCGTTTGACTTTACCCTACATAAAAAACGCTAAAGCTGGTCAATGACTTCCCTGGGTTATGAGTTAATCGTTATTTCTGCGTGTGTCTTAGGGGGGGATTCCTGAAAGGCGGCCTCGGAAAAGTCTCATATGTGGTGGCGAGCGTACTGATATCAGGAACGGTGGAGAACGCGATGAACCTGTTCAACATTTCACCTTTTGCACAGTACGTGGTTCGCGGCTGAATCCTTCTGGCAGCAGTTATCTTCGACTATTATAAGCAAAAAGCGAAGCGTACGATTTGATGAATTAACACTCAACTAAACAGTATAGCTTCACGACATCGCCAGCCGCTACCCCGGCTGGCGATGGTCTTTCTAAATGGCGAGCAGCGTCACACTGTCTATACTTACATGACTAATGAGACCGTTTGTGAGTCTCAATATGATGATAAGGAGGAGACCAGGGTGGCAGAACCGTTAACCGTATCCCCCGAACTCACTGCGAACTATGCGTATTTTTTTGACCTTGATGGCACATTGGCAGAGATAAAGCCTCATCCAGATCAGGTAGTGGTACCGCATAAAATCCTTCAGTTGTTAGACCGTCTTGCGGCGCACAACGCAGGGGCACTGGCATTGATTTCAGGGCGTTCAATGACTGAGCTGGATGCTTTGGCGAAGCCTTTTCGCTTTCCGCTCGCTGGCGTTCACGGGGCAGAGCGTCGTGACATCAATGGTAAAACCCATATCGTGCGCCTTCCTGAAGCGGTAGTCCGTGAGGTGGAGGCGTTATTACGTTCGACGCTTGTAGCGCTGCCCGGAACGGAGCTGGAGACGAAGGGGATGGCGTTTGCGCTGCACTACCGTCAGGCTCCGGAACATGAAGCGGCGCTATTGGCGCTTGCGCAACACGTTACGCAGCACTGGCCGCAACTGGCGTTGCAGCCTGGTAAATGTGTTGTGGAAATCAAACCTAAGGGAACCAATAAAGGCGAAGCCATTGCCGCCTTTATGCAGGAGGCGCCCTTTGCGGGACGGATTCCCGTTTTTGTGGGCGACGATTTGACCGATGAGGCTGGCTTTGGCGTGGTGAATCACGCTGGCGGAATTTCCGTAAAAGTGGGCGTCGGGGCAACCCAGGCGGCATGGCGGCTGGAAAGCGTACCCGATGTCTGGCGCTGGCTGGAGCAAATCAATTATCCACAACAAGAACAACAAGTAATGAATAACAGGAGAGATGGCTATGAGTCGTTTAGTCGTAGTATCTAATCGAATTGCCCCCCCGGATAATAAAGGCGGCGCCGGCGGCCTCGCCGTTGGCGTGCTTGGCGCGCTAAAAGCGGCTGGCGGGTTGTGGTTCGGCTGGAGTGGCGAGACAGGTAACGAGGATGAGCCATTAAAAAAGGTGACAAAAGGTAATATTACCTGGGCATCGTTTAACCTGAGTGAACAAGATTACGAAGATTATTACTGTCAATTTTCCAATGCGGTTCTCTGGCCTGCGTTCCATTATCGTCTGGACCTGGTACAGTTTCAGCGTCCTGCATGGGAAGGCTATATGCGGGTGAATGCGTTATTAGCGGATAAGTTATTGCCCCTCATTAAAGAGAACGACATCATTTGGGTGCATGACTACCACCTGTTACCGTTCGCCAGCGAGCTGCGTAAACGCGGCGTGAACAACCGAATTGGTTTTTTCCTGCATATTCCATTCCCGACCCCGGAGATTTTTAACGCTTTACCGCCGCATGATGAACTGCTGGAGCAGTTGTGTGACTTTGATCTGCTCGGGTTCCAGACCGAAAATGATCGCCTGGCTTTTCTGGATAGCCTTTCGAGTCAAACGCGAGTCACGACTCGCAGCGGCAAGCAGCATATCGCGTGGGGTAAAGACTTCCAGACAGAAGTGTATCCTATCGGTATTGAGCCCGATGAGATTGCTCTGCAGGCAGCCGGGCCGTTGCCGCCTAAACTGGCGCAGCTCAAGGCGGAACTGAAAAATGTGAAGAATATTTTTTCCGTTGAGCGGCTGGATTATTCGAAAGGGCTGCCGGAACGCTTTCTGGCGTATGAAGCGCTACTGGAAAACTACCCGCAGCATCGGGGAAAAATTCGTTATACCCAAATTGCGCCTACGTCACGCGGCGAAGTACAGGCATATCAGGATATTCGCCACCAGCTTGAGACGGAAGCAGGCCGGATTAATGGGAAATATGGACAATTGGGCTGGACGCCGCTCTATTATCTGAATCAGCATTTTGACCGTAAACTGTTAATGAAGATATTCCGTTATTCAGACGTCGGGCTCGTCACCCCGTTGCGTGACGGGATGAACCTGGTGGCGAAAGAGTTTGTCGCCGCGCAGGACCCCGCTAATCCTGGCGTACTGGTACTGTCACAGTTTGCCGGCGCGGCGAATGAACTGACGTCGGCGTTAATCGTCAATCCTTACGATCGGGATGACGTGGCGGCGGCGCTCAATCGTGCGTTAACGATGCCCCTTGCCGAGCGTATTTCGCGCCATGCGGAAATGCTGGACGTGATCGTTAAAAATGACATTAACCGCTGGCAGGAGCGTTTTATTCATGACCTAAAGGAGGTCACGCCGCGTAGCCCTGAGCGTCAGCAGCAGAACAACGTGGCGACGTTCCCTAAGCTGGCCTGAAATATTGCGAGCGGCGACTAGTCGCCCGCTAACGGCACCAGCAACACATCTACCTGGCTGGCGCTGACGACACTTTTTGCCGAGCAGGACGCGCGCGAAAAGAAACTGTGGTTATGGTTGCCGCAAATGACCAGATCAACATGGTGTTTGCGGCACACAGCCAAAATATGCTGGCTTAACTCACCTGATGCGATGAAAGTTTGTTCAATCGGATAATCCGCCTTTTCCCCCAGCATCTTAAGAAAATTCTCAGTTTCCTCATGCATAACCGCGCGTAAATCCTCCATCATGGGCGCGGCGAACTGGTTATACAGTTCGGGATCGGAAGCGAGAGTAATCAGGCTTACTTTCGCCTGAACAGGGCGGGCGATAGAGACCGCTTTAGCCAGTAGCTGGTGACTTTCCGGGGTGACGGCAACGGCGACAAGAATATGGGTGTAGCTCATAACTCGCTCCTTGATTGCAAGAATATGAGATTGTGCTTTAGCTTTACTCTGTTTAGCGCATTTCTGCAATGCGTTAATGCCACATTAATGTGAAGGACATCATAATTAATCATTAATTATTCTTATGTAAAGAATCGTGGCATAAGACACTTTTTACACACCACCAGGATGCTTTATTTAAACGGGTGAACAAGGAAAGCTAAAAGTTAAATCAAATGAGCTTATTTTTAACAGAGGAGGGCGTATGCTGTGACGAGATTAATTAATAACGTTTAATATTTAAGCCACTGTTTACTAAAGGTAAAATAGAATCGTTTCTAAAATAGAAATAATAGCCTGTTATCTATTATCCTGGCGTTATTTTAACAGAGAGAAACAAAAAAGAATTTGGTGTTGACGTCCCCCTATTCAGCAGTGTGGAATAGAAAAAGTGAACATTAGGTTATTAATTAAACAAAGTAAAAGCCATGCTGATGGTTTTATAGTAAGTATTCTGTTAAATTATGTGATCTACATCACATATTTTCTAAAATCGCCGTCCCGCTCCGTTGTATGTCACGAAGCTGACGAGTAGAGTTGCGTCGAATTAGGAAAAATCTTAGGCATTTGTAAAAATTGATGTAAACGTGTAAGGCGAATCTCAGTGGGAAGCTGCGTTATACGTCACAATGTCCACAATGTCTGAGCGCTGCTATGCATTTGACCTTTTTGCTTCTTTTACCGGGCCTTCCCGGCGACATCACGGGGTGCGGCTACGTCGCACAAAAATAAAGTTGGTTATTCTGGATGGGAACAATGCATACATCCGAGTTGCTAAAACACATTTATGACATCAATTTGTCATATTTACTCCTTGCACAGCGTTTGATCGTCCAGGACAAAGCATCTGCGATGTTCCGCCTCGGTATCAACGAAGAGATGGCAAACACACTGGGCGCGTTGACCTTGCCGCAGATGGTCAAACTGGCGGAGACGAACCAGTTAGTTTGTCATTTCCGGTTTGACGATCATCAGACGATCACCCGTTTGACTCAGGATTCGCGCGTCGATGATTTACAGCAGATTCACACAGGTATCATGCTTTCAACGCGTCTGCTCAATGAAGTGGACGATACGGCGCGTAAGAAAAGGGCATGATAATGAGTGAAAAAAGCATTGTTCAGGAAGCTCGCGATATCCAGTTGGCGATGGAGTTGATTAATCTTGGCGCTCGTCTACAAATGCTGGAAAGCGAAACACAGCTCAGCCGTGGTCGCCTCATCAGGCTGTACAAAGAATTACGCGGTAGCCCGCCGCCTAAAGGGATGCTGCCATTTTCGACAGACTGGTTTATGACCTGGGAGCAAAATATTCATGCCTCCATGTTCTGCAACGCCTGGCAATTTTTACTGAAGACCGGCTTATGCAGCGGTGTGGATGCGGTGATTAAAGCTTATCGGCTTTATCTTGAGCAGTGTCCGCAACCGCCTGAAGGGCCGTTGTTGGCGCTGACTCGCGCATGGACGCTGGTGCGTTTTGTTGAAAGTGGGTTGCTTGAATTGTCGAGCTGTAACTGCTGCGGTGGGAACTTTATTACCCATGCGCATCAGCCCGTGGGCAGCTTTGCGTGTAGTTTATGCCAGCCGCCATCCCGCGCAGTAAAAAGACGTAAACTTTCCCGAGATGCTGCCGATATTATTCCACAACTGCTGGATGAACAGATCGAACAGGCTGTTTAACCGAAACGGTGTGGACAAACACTCCAGCAGCGGTAAGTCATTACCGCTGCTTTTTTTTGCCTTGCCTTCGCGTTAATCGCCCGACTGCGCATCCTGTCATAGTCAACAGCGGAAGGATGATGTCGTGCTTATCTTATTAGGTTACCTGGTGGTTATCGGTACAGTTTTCGGCGGTTATGTCATGACCGGCGGACACCTTGGGGCACTCTATCAACCTGCTGAACTGGTCATCATTGGCGGCGCGGGGATAGGGGCGTTCATTGTCGGCAACAACGGGAAGGCCATCAAAGGCACGATGAAAGCGATCCCGTTGTTATTTCGTCGTTCGAAATACACGAAATCTATGTACATGGATTTGCTGGCGTTGCTCTATCGCCTGATGGCCAAATCACGCCAGCAGGGGATGTTCTCCCTTGAACGCGATATTGAAAATCCGAAAGAGAGTGAAATCTTCGCCAGTTATCCGCGTATTCTGGCCGATGCGGTAATGCTTGATTTTATTGTCGATTATCTGCGCCTGATCATCAGCGGCAACATGAATACGTTCGAAATTGAAGCGTTGATGGATGAAGAGATTGAAACCCATGAAAGCGAGGCGGAAGTTCCGGCCAACAGTCTGGCGATGGTGGGGGATTCGCTGCCTGCCTTTGGTATCGTCGCGGCGGTAATGGGGGTGGTTCACGCTCTGGCTTCAGCCGATCGTCCGGCAGCGGAGTTGGGGGCGCTGATTGCCCATGCCATGGTAGGTACGTTCCTCGGTATTTTACTGGCTTATGGATTCATTTCACCGTTAGCGACCGTTTTGCGCCAGAAGAGCGCCGAAACCACCAAGATGATGCAGTGCGTAAAAATTACACTGCTGTCTAATCTGAACGGCTATGCGCCGCCGATTGCCGTGGAATTTGGTCGTAAAACGCTTTATTCCAGTGAGCGTCCATCGTTTATTGAGTTGGAAGAACATGTTCGCGCAGTGAGAAACCCAAACCAGCAGCAGACGACTGAGGAAGCATGAAAAATCAGGCTCATCCCATTGTCGTCGTAAAACGCCGCAGGCACAAACCGCACGGCGGCGGGGCGCACGGTTCCTGGAAAATTGCCTACGCCGATTTTATGACGGCGATGATGGCTTTTTTTCTGGTGATGTGGCTGATTTCCATCTCCAGCCCTAAAGAATTAATTCAGATTGCCGAATATTTTCGTACGCCGTTGGCCACCGCGGTAACGGGGGGGAACCGGATTGCCAATAGCGAGAGCCCGATACCAGGCGGCGGCGATGATTACACCCAACAGCAGGGTGAAGTGGAAAAGCAGCCGAATATCGACGAGCTGAAAAAACGGATGGAGCAGAGTCGGTTAAACAAACTGCGCGGCGATCTGGATCAGCTGATCGAATCCGATCCCAAACTGCGCGCGTTACGTCCGCATCTGAAAATTGATTTAGTTCAGGAGGGGTTGCGCATCCAGATTATCGACAGCCAGAACCGCCCGATGTTTAAAACCGGCAGCGCCGAAGTTGAGCCGTATATGCGCGATATCCTGCGTGCGATTGCGCCAGTGTTAAACGGTATACCTAATCGCATTAGCCTGGCCGGCCATACCGATGACTTTCCCTACGCGAACGGCGAAAAAGGCTATAGCAACTGGGAGTTATCCGCCGATCGCGCCAATGCCTCGCGTCGCGAACTGGTCGCTGGCGGGCTGGATAACGGAAAAGTATTACGGGTGGTTGGCATGGCCGCCACGATGCGGCTGAGCGATCGCGGTCCTGATGACGCCATCAACCGCCGTATAAGTCTGCTGGTGTTAAACAAACAGGCGGAACAGGCCATTTTGCATGAAAACGCTGAAAGCCAGAATGAGCCGGTAAGTGTATTACAACAGCCTGCGGCAGCCCCGCCGGCAAGCGTACCCACATCGCCAAAAGCGGAACCGAGGTGATAGCGTGAGCATGGATATTAGCGATTTTTATCAGACATTTTTTGATGAAGCTGACGAGCTGTTGGCTGATATGGAGCAGCATCTGCTGGATTTGGTGCCGGAATCCCCGGACGCTGAACAACTGAACGCCATTTTTCGCGCGGCGCACTCCATTAAAGGCGGCGCGGGCACATTCGGCTTCACTATTCTGCAGGAAACCACGCATTTAATGGAAAACCTGCTGGATGAAGCCCGACGCGGTGAAATGCAGCTCAATACCGACATTATCAACCTGTTTTTGGAAACGAAAGATATTATGCAGGAACAGCTCGACGCCTATAAAAACTCCGAAGAGCCGGATGCCGCAAGCTTCGAATATATCTGCAATGCGCTACGCCAGTTGGCGCTGGAGGCGAAAGGCGAAACCACGCCGGCGGTCGTAGAAACCGCGGCACTAAGCGCGGCGATCCAGGAAGAGAGCGTAGCCGAAACCGAATCGCCTCGTGACGAGAGTAAACTGCGCATTGTACTTTCACGGTTGAAAGCCAATGAGGTCGATCTGCTTGAAGAAGAGTTGGGCAATCTGGCTACTCTGACGGATGTCGTTAAGGGAACGGATTCACTGTCGGCAACTCTGGATGGCAGCGTCGCGGAAGATGACATTGTCGCGGTGCTCTGTTTTGTCATCGAGGCCGATCAGATCGCTTTTGAAAAAGTGGTCGCCGCGCCCGTGGAAAAAGCGCAAGAGAAAACCGAGGTAGCGCCGGTAGCGCCTCCGGCAGTCGTTGCGCCAGCCGCCAAAAGCGCGGCCCATGAACATCATGCGGGGCGTGAAAAACCTGCGCGTGAACGCGAGTCCACCAGCATTCGCGTGGCGGTAGAGAAAGTGGATCAGCTCATAAACCTGGTCGGCGAGTTAGTGATTACCCAGTCAATGTTGGCCCAGCGTTCTAACGAGCTGGACCCGGTAAACCACGGCGATCTCATTACCAGTATGGGGCAGTTACAACGTAACGCCCGCGACTTACAAGAGTCGGTGATGTCGATTCGTATGATGCCTATGGAGTACGTCTTCAGCCGTTTCCCGCGTCTGGTACGCGATTTAGCGGGCAAACTGGGCAAGCAGGTAGAGCTGACGCTGGTGGGGAGCTCCACTGAACTTGATAAAAGCCTGATCGAACGCATTATCGACCCGCTGACGCACCTGGTGCGCAACAGTCTCGACCACGGGATTGAAATGCCGGAAAAACGCCTTGAGGCGGGGAAAAATGTTGTCGGCAATCTGATTCTTTCCGCAGAACATCAGGGCGGGAATATTTGTATTGAAGTGACCGATGACGGCGCGGGGCTTAACCGTGAGCGTATCCTGGCGAAGGCCATGTCGCAGGGGATGGCGGTGAATGAAAACATGACCGACGATGAAGTGGGCATGTTGATCTTCGCGCCGGGATTCTCAACTGCGGAACAGGTCACGGATGTTTCCGGTCGCGGCGTTGGCATGGATGTGGTGAAACGTAACATTCAGGAGATGGGCGGTCACGTTGAGATCCAGTCAAAACAAGGCTCCGGCACCACGATTCGTATTCTGCTGCCGCTGACGCTGGCCATCCTCGATGGGATGTCGGTTCGCGTGGCGGGGGAAGTTTTTATCCTGCCGTTGAATGCGGTGATGGAGTCGCTGCAACCGCGTGAAGAGGATCTTCATCCGCTGGCGGGCGGCGAACGGGTTCTGGAAGTTCGCGGCGAGTATTTGCCGCTGGTCGAATTGTGGAAAGTGTTTGACGTGGACGGGGCGAAAACCGAAGCCACGCAGGGCATTGTTGTGATCCTGCAAAGCGCGGGACGCCGTTACGCGCTGCTGGTCGATCAGCTCATCGGTCAGCACCAGGTGGTGGTCAAAAATCTGGAAAGCAATTATCGCAAGGTACCGGGGATTTCCGCCGCGACGATCCTGGGCGACGGCAGCGTCGCGCTGATTGTTGATGTTTCCGCATTGCAGGGTTTAAACCGCGAACAACGTATGGCGATCACAGCCGCCTGATTGAGTGAGAAGGGAATAATATGACCGGTATGAGTAATGTAAGCAAACTGGCCGGCGAGCCGTCAGGTCAGGAATTCCTGGTGTTTACACTGGGAAATGAAGAGTACGGCATCGATATCCTGAAAGTGCAGGAGATCCGTGGCTATGACCAGGTGACGCGCATCGCCAATACACCGGCCTTTATAAAAGGGGTGACTAACCTGCGCGGCGTGATTGTACCCATTGTCGATCTGCGCGTGAAATTCTGCGAAGGCGACGTTGAGTATGATGACAATACGGTAGTGATCGTACTGAATCTGGGGCAACGCGTCGTCGGGATAGTGGTAGACGGTGTGTCTGACGTACTGTCGTTAACGGCGGAACAAATCCGTCCGGCGCCAGAATTTGCCGTGACCTTGTCAACAGAATATTTGACGGGATTGGGCGCGCTCGGCGAGCGTATGCTGATTCTGGTGAATATCGAAAAACTGCTTAACAGCGAAGAGATGGCGCTGCTGGATATCGCAGCATCACACGTCGCGTAATAACGTTGCCGGATGGCGTCGCGCCATCCGGCAATATTCACCGTTATGCTTCCGCCAGCGGTGAGAGTGCCTCTTCATCGCCCGCGCCCAGCCCCTGCATTTTGCGCCGGCATCGCCGCTGCGACACTGTTATTGTCAATATCGTCTTCCGGAACAGCGTATTTCCTTTTTGCAAAAGTAAAGTTATCACCGCAGGTGCCGATAACGTTGATAACTCGTTATCAGGAAGGTGCCTTATGTTTAACCGTATCCGCGTTGTCACAATGCTGATGATGGTGCTGGGGGTTTTCGCACTGCTACAGCTTGTTTCCGGTGGTTTGCTGTTTTCTTCATTACAGCATAACCAGCAAGGTTTTGTTATTTCTAACGAATTACGCCAGCAACAAAGCGAACTCACGTCGACATGGGACTTAATGCTGCAAACGCGCATTAACCTGAGCCGCTCCGCCGCACGCATGATGATGGACGCTTCTAACCAGCAGAGCAGCGCCAAAACGGATTTACTCCAGAATGCAAAAACGACCCTCGCACAGGCGGCGGCGCACTACGCCAATTTCAAAAACATGACGCCATTGCCAGCGATGGCGGAGGCCAGCGCGAACGTCGATGAAAAATATCAGCGCTATCAGGCCGCATTAACCGAACTTATTCAGTTTCTGGACAATGGCAATATGGATGCCTACTTCGCCCAGCCAACCCAGGGAATGCAAAACGCGTTGGGCGAGGCGCTGGGCAATTACGCCCGGGTGAGCGAAAACCTGTACCGCCAGACATTTGATCAAAGCGCTCATGACTACCGTTTTGCGCAATGGCAACTGGGGGTTCTTGCGGTCGTGCTGGTGCTGATTTTGATGGTGGTTTGGTTCGGCATTCGTCATGCCCTGCTTAACCCATTAGCGCGAGTGATTACTCATATCCGTGAAATTGCCAGCGGCGATCTGACGAAAACGCTCACCGTCTCAGGACGTAATGAAATTGGCGAACTGGCGGGAACGGTTGAACATATGCAACGCTCGCTGATTGACACCGTGACGCAGGTTCGTGAAGGTTCGGATGCGATTTATTCCGGCACCAGTGAAATTGCCGCCGGTAATACCGACCTCTCTTCCCGTACCGAACAACAAGCCTCCGCTCTGGAAGAGACGGCGGCCAGCATGGAACAACTGACGGCCACCGTGAAGCAAAACGCCGATAACGCCCGTCAGGCTTCGCAACTGGCGCAAAGCGCCTCCGAGACCGCGCGTCATGGCGGCAAAGTGGTCGACGGCGTAGTAAACACTATGCACGAAATTGCCGACAGTTCGAAAAAAATCGCTGACATTATCAGCGTTATCGACGGTATTGCCTTCCAGACTAACATTCTGGCGCTGAACGCGGCGGTAGAAGCGGCGCGCGCGGGAGAGCAGGGGCGCGGTTTTGCGGTCGTGGCAGGCGAGGTGCGTAATCTGGCCAGCCGCAGCGCCCAGGCGGCGAAAGAAATAAAAGCGTTGATTGAAGATTCCGTCTCGCGTGTCGATACCGGTTCAGTGCTGGTGGAAAGCGCCGGGGAAACCATGACTGACATCGTCAATGCCGTTACACGCGTCACGGATATCATGGGCGAAATCGCCTCCGCCTCGGATGAGCAAAGCCGGGGTATCGATCAGGTCGCTTTGGCCGTTTCCGAAATGGATCGCGTAACGCAACAGAACGCCTCGCTGGTTCAGGAATCCGCAGCGGCCGCCGCCGCGCTGGAAGAGCAGGCCAGCCGTCTGACCCAGGCGGTATCGGCTTTCCGCCTGGCATCGCGACCGCTGGCGGTAAATAAACCTGAGATGCGTTTGTCAGTGGACGCTCAGTCCGGCAATACGCCGCGGCCCTTAGCCGCCGGGGATGATGCGAACTGGGAAACCTTCTGATCGACGTGCGCTGTCGGTTATCGATTAATTTGCGAACCCGCCGATCCCTTTCGTCTGGTTCGCATAGATAAAAGCAAAAAATGTGTAATACGGGAAGCATGGCGCTGCCGCAGGGCGCGCCCGTTGTATTTTGAATGTGATTAAGAAGGCGCTATGACATCATCTCTGCCCTCCGGGCAAACGTCAGTATTGTTACAGATGACACAGCGCCTCGCGCTGTCCGACGCGCATTTTCGTCGGATATGTCAATTAATCTACCAGCGCGCAGGGATCGTGCTGGCCGACCATAAGCGGGATATGGTTTATAACCGCCTGGTCCGTCGGCTGCGTGCCCTGGGACTGGATGATTTTGGCCGTTATCTCAGTATGCTGGAGGCTAATCAAAACAGCGCTGAGTGGCAGGCTTTTATCAACGCTCTGACTACCAACCTGACCGCTTTTTTTCGCGAGGCGCACCATTTTCCCATCCTTGCGGAACATGCGCGTCGCCGCCACGGCGAGTACCGCGTCTGGAGTGCGGCGGCATCGACAGGAGAAGAACCTTACAGTATCGCCATTACGCTGGCGGATGCGTTGGGGATGGCCCCCGGTCGCTGGAAAGTATTCGCCAGCGATATTGATACTGAAGTGCTGGAAAAAGCGAGAAGCGGTATTTATCGCCTCAGCGAACTGAAAACGTTATCGCCGCAGCAGCTACAACGTTACTTCATGCGCGGTACGGGGCCGCATGAAGGACTGGTGCGCGTGCGTCAGGAACTGGCCAATTATGTTGAATTTTCCTCCGTTAATTTGTTGGAAAAGCAGTACAACGTACCCGGTCCCTTTGACGCGATTTTTTGCCGTAACGTCATGATCTATTTTGATAAAACGACTCAGGAGGACATTCTGCGCCGTTTTGTTCCACTCCTTAAACCTGACGGACTGTTGTTTGCCGGTCACTCAGAAAACTTTAGCAACCTCGTGCGCGAGTTTAGCCTGCGCGGACAGACGGTGTATGCGCTAAGTAAGGATAAAGCATGAGTAAAATCAGGGTATTGTCAGTTGATGATTCCGCGTTAATGCGCCAAATCATGACTGAAATTATTAATAGCCATAGCGATATGGAGATGGTGGCGACTGCGCCGGACCCGTTGGTCGCCAGGGATCTCATCAAAAAATTTAATCCGGACGTATTGACCCTGGACGTTGAGATGCCGCGTATGGACGGCCTCGATTTTCTGGAAAAACTGATGCGCCTGCGACCGATGCCGGTGGTGATGGTCTCTTCGCTGACCGGTAAAGGTTCCGAAGTGACGCTACGGGCGCTGGAGTTGGGGGCCATCGATTTTGTCACTAAACCGCAGCTTGGCATTCGTGAAGGTATGCTGTCGTATAGCGAGATGATCGCCGAAAAAGTGCGTACCGCCGCGCGGGCCCGCATCGCCGCACATAAACCGATGGCGGCCCCGGCAACCTTAAAAGCCGGTCCGCTCCTCAGTTCGGAGAAACTGATTGCTATCGGCGCTTCAACGGGCGGTACTGAAGCTATCCGACATGTGCTGCAACCGCTGCCGCTTTCCAGTCCGGCAGTGATTATTACGCAGCATATGCCGCCTGGCTTTACCCGCTCGTTTGCCGAGCGTCTGAATAAACTCTGTCAAATCAGCGTGAAGGAGGCCGAGGACGGCGAACGCGTATTGCCAGGTCATGCCTACATTGCGCCCGGCGACAAGCATATGGAGCTGGCGCGTAGCGGGGCGAATTATCAAATCAAAATTCATGATGGCCCGCCGGTAAACCGGCATCGGCCTTCCGTGGATGTGCTGTTTCATTCGGTGGCGAAACACGCGGGGCGCAACGCCGTAGGCGTCATTCTTACGGGGATGGGCAACGATGGCGCCGCTGGAATGTTAGCGATGTACCAGGCTGGCGCCTGGACCATTGCGCAAAACGAAGCAAGTTGTGTGGTGTTCGGCATGCCGCGCGAGGCCATCAATATGGGTGGCGTAAGCGAAGTGGTCGATCTTAGCCAGGTAAGCCAGCAGATGCTGGCGAAAATCAGTGCCGGACAGGCGATACGTATTTGAACCAGGAGTAGTATTTTATGGCGGATAAAGAGCTTAAATTTTTGGTTGTGGATGACTTTTCGACCATGCGTCGTATCGTGCGCAACCTCTTAAAAGAGCTTGGATTTAACAATGTGGAAGAGGCCGAAGACGGCGTCGATGCGCTGAACAAGCTCCAGGCGGGCGGCTTTGGTTTTATTATCTCCGACTGGAACATGCCGAATATGGATGGCCTGGAGCTGCTGAAAACCATTCGCGCCGATAGCGCCATGTCGGCGTTACCCGTGTTGATGGTCACGGCGGAAGCCAAGAAAGAGAATATTATCGCCGCCGCACAGGCTGGCGCCAGCGGTTATGTCGTAAAACCGTTCACCGCAGCGACTTTGGAAGAGAAGCTCAACAAAATCTTTGAGAAACTGGGCATGTGAGGATGCGATGATGATGCAACCATCTATCAAGCCTGCTGATGAAGGCTCAGCAGGAGACATCATTGCGCGCATCGGTAGTCTGACCCGAATGCTGCGCGACAGCCTGCGTGAACTGGGACTGGACCAGGCGATTGCCGAAGCGGCGGAGGCGATCCCTGATGCGCGCGACCGTCTGGATTACGTCGTCCAGATGACGGCGCAGGCGGCGGAACGCGCGCTAAACAGTGTCGAAGCCTCGCAGCCGCATCAGGATGCGATGGAAAAAGAGGCGAAAGCGCTAACCCAACGTTGGGACGAGTGGTTTGACAATCCGATCGAGCTTTCCGACGCCCGTGAACTGGTGACGGATACGCGCCAGTTTCTCAGGGATGTCCCGGGCCATACCAGCTTTACTAACGCGCAACTGCTGGACATCATGATGGCGCAGGATTTCCAGGATCTGACGGGTCAGGTGATCAAACGCATGATGGACGTGATTCAGGAGATTGAACGCCAGTTGTTAATGGTGCTGCTGGAAAACATCCCGGAACAGAGCGCGCGACCAAAACGCGAGAACGAAAGCTTACTCAACGGCCCGCAGGTGGATACCTCGAAAGCTGGCGTTGTCGCCAGTCAGGATCAGGTGGACGACCTGCTGGACAGTCTTGGCTTTTAAGCTTTTTTGACCTGATGGCGCTGCGCTTATCGGGTCCGAATCCGTCAACCAGGCCGGATACGAGACTTTCTTATCGTATCCGGCTATCTCTATTAACGCCATAAACCCCGCCTTTTTTACCGCTTACTCTGCCCATTGGCGTAAAGCGGTTCTGGCATCATTCTCGCTTATCAATCTATCCAGGGTTTGCTGCGTGGCAGAAGAGAGCGACGACGACAAAACAGAAGCCCCCACACCCCACCGACTTGAAAAAGCGCGGGAAGAAGGGCAGATCCCCCGTTCCAGAGAACTGACCTCACTGCTGATATTGCTGGTGGGCGTTTGTATTATTTGGTTCGGCGGCGAGTCGTTAGCGCGGCAACTGGCGGGAATGCTCTCAGCAGGCCTGCACTTCGATCACCGTATGGTGAACGATCCTAACCTGATCCTGGGACAGATAATTTTGCTGATTAAAGCGGCGATGATGGCACTGCTACCGCTCATCGCGGGCGTGGTGCTGGTGGCGCTTATCTCGCCGGTCATGCTTGGCGGCCTGATTTTTAGCGGTAAGTCGCTACAGCCAAAATTTTCTAAATTAAACCCGTTGCCGGGAATTAAGCGCATGTTTTCGGCGCAGACTGGCGCGGAACTGCTAAAAGCGGTGTTGAAATCCACGCTGGTCGGCTGCGTTACCGGCTTTTATCTCTGGCATAACTGGCCGCAAATGATGCGCTTGATGGCGGAGTCGCCGATCGTCGCAATGGGGAATGCGCTGGATCTGGTTGGACTCTGCGCGTTACTGGTGGTACTGGGCGTGATTCCGATGGTGGGATTTGACGTGTTTTTCCAGATCTTTAGCCACCTGAAAAAATTACGCATGTCGCGACAGGACATTCGCGACGAATTTAAAGAGAGCGAAGGCGATCCGCATGTTAAGGGCAAAATTCGCCAGATGCAACGCGCCGCCGCGCAGCGCCGCATGATGGAAGATGTGCCGAAAGCGGACGTCATTGTCACTAACCCGACGCACTATTCCGTGGCGCTGCAGTATGACGAAAACAAAATGAGCGCGCCGAAAGTGGTCGCGAAGGGGGCTGGATTAATAGCGCTGCGCATTCGCGAGATCGGCGCTGAACATCGGGTTCCCACTTTAGAAGCGCCGCCGCTGGCGCGGGCATTATATCGCCACGCCGAAATCGGTCAGCAAATTCCCGGACAGTTATATGCTGCCGTTGCGGAAGTGTTGGCCTGGGTCTGGCAGCTTAAACGCTGGCGGCTTGCGGGCGGGCAACGTCCTCCACAACCTGAGAACCTTCCGGTGCCAGAAGCGCTGGATTTTATGAACGAGAAGAATACTGATGGCTAATCTGGTCGCGATGCTGCGCCTGCCCAGCAACCTGAAATCGACGCAATGGCAAATTCTTGCCGGGCCGATCCTCATTCTGCTGATTTTGTCGATGATGGTGCTGCCGCTACCTGCTTTTATCCTCGACTTATTGTTTACCTTTAATATTGCGCTATCGATTATGGTGCTGCTGGTGGCGATGTTTACCCAGCGTACTCTGGATTTTGCCGCGTTTCCGACCATTCTGCTGTTTACCACGCTACTGCGTCTGGCGCTTAACGTAGCCTCAACGCGCATTATTTTGATGGAAGGGCATACCGGCGCGGCGGCGGCGGGAAAGGTGGTGGAGGCGTTTGGTCATTTCCTGGTCGGCGGTAACTTCGCGATCGGGATTGTGGTTTTTATCATCCTCGTCATTATCAACTTCATGGTCATCACCAAAGGCGCCGGACGTATTGCCGAAGTCGGCGCGCGCTTTGTGCTGGACGGTATGCCCGGCAAGCAAATGGCGATTGACGCCGATCTTAATGCCGGTCTGATTGGTGAAGACGAGGCCAAAAAACGGCGTTCGGAAGTCACTCAGGAAGCCGATTTCTACGGCTCGATGGACGGGGCAAGTAAATTTGTGCGCGGCGACGCCATCGCCGGTATTCTCATCATGGTCATTAACGTGGTAGGCGGGCTGCTGGTCGGCGTATTGCAGCACGGAATGAGCATAGGCAGCGCGGCGGAAAGCTACACCCTGCTGACCATTGGCGACGGCCTGGTCGCCCAGATCCCGGCGCTGGTTATCTCCACGGCGGCGGGCGTCATTGTGACCCGCGTCAGTACCGATCAGGATGTAGGCGAGCAGATGGTTGGCCAACTGTTCAGTAATCCAAGGGTGATGCTGCTGGCGGCGGCGGTGCTGGGGCTGCTTGGCATGGTGCCAGGAATGCCTAACCTGGTATTTTTACTCTTTACCGCCGCTTTGCTCGGCCTGGCATGGTGGCTGCGCGGGCGTGAAGAAAAAGCGCCGGAGGAGCCGCAGCCGGTAAAAATGCCGGAAAATAACTCGGTGGTCGAAGCCACCTGGAATGACGTACAGCTTGAGGATTCACTGGGGATGGAAGTGGGCTACCGCCTGATCCCGATGGTGGATTTTCAACAGGATGGCGAATTGCTCGGACGTATTCGCAGTATTCGTAAAAAATTCGCTCAGGATATGGGGTTCCTGCCGCCGGTTGTCCATATTCGCGACAATATGGATTTACAGCCTGCGCGCTACCGTATTTTGATGAAAGGGGTAGAGATTGGCAGCGGGGACGCCTATCCGGGACGCTGGCTGGCTATTAACCCCGGCACGGCGGCGGGAACGCTACCGGGTGAGAAAACCGTCGATCCAGCTTTTGGCCTTGATGCCATCTGGATTGAAAGCGCCCTGAAAGAGCAGGCGCAAATTCAGGGCTTTACCGTTGTTGAAGCCAGTACCGTTGTGGCGACGCACCTTAACCACTTGATTGGCCAATTCTCCGCCGAACTGTTTGGCCGCCAGGAAGCGCAGCAACTGTTGGATCGTGTCTCTCAGGAGATGCCTAAACTCACGGAAGATCTGGTCCCCGGCGTCGTGACCCTCACGACTTTACACAAAGTCCTGCAAAACTTACTGGCGGAAAAAGTCCCGATTCGCGATATGCGCACCATTCTGGAAACGCTGGCGGAACATGCGCCGTTACAAAGCGATCCGCATGAATTAACCGCCGTGGTACGCGTGGCATTAGGACGAGCGATTACGCAACAGTGGTTCCCCGGTAATGAAGAAGTGCAGGTGATTGGCCTGGATACCGCGCTGGAGCGTTTGCTGCTTCAGGCATTGCAGGGCGGCGGTGGACTTGAGCCTGGGTTGGCGGATCGCCTGCTGGCGCAGACGCAAGAGGCGCTTTCTCGCCAGGAGATGCTTGGCGCGCCGCCGGTATTGCTGGTTAACCATGCGCTACGTCCATTATTGTCCCGCTTTTTGCGGCGCAGTTTACCGCAGCTGGTGGTGTTGTCGAACCTTGAGCTTTCCGATAACCGTCATATCCGCATGACGGCGACCATTGGAGGAAAATAATGCGTAAATGGCTGGCATTGTTGCTCTTTCCCCTGACGGTTCAGGCCGCAGGCGAAGGCGCGTGGCAGGATAGCGGTATGGGCGTAACCTTAAATTACCGGGGCGTTTCCGCATCGTCTTCGCCATTGTCGGCGCGTCAGCCGGTTTCCGGTGTGATGACGTTGGTCGCCTGGCGTTATGAACTGAATGGCCCGACCCCCGCGGGCTTACGGGTACGTTTATGTTCCCAGTCCCGTTGCGTAGAACTTGATGGTCAGAGTGGCACGACCCACGGTTTTGCTCATGTTCCCGCAGTCGAGCCGCTCCGCTTTGTCTGGGAAGTCCCCGGCGGCGGCCGACTTATCCCGGCGTTAAAAGTGCGGAGCAATCAGGTGATTGTGAACTACCGCTAACCGCCCCTTTCTTTACCAGGTAACAGACCTGACTCTCTTTTTGAATAAATAGAAACACCGTTTTATAAAATGGTGAGGTAGGTTGCCGAACTCTTTGCGTTTTTGCCATTTACGCTCTGGCAATGGCAGAAACAAAAAGGTTTCCGCCCAGCTTAGCTTTTACTGTAGCGAATCGACTGCGTCGGCGGTAAAACTGCACGCAGCACTGAATTCGACATTACACAGAGGTTAAGCAAATGATGGTTTATCCAGTCAAACACAGTCCGCTATTGCGTCAGCCTGAGCATTTTATCGCCAGAGATGAACTAAAAGCCCTGGTGCAAAAGGTGACGCATAACCTGGTCAATATTAAAGATGAGACAGGCGAATTTTTATTGCGACTGGACGATGGACGCGTGATCGATACTAAAGGCTGGGCCGGATGGGAGTGGACGCACGGCGTGGGCCTGTACGGAATGTATCACTATTACCAACAGACCGGCGACCAGACGATGCGTAAGATCATTGATGACTGGTTTGCTGATCGTTTTGCGGAAGGCGCGACGACGAAAAACGTTAATACGATGGCGCCGTTTTTAACGCTGGCGTATCGCTATGAAGAGACGCGTAATCCAGCGTATTTACCGTGGCTGGAAACGTGGGCCGAATGGGCGATGAATGAAATGCCCCGTACCGATCACGGCGGAATGCAGCACATCACGCTGGCGGAGGAAAATCATCAGCAGATGTGGGACGACACGCTAATGATGACGGTGCTACCGCTGGCGAAAATCGGTAAGCTGCTGAACCGGCCGGAATATGTGGAAGAGGCAACCTATCAGTTCCTGCTACACGTGCAGAATTTGATGGATAAAGAGACGGGGCTGTGGTTCCACGGCTGGAGCTATGACGGTCATCATAACTTCGCTAACGCTCGCTGGGCGCGCGGCAACAGTTGGCTGACCATTGTGATCCCGGATTTTCTTGAACTGCTGGACTTGCCGGAAAATAATGCCGTGCGCCGTTACCTGATCCAGGTACTGAATGCGCAGATCGCCGCGCTGGCGAAATGTCAGGATGAAAGCGGTTTGTGGCATACGCTGCTTGACGATCCGCACTCTTATCTTGAGGCGTCGGCGACGGCGGGTTTTGCCTACGGTATTCTTAAAGCGGTGCGCAAACGCTATGTCGAACGGCACTATGCGCAGGTGGCGGAACAAGCTATTCGGGGGATAGTGAAACATATCTCGCCGGAAGGCGAACTGCTGCAAACGTCATTTGGCACTGGCATGGGCCACGATCTCGATTTTTACCGTCACATTCCGTTGACCTCTATGCCTTACGGGCAGGCGATGGCAATGCTGTGTTTGACGGAATATCTGCGTAACTATTTCTGATGTATGCGGATATTCCGGGCGTATCCTTGTCTGATGGCGCTTTGCTTATTTGACTATGGCACCTGACCTGGCTGCGTGGTATCAGCCTGTGGATCAAACAGGTGGTCAAGGATTTTTCGCATGATGGGCGCGGCGGTAACGCCGTCGCTTCCGCCGTTTTCCAGAATCAAGGCAATAGCGACCTTAGGGTTTTTATACGGTGCAAAAGCGGTATAAAACACATGATCGCGCAGGCGAATGGGGATCATTTTCGCGTTGTAGGTCTGATTTTCTTTCAGGCTAAATACCTGCGACGTGCCGCTTTTGGCCGCAATGCCGTAGGGCGCTGTGTGAAAGAACTTATAGCCCGTTCCGTTGGGTGCATTCGCCATGCCATACATCGCCTGACGCACCAGTCCCCAGTATGGCGACGCCGGATCGGCTATCTGTGCCGGTGTTCCTGAAGGGCGATACGGAACCACCGTTTTGCCGCTCTCTTCATTGAGTAACAGGTGAGGGGCAATCACCTTACCGTTGTTGATGAGCGCCACCATCGCTTTTACCATCTGGATGGGGGTGGCAATCCAGTAACCCTGGCCGATGCCGACAGAGATGGTATCGCCCTGATACCAGGCTTTTTTATGGACCCGCTGTTTCCATGCGCGGCTGGGAAGCAGCCCGTCATACTCTTCATTTAGGTCGATGCCCGTCGGTTTGCCATAGCCGAACTGAGACAACATCGTGTCGATACGGTCAATACCCATCATATAAGCGACCTGATAGAAAAAGGTATCCGCAGATTCCTCAATCGCTTTAGTGACATCCAGCATACCGTGTCCGGTTTTTTTCCAGTCCCGGTAATGCCGCTGCGTGCCGGGAAGCGTCCAGGTTGGCGCGCCAAAGAAGGTGGTTTGCGGCGTAATAATCCCGCATAACAGCGCGGACATCGCCATATAGGGTTTAACCGTTGACGCCGGGGGATAAAGCCCTTGCGTCACGCGGTTGATCAGCGGCAGATTTTTATCGTGCAGCAGTTTGCCGTAATCCTGATAGCTAATGCCTTTTACAAAGGGGTTCGGGTCGTAGCTGGGCATAGATACCATCGCCAGCACTGAACCATCGTGCGGATCTTCAACCAGTACGGCAGCACGCTGCCCGGCCAGCAAACTTTCAATGTACTCTTGTAAATGGAGATCCAGCGTCAGGTGAATATTCTTACCCGCGATGGGAGGAACGTCTTTCAGCAGGCGGACAATACGCCCGTGATTATCCACCTCGACCTCCTGATAACCGGTTTTGCCATGAAGATCGTTTTCGTAGTAACGCTCAATCCCCTGTTTACCGATGTTATGGTCCGCCGCGTAATTCTCTGCCAGCCCTTTTTTATCCAGCGCTTTAAGGTCGTTATCGTTTATCTTTGACACGTAACCGAGAACATGCGCCAGCTCCGCGCCGTAAGGATACTGCCGATCCTGATAGCTATTGATCGTGACGCCGTTGAAATGAAACTGATTGACCGCAAAGCGTGCGATTTCAACATCCGTTAGCGCGTTTTTGAGCACCACCGGACGATAGCGGCTACTGGATTTTAGCGCACGGCGAAAGTCGGCGATATCATCGGGGGAGAGATCAACAATAGGGGTGAGCTGTTTTAGCAGCGCATCCATATCGGCAATTTTATAGGGCGTAACCGCGATATCATACCAGGTTACGTTACGCACCAGCGGAATGCCGTTGCGATCGTAAATAATGCCGCGCGTGGGCGCGACGGGTAGCATCTTGATATCGTTCTCATTCGAACGGGTGGTGTAGTAGTGGTGCTGACGGATTTGCAAGTTATAGAGGTTGAAGATCAGGATACCAAAGCAGACAACCACTACACCAAACGCCACAATCACACGTCTCAGGAAGAGTTTCTCTTCCGCATCAAAGTCTTTAAAAGTCATTACCTGTACCTGAACAATCCGCCGCCTAATGATACGGGGCGGTCAGCGCCAGCACAGGTAAAAGATGTTCCATCTCTCTATAGAAATGTGTCATTCCTTGTGATTTGTTACAGATATACCGCTGTGGCAATAAAAAGGCCTGAGTCCGTTCCCCGGAATCAGGCCTGATGATGTTAACGACGACGCGTTTACATGCGTTCTACGGTTTCGATACCCAACGTATCCAGACCCAGTTTCAGCGTCTTCGCCGTCAGTTGCGCCAGTTTTAGGCGGCTATTGCGAACCGCATCATTCTCGGCGCTGAGAATAGGGCAGTGCTCGTAGAAGCCGGAGAACAGCCCGGCGACGTCATACAGATACGCGCACATGACGTGCGGCGTACCTTCACGCGCGACCACCGTCAGGGTTTCTTCAAACTGCAGCAGACGGGCAGCGAGTTGCGCTTCGCGATCTTCGCTAATGATAACCGGCGCGCTCGCCAGCGCCTGCTCGTCGATGTCCGCTTTACGGAAAACAGACAGCACACGCGTATAGGCATACTGCATATAAGGAGCGGTATTGCCTTCGAAAGCCAACATATTATCCCAGTCGAAGATATAGTCAGTGGTGCGGTTTTTTGACAGATCGGCGTATTTCACCGCGCCAATACCGACGGCGTTAGCCAGTTTTTCCAGCTCGTCAGCCGGCATATCCGGGTTCTTCTCCGCCACCAGACGACGCGCGCGCTCCAGCGCCTCATCCAGCAGGTCCGCCAGTTTCACCGTACCGCCCGCGCGAGTTTTAAACGGTTTACCGTCTTTACCCAACATCATGCCGAACATGTGGTGTTCCAGCGGAACGGAATCCGGCACATAACCGGCTTTGCGCACAATGGTCCAGGCTTGCATCAGGTGCTGGTGCTGACGGGAGTCAATGTAGTAGAGCACGCGGTCGGCGTGCAGCGTTTCGTAACGGTATTTGGCGCAGGCGATATCGGTAGTGGTATACAGATAACCGCCATCTTTCTTCTGAATAATGACGCCCATCGGGTCGCCTTCCTTGTTTTTAAACTCATCAAGGAAAACCACCGTTGCGCCTTCGCTTTCAACCGCCAGGCCTTTGGCTTTCAGATCGGCGACGATGCCCGGCAGCATCGGATTATACAGACTTTCGCCCATCACATCGTCACGCGTCAGAGTGACGTTCAGACGATCATAGGTGATCTGGTTTTGCGTCATCGTGATGTCAACCAGCTTACGCCACATCTCACGGAAATAGGTATCACCGCTCTGCAATTTGACGACGTAGTTACGCGCGCGCTCGGCAAACGCTTCATCTTCGTCATAATGCTTTTTCGCATCGCGGTAGAATCCTTCGAGATCCGCCAGCGCCATGTCGCCCGCGTTTTCCTGCTGCTGTTTTTCCAGCCAGGCGATCAGCATACCGAACTGGGTGCCCCAGTCGCCGACGTGGTTAGCGCGAATAACATGATGGCCCAGAAACTCCAGCGTGCGCACAGCCGCATCGCCGATAATCGTGGAGCGTAGATGACCAACGTGCATCTCTTTCGCGACGTTGGGCGCGGAGTAGTCGACGACAATCGTCTGGCGAGTCGGCTGAGAAACGCCCAGACGATCGGAGGCCAGCGCCTGCTGCACCTGTTCAGCGAGAAAAGCCGGTTCGAGGAAAATATTGATAAAGCCAGGGCCGGCGATTTCAACCTTGCTGGCGATGCCGCTGAGATCCAGATGAGTCAGCACCTGCTCTGCAAGTTGTCGGGGGGCCATACCCAGTTTTTTCGCAACTGCCATCATGCCGTTGGCCTGATAGTCGCCGAACTGAACTTTGGCTGACTGACGAACCTGGGGCTCGCAATCTGCAGGCGCGCCTGCAGCAATCATGGCCTGACTAACTTTTTCTGAGAGAAGAGCCTGAATATTCACCGGAATACCTTACGTTTATGAAGCGGACTGTATTGCCCGCGCCAGTTTAAGAATTAGGGCGGGAGTATACTGCAAATGCCCGTTGGCGTCAGCATTGCGCGCGCGGCGCGTCGCCTGAAATATACGCAACAATAATCTGCATAAGCATTCAATAAACGCCCAATCAAATCAAAGGTTGGTTGCCGGGGCGCAACAGCGTAAATTAGCGGTTTTCACAGCAAGAAGAGCGTCCTGATATGGCGAACTGGCAACACATTGATGAACTGCATGATATTTCCGCAGATTTACCGCGATTCACTCTGGCGTTCAGAGAACTTTCCACTCGCCTTGGTCTGCAGATCAGCGCCCTTGAGGCCGATCACATTTCATTGCGCTGTCACCAGAATACGACGGCGGAGCGTTGGCGTCGCGGTTTTGAACAATGCGGCGAGCTACTGTCGGAAAATATCATCAACGGCAGGCCGATTTGTCTGTTTAAACTGCATGAACCGGTATGTGTAGAACACTGGCGGTTTTCTGTTATTGAATTACCGTGGCCGGGAGAAAAACGCTATCCACACGAAGGGTGGGAGCATATTGAAATCGTGCTGCCCGGCGAGCCGGAGACCTTGAACGCGCGGGCTCTCGCGTTGTTGTCGGATGAGGGGCTTAGTCAGCCGGGGATCGTGGTTAAAACCAGTTCGCCACAGGGCGAGCATGAACGTTTGCCAAACCCTACGCTGGCCGTGACCGATGGCCGCGTCACGGTAAAATTTCATCCATGGTCGATTGAAGCGATTGTCGCCAGCGAACAGGCGGCCCATTAACCTGCCGAGCGGAGTGAATATGGCGTTACTTGAGATCTGTTGTTACAGCATGGAATGCGCGTTCACCGCGCAGCGAAACGGCGCGGATCGTATCGAACTGTGCGCCGCGCCGAAAGAAGGCGGGCTTACGCCTTCTTTCGGCGTCTTACGCAGCGTGCGCGAGCATATTACGATTCCCGTACATCCGATTATTCGTCCTCGTGGCGGGGATTTTTACTACACTGACGGCGAATTTGCCGCCATGCTGGAAGATATCCGCCTCGTCAGAGAGTTGGGTTTTCCTGGGCTGGTTACTGGCGTGTTGACCGTTGATGGGGATGTCGATATGTCGCGAATGGAAAAAATAATGGCGGCGGCCGGACCGCTGGCGGTGACATTCCACCGCGCCTTCGATATGTGCGCTAATCCCTTCAATGCGCTAAAGAATCTGGCTGACGCAGGCGTAGCAAGAGTACTGACTTCCGGGCAAAAAGCCGATGCGGCGCAAGGTTTATCAATAATTATGGAACTTATTGCCCAGGGGGATGCTCCAATCATTATGGCTGGTGCGGGGGTTCGTGCAAATAACCTGCAGAATTTCCTCGATGCCGGAGTACGGGAAGTACACAGTTCCGCCGGAGTTTTACTGCCTTCGCCGATGCGCTATCGCAATCAGGGGTTATCGATGTCTGCCGATATACAGGCGGACGAGTATTCTCGCTATAGGGTAGAGGGTGCGGCGGTCGCTGAAATGAAAGGAATCATTGTTCGCCATCAGGCCAAATGATTTTTACCGTTGCATCATGTCGCCCAATATGATGCTTGCTCGTACCAGGCCCCTGCCAATTCAACAGGGGCCTTTTTTTCTCCTTCATATTTCAAGCCGCAGCAGCGTTGGCCGCCTCGCGCACCCCGGTCACGTAGCTACCTACGTTCCCGGGGATTTGCTGCGTTGCCGCCTTGCTGCAACTTGAACTATTTTGGAGAAACGGTGCTATACGTAACGGTCATTCGGCAATCCATCACGGTTTACGCGCAATCAGCACCGCGCGCTGCGGGGCGGGATAGCCTTCCACCGTCTTGCTGCGATCGTTCGGGTCAAGGAAATCGGCCAGCGACTCGGTAACCATCCATTCGGTACGGCGTTGCTCTTCGGTGGTAGTGACGCAGACATCGGCGATACGCACGTCAATAAAGCCGCATTTTTCCAGCCATTTTTTTAATGCCGGCGCGGAAGGAATAAAATAGACGTTACGCATCTGCGCGTAGCGGTCACCCGGCACCAAAACGGTATTTTCGTCGCCGTCGACGACCAGCGTTTCCAGTACCAGTTCACCCTCGTTGACCAACTGATCTTTTAACTGCCACAGATGCTCCAGCGGCGAGCGACGGTGATAAAGCACCCCCATTGAGAAGACGGTATCAAATGCTTTCAGCGCCGGGAGTTGTTCAATGCCTAACGGCAGCAGATGCGCGCGCTGATCGTTACCCAACAGTTTACGCACCGCCTCAAACTGGCAGAGGAAAAGCTGTGTAGGATCGATGCCGACCGCCAGATGTGCGCCCGCGCCAATCATCCGCCACAGGTGATAGCCGCTGCCGCAGCCGACATCAAGGATCGTCCGGCCGGTTAAATCTGACAGATGCGGCAGTACGCGATCCCACTTCCAGTCGGAGCGCCATTCGGTATCAATATCTACGCCATAAAGCGAGAACGGGCCTTTACGCCACGGCATCAGATTACGCAGCAATGTATCAATACGCTTTAGCTGACCTTCGCTGAGCGGCGTTTCGCTTTCCGCCGTGACACTGTGCAGTAAATCCAGCCGCCAGGGCGTAATTTCCGGTAAAAATTCTACCGCGTTCGACCACTGTTTAAACAAGCCATGCTGCTGCTCGCGTTGCCAGGCGGCAATCTGCGCGGGCAATGTTTCCAGCCAGTGGGAGAGATGATTTTTAGCAATGAGCTGATAAAAGTTACCAAACTCGATCATGCGGCAACTCCGGCTTTTAACGCGACAAGCGACCCGAAATTAAAGCACTGGAACCACAGTTCACTGTGTTCGAAACCCGCCTGACGCAGGCGCGCTTTATGTGTTTCCACCGAGTCGGTGAGCATCACGTTTTCCAGCATACTGCGCTTCTGGCTGATCTCCAGTTCGCTGTACCCATTAGCGCGTTTAAAATCGTGGTGCATGTTGAATAACAGCTCGCCCACTTTCGCGTCTTCAAAGCTAAATTTTTCCGACAGTACCAGCGCGCCGCCGGGATTCAACCCCAGGTAAATCTTATCCAGCAATGCCTGGCGTTCGGCAGGTTCAAGGAATTGCAGGGTAAAATTCAGCACCACCATCGAGGCGTTTTCAATAGTGATATCGCGGATATCGCCTTCAACGACTTCAACCGGCGTAGGCGCTTTATACGCATCAATATGACGGCGGCAGCGTTCAATCATGGCCGGGGAGTTATCGACGGCGATAATGCGACAATGCTCATGGCGGATATTACGCCGAACAGACAGCGTCGCGGCACCCAGCGAGCAGCCCAGATCGTAGACCTGCGTGTTCGGCTGCACAAAGCGTTCAGCTAACATGCCGATCATGGAGATGATGTTGGAGTAGCCTGGTACCGAACGCTGAATCATGTCGGGAAAAACTTCGGCTACTCGTTCATCAAAAGTCCAGTCGCCGAGACGGGCGATAGGCGCAGAAAAAAGCGTGTCGCGGTGAGACATAACGTATACATCCGGGAAAAATAAAGGCGCATATTGTGCGCTAATACAGGGAGAAAACCAACTCCCAGGGCATATACCACAGGTTTGCCAGCACCATCAGCAACAATGCGCACCAGGTCGCGCTCATCCCCGCCCGCCGCCAGCGGAACAGGCGGTGGTGAAAACCGTAATAATGCATCAGCCGACCGGCGATTAAAATGATGCCGCAGATATGCACCATCCACGTTTCGGCGCCGTTCATTTCCATAAACAGCAGCAGCACCAGCGCGACAGGAATATATTCCACCGCGTTGCCATGAATACGGATGGCGCTTTGCAATTCGCTAAAACCGCCGTCGCCATAGGCGACACGGTACTGCATTCGCAAGCGAACGACATTAAAAGAGAACTTCATTAATAATAACGCACCCAAAACGGCATACAGCGCGCTTACCATACAAACTCCCTTTTAAAATGGCTGATGGCACTGTCTATGATAGGGGGCATTTTCAGAAAAGAGAAGATTGCTGTGGAATGGACGGAGCAGTGCCGATTTCCGGTAAGACGCTGCGTAAATCATGCCAAAGCGTATTCACCAGTTCCGGCGCCTGCGCGATATCCGGAGTATGTAAAAACAAAAAAGGCGTGGTGGTCTGCCGCCACTGCGGGAGTTTCTGCAACCAGGCGGCGAAAAACTCACGGTTTTGCGCCATATTATCGCTACCGATAAAACGCACCATCGGGTGGCTGGCCGTCACGACTGCATGTACCGGGACTTTGGGTTTTTTTCGCTGCGCGTCGCGGACGGCCTCGCTGTGGGGATGGGCGGCATGTACCGGACGACTATCCAGGATCACGCGGTTTACGCCGCGCGCGTGTAACCCGCGATTGAGCCGCTGTTCATCCTCACCTTTGTCAAAAAAACACGGATGACGAACTTCTACGCCATAGGTAAACGTGGCGGGGAGCGCATCAAGAAACTGCCATAAGGCGGGGAGATCGCGCGGTCCAAAGGCGGCGGGCAACTGCAGCCAGTATTGGCCAATACGCGTTTCCAGCGGCGCCAGGCGGGTAAAAAACGCCTGTACCAGATCGTCGCAATGGCGCAGCGCGGCCTGGTGAGAAATGGTGGCGGGAAATTTAAAGCAAAAACGGAAATCGTCCGTAGTTTGCGCATACCAGCGATCGACAATTTCTGCTTTCGGCAGCGCGTAAAGCGTGGTGTTGCCCTCCACGCAATTAAAGTGGCGGGCATACTCTTCCAGACTGGTGATGCCGAGCCGCGCCCATTTCGGGTGCGACCATTGCGGCAAGCCAATGTAGATCATAAGGCGTTTAAAATATCCTCTACGCTGCGTACCCGGCCAATGCGCGGGAAAATATGCGTCATACTGCTCTGATGTTGCTCACTGCTGGCTGCGCTACAGGCATCTTCGGCAATAATAAGGTTAAATCCTAACTCCCAGGCGTTACGCGCTGTGGATTCGACGCCGATATTGGTTGAGATCCCGCACAATATGATGGTGTCGATACCCCGGCGTCGAAGCTGTAATTCCAGGTCGGTGCCGTAAAACGCGCCCCACTGGCGTTTAGTCACTTCCAGATCGCAGTCCTTTTTACCCAATGCCGTAGGCCAGGTCCACCAGTTTTCCGGCAACGCGTGCGCAGGCGTTGCGGCATCCACCGGCTGTTTTAACGCCTCGGCATAATCATCAGACCATCCGACGCGTACCATAACCACGGGAGAGCCGTTGGCACGACACTTTTCCGCCAGCCGCGCGGCGCGGGCGACCACCTCATTTGCCGTATACGGGCCGCCGGCAAACGGAAGAATTCCTTCCTGTAAATCAATAACCACCAGGGCGGTTGTGGTCGCGTTGAGTTTCAGCATGATAATCACTCTCCTAAAAATAGCGGATTTCACTACACCTTAAGCGCGATTAAAGAGGAAAGCGGCGACAAATATTTTTAATTTTTGTGAGCATACGCAATACCCGCGTGAAAAACCCGGGTACAGTCAGTATGAACCAAGTGTCGATACCGCATGAAACGGGCAAGTTATCGCTCCCATGCTGGATTGACTCTTATCGTGCGGCAGAATTTCCAGTATAATAGCCGCCTTTTTTCATCCAGTTGTGACATACAGCTAAAGCTGCGACTTCGTCGCCTGCATGGCAGGCAACAATCCGCCTGCGGCTAAGTTAAGGGATATCTCATGCGTACAGAATATTGCGGACAGCTACGTCTGTCCCACGTGGGGCAGCAGGTGACTCTGTGTGGTTGGGTCAACCGTCGTCGTGATCTTGGCAGCCTGATCTTTATCGATATGCGCGACCGCGAAGGTATTGTGCAGGTGTTCTTCGATCCGGATCGTGCGGACGCGTTAAAGCTGGCCTCTGAACTGCGTAATGAGTTCTGCATTCAGGTTACGGGCACCGTGCGTGCGCGTGACGCGAAAAACGTCAATGCGGATATGGCGACCGGCGAAATTGAAGTGCTGGCGTCCTCTCTCACTATCATCAACCGCGCAGACTCACTGCCGCTTGACGCTAACCACGTTAATACCGAAGAGGCGCGTCTCAAGTACCGCTATCTGGATTTGCGTCGTCCGGAAATGGCGCAGCGCCTGAAAACTCGCGCCAAAATTACCAGCCTGGTGCGTCGTTTTATGGACGATCACGGTTTCCTTGATATTGAAACGCCGATGCTGACCAAAGCCACGCCGGAAGGCGCGCGCGACTATCTGGTGCCTTCGCGCGTGCACAAAGGTAAATTCTACGCGCTGCCGCAGTCGCCGCAGCTGTTCAAACAGCTCCTGATGATGTCCGGTTTCGACCGTTACTATCAGATAGTCAAATGCTTCCGTGATGAAGACTTACGTGCTGACCGTCAGCCGGAGTTTACTCAGATCGACGTCGAGACCTCCTTCATGACCGCGCCACAGGTGCGCGAAGTGATGGAAGCGCTGGTGCGCCATTTGTGGCTGGAAGTGAAAGGCGTGGATCTGGGGGATTTCCCGGTCATGACGTTTGCCGAAGCGGAACGTCGCTACGGTTCCGACAAGCCAGACCTGCGTAACCCGATGGAGCTGGTAGATGTCGCTGACCTGCTGAAATCGGTAGAGTTCGCGGTCTTCGCGGGCCCGGCTAACGATCCGAAAGGCCGCGTGGCAGCGCTGCGTGTGCCGGGCGGCGCACAGCTTAGCCGTAAGCAGATCGACGATTACGGTAACTTTGTTAAGATCTACGGCGCGAAAGGCCTGGCGTATATCAAAGTTAACGAGCGCGCGAAAGGTCTGGACGGGATTAACAGTCCGGTGGCCAAGTTCCTGACCGCCGACATCGTCGACGCTATCCTTGAACGTACCGGCGCGCAGGACGGCGACATGATCTTCTTCGGCGCAGATAACAAAAAAGTGGTTGCCGATGCGCTGGGCGCGCTGCGTCTGAAACTGGGCAAAGACCTGAGCCTGACCGACGAAGACAAATGGGCGCCGCTGTGGGTGATTGACTTCCCGATGTTCGAAGACGACGGCGAAGGCGGTCTGACCGCGATGCACCATCCGTTCACCGCCCCGCGTGACATGACGGCGTCTGAACTGAAAACTGCGCCGGAAGAAGCCGTCGCTAACGCTTACGATATGGTGATTAACGGCTATGAAGTGGGCGGCGGTTCGGTGCGTATTCACAACGGTGAAATGCAGCAAACCGTATTTGGTATTCTCGGTATCAATGAGCAGGAGCAGCGCGAAAAGTTCGGCTTCCTGTTGGATGCGTTGAAATACGGTACGCCGCCGCATGCGGGCCTGGCGTTTGGTCTGGACCGTCTGACCATGCTGTTGACCGGCACCGACAATATTCGTGATGTTATCGCCTTCCCGAAAACGACCGCCGCCGCGTGTCTGATGACCGAAGCGCCGAGTTTCGCCAACCAGGCAGCGTTGACGGAGTTGGGTATTCAGGTTGTGAAGAAAGCCGAGAATAACTGATATGAACAATGTACACGACATCATTCGCGTGATATCGCGGCGGCCCGCAAGGGGGAGCCTCATCAATGCGCGGCGTCACCCAACAGCCAACAACGAGGTCGCGTGAAGGATAAAGTGTACAAGCGCCCCGTTTCGGTCCTGGTGGTTATTTTCGCGCAGGATACGAAACGGGTGCTAATGTTGCAGCGACGCGACGACCCGGATTTTTGGCAGTCAGTGACTGGCAGCATAGAAGAAGGGGAGACCGCGTTGCAGGCCGCCGTGCGTGAAGTCAAAGAGGAGGTCACGATTGATGTTGCGGCAGAGCAACTGACCTTAATCGACTGCCAACGTACGGTGGAGTTTGAAATTTTTTCACATTTACGTCATCGCTATGCGCCGGGCGTTATGCACAATACAGAATTCTGGTTCTGCCTTGCGTTACCGCATGAGCGGCAGGTGATATTCACTGAACATCTGACGTACCAGTGGCTTGATGCGCCTGACGCGGCGGCGCTTACCAAGTCCTGGAGTAACCGGCAAGCGATTGAAGAGTTTGTCATTAACGTCGCCTGAAAAGGCGCGCTTTTTTTGAGGAAATATTTATGGCAGGTCATAGTAAATGGGCCAACACCAGACATCGTAAAGCTGCGCAGGATGCCAAGCGCGGTAAAATCTTCACTAAAATTATTCGTGAACTGGTAACGGCAGCTAAATTGGGCGGCGGCGATCCGGATGCCAACCCGCGTCTGCGCGCGGCTGTAGATAAAGCGCTGGCCAACAATATGACCCGCGACACTCTGAACCGTGCCATCGCTCGCGGTGTGGGTGGTGATGAAGACTCGAACATGGAAACCATCATCTATGAAGGTTATGGTCCTGGCGGCACGGCCATTATGATTGAGTGTCTGAGTGACAACCGTAACCGTACCGTAGCGGAAGTGCGTCATGCTTTCAGCAAGTGCGGCGGTAATCTGGGTACCGATGGCTCAGTGGCGTACCTGTTCAGTAAGAAAGGGGTCATCTCCTTTGAGAAAGGCGATGAAGACACCATCATGGAAGCTGCTCTGGAAGCTGGCGCGGAAGATGTTGTGACCTATGATGATGGCGCGATTGATGTTTACACTGCCTGGGAAGAGATGGGCAAAGTGCGTGACGCGCTGGAAGCGGCGGGTCTGAAAGCGGACAGCGCCGAAGTGTCCATGATCCCGTCAACCAAAGCGGATATGGATGCGGAAACCGCGCCGAAACTGCTACGTCTGATCGATATGCTGGAAGACTGTGACGATGTTCAGGAAGTCTACCATAACGGTGAGATCTCTGATGAGGTGGCGGCGACCCTGTAATGGTGCTGTTAAACGCCGGCGGGCAGGGGGTATAGCGTGTCGATTATTCTCGGTATTGACCCCGGCTCGCGCATTACCGGTTATGGCGTTATCCGCCAGGTAGGCAGACAACTGACCTATCTGGGCAGCGGATGTATTCGCACCAAAGTCGATGATTTGCCGTCTCGTTTGAAGCTTATATACGCAGGCGTGACGGAAATCATCACGCAGTTCCAGCCGGACTATTTTGCTATCGAACAGGTGTTTATGGCGAAAAATGCCGACTCAGCCCTCAAGCTGGGGCAGGCGCGCGGCGTCGCGATTGTCGCCGCGGTCAATCAGGAACTGCCCGTGTTTGAATACGCGGCGCGTCAGGTGAAGCAAACCGTCGTCGGTATTGGTAGCGCGGAGAAAAGTCAGGTTCAGCATATGGTGCGCACGTTGCTCAAACTGCCCGCTAACCCGCAGGCCGATGCCGCGGATGCGCTGGCTATCGCCATTACGCATTGCCACGTTAGCCAGAACGCGATGCAAATGAGCGAGAGCCGACTCAATCTGGCGCGGGGAAGGTTGCGCTAAATCATTCTCCCTCAGCCTCGCGTTGAGGGGTTTCAATTCCACAGGCGCTAATTAATTCTAAATTGGGATGTTGCCACAGGCTGACGGGCGTCACCGTCTTACGATCCCACGGGATTGAACCTAAAAACCAGAACTTCCAGAAGGCGAGTTTCGCATCAGGATTGCTGTGAAGTAATTCTTCGAATGTCTCAATATCGCCTACCGGAATACACAATGCTTCTTTATAGATATCAAACACAAATTTCGAGCAGAACTGGCGCGATGACTCGTATTTAAACCCCGTGTGATAAAACTTATTCAGCCGGGCGGGAACCTGCTCCATGATGGCGAGTTTCTGCTCGACCGTCAGGCCGCCGCGCAGACGGCGAACGGCGTAACGTTGTCCGGCTGAACGTTGTATAAACAGTGACAGCGTGGTGACGGTTGAGAGGGGGACGCGACTTTCCGCCACCAGATAGTCATCACCATTATGACCAATAATAATCCCAACATGGTTGCTCCAGCACTGTGAAGCGGTGGATATCTGGCCGAAAAGCGCGGCACCTATACAGGTAAAGACGATATCCCCGGTTTCATATTGGACAGAATAATGTTTTTTCATCTCTGCATTCCATTATTTGAAATAAATTCCTTTTATTTATTCTACAGGGTAGTTAGCATTATACCAGATAAATGACAAGCCTTAGTGTCATCGAAATATGCATGGTGAATATTTCATTTATTGGAATTAATGTCGCAAATATATCTGAGGGGAATTAAGGTGGTAAATTTCTCATTATCTGATCTCTCATATTGACAGGGAGTATGACGTGGTTGATGATAGACCAATGAGAATAGGTTGGATGTTTTATTTTTCTTATATTTTTGTTGCTATTATCTTTCATCTGTTTATTAGTTTTTGTTATTGTTTGAGTATTGATATGGCAGAGGCTAATACCGTTGTTTTTTTATTAAAGCCAGGGACGATTTCATTATTATTTTTACTTCTCCCTGCCAGGCGGTTCAGAACCCGACTGTTGGCAACATTGAGTTCAGTTTTCATTACCTTAGTATTTAACCAGTGGCATTTGGTTGCCGGGAATAAAGAACTGGTTTTGTGCCTGCAGGCAGCGTGCTTTATGGCTTTCCTGGCTATGACATCGGTAAAAAAATCCGGGTGGATGATTAGCGCATCATTATTTTTGGTTTGTGCGGCCGGAACGATTCGCCAGTGCTGGCTGGAACAGTTGTTTAACGCTGCCGATATATATATTGTTGATGATGGGCGGAGCTGTGGCGCCAGCGGCCACTGCTTCCAGTATATTGCAGCAAAAGGCCGTGGGTTAGCAGCAAAACGACAGGCACTTTTTAGTAGCGAAGAGTATGTGAATATTTATTATAATTATTCAGAAGGGATACCAGCCGTGAATTTCGATGGCATGAAAAATGAGTTTGCACAATATTTATTGTGTCATGGTGAATTAAAATCTGTTATGCGCGATGATAAAACAACATGCGATTAAATTCAGCGCTAGTGGTTAATATTATTACATCTATTCTCGGGTCTGTTTTTGGGAGGCCCGATGTTCCGCTGTTGGCATTCGTACTGGATACAGTATTAGTGTTATCAGGATACTCATTATTGAAGACTACCGAACGTGCGCCACGGCATGTTGGCAAAAAGTTATTCGCGTAGGACGCAAAAAGTTGTCAATGTGTGTACGACTTATTTTGTACGCAGCGGGGAGCGTACCCGTCGTTAACCATCGCGGGTTGTCGGAGTACAGAAATATCGGGATACGTGTTTTTCATCTGGATAAACATCCAGTCTTTTTTTATGATAGTGCATTATCTTTTCAGCCCTTTACGCAGGAGCGTCATGTGATAGGCAGACTCAGAGGCATTATTCTCGAAAAACAACCCCCGATCGTGCTGCTGGAGACAGGGGGCGTAGGCTATGAAGTACATATGCCTATGACCTGCTTTTACGAGCTGCCGGAGGCCGGGCAGGAGGCAATCGTCTTCACCCACTTTGTGGTGCGTGAAGATGCGCAGTTGCTGTACGGATTCAACAATAAGCAAGAGCGCACGCTGTTTAAAGAGCTAATTAAAACGAATGGCGTCGGGCCTAAGCTAGCGCTGGCGATTCTCTCCGGCATGTCGGCGCAGCAGTTCGTGAATGCGGTTGAGCGCGAAGAGCTTGGCGCACTGGTGAAGTTGCCGGGTATCGGCAAGAAAACCGCCGAAAGGCTGATTGTCGAAATGAAAGACCGCTTTAAAGGGCTACATGGCGATCTCTTTACGCCAGCGGTCGACTTGGTATTGACGTCGCCGGCCAGCCCAGGCTCGGAAGATGCTGAGCAAGAAGCAGTTGCTGCGCTGGTGGCGCTGGGTTATAAACCGCAAGAAGCCAGTCGGATGGTAAGCAAGATCGCCCGTCCGGATGCAAGCAGTGAAACACTGATTCGCGACGCGTTACGCGCCGCGTTATGAGGTAAAGGATGATAGAAGCAGATCGCCTGATTTCAGCAGGCGCCACGATCGCAGAAGACGTCGCCGATCGCGCCATTCGCCCGAAGTTATTGGCGGAATATGTCGGCCAACCGCAGGTGCGCTCCCAGATGGAGATCTTTATTCAGGCGGCAAAACTGCGTGGCGACGCACTAGATCACTTGCTGATTTTCGGCCCGCCAGGGTTAGGTAAAACGACTCTGGCGAATATCGTTGCCAATGAAATGGGCGTCAATCTCCGAACCACGTCTGGCCCGGTGCTGGAAAAAGCAGGCGATCTGGCGGCTATGCTCACCAATCTTGAACCGCATGATGTGCTGTTTATTGATGAGATTCACCGGCTTTCACCGGTGGTGGAAGAGGTACTCTATCCGGCGATGGAAGATTACCAGTTGGATATTATGATTGGCGAAGGGCCTGCTGCACGTTCAATTAAAATCGATCTGCCGCCGTTTACGCTCATTGGCGCGACGACGCGCGCCGGGTCGTTAACGTCCCCGCTACGCGACCGTTTTGGTATTGTGCAGCGCCTGGAGTTCTACCAGGTGCCCGATCTGCAGCACATCGTCGGGCGCAGCGCAAGGCACATGGGGCTTGAGATGAGCGATGACGGCGCGCTGGAAGTGGCGCGTCGGGCGCGCGGTACGCCGCGTATAGCCAACCGCCTGCTCAGACGTGTGCGTGATTTCGCCGAGGTGAAGCATGACGGGGCTATTTCAGCGGAAATTGCCGCGCAGGCGCTGGATATGCTGAACGTCGATGCGGAAGGGTTTGACTATATGGATCGCAAGCTGCTGCTGGCGGTTATTGATAAATTCTTCGGTGGACCGGTGGGACTGGATAACCTGGCGGCGGCGATTGGCGAAGAGCGTGAAACCATTGAGGATGTGCTGGAGCCGTATCTGATTCAGCAAGGCTTTTTGCAGCGCACGCCGCGTGGGCGTATGGCAACGGTGCGCGCCTGGAACCATTTCGGGATCACGCCGCCAGAGATGCCTTAGCGCCTGAAGTCGCTGCGCTCATCAGACCTGGGCGATTTTGTAGGCCCGGTAAGCGCAGCGCCACCGGGCAACACACGCTTAGCTTGCCTGCTTTTTCATCATACTGAAGATAAACAGCAGCGCGGCACACAGCACTACGGATGGCCCTGCCGGGGTATCATAAAAGGCTGAGAAGGTCAGTCCACCTGTAACCGCTATCATACCTACACCAACGGCGACGCCCGCCATCTGCTCTGGCGTACGGGCAAAGCGACGCGCGGTTGCAGCGGGGATAATCAGCAGCGACGTAATGATCAGCGCTCCGACAAACTTCATCGCCACGCCAATGGTTAACGCCGTTACCAGCATCAATAGCAGCTTCACGCGCTGTAACTTCACGCCATCGACAAAGGCAAGATCCGGACTGATAGTCATTGACAGCAAGTTGCGCCACTGCCAGAAGAGAATGGCCAGCACAATAACGACCCCAATAGCGATCGAGATAAGATCTTCCGGCGTGACGGCCAGCAAATCGCCAAACAGATAAGCCATTAAATCAACGCGGACGTTGGACATCAGGCTGACCACGACCAGTCCTAAAGATAAGGCGCTGTGCGCCATAATGCCCAGTAAGGTATCAATCGCGAGGTGAGGGCGTTTCTCCAGCCATACCAGACCGGCGGCCAGCAGCAGCGTAACGGCGATTACCGCATAGAAGGGATTAACGTCCAGCAACAGGCCAAACGCCACGCCCAGAAGCGACGCGTGAGCCAGCGTATCGCCAAAATAGGACATCCGACGCCAGACCACAAATGAGCCCAAAGGACCAGCGGCGCAGGCCAGCATCATCCCGGCCAGCCAGCCGGGCAGTAATAATTCAATCATGAGTGACCATTTCCCCGGCGCAGTACAATACGACCCTGTAAATCATGGCGATGATTATGATGATGGCGATAAATCCCTAATTGCTCCGCGCCTCGCGGGCCAAACATAGAGATAAACTCCGGATGCATAGACACCACTTCCGGCGCGCCGGAACAGCAAATATGATGGTTCAGGCATAACACTTCATCCGTCTTTGCCATGACCAGATGTAGATCATGTGACACCATCAGCACGGCGCAATCGAGTTCTCGGCGCAGCTGATCGATAAGGTCGTATAACGCGACCTGGCCGTTGACATCCACGCCTTGCGTCGGCTCATCAAGTACCAGCAACTGCGGCCTGTTAAGCAGAGCACGCGCCAGCAGTACCCGCTGCGTCTCACCACCGGAGAGTTTTTGCATGGGCGCGTCAATCAAATGTCCGGCCTGAACGCGTTTAAGCGCCGGGAGAATATCCGTTTTTTGCGTGCCGGGACGTAAGCGTAAAAATCGGTTTACCGTCAGCGGAAGCGTGGTATCGAGATAGAGCTTTTGCGGGACATAGCCGATACGGAGTTGCCCGTTGCGCTTGATCACCCCTTCATCAGGGGCTACCAGTCCTAAAACCACGCGTACAAGCGTTGACTTCCCCGCGCCGTTAGGACCGAGAAGCGTTAAAATTTTTCCGGGGCTCAATTCAAGCGACACATCAGAGAGGACGCGGCGTTGACCAAATGAGACCGAGACGTTTTCCAGTGAAACTAAACTTGTCATGTTAATTTTAGGCTTGCAGAAGTGATAGAATGTTATAATATCACATTTCACACATTCATTACGATGATTAGTCGCATTATGTTACAGAAAAATACGCTTCTTTTCGCAGCATTATCCGCCGCGCTTTGGGGGAGTGCAACCCAGGCTGCCGACGCTGCCGTTGTCGCTTCGCTTAAACCGCTTGGGTTCATCGCTTCCGCCATTGCTGATGGCGTTACGGATACGCAAGTATTACTTCCGGATGGGGCATCCGAGCATGATTATTCATTGCGTCCATCAGACGTAAAACGCTTACAGGGCGCGGACTTAGTCGTCTGGGTTGGCCCGGAAATGGAAGCCTTTATGGAGAAGTCGGTCAGGAATATTCCTGATAATAAGCAGGTTACCATTGCACAACTTGCCGATGTAAAACCGTTACTCATGAAGGGCGCGGATGATGATGAGGATGAACATGCGCATACGGGCGCCGATGAGGAAAAAGGTGACGTACATCACCATCATGGCGAATATAACATGCATCTTTGGCTCTCCCCAGAGATAGCGCGGGCTACAGCGGTTGCAATCCATGAAAAATTAGTGGAACTTATGCCGCAAAGTCGAGCCAAACTCGACGCCAACCTGAAGGATTTTGAGGCACAATTAGCCGCAACCGATAAACAGGTCGGTAACGAGCTCGCGCCGCTCAAGGGGAAAGGGTATTTCGTTTTTCATGACGCCTACGGTTACTACGAAAAACACTACGGACTCACCCCGCTCGGTCACTTTACCGTGAACCCTGAGATACAACCTGGCGCGCAGCGTTTACATGAAATAAGAACACAGTTGGTTGAGCAAAAAGCAACCTGCGTTTTTGCTGAGCCACAATTCAGGCCAGCGGTCGTGGAAGCCGTGGCGAGAGGGACATCCGTTCGAATGGGAACACTGGACCCCCTCGGGACGAACATTAAACTGGGTAAAACAAGCTATTCAGCGTTTTTAAGCCAATTAGCCAACCAGTATGCGAGCTGCCTGAAAGGAGATTAACGAGGAAGTGAATACGTGCAACAGATAGCCCGCTCTGTCGCCCTGGCATTTAATAATCTGCCCCGACCCCACCGCGTTATGCTGGGGTCACTTACCGTTCTGACACTGGCCGTCGCCGTATGGCGGCCCTATGTTTACCACCCAGAATCCGCGCCAATCGTTAAAACTATTGAACTGGAGAAAAGCGAGACTCGTTCCCTCTTACCGGAGGCCAGCGAACCCATTGATCAGGCCGCGCAGGAAGATGAAGCTATTCCTCAGGATGAGCTGGACGATAAAACCGCAGGCGAAGTCGGCGTCCATGAATACGTCGTCTCCACAGGCGATACGTTAAGCAGCATTCTGAATCAGTACGGCATCGATATGAGCGATATTAGCCGACTTGCCGCTTCTGATAAGGAGCTGCGCAATCTGAAAATTGGCCAACAGCTTTCCTGGACACTGACCGCCGATGGCGATTTACAGCGTCTGACATGGGAAGTCTCCCGCCGTGAAACGCGTACCTACGATCGCACTGCCAACGGTTTTAAAATGAGCAGTGAAATGCAGCAGGGGGACTGGGTCAACAGTCTGCTGAAAGGCACGGTAGGGGGTAGCTTTGTCGCCAGCGCGAAAGAGGCCGGTTTAACCAGCAGCGAAATCAGCGCAGTGATAAAAGCCATGCAGTGGCAGATGGATTTTCGCAAGCTGAAAAAGGGCGATGAATTTTCGGTTCTGATGTCGCGCGAGATGCTGGATGGCAAGCGTGAACAGAGTCAGTTGTTGGGCGTGCGGATGCGTTCCGATGGTAAAGATTACTACGCCATTCGCGCCGCTGACGGTAAATTCTATGACCGTAACGGGGTTGGCCTGGCGAAAGGCTTTTTACGCTTCCCGACCGCCAAACAGTTCCGCATCTCCTCCAACTTCAATCCGCGCCGTCTGAACCCGGTTACCGGACGCGTTGCGCCGCATCGTGGCGTTGACTTTGCGATGCCGCAGGGTACGCCGGTGCTGTCGGTGGGGGATGGCGAGGTCGTGGTCGCTAAACGTAGCGGCGCTGCCGGTTACTACATTGCGATTCGTCATGGACGCACCTACACCACACGTTACATGCACTTGCGTAAGCTGCTGGTGAAACCGGGGCAAAAAGTGAAACGTGGCGATCGTATTGCGCTTTCTGGTAACACCGGGCGTTCCACAGGGCCGCATCTGCATTATGAGGTATGGATAAACCAGCAAGCCGTTAACCCTCTGACAGCAAAATTGCCGCGCACGGAAGGTCTGACGGGGTCAGATCGTCGTGAATACCTGGCACAGGTGAAAGAGGTTCTGCCACAACTGCGCTTCGATTAACAAATGCGCTGACAGAGCCGGTACGCGATGTGTGCCGGCTTTTTTGTTTTGTGTGAGACGCAGACGTCGCTACACTATTCACAATTCCTTTTCGCGTCAGCAGACCCTGGAAAAGCATGGAAACCAAAAAAAATAATAGTGAGTATATCCCTGAATTCGAAAAATCCTTTCGCTATCCGCAGTATTGGGGCGCCTGGTTGGGCGCGGCAGCAATGGCGGGGATCGCATTAACACCGGCATCATTCCGCGACCCTTTGCTGGCGACGCTGGGGCGTTTTGCCGGACGGCTGGGGAAGAGTTCTCGTCGCCGGGCGCTAATTAATCTGTCGTTGTGCTTTCCGCAGCGTAGCGAAGCTGAGCGCGAAGCGATTGTCGATGAGATGTTCGCCACCGCGCCGCAGGCAATGGCGATGATGGCTGAGTTGGCGATGCGCGGTCCGAAAAAAATCCAACAGCGTGTTGACTGGGAAGGTCTGGAAATCATTGAGGAGATGCGTCGTAACGACGAAAAAGTCATTTTTCTCGTACCGCATGGCTGGGGCGTCGACATTCCGGCCATGCTGATGGCCTCTCAGGGGCAAAAAATGGCGGCGATGTTTCATAATCAGGGTAATCCGGTTTTTGACTATATCTGGAACACCGTGCGTCGGCGTTTTGGCGGACGTTTGCATGCGCGAAATGACGGGATTAAACCCTTTATTCAGTCTGTTCGTCAGGGCTACTGGGGCTACTACCTGCCGGACCAGGATCACGGCCCGGAGCATAGTGAATTCGTTGATTTCTTTGCGACATACAAAGCGACGCTGCCTGCGATTGGTCGGCTGATGAAAGTGTGCCGCGCACGCGTGATACCGCTTTTCCCGGTGTATAATGGTAAAACGCATCGCCTGACTATCCAGATTCGCCCGCCCATGGACGATCTGCTCACGGCTGACGATCACACAATCGCCAGACGGATGAACGAAGAGGTCGAAATTTTTGTCGGCCCGCATCCGGAACAGTACACCTGGATCCTGAAGCTGCTCAAAACCCGCAAGCCAGGCGAGATTCAGCCGTATAAGCGTAAAGATCTTTATCCCATCAAATAAATAAAGCCTCTCGTAAGAGAGGCTTTATGCTGACAAACCCTGTACTACCTGATGAACAGGCGTGGGGAGTTTTACTCAACGGTCAAAATACGCGTGGTATTGGTTGAGCCGACGGTGCTCATGACATCGCCCTGAGTCACGATCACCAGGTCGCCGGAAACGAGATACCCTTTATCGCGCAGCAGATTAACAGCTTCATGCGCCGCGACAACGCCATCAGCCGCGCTATCAAAATGCACCGGCGTTACTCCGCGGTAGAGCGCGGTCAGATTCAGCGTGCGTTCATGGCGCGACATGGCGAAAATCGGCAGGCCGGAGCTGATACGGGAAGTCATTAGCGCGGTACGACCGGATTCCGTCATGGTGATGATCGCGGTAACACCTTTCAGATGGTTTGCTGCATACATCGCAGACATGGCAATGGCTTCTTCAACGTTGTCGAACTGCACGTCGAGACGGTGTTTAGACACATTGATGCTGGGGATTTTTTCTGCGCCCAGGCAGACGCGCGCCATTGCGGCAACGGTTTCAGAAGGATACTGACCGGCTGCGGTTTCGGCAGACAGCATAACCGCATCCGTGCCATCCAGGACGGCGTTCGCCACGTCCATCACTTCCGCACGGGTCGGCATCGGGTTGGTGATCATCGACTCCATCATCTGCGTTGCGGTGATGACTGCGCGGTTTAGCTGACGCGCACGGCGAATCAGCGCCTTCTGGATACCAACCAGCTCCGGATCGCCGATTTCAACGCCCAGGTCGCCACGTGCGACCATCACAACGTCAGAGGCCAGAATGATATCGTCCATGGCGTTTTGATCGCATACCGCTTCGGCGCGTTCGACCTTAGCCACAATTTTCGCGTCGCAGCCGGCGTCGCGCGCCAGGCGGCGTGCATAGTTCAGATCTTCGCCGCAGCGCGGGAAGGAGACAGCCAGATAGTCAACGCCTATCAGCGCAGCGGTTTGAATATCGGCTTTGTCTTTTTCGGTCAGCGCTTCAGCAGAAAGCCCGCCGCCGAGCTTGTTAATGCCTTTATTGTTAGACAGCGGACCGCCGACGGTGACCTCGGTAAAGACTTTCATGCCCTGGACTTCAAGCACTTTCAACTGCACTCGACCATCGTCAAGCAGCAGGATATCGCCAGGAACGACGTCTGCCGGCAACCCTTTGTAATCAATGCCGACTTTTTCTTTATCGCCTTCGCCTTTACCCAGGTTAGCGTCTAACAGAAATTTGTCCCCGATATTGAGGAACACTTTGCCTTCTTTAAAAGTGGAAACGCGAATTTTTGGCCCTTGCAGGTCGCCTAAAATAGCCACATGACGCCCCAGTTTGGCGGCAATCTCACGGACTTTATCAGCACGCATTTTATGATCTTCCGGCGAGCCGTGAGAGAAGTTCATACGTACTACGTTTGCGCCCGCGGCGATAACTTTCTCAAGGTTGTTATCGCGGTCAGTTGCCGGGCCTAACGTGGTAACGATTTTGGTTCTGCGAAGCCTTCTGGACATGTAATACTCCGTTGACTAAAACAACTTGGTGTTGCGTGAACATTGATCCGGTCGTTCTGAAACCTTAACGGTATAAAATGAACGTCCCCGGATGACGAAAAGGGTAGAACATTGTTATTGCTTTTAGCGGTCATCACTCCTGATGAGTAATTCTTTATCAAAACGCGATTCCTTGAGCGCTTCCTTGACACGCTTCAAGTTATCTCTGAATTTTGCCCCGCGACGCAAAGTAAATCCCGTTGCCAGCACATCTATCACGGTCAGCTGAGCAAGTCGAGAGACCATGGGCATATAAATGTCTGTATCTTCCGGTACGTCGAGGGTAATGGCCAGCGTGGCTTCGCGCGCCAGCGGCGTTCCAGCGGAGGTCAGGGCGATCACCATCGCATCGTTTTCCCGCGCTAACTGCGCCAGCTCCACCAGGCTCTTGGTTCTGCCAGTATGCGAAATGAGCACGACGACGTCATCATCGTTACAATTCATACAGCTCATCCGTTGCAGCACGATATCGTCGGAGTAAATCACCGGTACATTGAAGCGAAAAAACTTATTCATGGCGTCATGCGCGACTGCGGCGGAGGAACCAAGACCAAAAAAGGCGATTTTTTTTGCCTGGGTCAGTAAATCGACGGCGCGGTTGATGGCCGATTTATCCAGCGACTGACGAACATGGTCGAGACTGGCCATGGCGGACTCGAAGATTTTTCCTGTATAGGCCTCAACGCTGTCATCTTCATCCACATTGCGATTAACATAGGGGGTGCCATTTGCCAGACTTTGCGCCAGATGCAGTTTAAAATCAGGAAAGCCGCGGGTATTCATGCTGCGACAGAAACGGTTCACCGTTGGCTCGCTAACGTTAGCTTCCTGGGCCAGCATGGCAATGCTTAAGTGAATCGATCTGCCTGGGGCGGCCAGAATAACATCGGCGACTTTTCGTTCAGATTTGCTTAAATGTTCCAGTTGAGACTGGACTTTTTCCAGCATATTCATGATTAGCAAGGCTCATGGGTATTAGCGATTTCAATGATGCGCGAAACCGAGCGCGTTTTGTTAGATATTACTCCTGGCGGCTGTCAAAGGGGGCAAAATGGCTAAAAAAGGTGTCGTTTTTTTTCATTACATGACCGACGTCGGATTTTAAGTTCCAGCTTGTGTGGAAAAGCGACAATTTTATTAGGCGTTTTGCCGATTATATTGCCAATCAAACGCCGGTTCACCTATGAAAAGGCGTTTACGGTTTCCGTAATCTCGTAAAAGCAGTACAGTGCTGTGTAATAAAATTACAACGATATCCTGGCTAAAGTACCAGGAGATTAACTGAGGAGAATGACATGGCGGTAACGCAAACAGCCCAGGCATGTGACCTGGTCATTTTCGGCGCGAAAGGCGACCTGGCGCGCCGGAAACTGCTGCCTTCCCTGTATCAGCTTGAGAAAGCCGGCCAGATCCATCCGGATACCCGGATCATTGGGGTGGGGCGCGCGGACTGGGATAAAGAAGCTTATACCCACGTCGTGCGTGAGGCGCTGGAAACCTTCATGAAGGAAAAAATTGATGAAGGCTTGTGGGATACGCTGAGCGGCCGTCTGGATTTTTGTAATCTTGACGTGAACGATACGCCTGCGTTTAGTCGCCTGGGCGATATGCTGGATCAAAAAAACCGCACCACCATTAACTATTTTGCGATGCCGCCCAGCACGTTTGGCGCTATTTGCAAAGGGTTAGGGGAGGCTAAACTCAACGCCAAACCAGCGCGCGTCGTGATGGAGAAACCGTTGGGTACTTCGCTGGCGACCTCGCGTGAGATTAACGATCGGGTCGGCGAATACTTTGAAGAGTGCCAGGTGTATCGTATCGACCACTATCTGGGCAAAGAAACGGTTCTCAACCTGCTGGCGCTGCGTTTTGCCAACTCGTTATTCGTTAATAACTGGGATAACCGCACTATCGATCACGTTGAGATTACCGTAGCGGAAGAGGTGGGGATTGAAGGGCGCTGGGGATATTTTGACCAGGCCGGTCAGATGCGCGATATGATCCAGAACCACTTGCTGCAAATTCTCTGCATGATTGCCATGTCACCGCCGTCTGACCTGAGCGCCGACAGTATTCGCGATGAAAAAGTCAAAGTGTTGAAATCGCTGCGCCGGATTGATCGCTCCAACGTGCGTGAAAAAACGGTTCGTGGTCAATACACCGCGGGCTTTGCGCAGGGGCAAAAGGTGCCGGGCTATCTGGAAGAAGAGGGCGCGAATAAAAGCAGCAACACCGAAACTTTCGTCGCGATCCGCGTCGACATCGATAACTGGCGTTGGGCGGGCGTGCCATTCTATCTGCGCACCGGCAAGCGTCTGCCAACCAAGTGCTCTGAAGTCGTGGTTTATTTCAAGACGCCTGAACTGAACCTCTTTAAAGAGTCCTGGCAAGACCTGCCGCAGAACAAATTGACGATTCGCCTGCAGCCGGATGAAGGCGTAGATATTCAGGTGCTTAACAAAGTACCGGGGCTGGATCATAAGCATAATCTGCAGATCACGAAGCTTGATCTGAGCTACTCCGAGACCTTTAATCAGACGCACCTGGCGGATGCATATGAGCGCCTGCTGCTGGAAACGATGCGTGGCATTCAGGCGCTGTTTGTCCGCCGTGACGAAGTGGAAGAAGCCTGGAAGTGGGTGGACTCCATTACCGAAGCATGGGCGATGGACAACGACGCGCCGAAGCCGTATCAGGCGGGCACCTGGGGACCGGTAGCGTCCGTGGCGATGATTACCCGTGACGGTCGTTCGTGGAATGAGTTTGAGTAAATTTACCACTCACTCTTAGGTGGTATTTTACCGGTAACATGATCTAACACAGATTGTAGAATCATTTTTGCACTTTTAAGCCTCGTGTGGATTCACCTGCGAGGCTTTTTTTATTACACTGCCTGAAACGATTTTGCCCCATTATCACCGGACATCATGTATTTCACTGTCTTTCCACATTGATGAAACGCATGGTAAACCCGGTAGCCGGACAGATAAATTTCAGGAGCCTCTATGAATCCTAATTTGTTACGCGTAACACAGCGCATTGTCGAACGCTCGCAGCAGACCCGAAAAGCCTATCTTGCCCGCATTGAGCAGGCGAAAACCGCCACGGTCCACCGATCTCAACTGGCCTGCGGCAACCTGGCGCATGGCTTCGCCGCCTGTCAGCCAGAGGACAAAGCCTCGCTGAAAAGTATGTTGCGCAATAATATCGCCATCATCACCTCCTACAATGACATGCTCTCTGCGCATCAACCGTATGAACATTATCCGGAAATTATTCGTCAGGCCCTGCATTCCGTGAATGCGGTAGGTCAGGTCGCAGGCGGCGTACCGGCAATGTGCGATGGCGTTACGCAAGGGCAGGATGGCATGGAGTTGTCATTACTCAGCCGCGAAGTGATAGCGATGTCGGCAGCAGTAGGCCTCTCTCACAATATGTTTGACGGCGCGTTATTCCTCGGCGTATGCGACAAAATCGTTCCGGGGCTGGCGATGGCCGCGCTCTCTTTTGGTCATTTACCCGCGATTTTTGTTCCGTCAGGCCCGATGGCGAGCGGCCTGCCGAATAAAGAAAAAGTCCGTATTCGTCAGCTATATGCGGAAGGAAAAGTAGACAGAATGGCGCTGCTGGAGTCAGAAGCCGCCTCTTACCATGCGCCGGGCACCTGTACATTTTACGGCACCGCCAACACCAACCAGATGGTGGTGGAGTTTATGGGAATGCAGTTGCCGGGTTCCTCGTTTGTGCATCCGGATGCGCCGCTGCGCGAGGCATTGACTGCCGCTGCCGCACGTCAGGTAACACGTCTTACCGGCAACGGCAATACGTGGATGCCGCTCGGTAAAATGATCGACGAAAAAGTCGTGGTGAACGGCATTGTCGCGCTGCTGGCTACCGGCGGTTCCACCAACCACACCATGCATCTGGTTGCAATGGCGCGCGCGGCGGGCATTCTGATCAACTGGGATGACTTCTCGGATTTGTCGGAAGTGGTTCCGTTGATGGCGCGTCTGTACCCGAACGGTCCGGCGGACATTAACCACTTCCAGGCGGCGGGCGGCGTACCGGTATTGATGCGTGAGCTGCTCAATGCCGGATTGTTGCACGAAGACGTTAACACTGTCGCAGGCTTCGGCCTGAAACGCTATACGCTGGAGCCCTGGCTCAACAACGGCGAGCTGGACTGGCGTGAAGGCGCGGAAAGGTCACTGGATAACGATGTCATTGCCTCTTTTGATAAGCCGTTCTCTCCTCACGGCGGTACTAAGGTGCTAAGCGGTAATCTGGGGCGCGCAGTAATGAAGACGTCTGCGGTACCGGTTGAAAACCAGATCATTGAAGCGCCTGCCATGGTATTTGAAAGTCAGCATGATGTGCTGCCTGCGTTTGACGCGGGCCTGCTTGACCGGGATTGTGTCGTTGTCGTGCGTCATCAGGGACCAAAAGCGAATGGAATGCCAGAATTACATAAACTCATGCCGCCACTTGGTGTATTATTGGACCGCCGTTTCAAAATCGCGTTAGTTACTGATGGACGACTTTCAGGCGCTTCGGGTAAAGTGCCTTCAGCTATCCACGTAACGCCGGAAGCCTACGATGGCGGCTTACTGGCAAAAGTGCGCGATGGCGACATCATTCGCGTGAATGGGCAGACAGGTGAGTTAACTCTGCTGGTCGACGAGGCGGAACTTGCCGCTCGTCAGCCTCATATTCCGGACCTGAGCGCGTCGCGCGTCGGAACGGGGCGTGAGTTGTTTGGCGCGCTGCGCGAAAAGCTGTCGGGTGCGGAGCAGGGCGCAACCTGTATCACTTTTTAAGATGACACACTAGTAATCAGGCGAGAGAAGAATTCCGATGAAAAACTGGAAAACAAGTGCAGAAGCAATCCTGACCACCGGCCCGGTTGTCCCGGTCATTGTAGTCAATAAACTGGAGCACGCGGTGCCGATGGCTAAAGCGCTGGTGGCCGGGGGCGTTCGCGTTCTGGAAGTGACTTTACGTACGGCCTGCGCGATGGATGCTATTCGCGCTATCGCTAAAGACGTGCCGGAAGCGATTGTCGGCGCCGGAACCGTTCTCAATCCGCAGCAGTTGGCGGAGGTGACGGAAGCGGGCGCGCAGTTTGCGATTAGCCCGGGACTGACTGAGCCACTGCTGAAAGCCGCGACGGCAGGCACTATCCCATTGATTCCCGGTATTAGCACCGTTTCTGAGCTGATGTTGGGCATGGACTATGGTCTGAAAGAGTTCAAATTCTTCCCGGCGGAAGCGAATGGCGGCACTAAAGCGTTGCAGGCGATTGCCGGTCCGTTCTCTCAGGTGCGTTTCTGCCCAACTGGCGGCATCTCTCCGGCAAACTATCGTGACTATCTGGCGCTGAAAAGCGTATTGTGCATCGGCGGTTCCTGGCTGGTGCCGGCCGACGCGCTGGAAGCGGGTGATTACGATCGCATCACCAAACTGGCGCGCGAAGCGGTAGAAGGCGCGAAGCAGTAAGCCGTTAAATGCCCGATGGCGCTTGCTTATCGGGCTTACGAGTGGCGATCTGGCAGGCCTGATAAAAATGCGCTAACGTCGCCATCAGGCGATGGCGCATTAGCCTTTTACCGTCACGCGGCTGGCGGCCTTTTTCGCTCTTATCACCGCTTCTTCAACGTTTTCACCTGTCGCTAACGCTACACCAAGACGACGGGTGCCGTCGATCTCAGGCTTACCAAACAGCCGTACCTGCACTCCGGCCCCTACCGCCGCGTGAACATTATCAAACGTCACATTTTGACTGGTAAGCTGCGGCAGAATCACGGCCGAGGCAGCGGGACCATACTGGCGAATAGCGCCTACGGGCATTCCCAGAAAGGCGCGCACATGCAGCGCAAACTCAGAGAGATCCTGAGAAATCAACGTGACCATTCCGGTATCGTGCGGGCGAGGGGAGACTTCGCTGAAAATGACTTCATCGCCACAGACGAAGAGTTCAACGCCGAACAGGCCATGACCGCCTAACGCCAGTACCACATGACGGGCAATCTCTTGCGCCCGCTTCAGCGCCAGTTCGCTCATCTGCTGTGGCTGCCAGGATTCGCGATAGTCGCCATCTTGCTGACGATGACCGACCGGCGCGCAGAAATGCACGCCATCGACGGCGCTAACGGTGAGCAGCGTAATTTCAAAATCAAATTTAACCACGCCTTCCACAATCACGCGACCCGCGCCAGCGCGTCCGCCCTGTTGAGCATACTCCCATGCCTGCGCGAGCTGTTCGGCCGAGCGGATAAAGCTCTGGCCTTTGCCGGAAGAGCTCATGACCGGTTTGACGATGCAAGGAAAACCCACTGCGGCTACCGCATCATGAAAACTGGCCTCACTGTCGGCAAAGCGATACGTCGATGTCGGCAGACCTAATTCTTCTGCGGCCAGGCGACGGATCCCTTCGCGGTTCATCGTGAGCTGCGTTGCACGGGCGCAAGGCACGACATTCAGTCCTTCGCCCTCCAGCTCGCGCAGCGTATCCGTGGCGATCGCTTCTATTTCCGGCACGATATAATGCGGTTTTTCCTCTGTTATCACATGACGTAGCGCCTCGCTGTCCAGCATATTAATGACGTGTGAACGGTGAGCCACATGCATGGCAGGCGCATCAGGATAGCGATCGACGGCGATAACCTCGATCCCCAGGCGTTGGCATTCAATCGCCACCTCTTTTCCCAATTCACCTGCCCCTAATAACATCACCCGCGTTGCTGCCGGACGCAGCGCAGTGCCTAATAGCGTCATATTTCTGTCCCCTTATTTACCTGCGCGCAGTATATACGAAAACGTTTGCGTATGTCTTTTCGAATAGATTGCTTTTCTTGCTACCTTGCAATATACTGTATATAAAAACAGGTAAATAAGGGGCTGCAAAATGGCGGTTGAAGTTAAATACGTAGTCATTCGCGAGGGTGAGGAGAAGATGTCATTTACCAGTAAAAAGGAAGCCGACGCCTGGGACAAAATGCTCGATACTGCCGATCTTCTTGATACCTGGCTTGAGCAGTCGCCAGTCGTGCTGGAAGATGGACAGCGCGAGGCGTTGTCGCTGTGGCTGGCGGAACATAAAGAGGTGTTAAGCACTATCCTCAAAACCGGTAAGTTGCCTTCTCCGCAGGCGGTTGAAAAGGACGCCGCGAGTAAAACGAAAAAGCAAGCCGCCTGAACCCGTACTTGCGCTCCCGGCGTTTTGTACCATGCTTTTCCTGAATCATTGTGCTAAGGAGAAAAGTATGAATAAAAGAGGAGCGTTGTTGAGCCTGCTGTTGTTATCCGCCAGCGTATCGGCATTTGCGGCATCCACCGAGAGTAAATCGGTTAAGTTTCCGCAGTGCGAAGGGCTGGATGCCGCCGGGATTGCGGCAAGCGTGAAGCGCGACTACCAGCAAAATCGTATCGTGCGGTGGGCAGACGACCAAAAAAAGGTCGGGCAGGCTGACCCGGTCGCGTGGGTTAATGTGCAGGACGTTGTGGGTCAAAATGATAAATGGACAGTTCCGCTAACCGTTCGCGGTAAAAGCGCCGATATTCATTATCAGGTCATCGTTGATTGCAAAGCCGGCAAGGCGGAATATAAGCCCCGCTAGCAGCGTAATTTGCGCTTCTTTTGCTGGAACAGACAATTCCTGACATCCCCTCAGGTACGCTTGACCATTATTGGTCTGTATTTGAGGGGTACTATGGCTAACTGGTTGAACCAATTACAATCACTTCTTGGGCAAAAAGGCGCTTCCGCATCGCCTTCCGGTGAACAGGGGTTAAATAAACTGCTGGTTCCCGGCGCGCTGGGCGGTCTGGCTGGACTGTTGGTCGCCAATAAGTCTTCGCGCAAATTATTAACTAAATACGGTACTGGCGCTTTGCTGGTGGGCGGCGGCGCGGTAGCGGGTTCCGTATTGTGGAATAAGTACAAAGATAAAGTACGCGCTGCGCATCAGGGGGAGCCGCAATTCGGCAGCCAAAGTACGCCGCTGGATGTTCGCACTGAGCGACTGATCCTGGCACTGGTTTTTGCTGCAAAAAGCGACGGGCATATTGATGCCAAAGAACGCGCGGCGATTGAGCACCAACTGCGAGAATCAGGCGTGGAAGAGCAAGGGCGTGTGTTTATCGAGAAAGCTATTGAGCAGCCGCTTGATCCACAACGTCTGGCACAGGGTGTTCGCAATGAAGAAGAAGCCCTGGAAATCTACTTCCTGAGCTGCGCCGCCATTGATATTGACCACTTTATGGAACGTAGCTATCTGAATGCGTTAGGAGACGCGCTAAAAATTCCTCAGGAGGTTCGGGACGGTATCGAGCAGGACTTGCAGCAGCAAAAACAGGCGCTACCAGGCTGATAACCTGCCATTAAGTAACATGTTTCGCTTGCATCATGCGTGTCTTTTGCCACCCTTATAGGATGGATAGTTTACGTCATTCATGTTGCAGGATAGCGGCGAAGCAGTGACATCTCAGGCGCTTACCGAGGTGAGCGACCGGGACTACCATGCTACGCCGCTGTGTTTGCCGCGTGATATATAACAAATATTAACGCAAAAGAAAAAACGACATGTTGCCAAAAGCCAATCGAATTCCCTATGCCATGACCGTACATGGCGATACGCGCATTGATAATTATTACTGGCTGCGAGATGACACTCGCTCGCAGCCGGAAGTCCTTGATTACCTGCATCAGGAAAATGAGTATGGCCGGAAGGTCATGTCCTCTCAGCAGGCGTTACAGGACCGCATTCTAAAAGAAATTATCGATCGCATCCCGCCCAGAGAAGTTTCCGCTCCGTATGTGAAAAACGGCTATCGCTACCGTTATATCTATGAACCCGGCTGCGAATATGCCATCTATCAACGACAATCGGCGTTAAGCGAAGAGTGGGATGTGTGGGAAACCTTGCTCGATGCGAACCAGCGGGCCGCGCACAGCGAATTTTATACGCTCGGCGGACTTGCCATTACGCCGGATAATACCATCATGGCGCTGGCGGAAGATTATTTATCCCGTCGTCAGTATGGGTTGCGTTTTCGTAACCTCGAAAGCGGTAACTGGTATCCGGAACTGCTGGATAACGTTGCGCCTGAATTTGTCTGGGCCAATGATTCCCTGACCCTTTACTATGTGCGTAAGCATAAGAAGACGCTGCTGCCCTATCAGGTTTGGCGGCACACGATTGGCACTCCGTCATCGCAAGATGAACTGGTATATGAGGAGAAAGACGATACCTTTTATGTCAGCCTGCATAAAACCACTTCGCAGCATTATGTGGTGATTCATCTTGCCAGCGCCACCACTAGCGAAGTGCTGTTACTTGACGCGGAACTGGCCGATGCCGAGCCGTTTTCATTTTTACCGCGTCGCAAAGACCATGAATATAGTCTCGATCACTATCAACATAAGTTTTACCTGCGTTCTAACCGGAACGGTAAAAACTTTGGGTTGTACCGTACCCGCGTGCGCAATGAAAACGCCTGGGAAGAGCTGATCCCTCCGCGCGAGCATATTATGCTGGAAGGGTTTACCCTGTTTACCGACTGGTTAGTGGTCGAAGAGCGTCAACGGGGGCTTACCAGCCTGCGGCAAATTAACCGTAAAACCCGTGAAGTGATAGGCATTGCCTTTGACGATCCGGCTTACGTGACGTGGCTTGCCTATAATCCCGAACCTGAGACCTCCCGGCTGCGTTACGGCTATTCTTCAATGACGACGCCAGATACCTTGTTTGAACTGGATATGGATACCGGAGAACGACGGGTACTTAAACAGACGGAAGTGCCTGGGTTTGATTCTGGCTGTTATCAGAGCGAACACCTGTGGATCACCGCACGCGACGGCGTCGAAGTGCCGGTATCGCTGGTTTATCATCAGAAGTATTTTCGTAAAGGGCAAAATCCGCTTCTGGTTTACGGCTACGGATCTTACGGTTCCAGTATTGACGCCGACTTCAGCAGCAGCCGACTGAGCTTGCTGGATCGTGGCTTTGTTTACGCAATCGTACACGTTCGCGGCGGCGGTGAGCTGGGGCAGCAGTGGTATGAAGATGGCAAATTCCTCAAAAAGCGGAATACTTTTAATGACTATCTTGATGCCTGCGATGCCTTATTAAAACTGGGTTACGGTTCACCGTCGCTGTGTTATGGGATGGGCGGGAGCGCGGGCGGAATGTTAATGGGCGTCGCTATCAACGAACGCCCCGAGCTTTTCCACGGCGTTATTGCCCAGGTACCCTTTGTTGATGTATTAACCACGATGCTGGATGAGTCGATCCCACTAACGACAGGAGAGTTTGAAGAGTGGGGGAACCCGCAGGATATTGAGTATTATGACTATATGAAAAGCTATAGTCCTTATGACAATGTCAAAGCGCAGGACTATCCGCACCTGCTGGTGACGACAGGATTGCACGATTCCCAGGTGCAATACTGGGAACCGGCGAAGTGGGTGGCAAAATTACGCGAGCTAAAAACGGACCAACGTCTGCTGCTGTTATGTACGGATATGGACTCCGGGCACGGTGGTAAGTCGGGGCGGTTTAAATCCTACGAAGGCGTCGCGCTGGAGTTCGCCTTTTTAATCGGCCTGGCGCAGGGAACCTTACATAGCGCATAGACGCGCGCGCCCGCAACGGCTTGTGAGCGTCTCGGGTTATTGTGGTGTTCCATTGCTGCGTTGCTCGTCAGCCTGAACATCTTCCAGGTAGTGTTTAAGCGTCAGGCGAAGTTCCGGGCTCATATTATCAAGGTTATTAAAAAGCCAGCGTAAATAGCCCGGATCGCGTTTTGCGACTTCAGATACCGCCTTACCGCGGTATTTACCGAACGGGAAAGTGGTTAACAGCGCAGGACGGCCCGTGATATTGACCATTTCTTCCGCGGTCCAGCCGGTGGTTCGCATAATATCAATCAGCAAGGCGGCGGTGATATAGCAATCATAAAGCGCCCGGTGATGATGCAGCCCCGGCGGCGTTTGTACGCTTAGTTTGCGCGATTTATAGAGCGCCATATTGCTGTATTTTATTCCCGGCCACAGGCGTCGCGACAACTTCATGGTACAGATCCACTCACCCGGCAATTCAGGTAATACGCGTCTGTCGAAACTGGCATTGTGAGCGACATACCACTCACTACCGTAATAAAGCGGTATGACATCTTCAATCCACGGCTTATCGGCGACCATGGCTTCGGTAATACGGTGTATCGCCATCGCCTGCGGCGTAATAGGGCGATCGGGGCGTATCAGGTGACTCATGGGATTGACAATGTTGCCATCAATGACATCAACAGAGGCTATCTCTACGATCCCGCCCTGCAGCCCGCAGGTTTCCGTGTCTATAATCCGCAACATGATTCATTCCTCACCGAAAGACCTTAGCGTAATGGAATGATATCGCCTTGCCAACCCTCGGTTGTGCGCAGACCCGTCAGTAATAGCGAACCGCAATCGGCACGAACAATAAGTTGCCCGCTTTCATCCCACAGCGCGCTACTGCCACAGGCATTGGCCATCAGTACGGCCAGCGCATATTTATGCGAAAAACGTTGTAAGCGTGAGGTAGAGGCATGGAGTTCAGGCTCGTTAAGACATTGACTGGTTGTGAATAACGTAAATGAGGGATCTATATCACCACCTTCTGGCTGCTCATCCACCACGTTGATAGCGCTTCGCTGCCTGGCAATACAGGCGCCATGACTTTTGTGAAACATGAGCGGCGACGTTAGCCATGGGGCAAAAATAGCGATGCCTTTTACGAAGCGGCAGTTATGCTCAACAGGCATACCCACAATGATAGTCATATGGTGAGTATCGGCCGCATGAGTGAGCGGCTGTAAAAGCGCCTCGTCAGGCGGGGCGGGCAACGATTTATTTCTTTCGTCGCAGCCTAATAGCGACAGTGACGGAAAGACCAGCAGTTCGCACTGTTGACGAGCCGCAAGCTCAATATATTCCAGATGATGGGCAACATGCTCCGCCGGCGAGGCGTTCAGGGGCGCATACTGCGCAGCAGCAATTTTCCAGGAGGACATAATGACTTCCTTTTCATAGTCTCTACAGCCATTCTAAAAAGCATAGGTTAAGAATCGCCTTATAATGTAGTCGTCTGCATGTAAGGAAGTGTAACGTTATATAATTTTTATTTAACTTTGGGTTCGTAAGGGAGTCGGGATAGTGATACGGAAGCCAGACGATGGGCAATCAGCCGCTCGCGAAACCAGGCGCGTAGATGCTCTGGCTGCTCACGTTCGACCACCTCCGCGACAACTGGCATATTGTAGCGCTCTTTAAATGCCACCCCGGCTGCCGCCAGGTCCACATTGACTTTATCCATTTCCGCTTGTTCAAGCTGAGCCAGATTCGTTTTCATACGCGTCTCCTTTTTTGTTGCCGCCAGAAGGTACTAAGAGTCCGCGGTAATGGCAAGATGGAAATGATGATCCTCGACTCATTGATTGTTGAAGGTTATTCTTTGTAACGTAGGTATAACAAAAAGGAATAGTGAATATGGTTTCTTCTGCACCATCGCGACGTTTAGCTTTACTGCTGTTGGCATCGACATTTGCGACGCCAGCGGCCTGGGCACATGCGCACCTGACGCATCAGTATCCAGCGGCGAATGCTGCCGTTACGGCCTCGCCACAGGCGCTGACCCTGAATTTTTCTGAAGGGATTGAGTCAGGATTCAGCGGCGCAACCATTACTGGCCCTCAGCAAGAGTCCATCAAAACGCGCCCGGCAAAGCGAAATGAACAGGATAAAACGCAGTTGATCATCCCGCTTGAGCAGCCGTTAAAATCTGGCGCTTACACGGTAGACTGGCACGTTGTATCGGTGGATGGGCATAAAACAAAAGGGAAATACACCTTCAGCGTGAAATAAATGATGCTGACATTCGTCTGGATAACTCTCCGATTTATTCATTTTGCTAGTTTGATGCTGGTCTACGGCTGCGCGCTTTACGGCGCCTGGCTGGCACCCGCACCAATTCGTCGTTTAATGACGCGTCGATTTTTACATCTGCAACGACATGCTGCCGCCTGGAGCGTTATCAGCGCGGCTTTCATGCTGGCGATTCAGGGCGGACTGATGGGCGGCGGCTGGCCCGATGTTTTTTCCGTCTCGGTGTGGGGCGCGGTACTGCAAACCCGCTTTGGCGCGGTCTGGATATGGCAAATTATCCTCGCGCTGGTCACGCTGGCGGTGGTAGTCATTGCGCCGGTAAAAATGCAACGACGGCTTCTTATTCTAACCGTTGCTCAGTTTATCCTGCTGGCAGGCGTTGGACATGCGACGATGCGCGACGGTGTAGCGGGAACATTACAGCAGATTAACCATGCTCTGCATTTACTCTGTGCCGCAGCCTGGTTTGGTGGGCTGTTGCCAGTGGTTTATTGTATGCGCATGGCTCAGGGACGCTGGCGTCAACATGCTATTAGCGCCATGATGCGTTTTTCTCGTTATGGTCACTTTTTTGTGGCGGGCGTATTGTTCACAGGCATTGGCAACACGCTATTTATCACGGGATTTACCGCTATCTGGCAGACCACCTATGGACAGTTGCTTTTGTTAAAATGTGCGCTGGTGGTGCTTATGGTAGCAATTGCGCTGACGAATCGGTATGTTCTCGTACCACGTATGCGACAGGAAAATCCCCGGACTGACCTATGGTTTGTCAGGATGACGCAAATTGAATGGGGCGTTGGAGGCATAGTTCTGGCGATCGTCAGCCTGTTTGCAACCCTCGAACCTTTCTGATGGACTGGCATAACGAATGAAAAAAATACTCCTTCCGGCGCTTCTGCTGGCCACTTCGGGCGTAGCGTTGGCGGCGCCGCAGGTGATTACCGTAAGTCGTTTTGAAGTAGGAAAAGACAAGTGGGCGTTTAATCGGGAAGAGGTCATGTTGACCTGTCGGCCTGGCCAGGCGCTCTATGTGATCAACCCCAGTACGCTGGTGCAGTATCCCTTGAATGCCATTGCCGAACAGCAAGTAGCGGAGGGTAAAACGCGCGCTCAGCCTATCGCCGTCATTCAAATCGATAACCCGGCGAAGCCCGGTGAGAAAATGAGTCTGGCGCCGTTTATCGAACGTGCGCAAAAGCTTTGTGATCCATCCAATAGCTGACTGATTTTTAATAAAAAACCGTAAACCTTTACGAAAAGGCTTACGGTTTTTTTATCTCTGATGACAGACAAAACGCCAGGTTTTTTCAATCACCTTCGTCACAAACTGGAAAACCTGGCGTCGTCATCTATTCTTAAAGGGCAAGGCGATTTAGCCTGCATTAATGCCAACTTTTAGCGCACGGCTCTCTCCCAAGAGCCATTTCCCTGGACCGAATACAGGAATCGTATTCGGTCTCTTTTTATTTCGATTATAAATCAATGGGTTATGTGTTTCCCCTCGAAATTCCTCGAAATTTCCTCGAATTTCTGTATTCCGGTCTTTTTGGTTATATCACATCCAAATCCAGTTTAACATTTCTTTTACAACAAAATCAGAGCATCACGTAAGCTTTATTATCGCGTTCATCGAGATAGAGTTTCGTGGTGTTCTCTGAGGTGTGGCCCAGTAGTTTTTGAGCGAATTCCTCGCCGCGTTCGTCTTTGTACAGCCGACCAGCCAAGCTACGGATCTCGTGAAATGTCGGTGGGTTATCACTAAATTTAACGCCTGAAATTATTCTGGCTTTTACAAATTTCTTTGTCAGCCCATCCGGGTGAATATTCCCGGTCGGGCTATTTTTCCTGATTCCTGCACTGATCATGAAATCAGTTCTGCTTACCAGCCGGCAGCGATCGATTACCGTTCCCAGACGTAACCCCGTTGCCTGAAGTGTCAGGGAGAGGGGAATGGCTATTTTCATTCCGGTTTTAATCTGAGTTACGTATAAGCGGTTGTCAAAAACATCACTAAATTTCATATTTACGATATCCTCCCTACGTTGACCAGTAACGAGCGCTAAATCCATCGCGAGAGGGAACCATGCAGGCATATGCTCTGCTGCCGCCCGTGTGGCGTTACACGCTTCCAGTTGCAAGCGTTCCCTGGCAACCTTAATCTCTGGTATCCGGGTTGCTTCCACCGGGTTTTTCACAATATGCCCTTCGACAATAGCTTCTCTGAACATGTCAGATAGAACTGATCTCATTGCTCCCGCCATAGTGTTTTTTCCCTCGGTTATCCACGACTCAAGAAACTTGGCAATGTGCCGGGTTGTTACTTCTGCCAGTATTATTTCCCCCATTTTTTCGCGTACGGTCACTAATTGATTACCGCGAATCTTGTAGGTATTAACCGACAGACTCCGGCGCTGTAATAAAACCTCATAGCGATCAATCCATGCGGACACAGTGAATGAGTCCGTTCCTTTTAGCTTTTCAATAAGCGCCACTGGCGTGTGGTTTTGCGCTATGAAGTTGTTTGCCTCTATGGTCTGTGTGATAGCGTCCCTGCGGGCGATCTGACCGAGCGGAAATTCCTTGTCAGTTACCGGGTTACGCCAGAAAAAAGATTTACTGGCCTTACGGTAGGTGAGGTTCCTCGGGAGGTTAGCATCGTACTTTTTTCGACTCACTGATCAACTTCTCCAGCAATGCACTCGGTTAACGCCATCACACTCTGGTACATAAGTTCGATTTTCCGGCCTTCTTCTGCCGTAAGCACGGTTATTCCTGTCCGTGCGCACTCTTCCAGAAAGGTTTTCTCTTCTTCTTTTCCTGCACTGGTACGGCGGTTAAACTCCGGTGCGATGATGAAGCGTTTACTGAATTCCTCTGGTTCCAGTACCCGGCAGTGAAAAGCCGTTCCTGTATCGAGAGATTTTGTTTTCTCCGTGTCCACGGGGGCATTTTTGCGCCAAAGATAAATTGCAGGTGTATCTGCGATATCATCAAGCTGTGATTTACTGACCCCCGGGCCAGCGTGATACGCCTCGTTAGGGATGTCATAGTAAATGCCTGGCTGTATATCATCAGGGACAGTGAAATTTCCGTTTTCTACGGGATCTGCCGCTTCGCCAGCTTCATCACCGCCAGTACCTGATCCACCGTCCGTTGTAATTTCCTGCCCTGTATCGCCAGCCGTTTCCTGCTGGTTGCTCTCTTTCGGCGTTTCTCCATCTCTTTCTGTTCTGGCTTCCGTTTTTTCGGTCTGGTTTGAGGGGGGCGGAAATAGCGCTGATACATCGAAAGTCCCGTCCGCGTTTCTGGTGACAGCCTCCGGATCTGCTGCTAGTTGTTTTTCCTCCGGCACCACTTCTTCTTTTTCACCCTGATTTGAGGCGCTGTAATTGTTAGGAACCCACTTCGGATCGTTCGGGTCGCTGATGTCTTCGGCATATTCACCGCGCACGGCTGCTAGTTGTTTACCAACATCAACCGGGTTTTTGGGTGGAATGTTTTTACGTGCTTCGTGCAGTTCTGCCCGTATTTTCTGGTAGCCTGCTTCTGTCTGGCTTACAGGTGGCTCATTCTCCAGCGGCTGTGGATCCGGATGATGTTCAGTTGTGTCCTGTTCCACTGCTTCAGGCGTTGCTGGTTCATCTGCCAGTTCGCCTGTCGGTTGCGGTTTTTCTTCATCACACTGAAATCTCCCTGCCTCAATATCCCGCAGACATTTGCCCGCCTGACGAAGCCTTGCTGCATTTTCTTCATGGGTTGTTGGGGTGTTATCAGGCACATATTCGTACCAGTCCGGATCGCGAACGCCATGAACGGCAACAAAGCTTTCGCACCACGTCCGGCGAAGATCAGGATTACTGGGCTGGAGAATTACACCAGATGTGGCGTTGCCCTGAAACTGGATCTGGTGGCGAATCCGGGACAGCTTGAGCTGGAACGTCATGCCGCCCGATCCGCAGCGTGGTTTTTTGTGACTAAAGGGTGTCTGAAATATTCCGGCGACCTGGTACGTGTTACGCAGATCATCAACGGAGGGCAGAACGGCATCGGTGATCAGCGGGAGCGCTTTGAGAAAGCAAAATCGGTGCTGGTATGAATCTGTTATCTGCTCTTCTGAAAAGATACTGGTTGCAGCTGGTGTTTATTTTGCTGATGGCTGGTGCGTTTATCGTCGGTAATGTCTGGAGTGACAGGGGCTGGCAAAAAAAATGGGCAGATCGCGACAGCGCTGAATCCTCTCAGGAAGTCAACGCCCAGACCGCCGCCCGTATTATTGAACAGGGCCGCGTTATTGCCCGTGATGAGGCTGTGAAAGATGCACAAGCGCAAGCCGCTAAATCTGCTGCCACTGCTGCTGGCCTGTCTGCCACTGTTAGCCAGCTGCGTACCGAAGCAAAAAAACTTGCCACCCGCCTGGACGCCGCAAAGCACACCGCAAATCTTGCCGCTGCCGTCAGAAGCAAAACAACCAACGCCGACGCCAGAATGCTTGCCAACATGCTCGGAGATATTGCAGAAGAAGCTAAACATTATGCTGGAATCGCTGACGAGCGCTACCGGGCAGGAATGACGTGTGAACGAGTATATGATTCGGTGAGAGAGTCAAATAATTACAGGAGGCATTGAAACTCCCCCTGTAATATTGCTGTAAAAAAGTGACTACATATCATCAGATGGAACCAGATGAATAAGAACAGGTTTTTCACCAGATGAAACTGATAAGTACTCACTCAGTTTTGATATGGCTGAAATCTGTCTGAATAACCTGTCGGGGTGCTGGAATAACAACTTTCCGGAAATTCTTCTGCAATGGATTTTACTTTTAGTGACCATTCGCCTCTTTATCTGTAGAGGTGGGTAACGAATTTAAAAAGCATTCTGCTTACTTAGGGGGAACATCCTGATGACTGCCTGCAATATTGCAAATTCCATTTTCATTGTATGAACCACCTGAATCAAGGCACTCATCTTCCATCAGGAATTTCTGCGACCACATACCTGCATAAAAAACGATAATAATGGCTACGATAATAGTGATGATGTTTTTCATTTATGTTCTCTGTGTGTTGTTATTGAAAATGATAATCAATATCGCAAAATGAAATAAATAATCATTAAGTGGTAGTTGTTGATAATTGTTCGCATTTTAAAAAGGTACTCCCGGCGGGGCGGTCTGCCACGGGGCGGCAGCGGCGCGGGATTTGGCGCATTTTTGATTTTTCATGCATCATCATGTTGTAACTCTCTGTTTTAATGTCATTTTTTAAAAGGTGATGGTTTGTATGTTTTTTGTTCATCATATTTTGTTTTTCCGGGGGAGGGCGCGCTAAGAAACAGCCCCAGAGGTAAAAATGGACGGCGAACTGAAGAACCTCAAATGCAATATCAGTCAGCTTGCCGCTATTACAGGGTTACATCGACAGACGGTTGTCAGTCGTCTCTCGGGCGTTCCCCTGGCACCGGGAAGCAATGAAAAAAATAAGCTGTATCTCCTGACGGATGTGATCCGCGTACTGATGGAAACGCCCGTTTCCCAGCCTGCTGAACATCAGGACCCGAATAAAATGACTGCAAAAGAGCGTAAGGGCTGGTTTGACTCCGAAAAGGGGCGTCTCTGGCTGGAAAAAGAGATGAAGCAGGTCGTCCCGTTGCCGGAAGTCCGTCAACAAATGGCGGCGATAGTCAAGGCCATTACGCAGGTACTTGAAGTCTGGCCGGATAAACTGGAAAAGGATAAGGGATGGTCTGCGGATCAGCTAAACGAGGCCCAGGATGTGATGGATGAGGTCAGAATACTGTTAGTTAAGGCAATACAGGAGACCGCAGACGATGACGGGGAATAAATATGGCTCTGCAGCGGCAGTACGCCGGGAGGTTGCTGAATATCTCAGGCCTCCACGCAGAATGCCGGTAGCGGAAGGAATAAAACAATTTATGTTTGTTCCCCGCGGTGCCAATACGGCGGTTCCTTGGGATGACACGTTAGCGTCTCAGTCCTTCCCGAAATGACAACAACGTCCACGATAAAATGTTTCGTGATGGTTCATTCCTGAAAATTGGCTGGCCGTCCATAATCGTTTTTTCTTCGTCGGATTACAAGCGGGTGGCGCTGACCGACTATGACCGTTTCCCTGAAGATATCGATGGCGAGGGAGATGGTTTTTCCCTGGCATCCAAACGTACCACCACCTTTATGTCTGCGGGGATGACACTGGCAGAGAGTTCGCCTGGTCGGGAAATCACCGATGTGAAATGGCGGCGTTCTTCGCCGCACGAAGCCCCGCCCACGACAGGCATTCTTTCTCTTTATAACCGGGGCGATCGCCGTCGGTGGTACTGGCCCTGTCCACACTGCGGCGACTGGTTCCAGCCCGCGATGGAAAACATGGTGGGGTATGGGTGAGGTACAGACCAAAGCCTCGCTGGACAGTCCGGCACTGACCGGCACGCCAACGGCACCAACGCCGGAAACCACAGCTGCAGGTATTGAAATTGCCACGGCAGCGTTTGTGGCTGCGAAAGTGGCGTAGTTGGTTGGTTCTGCGCCGGAAGCGCTGGACACCCTGCAGGAACTGGCTGACGCGTTGGGAAACGATCCGAACTTTGCCACCACGGTACTGAATAAACTGGCGGGCAAGCAGCCGCTGGACGAAACCCTGACGGCGCTGTCAGGAAAAAGCGCTGATGGTCTTATCGAATATGTTGGTTTACGGGAAACGATAAATCACGCCGCCGATGCGTTACAAAAATCACAGAATGGTGGCGATATTCCGGAAAAGCCGCTGTTTGTACAAAATATCGGAGCGCTCCCTGCATCAGGTACGGCTGTTGCAGCGAACAGACTGGCATCACGCGGCGCGCTTCCGGCACTGACTGGTACGACAAGAGGCAGCGATAGCGGCCTGATAATGGGCGAGGTTTACAATAACGGTTATCCAACGCAATACGGGAATATTTTGCGTCTGACCGGAACCGGTGATGGGGAAATTCTCATTGGCTGGAGCGGGACAAACGGTGCGCCAGCGCCCGCATATATTCGCAGCCATCGAGATACCGCCGAGGCTGAGTGGTCCGAATGGGCAATGCTCTATACCACACTAAACCCACCTCCGGATTCGCATCCAGTAGGGGCGCCGATAGCATGGCCGTCTGATGCTACTCCGGCAGGTTACGCTCTGATGCAGGGGCAATCGTTTGATAAATCTGCTTACCCGTTACTGGCTATAGCGTATCCGTCCGGCATTATCCCTGACATGTGAGGCTGGACAATCAAAGGTAAACCCGCCAGTGGGCGAGCTGTACTTTCTCAGGAGATGGACGGCAACAAATCGCACTCGTACACCGCGCGGGCGCAGGATATCGACTTAGGGACAAAAACTACCTCATCCTTTGATTACGGCACGAAATCGACCAATACCACGGGCAATCATACTAACCAGTTCGGCGGTTATATCAACTCACACTGGGGAGATTCCAATCACACTTCATTTCAGCTAGGAGGTGGTGCGTGGACACAGGCCGCTGGCGACCATGCGCATACAGTTTATATCGGAGGACACGAGCACACCATGTATATCGGTCCACACGGACACGTCGTTATTGTGGACGCAGACGGTAATGCGGAAACCTTTGGTCTTATGGACGGCGGTGTGGATGCTGCTATTACGGCATATTTCGGGTCGCAATTACAGGAACGGGTACAGCAAAATATCATCCGTGAATACCTGGGGGAACAGCCCGTCGGCACCGCCTTTGTTATTGAAACGGGTAACAGTAAACATCCGTGGCTGGTTCACGCCCCGACGATGCGCGTTCCGCTGATTATTGACGGCACCGACGCGGTTTATAATGCAACACGGGCTGCGTTACTGGCAATTTTTCAGCACAATAAAAGCGCCGGAGAAGACCGGAAAATTACATCTGTTGCATTACCTGCAATGGGGGCCGGATGTGGTCAGGTCCCCCCGGACAGCGTCGCCCGGCAAATTGTACTGATATAGCCCCTCCTGATATTCCCTCCAGTCATATTGCTGTTTTTGACGCTGAAACCCAAACGTGGAGTCTGCAGGAGGATCACCGCGGCGAGACGGTTTACGACACAACAACCGGCAATCAGGTTTATATCTCCGATCTTGGTCCGCTACCTGAAAACGTCACATCAGTTTCACCAGGTGGTGGATACAAAAAATGGGATAGTAAGGCTCAGGTCTGGATGAATGATGAAGCTGCGGAGGCCGCAGCCAGACTTCGTGAAGCTGAAGGAACGAAAAACAGACTCCTGCAAATAGCGTCTGAAAAAATCGCGCCGTTACAGGATGCAGTGGATCTGGACGAAGCAACCAATAAAGAAAAAGCTTCTCTTCTGGCATGGAGAAAGTACCGGGTACAGGTAAACCGTGTTGATACTTTAAAGCCTGTCTGGCCGGAGAAACCAGCCAGTAGTTTATAATTTGTCAGGAAAGCTCAGGCCTTATTTATAGCAAATATGAAGAAGGCCTGTCTGTCATAACTGATATGGTTACTGGCTAGTATATTAAATTTATACTCAATAACCTCTACACATTTTAAACCAATCTTCAGGGAAGGGTATGTCAGTAGGCCAAAGATTACACCACTTTTTAGGTATTGGCTTAATTGTTTCTTCTTTTTTATGATCTTGAGAGTCTGCCGCTATTGTAAGAGCAGGATATAGTGAAGATGGTAATATTAAAACCATTGCTAAAAATACGCTCTTAACGTGTTTCATAATATGTTACCTGTTAAATTGTGGCACACTATCCTTACGGTTACAGCATCCTTTACTATAGATATTAAACGTTATTCATTACCATCAGGTGAGTAAATAAAAACCATTTATAAAATATTTAACTTAAATAAAAATGATAAGCACTATTATATTTTATTTTCAATGTAAATTAATTCATGTGAAAGTGATTTCATGTGCTTTTCAAATCATGGCTGGCTCGCCCCCCCGGAGGAACAGGCCAGTTAACATTATCAGGAGTGTTTGTTATATCAATCAACTTCACTTCATTCTTGTAAGCCAGCCACACTAACAGTTTTGATCCTGTCCGCGTATTGTGGACACAGCCTTAAGCGAGGTTCTGGTTTTCAAATTGTTCCGGACTGAGATCGCCGCAGACCCTGACGGCGCAGGCTGGACGCTATCGTTTTTACATTGTACCTCAGGCCCCAGGTTCACTTCCTCAGCAAGCCGGGGCGCACCGTAGCGCTGTTTTGCCTGGCTGAAGGCCTCTCTTACGACATTGTCGCAGTCCTGCCGGAACTGCTGGTGGGTATTAACGACTGTGCGCCTTGTTTGCCAATGCTGATTCCGAACTCATTCTGACGCCGATCATCATTGCCGTGTTGCTCGCGCCTGGTTTCAGCAAAAGCACCACGCTGGCTATACTGCATTTCTTTTTCCGCAGGGAGAAGTGAGTAAATGAGTATGGAAATGGAGCTTTCCCTATAATGGCGGCTGAAGCTAATCATGTGTCATGTATTGCAAATGTCAAAGTGATAAATAAAGTTTCAACAGTCTGTGTTTTTTGTGAAAACGACTCGCTATGGTGCTAACCCTATATGAGGGACTGATTGAACATCAGATATATCCCGGCTTATTTAATACTGCTTACTATGAGGGTAATAATATGTTTTCTCTTATTAAATCACGTAAAGTTTTATTCATAACAACTCTTCTGCTGTTGTCGTCTGCTGCCCAGCCAGCGTTCGCCCTGGGGTGCATAGGGGACGGTGGTAGCACTGCAGACTGTGCAAAGGTTTGTTCCCTGGCGGCAGGTGTAGGCCCCCTTGGTTTTCTCATTTGCTTTTAATGTCTGAGAAGTGGTTATCCTGAGCCTTTCCTGTTCATGTAGTGAAGGCCCATTCAGAACATCATATTTAAACTATCGTAATGGAACAAAGAGTTACTTTAAAGAGCTCTTTGTTCCTTTAACCTTGATGAAGATGGTCAACGTCTGGTTTTACAATTCCGATACAGGCAGGATAGCTGCTATGTTTGTTATCCATCTGGAAGGTTATCTGGCTGATAGCATCAAGCGCCAGTTGTGGCCATTGCTTCAGTACCCAGTGTGCCACTACAGTGCCACTACATTGGTGGCCGTAGGCCAAAACTGACGCCGGAGCAATGGGCGCAGGCAGGGTGCCTTATTAGGGCAGGAGTACCGCGACAGCAGGTAGCGATTATTTATGATGCGGGGCTGTCGACGCTGTACAGAAAATTCCCTGTGTTAGGGTAATGCAGTATTTCCACGGTGCGTGCCACCCAAATATGTGCTGTGGATGCTTTATAGGGTGTGCCATTTTTGTGTCAAACATGGTGAAGCATCATTCTATTTCTAACATCATGTGCCATTGAGTTGAGCAATGGGAATGCGGAAATGTGTATTTGAAACAGTTAGTTAAATGTGATTCTACTAATTCGTAATGCGAAGGTTGTAAGTTTGATTCCTGTTATTGCAACATTTCAATGTTACTGTAACTTCCGTGTTAGCCCATAACCATTCCAATTTCTACAAGACAGGTGCTTGCTATATATTTACCAATCAGTCATTTTAAAAGTGCGTCATAACCGGAGAACTGTCCTCGTCAGGAGGCCTGTTTTCAGAAAGGCAATATCCTGTTTCGACAGTAGCTTATATGTGACCGGGTTAGCAGCACATTCCCCTCCGCCACATTCCAGTACAGTTGAAATAAGGTTGGCAGTAATCAGTAACAGAAATACCCAACCGACAATACTGAACAGGTCCGGATTAATATTCAATGAACGAAATGCAACATTCATGCTACTGATTGCCAGAACTACCGCAACAGCAATAATAATGAGAATTGACGTAATCAGAGTCCAGGTATAAAAGTGTAATCCAAAAAATGCAGAACCATATCCTGTGTCACCGGGCATGATATGCAAACATATTTGCCGGGATGCCATAACTCCGGTCAGGATACTGCCAATAATTACCATCCCGTAATGTATACCTCGTAGACCAAAGCAGAGGTTAAATAAAAAGCCAAAACCGGCGATGATGAGGCCAGCCCGCTGTAATAAGCAAATTGGACAAGGCAGCTCATGCCTAACGAGTTGATAATAAAAGGCTACAACCAGAGCAACGCATATCCCAAGGAGTCCCATCTGATTAATCAGATGAACAAATGTTGTTGGATGATGATGCGTTTTCATACACACTCCTTAAAATGACAAAGTCAGCGAATTGGTCATATGATGGATGAATGATAAAATAGTGACGATGAGTAAAACGGCCCACAGAATGTAGCTGACTTTATCCTTTCTGTTTATGGCTCCCATTGCCACACTCAGTGCAAGCAAGAATGGCAGAAACATGAACATAAAAAACTCCTTTATTACATTGCTTGTTAATATAATCGCTGTGTATTACCGGGTCTGTATTCCAGCTTATCCACCCCGCATTAGCTGGAGCTCAGTAAGGCATCAGGAATTATTTGCGTTATTATAAATCGATTATTTCTGTGATGAATTATCCCGGCATCTGCTGGTTACAGGGATATTTCTGGCGACAAGAGTAAGAAATATCCCGATAGCTAATGGTATAATAAGCAGCATTGAGTGTGTTGAAATAGCATATCCATAAATATAGTCTTCCAGACTTACCGCAATCAGCGGAAAGATAAGAAATACAAGCGAAGCCTGGAAGGCATTAGCCTTTTGCTGAAGCGCAAAGTAGCACAGGATACCAAAAACTCCAGCAAAAGCCCCGAGATACAGGGTAGCTAATATTGAGTGTACTGAGAAGGTTGATACTTGTGGTCTTTCAAAAAACCATCCTGTCGCAGAAAGTATCAACCCAGCTAAAAGGCACGGGAGTGCATTAAATGTGATAACAGAGACAGTACAACTTCTTTTCTTACATTGTGTATATATTATGGCATGGATTAACACAGCAGAAATAAGTGCAGTGATACCCTGCCAGTGACTCTCTGTACTTGTATTCGTTTCTTCAAGAAGTATCCCCGTCAATGCAGTGATTGCGATAGTTAAGCCCGCGATCTGCATTAGTTTCGCTTTTTCATTTAGAAACAAAACCGATGCTATCAAAACGGCCACAGGCATATTCGCAAAGATAATGGCGGCAAGCCCAGAGTTGACATAGGTTTCACCATAAATCATTAGTGAGAAAGGAATAGAAAAATAAAAGATGCAAATCACAAACTGGAATAATCGTTGTCCGGGAGGAAACAACAGTGTTTTTTTTCTTAACCATGCAATGATGATTAAAAAAGGTGCTGCAAACATAAACCTCATTCCGGTTGCAAACACTGGAGGGATAGTTTCAACGGCAATTCGCATAGCCAACCATGTAGTCCCCCAGGTCAGTGAAACTAGCATGAATAATATAGATATCGACACCTTGCGCATAAGATCCTCTCCGTAAAAAAATTAATTTAGCTTTTTAGCTAGAAAAAAGTAGCGTTTTCTTCACTGTGTTTTTTATATGTTTAGATAAAAATTTCTCTATCAGAAGACGCAGTTATGCTGAATGAGAAAAATAAGAAATGACTCAGGCTGTTACCACACGATTGTCCACTGCGCCAGCAAGACCTGGCAGCAGTTGTCGATTTAATGTCTATTCTTGCTGGAAGGCATAAAACGCCTTGAAGATGAAGAGCTCATCATTAGTCGGGTTCCCTTGTTGAGCCAGGACAAGTTTAACTTATCGCTTTCAACCCTTACGATGATAAATGATCTTATCCACCCATAATGGACATACGGCTAAATGAGTAAATTCTCAAGTAAGAGGCAGGATCTGTATCAACCAGTAAGAAGCCCCGGAAACAGCACCGGCGGAATTCCGTCAGGAAGCTCTGAAACTCGCTGAATGTACGTTGCCCACGAACGATTGTTAATCAGCGCCATAGCAAGAATAATTGTTTGTTTCACAAGGAGATAGAAAAAACTATAGCTTTGCGCCGGGGCGGAGGCAGGAGGAGATAACTCGTTGTAATAGAATGTTTTTATATGGCGACCTTAATACTGGCGCCATTTGGGATAAAATCTAATCAATTAACAAAATTGTGATCCGCTTCTAAATTACTTCTCCTGGCCGTACGGCTACCTGGAAGAATTTGTTCTGAGTCAGATTCATCACGAGAGCTTGTAAAACCCATTACGTAGCCGCAGAACATAATGGGTTACCAGAGCAAAACAGTTTATAACGTAACATAGATGCCAGACACACTACGACGCGATGCCTGTAATTGCGCATTAACGCTTCCTGCTGTTACTGTTTGTCCGCCGATCGCCTCAAGTGAGGCAGTAAAATCACCGCTGTAGGTTTCTACTGAACCGGATGATACCCGTGTGGTTAAATCTTTATAGCCATACCAGCCTCGGGCGTTGCCGATGCCCGTCCTGATACGATCGGGCAACAGATTAATCGGCGTACCGGCATCGTTATAGATGCGAATTCCTACTCCGGAAGCTACGCCGGGTTCGCCATAATGGGGGTCCAGTAGCCACGACAGACCGCCTGCGGATGCGGGTATCCCCAGCGACGAGCCACCGCCACGGCGGTGGGTTGATTAACGACAAACCCCATCGCGACATTGGCGGCACTAATGGTTGGACGTGGGCTGGATACGGCGCCGGACTCACATTCCAGGCTGACGTGGAAAGGTACCTGACTACTCTCCCCGGCGGCTAATACGCCGACGGCGACAGGGGGAATTTTCACGATCGCAGGATAATCTGTGATTTTACATAACGCGCCGCGCGCCGGTAGTGCGAAGCTGATGGAAGTACTGGACCATCTTAACGCAAAAGACGGGAAGGGGACGTTGTACTTCGCCGGGCAGGGGATGCCGCAACAGTGGGCTATGAAGCGAGAAATGCTTTCGCCCCGGTACACCACCCGCTATGAAGACCTGCTTCTTCCTGATGTTCAGGACATCCTGATTGCCTGTGTGGATGGTCTGAAGGGCTTCCCGGATGCGATAAACAGCGTCTTCCCGCAAACTTATATCCAGCTATGCATTATCCATATGGTGCGTAACTGCCTGAAATACGTGTCCTGGAAAGACTACAAAGCCGCCACCAGCGGCCTCAGGCCCGACCGAAGAGGCGGCACTGATGGCGATGGATGCGTTCGCGAAAGTCCGGGACGATAAATATCCGCAAATCAGCAAAAGCTGGCGTGCGCACCGGGAAAACCTCAATACGCTCTTCAGTTATCCGCCGGATATCCGCAAGGCCATCTATACGACAAACGCAATCGAATCTCTGAACTGCGTGATCCGTGCCGCGATTAAGAAACGCAAGGTGTTCCCAACGGATGACTCAGTACGAAAAGTTATTTATCTGGCAATCAAGGATGCGTCAAAAAAATGGAGTATGCCGATCCAGAACTGGTGGCTGGCGATGAGCCGTTTTATTATCGAGTTCGGTGACCGCCTGAGCGATCACCTTTAATAACTGGGCAGTTACACAGAATTACTGACAGGCTCATTCTTTTGTGTTGCGCATCTCTGTTTCTATTGTTTTAGATAGCCATAAGAGCTCCGTTGCTGAGAGTTTTAGTCGTGGGGTTCTTTCTTCTGTACCGGGTGGTCGCATTTCAAAACTGCAGGAACATCTGCTGAATACTGTATACTCCTGTATTTTGCATGTTGTTGAGATCAGTGTGCAATTCCTCGGTACTGGCTTGTTCTGTATAGGTCTGGAGATTTCTGGGTAGTGTCCTTGTGGACCTGAACATATGTTTTTGATTGAAAATGGCATCGTGTTTTATCCTTTACGCTGTGAAATGTTGTTTTGTGCTCTTCTGTTGTGATTGGTGATGTGACGAGATCGTCCATGCACCCTTCCTTTTATTGACGGCGTATCAGTCCATTGATGCCATGCTCGCTTAATTTGTCCAGCATCAGCAAGCCGTCGTTTTCTTTCTGCTGCAATTCAAGCAACTTAAACCGTATTTCGTTAAGTAAAGGTTTAATAACTCCGCGCTTGCGAACCACCTTTTTGATAACGTCTTTTTCGAAGTATAAACGGCAGAAGTGATTTTCATAATTCGCCTACACTCTTCACCCAGCGCTGGCAAATTTTCAACGCTGAAAGGCTGGGGAGAAGGGCGTCCAGTTGCTGAACGGAGAGCGTACCAAACGCCCTGATTCCACGTGTTATCAAACTTCATACCGTGGTTATCATCCAGACAAGGCGCTTGAGGTTGCTCATATGTTTTGGGGAAAGAGGTTCGGTGGTGGGTACTGGATATCCTGGATCGGGAAGTGGGTTCCACTGGTGCCAAATACAGGGTGCTGGTAAACCGGTGGATACCTCAAATCCTGACAGGCCAGAGCATCAGCCTGATAAAATCGTATTACTGATTTCTAACCAGTGGCACATTAATTGTACTAGCTCAGACTCCAACTGACAGTTTGCTTGAAGTGAGTAGCGGACGTGACCTGCCCCCAGGAGTAAAAATAAACTTTCTATTGATACATTTAATTAACTTATTTATAACGTTATATTCCAAATGCAAACTTGTTCAATTGGATATGTATGGACATTCAAATCACACATCAAGTTACTGAATTTGATAAAGAAGAACTATTAACCGGGTTAAGAAGCTACAATGCTCAGTTCGTCGATTTTAGTAAAAATGGGCAGCTTGGGGTCTACTGCAGAAACGAAAGCGGCGAAATGGTAGGCGGATTAATTGCTGACAGAAAAGGTCCGTGGCTCTGCATCGACTATCTTTGGGTAAGTGAATCTGCAAGGAGCAACGGTCTGGGGAGCAAACTTATGGAGATGGCCGAAAAAGAAGGTTTGCGGAAAGGCTGTGTTCATGGACTTGTAGATACCTTTAGCTTCCAGGCTCTCCCTTTTTATGAAAAACAGGGTTATATACTTCAAATGTCGCTACCGGACTTTCCTAAAGTAGGTTCGCAAAGGCATTATTTAATTAAGCCTGGTTTATAGCTTTGCTGCATTTGAATACCCATAGTTTTATGAAAGCTGCAATCAGGTGGCTTTATAATATATCGTACTGGTGGCCTGTACACACTATGATCAGCGTCCGCTTCTGGCACAGGGCGGACAGTCAGATTAGGTTTGGCACTGTGCCATAGATATGTCAGCTCACATTTGAGCTAATACCCCCTGGCACGGCTAGAGGTACTCAGACAGCCGCTTGTAGGCGGCATGGTCCGGATACAAAAACATATTGCGCTGTTATATAAACTGTAAACTGGGCTGTGCGTATAATACGAATCTTTCACTCAGAGAAACCTGCTGACAGCGTTAGTACTCCATTAATTAATTTTATACTAAATCTCTGTGGTATGGCACAGGCGTTTAGAAGACAGGTCAATTGCGATCTGCTGGCTGGGATTTCGTCGCGCCACTCAAAAATGCGCAGAGTTTTTCACCCGCCGTCAATGGCTCAATGGGCGTTTTTCCGAGAGCGGTCTCAGTCATGACGATGGCAGGACCAATAAGCATGGACCATACTTCGCTCGCGTCTTGCTCAAGCGATGTGAAGGCAAGGAACAGTGTCTTATCTGAAGGAAAGCGGTGCTGAGTATTAAAAAGTTTCAGCCAGGCGCGGGACTGCCGGTCGGCCTGTGCTGATCGCGTACCGAAGCGGAGTACTCTTTTTAGTATGGTGATACCCACAATGCCTGGCCCCAGAATAAAGGGACTCCCGACGTTTATGGTGACGCCGACCCCGAGAAAAACGAGGGCAAATGACAGCACGTTATCTACTCTTCTGGTAAGGGTACTGTATAGCTTTTCCAGATAGTACCGGTAAAGAATTTGATAACTGATTTCATCCGTGCTCATACATCTCCAGATGGTTTTTCGATTACGCTCCGGTATGCTCCCGGAATCCTGACAGATTCTGCAATTATGCCACACTTCCTGGAGGGTATTAATTAGATAGAATATAAATAGCAGGCAAATATTTTGAGCTTTTAGTCGATATCGCTTTGAAAATCATTTCTCCTGCACCAGGAGATGCTGTTGTCGGGAATCGTGTCAAACGTTGCTGCGCCGGTCGGACTGCACAGGGTAACTCTCGTAGTCAGACTCTCATTATGGTCTCAAATGGATAATCCGCAGTCGTAACACGCCGAATGTCACGACTGACGCTATTATTACCCTGGCTTGTTAAAGCGGCATGACCACATTTTCTATATATAATAATTGGTTGTCTTTCGACCAGTATTGTCGAGTTTTTTGGTTTAATTCAACAATCCATTTAAAAACGCCTGCTGTTGCCAGATCGGCACAGTATTTTTCATAGGAATGTTCCCCCGAAAAGTGTTTGGCTGAAGTCAATTTTATTAATTGCGTATTTGGTGTCGAATTGACTTTAATCAGCTTTCTATTGCTTTTAATAGAAATGAAGTGGCCTGCATGAGTGATAATTTTCACATTACCGGTAGCAACAAAATAGATGTAATAAGCGATATTATTATATTCCAGATCGATTAGAAATGCGTTGAAATTTGCATCCTTTCTGACGCGCTCGAAAAAGTGGTTAAGCATAAGCTGTAATTCCATTTGTTAACCTATTGTAAGTTATAATGTTATATGTTGTGTTAGAGTATTGTTGCTTAAAAGCAGCCATACAAAGATGTTACCTAAAAGCAATAATAATCGTCTGGTATCATATAGTTTACGTTATGATTGGAATAGTGTTGCAATTGTTACTGATTATTTCTCGTAGCGCGTTTTTTTGACCACTAATAGATGAGTCAATCCATTTCATTTGTAGTTTTTCTGAACGCCATGAAAAGTCATAATATATAAAAATCAGTTAATTAATTGATATTTAGATAAGGGTTACAGTGGCGGAGAGGTTTGGCATGGCGACTTTATAGGTTTTGAAAAAGCGGCTAACTCGCTGGCAGGATAATTGGTCGCCAGCCTGTGAATGGGGGCAAAATCGTAACAACATCAGCATAAATAATAATATTCATGAATGTTTTGTGTGACGCAGCAGTTGAATTGAAGTGATGTTTTGCCTGTTCAGGATTGTCCCGATAAAAATGTTCCTCGATAAAAGTCGATCACCTTGCGCCGAAAAAAAACAGGCTAAGTGACAGAAGAACAAAATCCATCAGGAAAATAAAATTTATAAAGATCAATGAGTAAAAATGGTTGTGGAGAAGGTGGCTATTTTTTGAAAGCAAGAAATATAAATAAAGTGTAGCTATGCATAGTTATCTAAAAGGAGAACTACCGTGACTAACATAACACTATCCACCCAGCACTACAGAATCCATAGAAGTGACGTTGAACCAGTAAAAGAAAAAACAACGGAGAAGGACATTTTTGCAAAAAGTATTACTGCCGTTAGAAATAGCTTTATCAGCCTGTCGACGAGTTTGTCAGATCGCTTTAGCCTGCATCTGCAAACAGACATACCGACTACCCATTTTCATCGTGGGAGCGCCTCTGAGGGGAGGGCAGTATTAACCAGTAAAACTGTTAAAGATTTTATGCTGCAAAAGCTCAATAGCCTGGATATCAAAGGTAATGCGAGTAAAGATCCGGCCTATGCTCGTCAGACATGCGAAGCCATATTAGCAGCCGTGTACAGTAATAATAAAGATCAATGTTGTAAATTACTCATCAGTAAAGGGATCAGTATTACCCCATTTCTGAAAGAGATAGGAGAGGCTGCGCAGAATGCGGGGCTACCTGGAGAGATGAAAAACGGCGTATTTACTCCAGGTGGGGCAGGGGCGAATCCTTTTGTCGTCCCCCTCATTGCTGCAGCGAGCATTAAATATCCGCATATGTTTATAAATCATAATCAGCAGGTGTCTTTTAAAGCGCATGCTGAGAAAATCGTTATGAAAGAAGTTACGCCGCTGTTTAATAAGGGGACGATGCCAACGCCACAACAATTTCAGTTAACTATAGAAAATATTGCGAATAAGTATCTTCAGAATGCCTCCTGAAGATAGCAAACACAATACCGCTATTAACCGTATGAATTAATAGCAGATTTTCTGAAACTATATATTCATTTTTATGGCGACGCTTTTAACAAAACGTCGTCATATTTATTTTAATATAAAAATCAAATGGATACCCTTAAAACTTAAAATAATTGTTATTACTCTAAATACCAGTATAACCAGACAGCTTTTTTTGTAACGCTGCGTGTTGTTAAGTCTATGATACCCGCGCACGGATGATGTCTCGATAAGGATTAATGGTCTGTTAACTGTCAGGAGAGGTTATGCCGCCTTTAAAAAAAATTATGCTGCTCCTGTTTGTGGGGGCGATGGTCGCCACGGTAACGACACCTGCATTGGCGCTGGTTTGCCTTGCAACTCACTCAGCTGAAGAGTGTGCTGAAGCCTGTGGTGTCGATATGTGGTTTATGTTTCCGATATGTTTTTAAGGAGGAAGAATATTGAACGTGAACAGGCGATAGTGAGTAGCTCGCTGCGCCAGGGGATAACACTCCCCTGGCGCAGCCAGTTATATTTTATTGCGATGATAACAAAGCATTTACTCGCTACTGATGAAATTCGCTATTTACAACAGAGCACGTTTACTAAGCAAAAAAAATCTGCACACGCTATCTTTTTATATCTGTCCTGGGTAATGAACGACAGGAAAAACATGATGCGGCCTGAAGAGATTTATCAGCGAATAGAGGCAAAGAATTGGCGGCATGTCTGGGTGGTCGGCGATATCCACGGCTGTTTTTCAATGTTAATGAAAAAGTTACGTGAGTGTCGATTTGATCCGCAACAAGACTTGTTAGTTTCTGTGGGCGATCTCATTGATAGAGGCCCGGACAGCCTGGGTTGCCTGGCTTTACTGCGTGAGTCCTGGATGATGGCGGTTCGCGGCAATCATGAACAAATGGCGCTGGATGCGCGGGCCTCATCGCAGTCGACGCTGTGGTTGATGAATGGTGGCGACTGGTTTACCCGCCTGACGGCTGAACACGCTGCGCAAGCTGAAGCGCTTTTTATCCTTTGTCAGCGGCTGCCCTGGATACTGGAAGTTCGCTGCCGCCATAGCACGCATGTGATCGCTCATGCAGATTATCCAGCGTCAACCTATCAATGGCAAAAAAAGGTCGATTTACATCAGGTTCTCTGGAGCCGCGAACGGCTCATAAATAAGCGCGGCGGGATTAGCGGAGCCGATCATTTTTGGTTTGGCCATACGCCGTTGCGTCGGCGCATGGATTTTGCCAACGTACACTATATTGATACGGGCGCGGTATTTGGCGGGCAATTGACGTTAGCGCGGATACAATAGCGGTATCAGCGACCAGGGTTAAAAATCGCTATATTGCTGCGCAGGTCGCCAGAAGCCGTCGATAAAATCCTCTACCGGAAAACAGCCGCCATGGCGAATCCGTTGATCGTCCATCGAATAAAGACATTGCTGCTCGGTATCGTAGATGTCCACGACAATATCCTCGCATCCTCCATCCAGGTAACATACAAAAAGTACCAGCGCGAACATTACATCCTCAATGTTAACTACTTTACACGATAGTGTAGGAGAGGTTAGCGCAGGGGGGAAATGAGAAAAGGAAGAATAAATAACCCGCCTGGCGACGGGTTCTTTTTGAGTCAGGCAAGACGCATGACCCAGGCATCAGATTTAGGATCGTAATGATTACGGAACAAAACGGAATGTTCCCCGTTGAGAATGGCGGGAACGCTGGTTTCGGCATCCCAGGCGTCCAGTTGCATACATAAATCCGGATCGGATTTACAGGGGATAGTTAACGTTCGCTCCCCCGGTGATTCGCCATGTAATTCGGCATCGTCGATTTCAAAAGCGCCAATGCGCACACTGGTTTTCATCATCGTGCTCTCCGTTAATACGCTAATTGTGGTACGACCAGTTTAGCCGTCCATTTTTCAGCGTAGTCAACATACGCAAAAGCGCCAGTCAAAAAGTGCGGTTTTTTTGTGCGCCTTTTAACTGTTACCAGTAAAGAGTTTGCCATCACGTACCAGTTCACGCGGGTAACTGTTCTTTATTCTGGCGCCGATACGTTTTGCCAGACCAAGCGGCTGATGCTGGAACGTCACCAGGACATCATCAGCGGCAGGGGGTGTTTGCGGATAAATATCCCGACCGCGATACCACTCCTCCGCCTCTTGCGCAGAAAGTTCGAACGCGTGAGCATGAGTCGGGCAGGCAAGGGCTATCGTCGCCTCATGTTGCCAGCGATAGCCTTTATTATGACTTTCAGCCAGCTTAATACCGAGCCGGGAAAAACGGACTTTTCCGATCAGTGATTCAATCTCTGCCGGGAATAGCCAGACCTCTTTTTCACGCTGCCAAAGATGGAGATTTTCATCCCATAGCAGTCCGACGGCGTTGGCCGCCTGGGTAACGTGTAATGCTTCGCGGCCTTTGAGGGGGGTAAAAGGAAACGCCCCCACTTTATACCCCGGCGCGGGCATGGCTGGAAGGGATGACATTTTACGCAGACGTGCGACAAAGAATCCTTCGCAGTCGTAAATTTGCGGGAAGACGTGCAGGAAGCCTTCCGGGGTGAGGGCGCGGTCAGCGTCAGGAAACAGATCACCCAGCGGCAAAAATTCAACGGCGTCGGCGTAGGTCTCTTTCAGCCAGAGGCAGACCGCTTCGTTTTCCTGGCGATTTAACGTGCAGGTGGAGTAGACCAGCGTGCCGCCGGGTCGTAAAGCATGAAAAGCGCTGTCGAGCAGTTCCCGCTGTGTCGCCGCGATATCCAGATTGCTTTCTGGCGACCAGTTTTTTAGCGCATCAGGATCTTTACGTACTACGCCTTCGCCAGAGCAGGGCGCATCCAGCAGGATAGCGTCAAACATCTCCGGTAACGCAGCGCCAAATACGCGGCCATCGAAATGCGTCAGTGCGGTATTGGCGATTCCACATCGGCTGATATTAGCGTGCAGAACTTTGACGCGGCTGGCCGAAAATTCGTTGGCCAGAATGGCGCCGCGGTTCCCCATGCGGGCAGCGATCTGCGTGGTTTTGGAACCAGGCGCCGCTGCCATATCCATGACCCGCTGCGGATGATTACCATCGGCGAACAGGGCCGCGACCGGCAGCATCGAACTGGCCTCCTGAATGTAAAACAGGCCGCTTAAATGCTCAGCGGTACTGCCAAGCGGCAATGCCTCTTCATCATCGCGCTCGATCCAGAATCCTTCATGACACCACGGAATTGGCGTGAGCGACCAGCCGTAGGGCGCGATTAGGGCAAGGAAATCAGCCACGGATATTTTAAGCGTATTGATGCGTATACTGCGGCGCAACGGGCGTTGGCAGGCCGAAATAAATTCATCAAAAGAGAGCGTGGAAGGCATTGCTTCACGCATTTGCGTCAGAAAAGCGTCAGGAAAATAGACAGCGTGTTGAGCCACAGGTGTATCGCCGGCAAAAAAACAGGCGCGCAGTGTAGCATAAAACGCTCCGGCGCGAGTACGCCGGAGCCTGGTGTTTAACGTGGCAGAGCGGTACCCCATTCACGCCACTCTTTCGGTTCGCTCTCTTGTAACAGGAAATGCTTACCGGCTTGCGCTTTTGGTGCCAGTGGCGTACCAGGTGGAGTAGCGAAGGCGATACCGCCACGGATGAACTGATTAAATGTTCCCGTTTTCACCACGCCGCCTGTCAGACCAAAGTCGAGACTATAGCCGGAGGCGAGCCAGAATACGGAGTTATTACGCACCAGATATTGGTAACGCTTACTGATGCGCAAGGTGATCATCACGCGATCGGAGAGCGACCCCAGGGACATTCCGGTGACGGTTCCCACTTCGATACCGCGGAACAGGACGGGGGTGCCAATATTAAGCGAGCCTGCTTCTGGCGCCTCCACGACGATGCTTAACCCATCCAGATAGCGTGAGTCGGTAATCGTGGCTTCCTGCAGTTCAAAGTCGCGCCGCGCCGCGCCGCGTCCTGGCTCAACGTTAATATAGGGCTGGAGAATTGTATCCAGATGCTCGACACCCGCCGCGGAAATTTGTGGCGTAATAACGGAAAAACGTGTCCCGGCGCGGGCAAATGTCTGTACGTACTCCGGATAAAGGACGGCTTTTGCCTGCACTTCATTACGTGCGGTGATCAATTCCAGCGTCTGGATCTGGCCGATATCAATACCGAGGTAACGAATTGGCATCCCCTCCGCCAGTTTTCCGGCGTCGAACGCGTGCAGCGTAATTTGTCCGCCTACCGCGCGGGCGGAAGTTTCTGAAGCATAAAGAATGCGTTTATCGCCTTTGCGCCGACTGGCGCTGGCGCCGCTCAGGTTATCAAAACTAATGGCCCCTTTCAGCGCGCGGGAGAGTGGCGAGGCCTGTACCGTTAGGCCGCTGCCGTTAAGTTGCACCTTCGCGCCGCCTTCCGCCCAGAACACGCTATTGCTGGTTAACAGGTGGCGATATTCCGGCTTAATATGCAGGTCGATGTCAAAGGTATTGGCGCGTGGGCGAACGGTGATGACTTCGCCTACCTCAAATTTTCGATACAGCACGACGGAACCTGCCTGGACATCCGGCAACGTTTCGGCCGTCAGCGTTAAGGTGGTAGTCGGTAAGTCACTGAGGCTATTTTCCAGCGCTTTTTCCAGGTTAGCATAGAGCGGGTAGGTGGATTTCATCTTCCCGCTCGTACCGGGTAAAATACGAATTCCGCCGTCAATCCACTCGCTGGCGCTGGCGCCGAGGAACTCTACGCCGTCAAGGCCGACTTTGACATCCACCCGGCTGTTGACCACGAATTTACTGTCGCCCTGTACCAAATCCCGGTGCTGCGGTTCAATCGCGACGATGAATGACACGCCTTTACTGGATAAGTTGCGCTCAATGACCTGGCCAATTTTTACGCCATGTAAAATTAACGGCTGGCCCGGTTCGATGCCGTAACTCTCCGGGGCCGTCAGCGTCAGGGTTAAGGCATTCGCCTCATGCAGCAGGGCTTTTTCACCCGGCACCACCACAAATTCACTGCGCGGTTCTCCGTCGCCCGGCACCAGCTCGAAGGTTTTTCCGGTTAACAACGAACTGATATTCGCGTCACTTAGCGACAGTTTGGGATTGCGTAACTCAATGCGCGTATTTTCCCGCATCAGCGGAACAACGCTGGGATCGACGGTCATCTCTCCAGTGACTTTACCGCCAGGGTTGAGCGTCAGTTTAGAAAGCTCACCCACCTCCAGTCCCTGGTACATGAGCGGCGTAGATTCCGCCTTCAGACCGTCTCCGCTGGGCAGCTCAAGTTTAACGATTACCCCTCGTTGGCTGTGGGCTAAATCTTTATATAAGCCGAACGTGTCATCCTGGGCGGCGGGTTTGGAATTGTCCGGCGAGTCAAACGCAATCGCGCCATTGACCAGGGCCGCGAGGCTCTCCAGTTTCACCTTCGCGCCGCTCAGGCTTAGATCGGCGTCAATGCCGGAGACATTCCAGAAACGGCTGCCTTTTTTCACCAGATCGGTAAACCGTCGCTCAATTAGAACGTCAATCGTAACGCCCTGTTTGTTAGGATTAATCGAATAGTCATACACCCGTCCGACAGGGATTTTACGGAAATAGACCAGTGAACCGCTATTAAGCGAACCGAGATCCGGCGCATTGAGATGAATCATCAGATCGCCGTTGCTAAGCCGGTATTTAGGCTGAGTATCCAGGGCGACGAAATGATCTCTGGGCTTGCCTTTACCTGGCATCATACCGATGTAATTCCCGCCGACCAACGCATCCAGGCCGGAAACGCCCGCCAGCGAGGCTTTGGGCGTCACCAGCCAGAATTGCGTCTCTTCGCGCAACGCATCTTCCATATCTGATTTGATACTGACGCGAACTTCAATTTTGCGCAGATCTTTGCTCAGGCTGACATCTTCCACGGTGCCGACTTCTACTCCCTGATAACGAACGGGAGTCCGGCCTGGTACGATACCATCCGCTGACATAAAATCGATAGTCACGCTATTGCCGCGATCCTGGTAGCTATCCCATACTAGCCACCCTGCGATCATTAGCGCGATAAGCGGTAGCAGCCAGAAAGGTGAAATACGGCGTTTGGTTTTAATTTGCGCTTCAGTCTTCGAAGCGGGCGTTTCCTGACTCATGTGCATCCCAAAGTAAGCGGCTATCCAGCCATTCCACTGCAAGAATAGTCAAAATTACCGCTGCGCCGAAATAAAACGCAGCCGGTCCCATAGTAAAAGCCAGAATCTGATCGCGATTAATCAGAGACATGGTTAACGAGATAACGAAAAGATCCAGCATCGACCAGCGGCCTATCCATGTCACCAGACGCAGCAACAGAATTCGCGTCCGCAGTCCCTGTTCGCATTTAAAATGGATACTCAACAGTAGCGTAAACATCACGATGACTTTGGTAAACGGCACCAAAATACTGGCGATAAAAACGACGGCGGCGACGGCGATATTGCTGCTGGCAAGCGACATAATGCCCGACAGGATAGTATCTTCCTGACGCCCGCCGTTAATGTAGATTACCGAGATAGGCAGCAGGTTTGCCGGCAGCAAAAAGACAATAGACGCCAGCAAGGCCGCCCAACACTTTTGTATGCTCTGTTTTCTGCGTAACCGTAGCGGAATATGACAACGCGGGCAGCGTCCTTTCGCATCCGGATAGCCGCTAAAGTGGCAGCCAAGACAGACGCGCAATCTTTCGTCCGCACGTTGAGCAGGGCGCTGCGGATAAAATCGTTCCCATAGTTGCTCCACATTCAGATGAATCATAGTCAGAATGCTAAGAACCACCAACGAGACGAACGCTAAAAGCCCGATGCCCGGCTGCAGAAAGGCATAGTCCTGCACTTTGATAGAGGCAACGCCAATACCGACCAGATAGATGTCCAGCATCACCCACTCTTTCAGTTTTTCCAGCATCAGCAGGACTGGACGCAGATTCATGCCGAGGAGGCTGCCAAACCACAGATAAGCAATTGAAAAAACCAGAATAAGCGGCGCGCCCACCACGCAAAAGAGCACCATTGCGGCGGTTAACGGATCGCCCTGCTGCGTCATTTGCCAGATGCCGTGCATCACATTGGCATCAATGCGTACGCCCAACAGGTAGATATGGAGTAACGGTTCGCTCCAGGCAAACGGCATCAATAGCAGCATGGTTACCGCCATCGCGGTCAGCCGCGTCAGCGACCAGTCGCGCCCATCGCGAATTTTGGCCTGGCAACGAGGACAATAAGCGCTTTGATGAGCGCTCATCTCCGGCAAGCTGAACAGCATGTCGCATTCAGGGCAGCGCTGATAGTGGCTGCGCGGCAGCGCTTCGCTAATTGACCTGATCGTTAGCTTTTTTGTTGGCGTGACGTGTGAGGTGTTCAGAGCCATGTATCGTGAATCAAAGTGTTAGAATAATGTAATCTTAACTCATGACAGGAATAATCTTGAGCAAGAACGCATTTAATGCTTATTTTAATAGCCTGTGTTTAGGAGTAAGACCACGAAGTGATTATATAATGAGCAAAACAGAACTATACGCGGCGTTAAACCGCGATTTTCAGTCGTTAATGGCAGGTGAAACCAGCTTTCTGGCCACGCTGGCGAATACCAGCGCGTTACTGTTCGAACGTCTTACCGAGGTGAACTGGGCAGGATTTTATCTCCTCGAAGGCGATACGCTGGTGTTGGGGCCGTTTCAGGGGCGAATCGCCTGTGTGCGGATTCCGGTTGGTCGCGGCGTGTGCGGCGCAGCGGTAGCGCAGAATAAGGTTCAACGTATTGATGATGTTCATGCGTTTGACGGCCATATTGCCTGTGATGCCGCCAGCAACGCCGAAATTGTGCTGCCTGTCACGGTTGGCGAACGGATTATCGGTGTGCTGGATATAGATAGCACGGCGTTTGGCCGTTTTACCGAAGAAGATGAACACGGCCTGCGTACGCTGGTCGCACAGCTTGAAACCGTGCTTGCAACGACGGATTACAAAAAATTCTTTGCGAGCGTCGCAGGATAATCAACGGATAACGTAGCAATTACTGATGGCGTCATTATAATGACGCCTGTTCATGCCTGCTGCTTGTTGGCTACGTCCGTTGTAATCAGGAAATTTCATGGAAAATCAACCTAAGTTGAATAGCAGTAAAGAAGTTATCGCGTTTCTGGCCGAGCGTTTTCCTCACTGTTTTAGTGCGGAAGGCGAAGCTCGCCCGCTGAAAATTGGTATTTTTCAGGATCTGGTAGAGCGAGTTGGGGGCGAAATGAACCTCAGCAAAACGCAACTTCGTTCCGCTTTACGTCTTTATACTTCAAGCTGGCGTTACCTGTACGGCGTTAAGCCGGGCGCAACGCGCGTCGACCTTGATGGCAATCCGTGCGGCGAGCTGGAAGAACAGCATGTCGAACATGCGCGTAAGCAGCTTGAAGAAGCCAAAGCCCGTGTTCAGGCGCAGCGCGCAGAGCAGCAAGCGAAAAAACGCGAAGCTGCCGCGGCGGCTGGCGAAAAAGAAGACGCGCCGCGACGCGAGCGTAAACCTCGCCCGGTAGCGCGTCGTAAAGAAGGCGCTGAACGTAAACCTCGCGCTGATAAACCGACGACGAAAGCGCCGCGTGCGCCTCGCGAAGAGAAGCACACGCCGGTTTCTGATATTTCAGTATTGACCGTAGGGCAGTCCCTCAAGGTGAAAGCGGGTAATAATGCGATGGATGCCACCGTATTAGAAATCACCAAAGATGGTGTCCGTGTACAGCTGAATTCGGGTATGTCTTTGATTGTACGCGCAGAACACCTGGTGTTCTGAAACGGAGGCCAGGCCTGGCATGAACACTTTTTTTAGGCTTACCGCGTTAGCTGGCCTGCTTGCATTAGCAGGCCAGTCCTTCGCCGTGGAAGATATTACGCGTGCCGATCAAATTCCCGTGTTAAAGGAAGAGACGCAACATGCGACGGTGAGCGAGCGCGTAACGTCGCGTTTTACCCGCTCCCATTATCGCCAGTTCGATCTGGATGAGGCATTTTCGGCAAAGATTTTTGATCGCTATCTGAATCTTCTCGACTATAGCCACAACGTTTTGTTGGCGAGCGATGTCGAGCAGTTTGCGAAAAAGAAAACCGTGTTGGGCGATGAGCTGCGCACGGGTAAGCTGGATGTTTTTTACGATCTTTATAACCTGGCGCAAAAGCGCCGGTTTGAACGTTACCAGTACGCGCTAAAAGTGCTGGAGCGGCCAATGGATTTCACCGGAAACGATACGTTTAACCTGGACCGCAGTAAAGCGCCCTGGCCGAAAGATGAGGCTGAGCTAAATGCGCTGTGGGATGGTAAAGTGAAATTCGATGAGCTCAGTCTGAAACTCACCGGCAAGAGCGACAAAGAAATTCGCGAAACGCTGACGCGTCGCTACAAATTCGCTATTCGTCGCCTGGCGCAGACCAACAGTGAAGATGTGTTCTCGCTGGCGATGACCGCTTTTGCGCGTGAAATCGACCCGCATACGAATTATCTTTCTCCCCGCAATACCGAGCAGTTTAATACCGAAATGAGCCTGTCTCTGGAAGGTATCGGCGCGGTGCTGCAAATGGATGACGATTATACTGTCATTAACTCATTGGTCGCCGGCGGCCCGGCAGCGAAGAGTAAGTCAATTAGCGTCGGCGATCGTATCGTTGGCGTAGGGCAGGCCGGAAAACCGATGGTCGACGTCATTGGCTGGCGTCTTGACGATGTGGTGGCGCTGATCAAAGGGCCAAAAGGCAGCAAGGTCCGACTGGAAATACTGCCGGCTGGTAAAGGGACGAAAACGCGTATTATCACGCTGACGCGTGAACGGATTCGTCTTGAAGATCGCGCGGTTAAAATGTCGGTGAAAACCGTCGGCAAGGAAAAAGTTGGCGTACTGGATATTCCAGGCTTCTATGTTGGCTTGACCGATGATGTCAAAGTTCAGCTTCAGAAGCTGGAAAAACAGAACGTTAGCAGCATCGTTATCGATCTGCGTTCAAACGGCGGCGGGGCGCTGACGGAAGCCGTTTCGCTTTCCGGTCTGTTTATCCCTTCTGGTCCGATAGTTCAGGTGCGCGACAATAACGGCAAAGTGCGTGAGGATAGCGACACCGACGGCGTGGTCTACTACAAAGGCCCGCTGGTGGTGCTGGTCGATCGTTTCAGTGCCTCGGCATCGGAAATCTTTGCTGCCGCGATGCAGGATTATGGGCGCGCGCTGATTGTCGGTGAGCCGACCTTCGGTAAAGGGACGGTACAACAATATCGTTCGCTAAACCGAATTTACGATCAGATGCTTCGCCCGGAATGGCCTGCGCTGGGTTCGGTGCAGTACACCATTCAGAAGTTTTACCGTGTCAACGGCGGTAGTACGCAGCGTAAAGGGGTCACGCCGGATATCATCATGCCGACTGGCAATGAAGAGACGGAAACCGGAGAAAAATTTGAAGATAACGCCTTGCCGTGGGATAGCATTGATGCGGCGAAATACGTGAAATCGGACGATTTGGCCCCGTTTGGCCCGGAATTATTGAAAGAACACAACGCGCGTATCGCCAAAGATCCTGAGTTCCAGTACATCATGAAGGATATCGCACGTTTCAATGCCATGAAGGATAAGCGCAACATTGTCTCTCTGAATTATGCGCAGCGTGAGAAAGAGAACAATGAAGAAGACGCTCTGCGTCTGGCGCGTATTAACGATCGGTTTAAACGCGAGGGTAAACCGTTGCTGAAGAAACTGGACGATCTGCCAAAGGATTACCAGGAGCCGGACCCGTACCTTGATGAAACGGTGAAGATTGCTCTGGACCTGGCGCATCTTGAAAAAGAAAAACCAGCGGAGCAGGCGGCAGCCAATAAGTAACGCTAAACAGGCACAAAAAATTGTGCCTGTTTTTTTTTAACAAGCGCAGAAGTCGTCAGGATAATGCTACAAAATGTAAAGTTGTGTTTTTCTCGTGACTTACCGCCTGGTGATGCTTGAAAATAGCCATAAGACCCATACGATGTGGGTAATCGCATAGTGCGCTTTGTTAAATTGAGGTTAAAAGAAAATTATGATGCGAATCGCGCTCTTCCTGCTGACGAACCTGGCCGTGATGGTCGTTTTCGGGCTGGTTCTGAGCCTGACAGGGATACAGTCGAGCAGCGTGCAAGGCTTGCTGATCATGGCGCTGCTGTTTGGTTTTGGCGGTTCTTTTATTTCATTGCTGATGTCCAAATGGATGGCGTTAAAATCCGTAGGAGGGGAAGTTATTGAACAGCCTCGCAATGAAAGAGAACGCTGGTTGATGAACACCGTAGCAACGCAAGCGCGCCAGGCCGGTATCGCCATGCCGCAGGTTGCTATCTACCATGCGCCGGACATTAACGCGTTTGCGACGGGCGCACGCCGTGACGCCTCATTGGTCGCTGTGAGCACCGGTTTGTTGCAAAACATGAGCCCTGACGAAGCGGAAGCCGTCATTGCGCATGAAATCAGCCATATTGCCAATGGCGATATGGTGACGATGACGTTGATTCAGGGGGTGGTTAACACCTTCGTTATCTTTATTTCGCGCATTATCGCGCAAATTGCCGCTGGTTTTCTGGGCGGCAACCGTGATGAGGGCGAAGGAAGTAACGGTAATCCGCTAATCTATTTCGCCGTTGCGACGGTGCTGGAACTGGTCTTCGGTATTCTGGCGAGCATTATCACCATGTGGTTCTCCCGTTACCGTGAGTTTCATGCCGATGCGGGATCGGCGAAGCTGGTTGGCCGTGAAAAAATGATTGCCGCGTTGCAGCGCCTGAAAACCAGCTACGAGCCGCAAGAAGCGACCAGCATGATGGCGTTTTGTATTAACGGTAAATCGAAATCGTTAAGCGAGCTGTTTATGACGCACCCACCGCTGGATAAACGCATTGAAGCGCTGCGTAGCGGCGAGTACCTGAAATAATAAGCCCACTGGCAAGTATGAAAAGCGCGTCGAATGACGCGCTTTTTTTACGCCTGAACGCGTGGTTGCGTAATACGTAAACCGCTCACTACCGCCGCGAGAGTCGCCAGGATCGCCGCTGCGAGCAGCGAAAGATGCGTACCGCTATCGCCAAACTGGTTCAACATCAGCGCTACCAGCGCGGCGCCAGTACTTTGGCCTAACAGTCGCGCCGTGCCCAGCATCCCGCTGGCGCCACCGCTGCGCTCACGCGGCGCGGAAGTGATAATGGTGTGATTATTCGGCGACTGGAACAGGCCAAACCCTGCGCCGCAAAGGATCATCGGCCAGATAATATTCAGATCGGAGGGGGAGGCTGGCAACATGACCAGCGCAAACAACCCGGCTGCCATTATCACCATTCCCAGCGCCCCCAGCAAACCGGCATGAAGACGTTCTATCAGGTATCCCGCCAGCGGCGCCATCACCATCGTTGCCAGTGGCCAGGGCGTCAATAACAGGCCGGTTTCTACTTCGCTACGGCCCAGCACGGTTTGCAGATAAAAAGGTAGCGAGACCATGGCTAACATTTGCGCGCAGAACGAGCAAATTGACGTGCCGATCGAGAGTGAAAAAAGCGGAATGCGTAACAAGTCGATGGGTAACAAGGGGACGGGCAAAGAAAGCTGGCGGCGCACGAAGAAAAAACCGACCACGACCAGAACGAGCAGCTCTGCGCCAATCAACGTTAGCGACTGTCCTTGGGCAAATCCGCTCAATGCGGTAATCAGCAGGCCAAATGTGAGCGCATTCATTACCGCGCTCGGTAAGTCAAAGCGCGGCTTAGTGTCATGGGCGATGTTTGCTGGTAAAAAGCGTATGGCCAGAATTAACGCGATGATACCTAACGGGACATTAATCAGAAACAGCCATTTCCATGATGAGATGGACAGGATCGCCGCGGCGATCGTCGGACCCGCGGCGGAAGAGACTGCGACGATAAAAGAGTTAATTCCCATGCCTCGTCCCAGATGACGCTGGGGGTAGATAAGACGAATCAGCGCCGTGTTTACGCTCATTAGCGCCGCGCCGCCAAATCCCTGCGCGATGCGCGCCAGCGTCAGCATCTGCAGCGAGTCTGAAAGCGCGCAAAACAATGATGAAAGCAGAAATACCACTAAACCACATTTATAGATCCGGCGATAACCAAACATGTCGCCTAAAAAAGACAGGGAAAGTAGTGAGACGACAATGGCGATTTGGTACGCATTGACAATCCAGATAGAGCTGGCAGGGGAGGCATGTAAATCAGTCGCAATGGTTGGCAGCGCGACATTAGCGATTGCGCCATCCAGAACCGCCATCGAAATACCGATAATAATCGTCAGGATAGCGCCGTATCTCTGCGGGAGGGGCAGGCCATCGGCCCGTGTTTTTTCCATAAGTATTTTGTAATAAGGGGAATTATGAGCTGAATAATAATGTTAGCATTAATACTGAGTTGTTATGTCGCAGATTTGTAACGAAGTAAGCAAAGATGGATTGCGGGCGACCTGGCGTGAAATTATAATAAAAACTCGTTCTGAATTTTATAAAACGCTCGTAATGAGGTGATAAATGGCAAACGCAGATCTGGATAAGCAGCCTGATTCTGTATCTTCTGTGCTGAAAGTTTTCGGCATTCTGCAGGCGCTGGGTGAAGAGCGTGAAATAGGGATTACCGAGCTATCGCAGCGCGTCATGATGTCGAAAAGCACCGTTTATCGCTTTTTGCAAACCATGAAAACGCTGGGCTACGTGGCTCAGGAAGGGGAGTCTGAAAAATACTCTCTGACGCTAAAGCTGTTTGAGCTGGGCGCACGAGCTTTGCAAAATGTTGATCTCATCCGCAGTGCGGACATTCAGATGCGTGAACTGTCTCGTCTGACAAAAGAAACTATCCATCTTGGCGCGCTGGATGAAGACAGCATTGTCTATATCCATAAAATTGACTCTATGTACAATCTGCGGATGTACTCACGTATTGGGCGTCGTAATCCGCTGTACAGTACGGCCATCGGTAAAGTGCTTCTGGCCTGGCGCGACCGTGATGAGGTTAAGCAGATTCTCGACGGCGTTGAGTATAAGCAAAGCACGGGACGCACGATTACCAGCACTGAGGCGTTGCTGCCGCTGTTGGATGAGGTGCGTGCGCAAGGCTACGGTGAAGATAACGAAGAACAGGAAGAAGGGTTACGTTGTATCGGCGTACCGGTATTTGACCGTTTTGGCGTAGTCATCGCAGGGTTAAGCATTTCGTTCCCGACGCTGCGCTTTTCAGAAGAACGCCTGCAGGAATATGTGGCTATGTTACACACCGCCGCGCGTAAAATTTCTGAACAAATGGGTTACAACGATTATCCCTTCTAAGCAACGTTATTAGCATGACGTTAAAAAAAAGCAGCTGCGAAAAATGTAGCTGCTTTTTTTATAACATCGGGTGGGATGAAATCGTAAAAGAAGATAATGTCTGTCGGCTTATTTAACGGTTATTAAAATATTATTTAACAGTACTTATGAACAACAGCCAATATAGGGGAATTATTGGTGATAGTTTCACTGTGAAATTATTTATTGCCGCTTAGCCATTATCCACCACGGTGGCGCTTTTTCTGAAAATGGGACAGTCGGAAAAGCCAATAATGCCGCTGTTGGTATGGAGATATTGCGCCGTGCTGGTGCCGCGTGCGGTCAGGTAATGGCACTGTAAACCCAGCCCCGCAGCGTTCACTTTACTTCCCACCAGGATGCCATAGCCGCTCATCAGCAGGCCTATCCACACCAGGGCAAACAATACAATTGCGCGAATGATCAAACGCATTACTACCTCTTTTCTTTTTTAGTTAGAATAAGAGTAGCGTGTACATTGATTGAAACAAGTGAATCATTCCTAAAAACATATAATGCCGCTACAGTTACTCCTGGTTTAAGTAACTCATGATAATTTAGCGACATAAGATGTAAGATCGGAGAGTGGAGTGAAAAAATTTCGATGGGTCGTCCTCGGCATCGTGGTGGTAGTATGCCTGTTGCTGTGGGCGCAGGTGTTTAATATCATGTGCGATCAGGATGTACAATTTTTCAGCGGTATTTGCGCCATCAATAAATTTATTCCCTGGTAAACGTTTTACACCAGAGATTTCCTTCCCGTGTAGCAGTGGTAGAATGACGTCTCTACATCGAGGTGGTGAAATGAACGACGTTTTAAACTCTGGTGCGTTTTCTCTTGCATCTTTAATAGTATCAATGGTGGTTCTGGTGGTGGGGCTGGCGCTCTGGTTCTTTGTCAACCGGGCAAGTTCCCGTGCCAACGAGCAGATAGAATTGCTCGAAGCGTTATTGGATCAACAGAAGCGGCAAAACGCGTTGTTACGCCGTCTTTGCGAAGCAAACGAACCAGAAAAAGAAGCGGAACCCGCAACAGCGGCAAGCGAACCGAAAGAAGATGAGGACATCATTCGTCTGGTTGCAGAACGATAATGCTTACCGGGGCGCAAATGGCACCAGTGCCATACGCCCCATTTCCCCGTCGGATCTCTCCGCGTTGCCGTTTGCAACTGATACTACAGCATCAACACCTTACATAATATATGGCTTTATATGCAACATAGTTTTATATGTATAACAAATGGACATATGGCATTTTTGTGATACCGCTCATTCTCTATTAAAAGCGAAACGTTTCTCTCTCTTTATGGATTGTCATTGTTTGTTCATTATTTTAAGGCATTCTGTAAAGACGCAGAACATCACAAAAAGCGGTGTCGAAAATCGCTTTTCTTTTCTATTATTTTGATTAAAAGGTGTTTTTTATCATTGTGACAATTTATGCATAACTCAGCATAAAAAGTGATATGAAAAATACAGCTTTTAAATGTGATTTGATGCACTGGAAGAAGCGAAGTTATTGAGCTATGGTAGAAAAATGGCTTTTCAGCAGTGACGTTGTCAGGAGTCCGTCAGCGCGTGAGGATATATCTTTCGCAACTTTGTTGCATAAACGTGCTGTCAATTTGTGAAGGTTCTCGTAATTTGTGCGACGGATCGAGACACGTTTAAAAATGGCTTGCCATAATTAACGTTGTATGTGATAACAGGCTTTGGGTTAAACGAGGTACAGTTCTGTTTATGTGTGGCATTTTCAGTAAAGAAGTCCTGAGTAAACACGTTGACGTTGAATACCGCTTCTCTGCCGAACCTTATATTAGTGCCTCAAGCAGTAATGTCTCAGTTTTATCTATGTTATGCCTACGGGCAAAGAAAACACTCTAAGGAATTTTGCAAATGGCAAAGATTAAAGGTCAAGTTAAGTGGTTCAACGAATCCAAAGGTTTTGGCTTCATTACTCCGGCTGACGGCAGCAAAGATGTGTTCGTACACTTCTCCGCTATCCAGGGCAATGGTTTCAAAACTCTGGCTGAAGGCCAGAACGTTGAGTTCGAAATTCAGGACGGCCAGAAAGGTCCGGCTGCTGTTAACGTAACAGCTATCTGATCGACACCACTGATTTGATGCGTTTGTCGCGTCAGACTCAGATATAAAGCCTCGCTAAAAGCGGGGCTTTTTAATTCAATATCCTTCAAAATGTGTCTGGACGCGCTCTCGTTAGCGATTTGTTGCAAAGGCGCGATATTATTAGCATTGTTTTTTCTGGTTTTTCCGTCCGTTTCCCGTTAAATCAATCACCTGAAAAATGATTCGGCTGGAGATCAGGTGAAAAAGAAAAGCGACGGCGATACCCGTAATTTTACGCCCATACGTTTTGCACTACTTTGCACTGCCATTCTGCTCAGTATGGCATTGTTGTTAGGGCGGGTGGCATGGTTGCAAATTGTTACGCCGTCGAAACTGGTGAAACAAGAAGATATGCGCTCGCTTCGTGAAGTGACCACGGCCTCTCCACGTGGCATGATCACCGACAGAGAAGGGCGGCCCTTAGCGGTGAGCGTTCCGGTTAATGCTGTCTGGGCCGATCCGAAGACTATCATAAGCAAAGGCGGCGTTGGCTACAATGAGCGCTGGCAGGCGCTGGCCAGCGCCTTACATCTGTCGCTCAGTACGCTTGCGGAACGGGTAAACAGTAACCCGGCAGGCCGTTTTATCTACCTTGCGCGCCAGGTTTCACCCCAGCAAGCCGAATGGATAGATAAACTGAATCTACCGGGTATTAACCTGCGGGAAGAGTCGCGCCGTTTTTACCCTGCCGGACACGTAGCGGCCAATTTGATCGGCTTTACCAATATCGACGGGCAGGGAATAGAAGGTATTGAAAAGAGCTTTAACGCGCAACTGACGGGAAAACCGGGCTCCCGACTGGTGCGTAAAGATAAATTTGGTCACGTTATTGAGAACATTACGGAAGTGAATCCGGTTCCTGCTCATGAACTTCAGCTTAGCATTGATGAACGTCTGCAAACGGTTACCGAAGATGCGCTGGATAACGCAGTCATCTGGAACAAAGCGGAATCCGGCGCTGCCGTATTGATTAACATCCCAACGGGTGAAATTCTCTCAATGGCGAGCTACCCGGATTTCAACCCGAACAACCGTGAAGGCGCGCAGTTGGACGATTTTCGTAACCGCGCGATTAGCGATACTTTCGAACCCGGTTCTACTGTGAAGCCATTGGTCATTATGACTGCGTTACAGCAGGGCATCGTGCAGCCGGACAGCGTGATCGATACCCATCCTTTTACTCTTGATGGACACCGTATCCGCGACGTCGGTTACTACCCGGAACTGACATTAACCGGCATTTTGCAAAAATCCAGCGATACCGGCGTTTCTCACCTTTCTCTGGCGATGCCGGTGCAGAAATTAATGGATACTTATAAAAGCTTTGGTTTCGGCGTGCCTACCGGACTGGGTCTCACCGGAGAGAGCAGCGGGTTATTACCGAAACGCCGTTACTGGAGTGATTTAGATCGCGCTACCTTCGCTTTTGGCTATGGATTAATGGTGACGCCGCTGCAACTGGCGCATGTTTATGCCACGATTGGCAGCTTTGGTATCTACCGTCCGTTATCGATCACCAAAGTTGATCCGCCCGTGATCGGCACGCGGGTAATGCCGGAAGAACTGGTGCACGAGGTGGAACATATGATGGAGAGCGTCGCGTTGCCTGGCGGCGGCGGAACAAAAGCCGCAGTAAGAGACTACCGTATTGCGGTCAAAACCGGGACGGCGAAAAAAATTGGCGATGATGGTAAATACGTCGATAAGTATGTGGCATATACCGCAGGCGTCGCGCCGGCAAGTAACCCCAGATTTGCGCTGGTGGTGGTGATTAATAATCCGCAAAACGGGGCTTATTATGGCGGCGCGGTATCTGCGCCCGTATTCAGCCAGATCATGGGCGATGTGCTGCGGCTGGAAAATGTTGAGCCAGACGGTATGCCAGCCGATTCAGATCACCTTCTGGTGATGCATGGCAGCCACGTTGCGGTTCCGGGCTCGTAAAGGATTTTCCCGGGGCGCAATTCGCGTTACACTTGCGCCCTTTAGCGCCCCAGTCCGGAGTTGTCATGTCGTTTACCTGTCCGCTTTGCCATCAGCCGCTTACGCAGATTAATAACAGCGTTATATGTCCACAGCGCCATCAGTTTGATGTGGCGAAAGAGGGCTACATCAATCTGCTGCCGGTACAGCATAAACGTTCGCGCGATCCGGGCGACAGCGCCGAAATGATGCAGGCGAGGAGAGCGTTTCTTGATGCGGGCCATTATCAGCCGCTGCGCGATGCCGTGATTAACCTGTTGCGCGAGCGGCTGGATCAGTCGGCCACGGCGATTCTGGATATCGGCTGCGGCGAGGGGTATTACACTCATGCTTTTGCCGAGGCGTTGCCGGGAGTTACCACGTTTGGACTGGACGTTGCTAAAACGGCGATCAAAGCGGCGGCGAAGCGCTATTCGCAGGTGAAGTTTTGTGTGGCGTCAAGCCATCGACTGCCCTTTGCCGATGCGTCAATGGATGCGGTGATCAGAATCTACGCCCCGTGTAAGGCGCAGGAATTGGCGCGCGTGGTGAAACCTGGTGGTTGGGTCGTTACCGCCACGCCTGGACCGCATCATCTGATGGAACTAAAAGGGCTCATTTATGATGAGGTGCGTTTACATGCGCCGTATACCGAGCAGCTCGACGGATTCACATTGCAGCAGAGTACCCGCCTTGCTTATCACATGCAGCTCACCGCCGAAGCGGCTGTAGCACTGTTGCAAATGACGCCATTTGCCTGGCGCGCCAGGCCAGAAGTGTGGGAACAACTGGCCGCCAGCACCGGACTTAGCTGCCAGACGGATTTCAACCTTCATCTCTGGCAGCGTAACCGTTAACCGTGAAAATGCGTCCAGAGGATCTGGACGCCAATTCCTATCAGTACGACCCCGCCGAGAATTTCAGCACGCTTACCCAGCATTGGGCCGATAAAGCGACCGATCATCATTCCGAGGGTGGACATGATAAGCGTGGCGCAACCGATAGCTAATGCGGTAGCGATGATGTTTACCTGCAAAAACGCCAGACCGACGCCAACCGCCATCGCATCGAGGCTGGTCGCGATAGCCGTCGTGACTAATAGCCAAAAGCTGTGGCGGCGTAACGGTGTTTCGTCTTCATCACTACCGCCGCGGATACCTTCGATGATCATGCGTCCGCCCAGAAAGATCAGCAGAACAAAGGCTATCCAGTGGTTCCACTCCAGAACGAATTTACTCGCCAATATCCCCAGCCCCCAGCCGATTAACGGGGTCAGCGTTTCAACCGCGCCAAAGATAAGGCCGGTACGCAACGCTTCTGAGAATTTGGGTTTATGTAGGGTGGCGCCTTTGCCAATTGATGCCGCGAAAGCATCCATCGACATGCCGAAAGCGAGAAGAACAGTAGCAGTAAAGTGCATGACAACGTCCTGACCGGGGTATCCATTAAACACATCACTGCCCCCAGCAAACATGCATGTCGCCATTCTGTGACGAAATACACAGCAGTTGATGCGCCTATGGTCTCGCCTGACCAGCGGCGGCTGGTCCGTACGCGCCACGTTTTGCAACGAGTATGTTGACGCGTACATTTCCGGAGTCTGGAAATCGGCTACTCCCCAATTGACGGCGCAACATTAACATATTTTTAGAATATAAAACAACAGCGATAAAATATTATTTGTCTTCTAATTGAAAACGATTTTCATTTAGATTTATTCATCAATAAAACGTTAAATTAAATAACAATTGGTCAATAGAAAATATAGCCTTAGCTATATTATGATTCGAAATAAAATTCGAAAAACATAGTTGAGGCTATATCTTAGGTTATTGATTTTCAATAAGAAGCTTATATATTTTTTCCAGATCGTCGATATTGCGTACACGGATAAGCAAGCGTCGTTGTTCTAATTGCATCACCAGTACGCCGTCCTCCGATAAATTCATCTCTTTAATACGGTTATATTCTATCCAGACATTGGCGAAGAAAAAGCCACGTTGTTTAAAGATGATCCGTGGCGTGCGGATCCAGAATATATAAAACCCCATTAACGCCAGCGCACTTAATAACCATGTGGTCATCTGCGCTCCGTGGCTGGTTACGTTGTTATAAATAAGGATGGCGACCAGCCCAACGAAGATAACGCTGTCTACGCGACCACGGCGAAGCAGGGCTATAGAAAGCAGAGTGGGGCCATTGCGACGGGGCATGATGAACTGATCGTAGAGAGCGTAAGCCAATAATGCGGCAATAAAGAGAATCAGCACCAGGTCCGTGATAGTCATTTATCCTCCAGAGAAATAAAAAAACGGGGCCGTTTGGCCCCGGTAGTGTACAACAGCCTTACTGGCCCAGCAGTCCTACGGAGTAGCCGGCGATACCAATGACGAAGAAGCCCACGATAATCCACAGCGGGTTAACTTTCTTACGCAGCAGCCACATACAGGCAAAGGTCAACAGTAGCGGAACCAGCCCCGGCATCAGCTGGTCGAGAATGGTTTGCACGGTGGTAACGCGTGTCTGACCATCCTGACCGGTGATGGTGGAGACCACCAGCGGGATATTCACATGCGTCCACTTGTTAACCAATGCCCCCATGACAAACAGGCCGAGGATTGACGCCCCCTCAGTCAGTTTTTGCAGGAAGCCGCCGCCCATATCTTTAACGATATCGACGCCTTTGCGGTAGCCATAAGCCACGCCATAATAACGGGTCGCCAGACGCACCAGGTTAAACAGGATGAAAAACAGCAGCGGACCAAGCAGGCTGCCGCTCATCGCAATACCTGCGCCCAGCGCCGCGAATACCGGACGGACGGTACCCCAGAAGATAGGGTCGCCGACGCCTGCCAGCGGTCCCATCAGACCGACTTTGATACCGTTGATAGCGCCATCGTCAATCTCTGCGCCGTTCGCACGCTTTTCTTCCATTGCCAGGGTCACGCCCAGTACCGGCGCCGCAACGTAAGGATGAGTGTTAAAGAACTCCAGGTGACGTTTAATCGCCTGTTTACGCGCGTCATTATTCTCCGGATACAGGCGACGAATCGCCGGCACCATAGAGAAGCAGAAGCCCAGCGCTTGCATACGTTCGAAGTTCCATGACCCCTGGAACAGGTTAGAACGAAGAAATACGCCGCGAATATCGCTCGGAGTGAGTTTTTTCTCGGTGGTAGTTTTAGTCATATCAACCATTTCGCTCACCTGTTAGTCCAGTTCGTTGTCGAGATCGTTATTGCCAGCAGCCGCTGCAGGCGCGCCCGCTACACGGTTGTATTTCGGGCTCAGCTGGATGTAAAGAATAGCCATCACTGCGCCGATGACACCCAGTGCGACCAGGTTGAAGTTTGTGAAAGCCGCGGTGACGAAACCGAGGTAGAAGAACGGCATCAGGTAGCCTGCGCGCATCATGTTGATAACCATCGCATAACCAACCACGACGATCATGCCGCCAGCGATGTTCAGACCGCCTGTGACGACTTCAGGAATCGCATTCAGCATTCCCTGTACTTCGCTGGTGCCTACGGAGATGGCAACGATAACCGCCGGGATAGCGATACGCATTGCCTGCAGGAACAGAGAAGAAACGTGCAGCCAGGAGAGCGCCGTCAGGTTGCCGTTTTCAGCCGCCTTGTCCGCCGCGTGCTGGAATGCCACGGTGATGGTACGAACGATAATGGTCAGTACCTGGCCTGCCGCCGCCAGCGGAATCGCCAGCGCGATACCGGCGCCAATGCTTTGATGCCCGGCGATGACCAGAACGGTAGAGATGATGGACGCCAGTGCGGCATCAGGCGCAACGGCAGCACCGATGTTCATCCAGCCCAGAGCGATCATTTCCAGAGTACCGCCGATGATAATACCGGTTTTCATGTCCCCCAGAACGGCGCCGATTAAGGTACAGGCGATCAGCGGACGGTGGAACTGAAATTCATCAAGTACCGACTCCATACCTGCGATACATGCGACGATGAACACCAGCACAATCTGAAGAGTGGTAATCTCCATTGTACTTCTCCTATTGCTATCTTAAGTGTGAAAGCTAATTAAATGCCGGCGGTTATTTCGCCACTTTGGCAATTAAATCCATCATTTTCAGTTTCGGATCGGTGGAAACTTTACGCACCTCAAGCTCGATGCCGCGCTCGTTGAGCTTTTTAAAGGCTTCGATATCCTTTTCATCGACGGAAACGGCGTTGTTCACCTGCGTTTTACCTTGACGATAGGCCATACCGCCAATGTTCACGGAAGTGACTTTCACGCCGCCCTCAACGATGCGCTCGACGTCGGTAGGATTGGTAAACAGAAGCATCACGCGTTCACCGGCGTATTTCGGGTTATTGTAGACGCGAATCATCTTCGCGACGTCAACCACATGCGCCGTAACGCCCGGCGGCGCAACTTGCGTCAGCAGCGTTTTACGTACGGTATCCGCCGCGACTTCATCGCTCACAACAATAATACGGCTGACATTGGTCTCTTTGGTCCAGCGGGTAGCGACCTGACCGTGAATGAGGCGGTCATCAATACGGGCAAGCCCGATGACCATATAATCATTCGGGCCCATCGGTTTTGCCGGCGTGGCCGCTTTTGGCGCGGCGGCGACTGGCGCTGGCGCGGCTTTTTCTACCGGTTTCGCTTTCAGCGCTTTTACGCCTTCACGACCGGTTTCTACCGCCAGTGCGACCAGCTCGTCAAAGCTCGGATCGTCGTCACGAGCCATAAACGTTTCGACCAGCATCGGGATGTTGACGCCGGCAATAACTTCATAGCGCTCTTTATCGACGACAATGCGGCTGGCAGCATTAAACGGACTGCCTCCCCATGTATCAACGAGAAATAGCACGCCTTTACTGGTATCGAGTTTAGCCAACTGAGCGTTGTACTTTTCGATCAGCGTTTCGGCATTTTCGCCAGGAACGAAATCGATCCAGCCGACGTTTTCCTGCTCGCCTAACAGCATTTCGGCTGTTTTAAGTAACTGCTCTGCAGCCCAACCATGTGTGCCTATAACAATAGCAATGGTCACTTGCTACCTCCTTTATTATTGTCAACACATCAACTTGACAGATGTATTTTTTGAATCGCCGTCCGCAAGCGAATCGATTCAGATGAGGGTTACAACGAAAAACGCATGATTTTCGTGAATTATTTTAGATATCGAAAAAAATATTTTGTGTGATGGAGATCCGTAATTTTGTTTTCGATAATGAGAAATTTCGAAGTGTAAAATATCCCGGTTACATCTCTTTGCAAAGGAAGGTAAATCTTTGCCAAAAACCAGTTGTCTCTGTTATGTTTAGCTTCCGTTTAATTAGAATGGGGTATAGGGCAGCAGCCCGTTGTATGGATCGTCACCGACGTCATTTCACTCTTTGGCCGTTTTGCGCCTGTCAATCTGGCATATCTTGCCATAGCCTTACTTTGTTTATTGCGTTACCGCCTGCATCCTTTGAGATGTTGTGGGCGCCGTTTAGTCATTCCTTAAGCAGGAGCTTGTCATGGAATTATTAATGGATCCCTCAATTTGGGTGGGTTTACTCACGCTCGTCGTCCTGGAAATTGTCCTGGGTATCGATAACCTGGTCTTTATCGCGATCCTCGCCGATAAATTGCCGCCAAAGCAGCGTGACAAAGCGCGTCTTATCGGGCTCTCGCTGGCGCTGATTATGCGTCTGGCGCTGCTGTCCATTATTTCGTGGCTGGTGACCTTAACAAAGCCGCTCTTTACCGTCTGGGATTTTACCTTCTCCGGCCGCGATTTAATTATGCTGCTGGGCGGTATATTCCTGTTGTTTAAAGCGACCACCGAGCTGCATGAACGTCTGGAAAACCGCGAGCATGACACCGGACACGGTAAAGGCTATGCGAGCTTCTGGGTGGTAGTCACGCAGATTGTCATCCTGGATGCGGTCTTCTCGCTGGACGCCGTGATTACGGCGGTAGGTATGGTAAACCATCTGCCGGTTATGATGGCGGCGGTGGTGATTGCGATGGCGGTGATGCTACTGGCGTCAAAACCGCTGACCCGTTTTGTCAACCAGCATCCGACGGTGGTGGTGCTCTGTCTGAGCTTCCTGCTGATGATCGGCCTGAGCCTGGTGGCGGAAGGGTTTGGTTTCCATATTCCGAAAGGCTACCTGTACGCGGCAATTGGTTTCTCGATCGTTATCGAGGTGTTTAACCAGATTGCGCGCCGCAACTTTATTCGTCATCAGTCCACGTTGCCGCTGCGCGCGCGTACTGCGGACGCTATCCTGCGTCTGATGGGCGGTAAACGCCAGGCGAGTACGCAACATGAGACGGATAGCCCAGCCGCGATATCGGTGTCGGAAGGCGCCTTCGCCGAAGAAGAACGCTACATGATTAACGGCGTACTGACTCTGGCGTCGCGCTCCCTGCGCGGCATTATGACGCCGCGAGGCGAAATTAGTTGGGTGGATGCGAATCTCAGCGTAGCTGAAATCCGTCAGCAGTTACTCTCTTCTCCGCATAGCCTGTTCCCGGTATGTCGGGGCGAGCTGGATGAAATTATCGGTATCGTTCGCGCGAAAGAGTTGCTGGTGGCGCTGGAAGAGGGCGCGGACGTAGCGGCTATCGCCGCCTCTTCCCCGGCGATAGTGGTGCCGGAAACGCTTGATCCTATCAATCTGTTAGGCGTTTTGCGTCGCGCGCGCGGCAGTTTCGTTATCGTCACTAACGAGTTCGGCGTGGTGCAGGGGCTGGTTACGCCGCTGGATGTGCTGGAAGCGATTGCCGGTGAGTTCCCGGATGCCGATGAAACGCCGGAAATCGTTGCCGATGCCGAGGGCTGGATAGTGAAGGGCGGCACCGATCTCCATGCGCTACAGCAGGCGCTGGAAGTTGACCATCTGGTGAACGAAGAGGGCGATATTGCGACGGTCGCGGGGTTAGTGATCGCCGCTAATGGCCATATTCCTCGTGTAGGCGATGTCATTGATGTTCCGCCACTGCGGATCACCATTGTCGAGGCCAACGACTACCGTGTCGATCTGGTTCGGATTGTTAAAGAACAGCCTGCCCACGACGAAGAGGAATAACGTCACACGCAGGAATCAAGTCTATAGATGCGGCATCGCGGACATAATCTGTCCGTTATGCCGGGCGGGCGGCGGCGCGCTGCCCGCCAGCCACTGTGGAAATTCGCTAATGGGCATCGGCTTCGCATAGAGATAGCCCTGTAACATTTGCACGCCATGCTGGCGCAAATGCTGTGCCTGCGTCTGGTTTTCGACCCCTTCCGCCACCAGTTCAATATTCAGTCTCTGCCCTAGCGCGATAATAATATCGGTCACCGTCGAATTGACCGCATCGGTACCGATGGCGGCGGTGAAGGATTTATCGATTTTCAAAATATCCGGCCGCAGTTTTTCCAGCCAGGAGAGCGAGCTGTTTCCTGTGCCAAAATCATCGATGGCTAACTTGACACCTTTACGATGCAGCTCGCGCATCAGGCGGTAATCAACGTCAAGCAACGCGTCGCGTTCCGTGAGCTCCAGCACCAGTTGCTGAACAGGTTCCGCACTAAACCAGTACTGATTAAGATCTTTGAGAAGCACGCCGTGTCGGAAATGGCTTGCCGCCACATTGATGCCGATATGAAACTGATGGTTGATGGGGAAGTAGTGCCGCTGCCGAATGGTTTCCGCAATCACATAGCGGGTCAGCGGCGCTATCAGGTTATGCTCCTCGGCGATAGGAATAAAAACATCCGGTGAGATCCAGCCCTGGCGAGGGTTGTTCCAGCGTAACAGGATCTCAACGCCGGTACACTGCTGCGTGCGGGCATTAAGCAACGGCTGACAAAATAGCTCAAACTCCCGTTCGGCAAGGGCCAGATTAATCTCCCAGGAAAAGCTCATTCTGCTGGCCGTTGCCAGCCAGGCGATATAACCGATCAACAGGCTAAGCAATACGGCCAGCGGTAACTGCGTCGGGAGATGTTTGAACGCCAGTACGCCTGCCGACGGCCCGCTGACGCTGATAGTAAAAGGGAAATGCCGCGATGAAAGCTGGTAACGCTCTTCATCTTTTTTTAATTCCGGAAGAGTATCGACCACGCCCCGACCATATAACAGGTGCCGTTTGCCGACCGTCAGGCTGGCGCTGGTAATTTGCGGCTGCTGCGGCTCAAGTAGCATGGTCGTCAGCAAGCCAATATTCACAATTTCCATCACGCCATCCTGGCCATCGGCAGCGGCGGGATACCACTGAATGAGGATCGGGCTTCCCTTGAGTAACGATTGATCCGTGGAAAGTAGCAGCAGATCGCCAGCTGCGGGAAGATCGGGCTGAAGCTGGCGTATGGGAGTATTACGGGCGCCAAAAATGCTTGAGCAGTAGAGAATTCCCTCTTTTACCAGCCCGATAGAACGAATGGTTTGCAGGCGGGCGGCTTGCTTACGCAACGGCAAATGCGCGGTCGCGCACGGAAGCTCAAGTAAGGGTAGCAGTATGTTTCGTCCGACCAGGAGAGGATGCAGCACATTATCCAGCGCATCAACGGCATGATTCGCGAATGCAACCGTGCGATGGTGATTTAAGTTCCGCTCCGAAATAAATCGGATGCTCAGCGTAAGAATGAGCGTGACCAGTGCACAAATCGTGCAAACAATGAAACGATTACGGCGATAATGATTGATGATCCGTTGTGCTGTTTGCATGCGGGCCGCCCAATAAGCGTTGGCGACAAAAGCCAACCGCGACACAGCAAGTGTAGTGGGGAAACGTGGAGTCGACGAGGAAGAGATAAAAATTTCGCCCATCCGTAGCAGATGGGCGAAGGGAGGGGAAACGGCGTTTAATCACACTGGACTTTAATGGCCAGCCCGCCGCGCGACGTTTCACGGTATTTGGCGTTCATGTCTTTTCCGGTCTCGTACATCGTTTCGATGACTTTATCCAGCGAGACGCGCGGCGCGCTGGTTCGACGCATGGCCATACGCGCAGCGTTAATCGCTTTAACCGAAGCAATGGCGTTACGCTCGATACACGGCACCTGCACCTGACCGGCAACCGGGTCGCAGGTCAGCCCCAGGTTATGCTCCATGCCGATTTCAGCGGCAACGCAAACCTGTTCCGGGCTGGCGCCCAACAGTTCAGCAAGGCCTGCCGCCGCCATCGAACAGGCGACCCCGACTTCACCCTGACAGCCGACTTCCGCGCCGGAAATAGACGCGTTCATCTTATACAGCGCGCCAATAGCGCCTGCCGCCAGGAAGTAGCGGGTGTAAATATCCGGGCTGACTGATTCAATAAAATGGTCGTAGTAAGCCAGTACCGCAGGAACGATGCCGCACGCGCCGTTGGTTGGCGCCGTCACGACGCGACCGCCTGCGGCGTTCTCTTCGTTCACCGCCAGAGCAAACATGTTCACCCAGTCAATGACGTTCATCGGATCGCTGGAAAGCTTATCGCTGGAAACCAGCATACGACGCAGCGCGGAGGCGCGACGCGGTACGCGCAGCGGCCCCGGCAGCACGCCTTCGGTATTCATACCGCGATCAATACAGGCCTGCATGGTCTGCCAGACGTGACCGAAATACTCTTCAATCTCTTTCTTGCTATGCAACGCCAGTTCGTTTTGCATCACCATGCCGGAGAGTGAAAGGCCGGTGCTGTTGCAATACTCCAGCATTTCTTTCGCCGATTTAAACGGATAAGGTACAGTAACCTCATTCGTCGCTTCCTGGCCGAAATGCGCTTCATCAACGATAAAGCCGCCGCCGATGGAATAGTACGTCTTGCTATAAATGACCGTGTCGTCATGCCAGGCGTGGATCTGCATCCCGTTTTCATGCAGCGGCAAATTGCCGTTGTGAAAACGCATTCCGTCATCTTTCGGGAAGTCGACTTCGTGACGTCCCTGGGCCAGTAACAGACGCTCGCGCGTTTCGACGTCGCGAATAAAACCGGGGATACTATCAATATCCACGGTAGCGGGTTCATTACCCGCCAGACCCATAATAATGGCGATATCGGTATGGTGACCTTTCCCCGTCAGCGACAGCGAGCCGTAGACATCGACAGCGACGCGGGTAACGTTATCCAGTAATCCTTTTTCGACCAGGTCATCGACGAACTGTTTACCGGCCTTCATCGGGCCAACAGTGTGGGAAGAGGAGGGACCAATCCCTACCTTAAACATGTCGAATAGGCTAATCACGATAATACTCCTGACAGGGCAACCGGGGCTTCCGGTTACGATGTTATAACTGCGCATAGTGTAAGAGGGAACGCTGGCATCAGCTTAACTATTCACATGAATTAAACTAATGAATAACCGCGTTTTTACTAATATTGCGACAGTAATCTCAAGTCGTGTCTTGCGCGCGTAAAGTTAAGTATATACACGTTGCCCTTCAGGCTGCCTCTTTGGGGGAGGCGATTGTTACCGCCTTGAGGCAACGTGAATGGCGTTGTGTACAGTCAGGGCTTTACGCCGATTTGCAGCGCCAGCTCACGAAGAATGTTTGCGGTCATGCCCCAGACGAAATAATGCTCATACCAGGAGAGCCATACGCGGTGCGAATTGCCGCGACGGTAAATATCAAGCGGATGATATCGACCCAGTTGCAACGCTTGCGCCAGCGGCATTTCAAACACCGCAGACACTTCGTCTTCACTGGCGCGCCAGGGGAGGTTTGGCGGAATAATGCCGACCACCGGGGTGACCTGAAAACCGGTCACGCTGTCTACCGGCGGTAAAACGCCAATCACTTCCACGGCTTGCGGCGGGATGGCGACTTCCTCCTGCGCTTCGCGAAGCGCTGCGGCGATAAGCGAAGCATCGGTACTGTCCACGGCCCCGCCGGGAAAGGCGACCTGTCCGGCGTGTTTGCGCAAATGAATAGCCCGCTGGGTCAACAGCAGCCCCGGCTGGGGGCGGCGAACCACAGGGATCAGTACGGCGGCCTGACGTTGGTTTAACGTTTCATGAGTTATCTGCGGGCGCAAAAGCTGAAAGCGCGATAAGAAATGATCGAGCGTCAGACGGCTGGTATCCACGTATTAGTTCTCCAGTGGGTGCAGGATACGATTAACTTTATCAAAAGTTTCCTGATATTCCGCATCTTCCTTGCTATCGGCCACGATACCGCCGCCGGCTGAGCAATAGAGTTGGCCCTGCGTTGCCGTGACGGTGCGGATAGTAATACTGGTATCCATCTTGCCGCAGAAACTCAGATAACCGATGCTACCGCACCAGGCGTTGCGTCGCTGCGGCTCCAGTTCGTCGATAATTTCCATCGCCCGCACTTTAGGCGCGCCGGTAATGGAGCCGCCGGGGAAAGCCGCGCGCAGCAGGTCGGTGGCATGAAGCGAGTCCGGTAAACGGGCGGTAATGGTGCTAACCAGATGGTGAACGGCAGGAAATGGTTCGACGACGAACAGTTCCGGCACTTTCACCGAACCCGGCACGGCGACCCGGCCAATGTCGTTACGCATCAAATCGACGATCATCAAATTTTCAGCGCGATCTTTCATTGAGTTTGCCAGTTTCTGCGCTTGCTGACGATCCGCCTGCGGATCGTTAAGCCGTGGAAGCGTACCTTTGATCGGGCGCGTCTGAATATGACCATTCTCCAGTTGGATAAAACGCTCGGGAGAAAGGCTCAATATGGCACCGTCATGTAAACGAAGAAAGGCGCTGAACGGGGCGCGATTTGCGCGGTTAAGGCGTTCGAAAGCCTGCCATTCATCACCCTCGTAGCTCGCCTGAAAACGCTGGGAAAGATTGACCTGATAGCAGTCCCCGCTGTGCAGCCAGGCCTGCACCTGACGAAACTTTTCGCCATACTCGCAACGCGTCATATTGGATTGCCAGGCCGAGGTAAGCCTGAAGGGCGTGCGGGTCGGCGCGAGCTGGCTGGTGAGCCAGCGATATCGGGCGTCTGCATCGTGATAGCTTATCAGCGACACTACCTGTTTATGGTGATCGACAATCAGCGCCCAGTCGTAAAGGCCAATCGCCATATCGGGTAAAACGATATCGCGCGCGGCAGTATCGGGCAGAATTTCGAAACGCCGCCCTAAATCATAACCAAACAGACCCAACGCGCCGCCCTGAAAGGGTAAGTCAGGGTCAGGCTGAGGATGAAAAGGCAGCGCCTCCAGTTGAGTCTGCAAAACGTGTAACGGATCGTCGAGAGTGACGGTGGACGTGCGCGCAGTACATACCGTGGTTTCCTGCGCGCGCGTGGTCAGTGTGGTGACAGGATCGGCGACCAGAATATCAAAACGGTTATAGGGATGAATAGCATCACCTGAATGCAGCAGCATCGCCCAGGGCAAATGGTTTACGGGCGCAAAATAGTGTTCAGCGGCGTCCGGACGCCAGGGTAAGGTGATAACAGTGGGAGATAACGTCTTCATCATTCCTGACTCGTTACAACACTACTGGCTTACCGCCGGGTAGCGTGAAATAATTAGCGCTAACAATTTAGCAGGAGTTAATCATGTTTGCAGGTTTACCTTCACTCAGTCATGAACAACAGCAAAAAGCCGTAGAACGTATCCAGGAATTGATGTCGCAAGGTATGAGCAGCGGAGAAGCGATTGCCCAGGTGGCGGGCGAACTTCGCGCCAACCATACCGGCGAACGGATAGTGGCGCGTTTTGAGGATGAAGACGAATAATCGGCTTATACCGCCGCGACAATCTTAATCTCAACTTTATATTTCGGGTTCATCAACCCGGCCTGTACGGTACAGCGTACCGGCGCATGGCCTGCGACGACCCACGCATCCCACGCCTTATTCATGGCGGCAAAATCCGCTTTATCGCTCAGGAAAATAGTGGCATCCAGAATACGTGACTTACTGGAGCCCTGTTTTTCCAGCACCGCATCAATTTGCGCCAGAGTATTCGCCGTTTGCTCAAAAGCATCGGCGTCCAGGTTTTCCGGCACGCCGGTATACCACAGCGTATTATTGTAGATCACCACATCAGACCAACGATCTTCGGCATCAATACGCACGATAGACATTACTTATTCCTCATTTGCTTTTCATTTGAATGGTTCAAGACTGCCACAATGTGGCGCCGCCGTCACCTCTGTAACTGGCGTAAGCCTTTCTACCCTGACATAATCCCTGTGCAAATTAACAGGGGGCAGTGTGACGGACGATTTTGCAGCAGATGGCCAACTGGCCAAAGCGATAACTGGCTTTAAACCGCGCGAACCACAGCGGCAAATGGCGGTTGCCGTAACACAAGCGATTGAAAATGCGCAGCCTTTGGTTGTTGAAGCCGGCACCGGAACCGGGAAGACCTATGCTTACCTCGCTCCGGCGTTGCGCGCCAGGAAAAAAGTCATTATTTCGACCGGGTCGAAAGCGTTGCAGGATCAACTCTACAGCCGCGATCTGCCGACGGTAGCAAAAGCGTTGGCGTTTACCGGTAAGACGGCCCTGTTGAAAGGACGTTCAAACTACCTCTGCCTGGAGCGTCTGGAACAACAAGCGCTGGCGGGCGGCGATTTACCGGTACAAACGTTAAGCGACGTGATATTGCTGCGCTCCTGGTCAAATCAGACGCAGGATGGCGATATCAGCACCTGCGTCAGCGTGGCGGAGGATTCCCAGGCCTGGCCGCTGGTCACCAGTACCAACGACAACTGCCTTGGCAGCGATTGCCCGCTCTACAAAGAGTGCTTTGTGGTGAAAGCGCGTAAAAAGGCGATGGACGCGGATGTGGTGATTGTAAACCACCACCTTTTTCTTGCGGATATGGTGGTTAAAGAGAGCGGGTTTGGCGAACTTATCCCTCAGGCTGAAGTAATGATCTTCGATGAAGCCCACCAACTGCCTGACATCGCCAGCCAGTATTTCGGACAATCGCTCTCCAGCCGTCAGTTGCTGGATTTAGCAAAAGACATCACCATCGCCTACCGGACGGAACTGAAAGACACTCAACAGTTGCAAAAATGCGCCGATCGCCTTGCCCAGAGCGCCCAGGATTTTCGTCTGCAACTGGGGGAGCCCGGCTACCGGGGAAATTTGCGTGAACTGTTAGCCGACCCACGTATCCAACGGGCATTTTTACTGCTGGATGATACGCTGGAGCTTTGTTACGACGTGGCGAAGCTGTCGCTGGGCCGTTCGGCGCTGCTGGATGCGGCTTTTGAACGCGCCACGCTATACCGTTCACGGCTGAAACGCTTAAAAGAGATCAATCAGCCGGGATACAGCTACTGGTATGAGTGCACCTCGCGCCATTTCACCCTGGCGCTGACGCCGCTCACCGTGGCGGACAAATTCAAAGAAGTGATGGAACAGAAGCCCGGTAGCTGGATTTTTACCTCGGCCACGTTGTCGGTAAATGATGATCTTCACCACTTTACCGCCCGTCTGGGAATTGAACAGGCAGAATCCATGCTACTGCCCAGCCCATTCGACTATACGCGCCAGGCGTTACTCTGCGTACCGCGTAACCTACCGCAAACCAACCAGCCCGGCGCGGCGCGACAGTTGGCGGCCATGCTCAGGCCGATTATCGAGGCCAATAACGGGCGATGTTTTATGCTGTGCACCTCGCACGCCATGATGCGCGATCTGGCGGAGCAGTTTCGCGCCACCATGACGCTGCCAGTATTGTTGCAAGGGGAAACCAGTAAAGGCCAACTGTTACAGCAATTTGTTAGCGCGGGCAACGCGCTGCTCGTCGCCACCAGCAGCTTCTGGGAAGGGGTGGACGTGCGCGGCGATACGTTATCGTTGGTGATTATCGACAAATTGCCGTTTACTTCCCCGGACGACCCGCTGTTAAAAGCGCGAATGGAAGACTGTCGTTTGCGCGGCGGCGATCCGTTTGATGAGGTTCAACTGCCCGATGCGGTGATTACGCTGAAGCAGGGCGTAGGGCGGCTGATTCGCGATGCGGACGATCGCGGGGTGTTAGTGATTTGTGATAACCGGCTGGTGATGCGGCCCTATGGCGCCACGTTTCTCGCCAGCCTGCCTCCTGCGCCGCGCACGCGTGATATCGCCCGTGCCGTTCGCTTTCTTGCGATTCCATCCGCCGAGTAATTTGTTACGGAGTATGGTAAGATGCGCGCTATTTTATTGATCTAAGCACGAAACCTCATGCGAATTCTGGCTATCGATACCGCCACAGAGGCCTGTTCTGTCGCCCTGTGGAACAACGGTACTATCAATGCTCACTTTGAGCTTTGTCCACGAGAACACACTCAACGTATCCTGCCCATGGTGCAGGAGATTCTGGCCGCCAGCGGCGCCTCGCTCAATGAGATAGATGCGCTGGCGTTTGGGCGCGGTCCGGGCAGCTTTACCGGCGTGCGTATCGGCATTGGCATTGCGCAAGGGCTGGCGTTAGGGGCAAATCTGCCGATGATCGGTGTTTCGACGCTTGCCACGATGGCGCAGGGCGCGTGGCGTAAAACCGGCGCGACCCGCGTACTCGCCGCGATTGACGCGCGGATGGGCGAAGTGTACTGGGCGGAATACCAGCGTGATGCGCAGGGCGTCTGGCAGGGCGAAGAGACGGAAGCGGTGCTGAAACCGGAACGGGTCGGCGAGCGGTTGAAACAGCTTTCCGGCGAGTGGGCGACGGTAGGAACGGGTTGGTCCGCGTGGCCCGATCTGGCGAAGGAGTGCGGCCTGACGCTTCATGATGGGGAGGTGTCGCTCCCGGCAGCGGAAGATATGTTGCCCATCGCCAGTCAAAAGCTGGCGGCAGGAGAGACCGTTGCCGTGGAACATGCCGAGCCGGTTTATTTGCGTAACGAAGTGGCGTGGAAGAAACTTCCCGGCAAAGAATGACTCTCACTACTATTACCCCCCATACTTTATGCTGTGGGGTGGAATAGAGGTCGAGAAAAAGGAGTCGCATCATGGCGGTTCAAAAACGGTTAATAAAAGGGGCGCTGGCGTGCGCTTTTGCGCTTATGCTGAGCGGTTGCGTGACTATCCCGGATGCCATTAAAGGTTCGAGTCCGACGCCGCAGCAGGATTTGGTGCGGGTGATGAATGCGCCGCAGCTCTATATCGGGCAAGAGGCGCGTTTTGGCGGCAAAGTTGTGGCGGTACAAAATCAGCAGGGAAAAACCCGGCTTGAAATCGCGACCGTACCGCTCGACAGCGGCGCGCGTCCTGTTCTGGGCGAAGCCTCGCGCGGCAGAATTTTTGCCGATGTGAACGGTTTTCTGGACCCGGTGGACTTCCGTGGCCAGTTAGTTACCGTTGTCGGCCCGATAACTGGCACGGTTGACGGTAAAATCGGCAATACGCCGTATAAATTTATGCTGATGCAGGCTACCGGCTATAAACGCTGGCATCTTGTTCAGCAGGTTGTCATGCCTCCACAGCCGATCGATCCGTGGTTTTACGGCGGACGCGCCTGGCCTTATGGCTATGGCGGTTGGGGATGGTATAACCCTGGACCCGCAGAGGTTCAGACGATAGTGACAGAGTAACTCTTTGTTTTATCAATAAAAGAAACAGCGGCTGGTCCGCTGTTTCTGCATTCATAGAGACATAATAAAAATAAATAGTGACGCGCTTCGCAACCTTTCAGTTGCGTAATTAATAAACTGGTACGCTGAGTTAATATAATGTTAACGACTTGTTTATTAACTGGGGTTGTGATGACGACGAACACTCATTTTAGAGGTGATGCATTGAAGAAGGTTTGGCTTAACCGTTATCCTGCTGATGTTCCGGCGGAGATCAACCCTGACCGTTATCAATCCCTGGTTGAACTGTTTGAACATGCGGCGACGCGCTATGCCGATCAGCCTGCGTTCGTCAATATGGGGGAGGTAATGACCTTCCGCAAATTAGAAGAACGTAGTCGGGCATTTGCGGCTTATTTACAACAAGGGCTGGGACTCAAAAAAGGCGACCGTGTGGCGCTGATGATGCCAAACCTGTTGCAGTATCCCGTTGCGCTATTTGGTATTTTACGCGCCGGCATGATTGTGGTGAACGTTAACCCGCTGTACACGCCACGCGAACTTGAGCATCAGCTTAACGATAGCGGCGCGGCGGCAATCATTATTGTTTCTAACTTTGCCCATACGCTGGAAAAAGTGGTCGAGAAAACGTCGGTACAGCACGTTATTCTGACGCGGATGGGCGACCAGCTTTCTACCGCCAAAGGTACGGTTGTTAACTTTGTCGTGAAATACATCAAGCGTCTGGTGCCAAAATACCACTTGCCAGATGCGATCTCGTTTCGCAGCGCGCTACAGCATGGCTACCGTATGCAGTATGTCAAACCCGAGGTTGTCGCTGAAGATCTGGCTTTCCTGCAATATACCGGCGGTACGACGGGCGTGGCGAAAGGCGCGATGTTGACCCACCGCAATATGCTGGCGAATCTGGAGCAGGTGAAAGCGACCTATGGGCCGCTGCTGCACCCGGGGAAAGAGCTGGTAGTGACCGCGCTGCCGCTGTATCACATTTTTGCCTTAACCATGAACTGTCTGCTTTTTATCGAGCTGGGTGGGCAAAACCTGCTGATTACCAATCCGCGTGATATCCCCGGCCTGGTCAAGGAGCTGGCGAAATATCCATTTACGGCGATGACTGGCGTTAATACGCTATTCAACGCTCTGCTCAATAATAAAGAGTTTCAACAGCTGGATTTTTCTTCGCTGCATCTGTCAGCCGGCGGCGGGATGCCGGTACAAAATGTCGTTGCGGAACGTTGGGTAAAGCTGACCGGGCAATACCTGCTGGAAGGCTACGGGCTGACCGAGTGCGCCCCGCTGGTGAGCGTCAACCCGCATGATATTGATTATCACAGCGGCAGTATCGGCCTGCCAGTACCTTCAACAGAAGCCAAACTGGTGGATGACGATGACAACGAAGTCGCGCCGGGTGAGGCCGGAGAGCTTTGCGTGAAAGGCCCGCAGGTTATGCTGGGATACTGGCAGCGTCCTGACGCGACGGATGAAATCATTAAAGATGGCTGGCTGCATACGGGCGATATTGCGGTTATGGATGAAGACGGCTTTCTGCGGATTGTCGATCGTAAGAAAGATATGATTCTGGTTTCTGGTTTCAACGTTTATCCAAACGAAATTGAAGATGTGGTGATGCAGCATTCTGGCGTGCAGGAAGTCGCGGCGGTTGGCGTGCCTTCCGGTAGTAGCGGCGAAGCGGTGAAGCTTTTTGTGGTTAAGAAAGATCCGGCATTGACTGACGATGCGTTGATCACCTTCTGCCGTCGCCATCTGACCGGATATAAGGTGCCCAAACAGGTCGAGTTTCGCGAGGAATTACCAAAATCTAACGTTGGGAAAATTTTACGACGAGAACTGCGTGACGAAGCCCGTGGCAAAGTAGACAATAAAGCCTGAGCGTTAAGTCAGCTAACGAGAGACGCCGGTTAAGCCGGCGTTTTTTTTGGCGCGAACCAAAGAGAACACGATTTGAATTACCAAATGATTGAAACGGACGATGCGCTGGCGAGCCTGTGTGAAGCTGTCCGCGCATGTCCGGCTATTGCTTTAGATACGGAATTTGTCCGTACCCGCACCTATTACCCGCAGTTAGGATTGATACAGTTATTTGACGGGGCAAATGTCGCCCTGATCGATCCGCTCGGCATCAGCGACTGGTCGCCGTTAAAAGCGGTGCTGCGCGATACGGGAATCACCAAATTTCTGCACGCGGGTAGCGAAGATCTGGAAGTATTTCTGAATGCGTTTGGCGAACTGCCGGAGCCCCTGATTGATACGCAAATTCTGGCGGCGTTTTGCGGGCGTCCGCTGTCGTGGGGGTTTGCGGCGATGGTAGAAGAGTATACGGGCGTGGCGCTGGATAAAAGCGAGTCTCGTACCGACTGGTTAGCCCGGCCTTTAAGCGAGCGTCAGTGTGAATACGCGGCGGCGGATGTCTGGTATCTGTTACCGATCGCCAAAAAGCTGATGATTGAAACTGAAGCCGCAGGATGGCTGCCTGCCGCGCTTGATGAATGCCGATTGATGCAGCAGCGTCGTCAGGAGATTCAGGCGCCGGAAGAGGCATGGCGGGATATCACTAATGCCTGGCAACTGCGTACTCGCCAGTTAGCCTGTCTGCAACTTTTAGCTGACTGGCGGCTGCGTAAGGCGCGTGAGCGCGATATGGCGGTGAACTTTGTTGTGCGTGAAGAAAACCTGTGGGCGGTCGCGCGTTATATGCCGGGCAGTCTCGGTGAGCTGGATAGCCTGGGGCTTTCCGGCAGCGAGATTCGTTTTCACGGCAAAACGTTGATATCGCTGGTGGCGAAAGCACAGGCGTTACCGGAAGAGGCATTGCCGGAGCCCCTGTTGAATCTGATGGACATGCCGGGCTATCGCAAAGCGTTTAAGGCCATCAAAGCGCTGGTGGCGGAGGTGAGCGCGTCGCATCACGTCAGCGGCGAGCTACTGGCATCGCGTCGGCAGATTAATCAGTTGCTTAACTGGCACTGGAAATTAAAACCGCAAAATGGGCAACCGGAATTGATTTCCGGCTGGCGCGCCGAACTGATGGCGGAGAAGTTAACGCTTCTGTTGCAGGAGTATCCGCGTTAACGGCGGTAATTGCCGGGAAAACGGCCAGTGAAATAAATGTCCGTATTCGGAATAATGTAAAAAAATAAAAAAGGCAGATTCTTCTGCCTTTTTTAATCCAGGAATTTTCCCATAAAAGAGCTTATTTTGACTCTTCGGCTTCCGGCAGCGTTACGTTAAGTTCAAGGATGGAGATATCACCATCTTTTTGCTCAAGCTGGACGGTAACCATTTCCGGATCGATTTGTACGTATTTACAAATGACCTCAAGAATATCTTTACGTAACTGCGGTAAATAATGCGGTTCGGCATCGCTACGGCGACGTTCCGCGACAATGATTTGCAGCCGCTCTTTTGCAATATTAGCGGTACTCTTTTTCCGCGAGAGAAAAAAATCCAGTAATGCCATAATTTATCCTCCGAACAGGCGTTTGAGGAAACCTTTCTTCTCTTCTTCAATGAAGCGGAAAGGACGTTCTTCTCCCAACAGACGATCTACGGTATCTGCATAGGCTTTACCCGCATCCGCAGTGGCGTCAAGAATCACCGGTTCGCCCTGGTTCGATGCGCGCAGTACGGATTGATCTTCCGGGATCACCCCGACGAGTTTAATACGCAGAATCTCCAGTACATCTTCCATGCTGAGCATGTCGCCTTTATTTACGCGGCCTGGATTGTAGCGCGTCAACAGGAGATGTTCTTTAATCGGTTCTTCGCCATTTTCTGCGCGACGAGATTTCGATGCCAGAATACCCAGAATACGGTCCGAGTCACGGACAGAAGAGACTTCCGGGTTAGTCGTGATGATCGCTTCATCGGCAAAATAGAGCGCCATCAGCGCCCCGGTTTCGATACCCGCCGGCGAGTCGCAAACGATGAACTCAAAGTCCATCGCTTTCAGTGAGTCCAGTACCTTAGCGACGCCTTCGCGCGTTAGCGCGTCTTTATCCCGGGTCTGCGACGCCGGAAGAATGAAGAGATTTTCAGTACGCTTATCTTTGATCAGCGCCTGATTCAGTGTCGCATCGCCCTGAATGACGTTTACAAAATCGTAAACGACACGACGTTCGCACCCCATAATCAGATCGAGGTTACGCAGTCCGATATCAAAATCAATGACGACAGTTTTCTTTCCCTTCTGGGCCAAACCTGTAGCGATGGCCGCGCTGGAGGTGGTCTTGCCAACGCCCCCTTTACCCGAAGTAACAACAATAATGCGTGCCATAAAAATTCCTTGTTAAAAAGGGATCAATTCAACGGTTGAACTGTCAAAGCGTTGTCTGCTAAACGCAGGCGCGCCGCTTTGCCATAAAATTCTGCCGGGATTTTATCACTCAGCCAGTAAACACCTGCGATAGAGACCAGTTCTGCCGTCAGATGGGTACAAAAAATTTGCGCTTCCCGATCGCCGCTCGCCCCTGCCAGCGCGCGACCTCTCATCATGCCATAGACATGGATATTGCCGTCAGCGATAAGCTCTGCGCCAGCGCTGACGTGACTTGTAACAATCAGATCACATTGTGGAGCATAAATGCGCTGACCGGAACGAACCGGAACATCAATTAATCGCGTTTTTGTGATGGGATTAGCGTTTTGCGGCGGTTCGCTGGGCGTTGCCGGCTCAACGGGCGCAGCCCGAACCGCTTTCTCTTTACCTTCAGTCAGTAAAGGAAGACCCATCCGATCGATTTCTACTTTCAGGCTGGCGTCTTTACAGCCGCTCACGCCGATAATGCGTAAGCCGGTTGAGGTCACGATCTTATGCAGTTCCGGCCAGTTTACCGGGCTTTCAAGACCGCTAACGTTAATAACGACAGGGGCGTGTTTTAAAAACGCAGGAGCCTGCGCTATTTTGTCTTCTAACGCCTGACGAATAACCTCTGGTTCCGCTTCATGCAAATGAACCACTGATAAGGTGAAGCTACTGCCTTTAAGCTCGATTGGCGTGTTTGACATCCTGGCCTTACTCAATTTGCTATTTATCATCTCCGATACGGAGTGATATTCCGAAGTCCAGAAGGCATGTTATAGTCAGTATTATATTGAGGCAAGTCACCATCCCGTTAATTCAGAGTAAAAGTATGTTTTGTGTGATCTATAGAAGTAGCAAGCGCGATCAAACCTATTTGTATGTCGAAAAAAAAGACGATTTTTCGCGGGTGCCTGAAGCGTTGATGAAAGGATTCGGTCAGCCGCAGTTAGCGATGATGCTGCCGCTTGATGGACGTAAAAAATTAGTCAATGCCGAGCTCGAAAAAGTAAAACAGGCGTTAAGCGAGCAGGGCTATTATTTACAATTGCCGCCGCCGCCGGAAGATTTGCTGAAACAACATCTTTCTTCGGTGGGACAAAATACGTCGCACGCTGACCGTTAAACGGTATTCGGCGCCGCGCCTGAATTCCATCATGATCTTAGGGGAAAATATGTATCAACATCGTAACTGGCAAGGTGCCTTGCTTGATTACCCGGTAAGTAAAGTGGTCTGCGTGGGCAGTAATTACGCAAATCACATCAAGGAGATGGGCAGCGCGACGCCGGAAGAACCCGTGCTTTTTATCAAGCCGGAAACCGCATTGTGTGATATTCGCCAGCCGCTGGCGATTCCGGCGGATATGGGCGCTGTTCATCATGAAGTTGAGCTTGCTGTGCTGATTGGCGCAACGCTCCGCCAGGCGACCGAAGATCATGTACGTAAAGCGATAGCTGGTTATGGCGTGGCGCTTGATTTAACCCTGCGCGATATTCAAGGGAAAATGAAAAAGGCCGGACAGCCCTGGGAAAAAGCCAAAGGTTTTGATAACGCATGTCCGATTTCAGGCTTCATCCCTGTCGCGGCCTTCTGCGGCGATCCGCAAAATACGGTTATCGGACTTAACGTTAATGGCGAGGTTCGCCAGCAAGGGTCGACCGCGGATATGATTCATCCTATTGTGCCCCTTATCGCCTATATGAGCCGCTATTTTACGCTCAAAGCCGGGGACGTGGTGCTAACCGGCACGCCGGCAGGCGTGGGGCCATTATTAAGCGGCGATGAGCTGGACATTCGTTTTAATGGCGAAACGTTGTCTACCCGCGTTCTGTAAAATCTGCTTGCCGCCTTCAGCGGCGGTAAAACTTGCATCTGCAGGCCAGACTGGTTATAAGGTGCAGCTTTAGTGCAATGGCGGATACTTTAATGAGCGATACACCTTTCTGGCAACGTAAAACCCTGGATGAAATGACCGATGCCGAGTGGGAGTCGCTGTGCGATGGCTGCGGTCAATGCTGCCTGCATAAGCTGATGGATGAAGATACAGATGAAATCTACTTCACCAACGTGGCGTGCAGGCAATTAAATATCAAAACGTGCCAGTGCCGTCATTATGAACGCCGTTTTGAATTTGAACCCGACTGTATCAAACTCACTCGCGAAAACTTGCCAGACTTTGAATGGTTGCCGATGACCTGCGCCTACCGTTTGTTGGCGGAAGGTAAGCCCTTGCCGACGTGGCATCCGCTGCTGACTGGATCGAAAGCCGCTATGCATGGCGAGCGAATTTCTGTCCGTCATATCGCGGTTAAAGAATCCGAAGTACGGGACTGGCAGGATCATATTTTAAATAAACCGTCGTGGGCAGAATAAGTCTTCGGCAAAACGGCTGATTGTTTACAATTCTTTAATTTACGCCGGGCGGCCCCTGAAATCAGGAATTGCGTGCAAATTCCGTCACCTGGCGTTATCACTGCCTTCTATTCTTCCCTGACGCGCCTTGTCGCTGCGCTCGCGCACGTATGGCGGCGACTCTATACTTTCAAAGCAGTATATCGCTGCCTATCCTGAGGAGTTACCCCATGAATAACCAACCGTTGCGCGTTTCAAAGGATCAGCCCAGGAAGCCTGATAAGACACCCGAAGACGAAGGAAAAAATCCAAAGAAAAACCAAAAGTAGTGCTGTAGGGTATCTTTAATAACTATGGCTCGTTGGAGGCTTTATGTCTGAACGTCCTGATTTAGTCGATCCATTACCAGAGGATGAGCCGCTTCCTGGTGAAAATATTCCGGATACACCAGAGGGAGACGATCCTCTCGACCCGGATACCCAGAATGAGGTTGAAGATCCTCGTAGATAGCGTCTTGTGCTATTAACCAACCGCCTGATGCACCGTCTGTGCCAGGCGGTTTTTTGCATCTTCTAAAGCGAAACATCCTGATAATCCTCAGAAAGATAGCCTATAATTTTTTGTACGTTAAAATAGTAGCGCGTCCATGACGACACTGTCTTATTTGCGCTTAGCCGTTTGCGAGCTCAAAGGAGGAAATCAATGAACAGCGAAGAGTTGACACATAAAGCAGAAGAGGAAATCGCGGCACTCATTAGCAAAAAGGTTGCCGAACTACGGAAGAAAACCGGGCAAGAGGTTTCCGAAATAGAGTTCGCGCCGCGAGAAACGATGAAAGGGCTTGAGGGATACCACGTTAAAATTAAACTACTCTAGCGTTTAATTAGCGCCATCAATTACCTGGCTACTGGGCGGGACGCCGCCCAGTGGTGACTGGTTTACCGATGTCAGGCTTTTTTCTGTTGATACATTTCCTCGCCCTGATGGTCTTCCTCTACCCAAAAATGAATGTTGAACCGTGCATCATCGCTCAGTTCTACCCGATGCCAGTATTGCGGCGGACTGGTGGCGAATTGCCCGGCATTAATCACCACTTTCACTTCTGGTTCTGTCGCGGTTTCATTCGCAAAACCATAGTAGGTCACGGTGCCTTCCATCACGCAGAGTTGTCCGAAAACGCCTGCCGCTGTGTTGTGATGAGAGAGCAGTGCCGCCGGAACATTTTCTTTGGTGAAAAAGGGGGTAGAGCGTTTAACTTTCCAGTTTGCCGGGATGCGCAAGTGGGACATAAGACATCTCCCTGATGTGGTGATTAAAAGATGTATTTAATATACACCTTTTAATCACTGGCAAACAACGCTTCGGGCAAAAAAAACGCTCCCGAAGGAGCGTGTGTATCAACGACCGAACAGGTCGCGTTTTTTAGGCTTAAATGCCTGGGCTATGACGACGGCTATCGCCACCACAAGGTAAGCGGCAAAGATCCCCAACAGCCATTGTGGCATCTCCAGCGTTAAAAACGACCACTGGCGTTCGGCGCAATCACCGGATGCCACAAACACCTGCGGCAGCCATTTACCCAACGGCAACCAGTCTGGAAAGCGCGCCATAAAGTCACAGGTCATGAACGGCGAGGGATGCAACTGAATCATCGTATGTTCATACGCCAGTTGTAGACCCCGCCAGGCGCTGTAAATCCAGATAACCATCGCCACGTATCGCAACGGCGTTTTCGGCGCTATTGCGCCGACCAGACCCGCGCCCATCACGCCAAACAGGGCGCAACGTTCGTAAATACATAGCACGCAAGGTTTAAGTAACATGACGTGCTGGAACCACAGCGCCACCATTTCCAGCGCCAGGGCGGTAAACGCCATCAGTAACCATGCGCCCCGACCCCGTGAGCACTGGTTTAAAAATCGCAACATAATAATTTCCCTGCAACATGCGTAGAGACCGCAGTGTAAACCAATTCAATTCGTGCGCCACTAGCGGGAAATGAAATAATGTGTAATTGGATAATTATCAGGCAAAAATCGGAGCCGGGCGGTGTATTGCCCGGCCAAACGTTACGAAAGCGTTGCTAACCATCCTGCCTGAGTCATCCATTCGGTGACCGGCGCAAGAGTGAATTCGACGCACAGTAGCCCTATCAGGGTCAGTACGATAGTGTACGGTAACGCCATCCAGACCATACGGCCATAGGAGAGACGGATTAACGGCGCCAGCGCGGAGGTCAGCAGGAATAAGAATGCCGCCTGACCATTTGGCGTCGCTACCGATGGCAGGTTAGTACCGGTATTGATGGCCACAGCTAGCAGCTCAAACTGTTTTAAGCTGATTGCGCCGTTTTCCATTGCCGCCTTCGCTTCGTTGATATAAATGGTGCCGACAAAGACGTTATCTGAGATGGAAGACAACAGGCCGTTAAAGAGATAGAACAGCGTTAGCTGCGCGTGTTCAGAGGCTTGCAAGACGAACTGAATAATCGGCGCGAAAAGGTGTTGATCGATAATAACCGCCACAATGGAAAAGAAAACGGTTAACAGCGCAGTAAACGGCAGCGACTCGGTAAACGCTTTGCCGATGGCGTGTTCATCGGTGACACCCGTTAACGCGGTGGCCAGAATAATGACCGACAGACCAATCAGCCCCACCTCCGCGAGATGGAGGGCGAGGGCGGTAACCAGCCAGACTCCAATAATTGCCTGGACTATTAGTTTAATTTTATCCTGGCGGGTGCGCTTCTTACGGCTTTGATCGTCGAATTGCTGCAAGACGTCGCGGACTTTTTCGGGCAACGTTTCGCCATAGCCAAACCAGCGCATTTTCTCGACCAGCATACAGGTTAACAGTCCACATACCAGTACCGGGACGGTGACAGGCGACATCCGCAAAAAGAAGTCGCCGAAATGCCAGCCAGCCGCTTTAGCGATGATCAGGTTTTGCGGCTCCCCGACCATGGTCATGACGCCGCCCAGCGCCGTCCCCACGCCCGCATGCATCATCAGGCTACGCAAGAATCCGCGGAATTGCTCCAGCACCGTTTTGTAATGCGGATCGATATGGCTGTCGTCCAGCATATCGTTCTCTTCGCCGCGCGATGAGGCCACACGATGGTAAATCCCGTAAAAACCGACGGCGACGCTGATCACCACCGCAACGACGGTAAGCGCGTCAAGAAAAGCCGACAAGAACGCGGCGGCGACGCAAAAGGCCAGCGACAGAACCATCTTCGAGCGGATACTGAGTAACAGACGGGTAAAAATAAACAGCAATAACTGCTTCATAAAGTAGATGCCTGCCACCATAAACATCAGCAGCAGCAAGACTTCCAGGTTGGCGGCAACCTCTTCACGTACATGGGCGGCGCTGGTCATGCCGATGATGACGGCTTCAATGGCCAGTAACCCGCCGGGCAGCAGGGGGTAACACTTTAACGCCATCGCCAGGGTGAAGATAAACTCTGCCACCAGCAGCCAACCGGCAATAAAGGGATTAGCTAAGAAAATGAATGGGTTAATAATTAAAAAGACAAGTAGTGCCAGTTTGTACCAGTCGGGCGACTGGCCTAAAAAGTTGCGCCACATGGCGCGACCCCATGAGATCTCCATGAAATTTTTCCTTACCTAGAAAAATGAAATAGCGTTTTTATGTTTAAACACAGAGAGTAGCGAGCGCGACGAATGCAAGCAAGTCCTTAACGATATTGGCAGGCGATATCAGAAATGGTGCCTTGATCCCCTTTTTCTTCATTGCGTCCGCTATCAGGTGTTACGCCCGTCTGGTATGATGAGTGCAACTATGTTTTGCTGTGTAATGGAAATCTCACTATGGTCATTAAGGCGCAGAGCCCGGCGGGTTTCGCGGAAGAGTATATTATTGAAAGTATCTGGAATAACCGCTTTCCTCCTGGCACTATCTTACCGGCAGAACGAGAACTCTCCGAACTGATCGGCGTGACGCGCACGACATTACGCGAGGTGTTACAGCGGTTGGCGCGAGATGGCTGGCTGACCATTCAGCATGGCAAACCGACAAAGGTTAATAATTTTTGGGAAACGTCAGGGCTGAATATCCTTGAAACGCTGGCCCGCCTTGATCATGAAAGCGTTCCGCAACTGATCGACAATTTGTTGTCGGTGCGTACCAATATTTCTACTATCTTTATTCGTACCGCGTTGCGTCAACACCCGGATAAGGCGCAGGAAGTGCTGGCCACAGCCCACGAAGTGGCCGACCATGCCGATGCATTCGCCGATCTGGACTATAACATCTTTCGTGGTCTGGCATTCGCCTCCGGCAATCCTATTTACGGCTTGATCCTGAACGGCATGAAAGGGTTATACACCCGCATTGGTCGCCACTATTTCGCCAATCCGGAAGCGCGCAGTCTGGCACTGGGTTTCTATCATAAATTATCGTCGTTATGCGAGCAGGGCGCGCACGACCAGGTGTATGAAACGGTGCGGCGTTACGGGCATGACAGCGGCGAGATTTGGCATCGGATGCAGAAAAATCTGCCCGGCGATTTAGCGATTCAGGGACGATAATCCCGCGATGCCCGGTAAGCGCAAACACTACCGGGCAGCATCTCGATTACAGCATGTTCATGCGCGGCGGACAACGCTCCAGCAGTTCTACGCTGCCATCCTCATTTTGTTGCTCCAGCATCACATCAAAGCCCCATAACCGATGCACATGTTTCAGCACCTCTTTGCGGCCTTTATCCAGCGGCGCGCGGTTATGCGGGATATAACGCAACGTTAGCGATCTGTCGCCACGTAAATCCACATTCCAGACCTGAATATTCGGCTCCAGGTTGCTCAGGTTATACTGTGACGACAGTTTTGATCGAATCTCCCGATAACCTTCTTCGTTATGAATGGCGGAGATCTCCAGATAATTATGCCTGTCATCATCAAGTACCGTGAAGAAACGGAAATCACGCATCACTTTTGGCGACAGGAACTGACTGATAAAGCTTTCATCTTTAAAATCGCGCATGGCGAAGTGCAGCGTTTCCAGCCAGTCGGAACCGGCAATATCCGGAAACCAGTATTTATCTTCATCCGTGGGCGACTGACAAATACGTTTGATATCCTGGAACATGGCAAAGCCGAGCGCATAGGGGTTAATTCCGCTATACCAGGGGCTATTATAGGGCGGCTGGAATACGACATTGGTATGGCTGTGTAAAAACTCCAGCATAAAGCGTTCCGTCACTTTGCCTTCATCATAGAGATGGTTCAGGATGGTGTAGTGCCAGAAGGTCGCCCAGCCCTCGTTCATGACCTGCGTCTGTTTCTGCGGATAAAAATACTGGCTGACTTTACGCACGATGCGCAGAATTTCGCGCTGCCACGGCTCGAGCAACGGGGCGTTTTTCTCCATAAAATAGAGCAGGTTTTCCTGCGGTTCAGCGGGAAAGCGGCGTGCTTCGGCGACAGTTTTTTCTTCCTCGCGTTTTGGCAGCGTGCGCCACAGCATATTCACCTGGCTTTGTAGATACTCTTCCCGGCTTTTTTGTCGCGCTTTCTCTTCCTGCAACGAGATTTTCTGCGGGCGCTTATAACGATCGACGCCGTAATTCATCAGCGCGTGGCAGGAGTCGAGCAGTTTTTCTACTTCATCCACTCCGTAGCGTTCTTCACAGCGGGTAATGTAATTTCGGGCGAAAATCAGGTAATCGACGATAGAGCTGGCATCCGTCCAGCTCCGGAAGAGATAATTATTTTTAAAAAAGGAGTTGTGTCCGTAACAGGCGTGCGCCATGACCAGCGCTTGCATGGTGATGGTGTTCTCTTCCATCAGGTAGGCAATGCAGGGATTAGAGTTGATCACAATTTCATAAGCCAGTCCTTGTTGACCATGCTTATACAGACGTTCCGTCTCAATGAACTTTTTGCCAAACGACCAATGCGGATAGTTGATCGGCATCCCGACGCTGGAGTAGGCGTCCATCATCTGTTCGGAAGTGATGACTTCAATTTGGTGCGGGTAAGTATCCAGTTGGTAGAGTTTCGCCACGCGGTCTATCTCTGCCAGATAGACATCCAGCAGATCAAATGTCCAGTCGGGTCCATCGCTCAAACGTGTGGTGTCCTTGTTCATGGAATCAATCGTTGCCATTCGCGCACCCTCATTGTTGGCGACGCTCTCTGTATGGAGCGCCTCCTTTCAAGCATAGAACACCATGTTAAAAAACGACTTGATCGTGAAAACTTTTCTTTGCGATTTCCTCCACTCTGAACGGCAAAAAAACGGGTATTGGCATCATTTTATGCTGTATAGCCATGCCGCGTAGCAGGAGATCCCAAACCAGTGGGATCGCTTGTCTTTAGGGTATATGTGAAGCACGTCACCATAAAAAAGTCATATGTTGAATAATATTTTCATCTGGGTTATCAAGATGTAATCAGAAGATTGTTCTTTTACTATTAACGGAGTGGCTATGCGAGTTGTCATCCTGGGGAGTGGCGTAGTTGGCGTGACCAGCGCCTGGTATTTGAGTCAGGCGGGGCATGATGTCACCGTTATCGATCGCGAATCCGGCCCGGCGCAAGAAACCAGCGCGGCGAATGCCGGACAAATTTCACCGGGATATGCGGCGCCCTGGGCGGCCCCTGGCGTACCGCTGAAGGCGATAAAATGGATGTTCCAGCGCCATGCGCCGCTGGCGGTGCGTCTGGATGGCACCCCGTTTCAACTGAAGTGGATGTGGCAAATGCTGCGTAACTGCGATACCCGGCATTATATGGAAAATAAAGGCCGCATGGTGCGTCTGGCGGAATATAGTCGCGACTGTCTGAAAACGCTACGCGCCGCGACCGGTATCGAATATGAAGGCCGCCAGGGGGGAACGCTGCAACTCTTCCGCACCGCGCAACAGTATGAGAACGCCACCCGTGATATCGCCGTACTGGAAGATGCCGGGGTGCCGTATCAGCTCCTGGAAGCCAGCCGACTGGCGGAAGTTGAACCCGCTCTGGCTGAGGTTGCGCATAAATTAACCGGCGGACTGCGCTTACCGAATGATGAAACCGGGGACTGTCAGCTCTTTACCCAGCGTCTGGCGCGCATGGCGGAGCAGGCGGGCGTAACCTTTCGCTTTAATACTCCCGTGGAAAAATTACTGTACGAAAATGATCAGATTTACGGCGTGAAATGCGCCGATGAGATCATTAAAGCCGATGCGTATGTCATGGCGTTTGGATCGTATTCGACGGCGATGCTTAAAGGCATTGTTGATATCCCGGTGTATCCGCTGAAAGGCTATTCATTAACCATCCCAATCGTCGAGCCAGACGGCGCGCCGGTATCAACGATTCTTGATGAAACCTACAAAATCGCTATTACGCGTTTTGATAAGCGTATTCGCGTGGGGGGAATGGCGGAAATCGTGGGCTTTAATACCGACTTACTGCAACCGCGCCGCGAGACGCTGGAGATGGTTGTGCGCGATCTCTTTCCGCGCGGCGGTCATATTGAGCAGGCCACATTCTGGACCGGCCTGCGCCCCATGACGCCGGACGGCACGCCGGTAGTCGGACGTACCCGTTATAAAAATCTGTGGCTTAATACTGGACACGGTACCTTAGGCTGGACGATGGCCTGCGGTTCAGGCCAGTTGTTAAGCGATATCTTGTCGGGTCGTACGCCAGCGATACCCTACGACGATCTGAGCGTGGCGCGATACCGTTCCGATTTTACGCCCACCCGCCCGCAACGTTTGCATAGCGCGCATAACTGATAAAGGAAGTGAAATGACCCGCCCTATACAGGCCAGCCTTGATTTACAGGTAATGAAACAAAATTTGGCTATTGTGCGCCGGGCGGCCCCAGAGGCGCGCGTCTGGTCGGTAGTGAAAGCCAACGCCTACGGCCACGGTATTGAACGCGTCTGGAGCTCACTGGGCGCCACAGATGGTTTCGCTATGCTCAACCTTGAAGAGGCGATTACCCTGCGTGAGCGCGGGTGGAAAGGGCCGATATTGATGCTGGAGGGGTTTTTCCATGCGCAAGACCTGGAGGCGTATGACACTTATCGGCTGACCACCTGCATCCACAGTAACTGGCAGTTGAAAGCGCTGCAAAATGCGCGGCTTAACGCGCCGCTGGATATCTATGTCAAAGTCAACAGCGGCATGAACCGACTCGGTTTTCAGCCTGAGCGGGCGCAGACCGTCTGGCAGCAATTGCGGGCAATGCGCAATGTCGGTGAAATGACCCTGATGTCACATTTTGCTCAGGCCGATCATCCGGAAGGTATCGGGGAGGCGATGAGGCGTATTGCGCTGGCGACGGAAGGCCTTCAATGTTCATACTCGTTATCAAATTCGGCAGCGACGCTGTGGCATCCCCAGGCGCATTATGACTGGGTCAGGCCGGGCATTATTTTGTACGGCGCGTCGCCGTCAGGACAGTGGCGGGATATTGCCGATACCGGACTAAAACCCGTGATGACGCTGAGTAGCGAAATTATTGGCGTGCAGACGCTGAGCGCGGGTGAAAGAGTAGGCTATGGCGGAGGGTATTCTGTGACTCAGGAACAACGCATTGGCATCGTCGCGGCGGGTTATGCCGATGGCTATCCACGCCATGCGCCGACCGGGACGCCCGTGCTGGTGGACGGTATCCGTACCAGAACAGTAGGCACCGTTTCAATGGATATGCTGGCGGTGGATTTGACGCCGTGTCCGCAGGCGGGAATCGGCACGCCGGTTGAATTATGGGGCAAAGAAATTAAGGTCGATGATGTCGCCTCTGCGGCAGGCACGCTGGGCTATGAGCTACTGTGCGCCGTAGCGCCGCGCGTGCCGTTTGTGACAACGTAACCTAATTCAGGCTAAGGCGTCGACCGGTCCACTTGGGGGCGGGTCGACGTTGTCCGGCGACCTTATTCTGCTTCGTCTTCGGCGACGCGTACCCCAATCTTGCGTACCACGTTATCTTCTTTTTCAGCTACCGTCCAAATCATGCCGCCAAACTCCACCTGATCGCCGACGACCGGCGCAGCGCCCAGCAGTTGCTGTATGATTTCACCCAGGGTTTGTTGTTTATCCCGGTATTCCGTTCCTTCTTCCAGCCCGTAGATAAGCGCCACGTCGGCGAATTTCGCATTCGCTTCGAGGATAAAATCGCCAAAGAAACGCTGATCTAACGAAACCGGCGGCGACTGGCTAAACAATTTGCCCAGCGCTGGCAGATCGCGCTCCCGGCCAATCACGCAGAGTACGTCGCCTTCCTGCAGGCGAGTACTGCCCGTGGGGTGAAACAGTTCATTATTGCGAAATAGCGCGGCAATGCGGGTTTCGTTCGGCATATGCAGGTCGCGCAACGCCGCGCCGACGCACCATTTGTCGGCGCTCAACTGATAGATGAATTGCTCCCACGGATTATCAGGATGGATGTCAAGCCCCACGCGCGATACTGGCCAGCCAACCGGAGGCACGACCACTTTGGCTCTTTTCGCCGCCCATGACAGCGATGTTCCCTGCAGGAGCAGTGACACCAGTACCACAAAGAAAGCGACATTAAAGAACAGGCGAGCGTTTTCAAGCCCGGCCATCATCGGGAAAACGGCGAGAATAATCGGCACCGCGCCGCGCAGTCCGACCCAACTGATGAAAATGCGCTCCCGAAGATTGAAGCCGCGAAATGGCAGCAGGCCGGTAAACACCGACAGTGGGCGGGCGAAGAAAATCATCCAGATAGAGAGAATGAGCGCAGGGACGGCAATCGGCCACAGATCGGAAGGCGTCACCAGCAGCCCCAGGACCAGGAACATGGCGATCTGCGCCAGCCAGGCCAGTCCGTCAAAGTTTTGCAGGATGCCGTAACGGTTGCGAATCGGGCGGTTTCCTAACAGGAATCCGCACAGATAGACCGCGAGAATACCGCTGCCTTCAAGCGCGGTCGTCAAAGCAAAAATCAGAATACCGCCGCTGAGCGCCAACATCGGATACAGGCCGCTGGGCAGAGAAATGCGGTTGATCATCTGCTGTAGCAGGTAACCGCCGCCGAGACCAAAAACAATACCGAGACCGAACTGCTGGATAATATGGACGGCAAACATCCAGTCCAGGCCGGTTTCATGTTTCTGGATCATCTCAATTAATGTAATGGTCAGAAAAACGGCCATCGGGTCGTTACTTCCCGATTCGATCTCCAGCGTGGAGCCTACACGTTCGTTTAGCCCTTTGCCGCCAAGCAGAGAAAAGACCGCTGCGGCGTCAGTGGAACCGACTATCGCGCCAATGAGCAGACCTTCAATAAGATCCAGATGAAACAGCCAGGCGGCCATCATACCTGTTAACCCCGACGTGATCAGTACGCCGAGCGTCGCCAGCGACAGCGCGGGGCCCAGCGCTACCCGGAAAGAGCTGGCCTGGGTGCGCATGCCGCCATCGAGTAAAATAATCGCCAGCGCCAGGTTACTGACCATATAAGCGAAAGGATAATTATCGAAAGGAATACCGCCAATGCCATCCACACCCGCTAACATCCCAATGGCGAGGAAAATGACCAGAATCGGGATGCCCAGTCGCGATGAGAATGAACTTAACAGGATACTGCTGGTTACAAGGATGGAACCTAAAATAAATAGACTAATAATTGTTGCAGCATCCAACGTTTTATATCTCCTGACTCACACGACTTCGTATTATTTAACATTAACATAATAACGGCCAGGGCAGCGTTTTACTTAGCCTGTCGGGGACTTTTTTTACAATTGCAGCGTAGGATGACCAGATAAAGTGAGTTGAGTCCCCTGGCGCGTATTTTTAAGCGTCGCGTTTGCCCCGATAGGGAGCGTCACCGTACGCTGTTCATGCCCGAAGTCGAGACCGGTAATCAGCGGAACGGACAGACGGGAACGTAAAAACGCGTAGACGCTCTCCAGAGAATAGCCAGCGTCATACTCGTTGGGCGCCGCGCCGCTAAAGCTGCCGAGAACGATGGCGCTCTGACGGTTTAAAATTCCGGCGTACTCCAGTTGCAAAAGCATACGCTCCACCCGGAAAGGATGCTCATTGACATCTTCCAGCACTAAAATTCCTTTATCGATAGTCGGCATCCAGGGCGTACCGATAAGGGAAATCAACATCGCCAGATTTCCGCCCCATAAGGTGCCTTGTACGTCGCACTGAGGGCCGTCGCCTTGCCACTCTACGGTAAATTGCGCCTTACGTAGCGCCAGCCAGAAATGTTGCTCGGTGAACGTATTCAGCGTTTCGGCGCCAAAATTTGCCGCCAGCATAGGACCGCTAAAGGTGATGACATTGGCCTGCGCCAGGAGTCCAGCCTGAATCGCCGTAAAATCGCTATGACCGCAAATCAGTAAGGGATCGCGCTGTTGCCGGGAGGCGAGCGCCTGCCAGTCGATACGATCCAGCAAGCGGCTGGCGCCATAGCCGCCGCGAACCGGCATGACGATCGTATCCGGCGAAGTTAGCGAGGCCAGCGAATTAACATCGGCCAGCCGTTCCGCGTCCGTACCGGCAAAACGCTGATAGCGGCGACGAATCACCTCGTCATTCTCCACCTGATGACCCGCGTCAGTCAGGCGCTGAACGCCGCGTAACGCGGCCTGTTGGTTAATACAGTAGCCCGAGGGGGCGATTAAATGAAACAGAGACATGGTAATTCCTTGCTGACAATAGAATGCAAATGTATATCATGCCGCATATATTAGGCGATGTCCCTCGTTGTGCGACGTTTCTGGATGCGCACCAGGGAGGCAACCTAAGTACCTGGCCGGGGCGGTATGACCTCTTCGGCAGATAAGTTACGGCTATAAGGATAGATGACGTGAAATTAAGATGGTTTGCTTTTTTGGTAGTAATACTCGCTGGCTGTAGCTCAAAACAGGATTACAGGAATCCGCCGTGGAATGCCGAAGTGCCTGTAAAGCGTGCGATGCAGTGGATGCCCATCAGTGAAAAAGCCGGGGCGGCATGGGGGGTTGATCCGCATTTAATCACCGCGATTATCGCCATTGAATCCGGCGGCAACCCTAACGCGGTCAGTAAATCCAATGCGATTGGCCTGATGCAGTTAAAGGCGTCGACCTCCGGGCGCGACGTTTACCGTCGCATGGGCTGGCGTGGCGAACCGACCACCAGCGAGCTGAAAAACCCTGAGCGTAACATCTCAATGGGCGCGGCGTATCTGAGCATTCTGGAAAATGGGCCGCTGGCCGGCATCAAAGATCCGCAGGTGATGCAATATGCGCTGGTCGTCTCTTATGCTAACGGCGCAGGCGCGTTATTGCGTACTTTTTCATCCGACAGGAAGAAGGCGATAGAAAAAATTAACGATCTGGATGCGGACGAGTTTTTTGAGCATGTTGTTGATAATCATCCCGCGCCGCAGGCGCCGCGCTATATCTGGAAGCTTCAGCAGGCGCTGGACGCCATGTAGTTTAGTGTGAAGATTATTCTCGCACTTTATTCGCTCTTTCTCGGGCCTCGCGCTCAAGCGAAAAAATAATCCGCTGCAACTCCCGCTCCACCGCCGGGCTAACGTTAAGGAAACGAAAGCTCAGGCGGGGAGTGGTGATCGTTTCATTTTTCCCATCAATCACCTTACGCTCGCTGATGGCGATAAGCTGGGCGTCAACGTGAAAAATCCCCCATTGCCCCATGTTCAGTTCAACCTGCGAAAAGCGCGCGCCTTCTGTTAGCCCGTCGGGGATGGCGGATTCCAGTAGCGCGCCCATGCCGCCCAGGGAAAGATCAAACAGGCGAAAACGTAACGTACGGGTGTCCGGTAGCGTGGTGACGCCGTAATAAGGCGGATACAGCGGCGCGCCAATGCGAAAATACTCCCGGCGCTGGACAAACCACAGTGACGACGGCAGGGGCGTGATAAAGGCCGGCAGCCGCTGATATTCACCTGTAACGAGTTGCGGCAACGTGAACTCGACTTTTGCGCCCTGCGTTTCTGCGATAATGGCTACCTGCCCGGCACGTAATACGGCGCTATTTTCATATTCCTGGCTGCCGTAATCTACGATGAGTTTTTCCGGGTCTACCGCCAAAATTTTACTGATGAATTGACCATGCGCCCATGAAATACGCAGTGGAACCTGATTTTTATTTAAATCCCGTAGCACGCCTAATATCGCTAATGGATTTTTTTTCAGGAACTGCTCATTGTAACCACTCACACGAAATAACCCCTGATACGCAGACTATCGTTGGGTTATCGGCATCGGTAGAAAGAACTTAATAGCGATAAATAAATTTTTATGTCCGCGAGATAAATCAGTGTTCAGAAATGCGACGCTCGACTTTGCCTATACTTAAAACGTTTTTACTGGAAAGAGGGTTTGCAAATGGGAATTATCGCCTGGATTATTTTTGGTTTGATTGCCGGCGTTATCGCCAAATTGCTTATGCCGGGGCGCGATGGCGGGGGATTTATCCTGACCTGTATTCTCGGTATCGTCGGGGCGGTCGTTGGCGGATGGCTGGCGACGATGTTTGGTATTGGCGGCAGTATCAGCGGCTTTAATCTGCACAGTTTCCTGGTCGCCGTGGTGGGCGCGATCGTGGTGCTGGTGATTTTCCGCCTTCTGCGACGCGGCTAACCGCTGCAAAACGTGTAAGCGTTGACCCGGTCAGCACCGGGTCAACCTACTATAAACACGCGTTACTGCGTCGCTGCAGACGGCGTTTTTGTCGGCGTTGCGCTTAACGATGCCGGACGAGTAGACGGTACGCTATCACACGGTTTTTCCTGCGGACAAATCAGATCGAGCATTTTCAGCGTCACGCCGTTGGTCCAGCCAAAGCCGTCCTGAAGGGGATATTCGCCGCCGCCACCGCCGGTTCCGGTACTGCTGACATCATATTTTTCGACCAGTTTTTTCTCGCGATCGTAGGTGTGCTGCACATTGGTTAAAAAGCGCCAGGTGACTTCCATTGCCACGTCATCCTGCCCATAATTTTGCAATCCTTCGGCAGCGACCCATTGTAACGGCGCCCAGCCGTTTGGCGCATCCCACTGCTGTCCGCTTTTAACCGAGGTGGTAGCCAGCCCGCCAGGCTGTAGCAGATGCGCCTGGGCCGCCGCCGCCACTTTCGCGGCGCGATCTTTCGCGGCGGCGTTTACATAGAGCGGGAACAGCGCGGCAGCGGTGAGTTGGTTGCGGATTTTATTGTTCTGCAGATCGTAGTCGGCATACCAACCCTCTTTGTTATTCCACAGATGCATTTCAATGGCTTTTTGCCGCGCGTTGGCCAGCGCGTCATATTGCGAGGCTTTGGCCCGATCGCCCGCCGCAGCGCTGGCGCGGGCGAGGGTCTTCTCCAGCTGATACAGCAGAGCGTTAAGATCGACAGGGACAATCGTGGTGGTGCGAATGGTACTGAGCTGCTGCGGATTATCCATCCAGCGGGAGCTGAAATCCCAGCCAGAGGCGGCGGCAGAGCGGAGGTCTCGATAGATCTCCGTTGCCGGGCGGTTGGGGTTGCTTTTGGCGGTAGCGATATCTTCAACCCAGGATTCAGGGCGGGGCGTATCCCGATCGTCCCAGTAGCGGTTGAGAACGCTGCCGTCCTCCAGTTTGACGACGCGTTGGTTTTGTTGCCCTGGCTGCAATGTCTCAACGCCCTCCATCCAGTAGGCGTACTCTTTTTGCAGTTGCGGCAGGTATTCTTTCAGCGCATCGTCACCTTCATGTTCCGCCAGTAACTCAACCATAAACGCAAAGAAAGGCGGCTGCGAACGACTCAGGTAGTAGGTACGGTTGCCGTTGGGAATATGCCCCCAGGCGTCAATTTCGTAACCAAAGTTCGCCACCATATCCGCCACCTTATCCCAGTGCCCGCTTTCCGCCAGCCCCAGCATCGTAAAATAGCTGTCCCAGTAGTAAATCTCTCTGAATCGCCCACCCGGTACGACATAGGATTCAGGCAACGGCAAGAGCGAGTCCCACTTTTCGACGTTTTTAGTTGAGCGGGTCAGCACCGGCCACAGGCCATCAATATGTTCACGCAATGACTGTCCGGCCGGCGGGACATATTTTTCACCCGCTTTCGGCAGGGTGAAGTTAACATCAACAAAATGACGCAAATCGAAGCCGGACTGGTTCCGCTGCATACGATAATCCGCAAGAATCATGAGCGGATCGCTATTAGGTATGGCGTCAGCAAAGGTTTTCTGATCGGGGAAGAGTTTTGCATTCTGGACATCATTAAAGAGCGGGCCAAGCAAAATATCCGGCGGCTGCGGAGTTTCAGTGTCGGAAGACGGGTCTGCGGCAGTCGCCGAAAACGATGCAAACGTCAGCAGCGTCCCTGCCAGCGCCAGTTTTATGGCTTTCTGCAGTAGAACAGAACGGCGAATCTCTGGGGGTATCATCAAGTTATCTCCTTAGCGGTGAGCCAAAGCCAACGGCATTTACCATGACAAAACCTTAGTCTACGATGACCAGATACGCGTGATTGAACCGCTATTTTGCGAACAAACAGACATTTTATTGAGACAGAATTTATCGGCGCGCGCGTGGAAAACGGGGGATACAGACAAAAAATCCACGCCGGGACGTGGATTTTAGCGTAATGATTTGTCGCCTTAACCCGGATAGATACCGCGATCTTTACGGGCCAGCAGAATGCGCTCACAGGCGACAATATAGGCTGCGGTGCGCAGAGAACAGGATTTCTCAGCCGCTTTCTCCCAGACATGGACGATCGCGTCGGTCATGATTTTGTCCATGCGCGCGTTGATCTCTTCTTCGCTCCAGAAGAAGCTGGCCATATCTTGGACCCATTCGAAGTAGCTGACGGTTACGCCGCCTGCGTTACAGACCACGTCAGGCACCACAAGGATACCACGGCTGGCCAGAACATCATCAGCATCCGGATAGGTCGGGCCGTTAGCCCCTTCCAGCACCAGCTTACACGTCAGGGCTTCCGCGCGCTGACGAGTTATCTGGCCTTCAAGCGCCGCCGGGATCAGAATATCCATCTCCAGACGCCAGAACGCATCGCTGGCGATAGTTTCCGCGCCCGGGAAACCGGCAATCTGTTTGTGTTCTGTCTGCCATGCCGTGAGCGCTTTCATGTCAATACCGGTGGCGTTAAACAGGGTCGCGGTATGATCCTGAATCGCCACGACACGGGCGCCAGCGCCTGCAAACAGACGCGCGGCTTCGCTGCCGACGTTACCAAAACCCTGAACCGCAACGCGAGCGCCTTCAACGGCGATATTCGCCCGACGCGCGGCTTCCAGCCCGCTGACGAAAACGCCGCGCCCCGTCGCTTTTTCACGGCCCAGCGAACCGCCAAGATGGATAGGCTTACCGGTGACGACGCCAGTGACCGTCGTGCCATGATTCATGGAATACGTATCCATCATCCAGGCCATCACTTTACCGTTGGTGCCGACATCCGGCGCAGGAATATCTTTCTGCGGCCCGATGATAATGCCGATCTCGCTGGTATAGCGGCGGGTCAAACGCTCCAGTTCACCTTCCGACAGCGAGAACGGATCGACGCGGATGCCGCCTTTGGCGCCGCCGTACGGCAGATTCAGCGCGGCACATTTGATGGTCATCCATGCTGACAGGGCCATCACTTCATTGAGATCAACGTCAGGATGGTAGCGAACACCGCCTTTACCCGGACCTCGGGAGAGGTTGTGCTGCACGCGATATCCTTCGAAATGACGAATAGTGCCATCATCCATTTGTACCGGAATATCGACGATCAGAGCGCGTTTTGGGTGGCGCAGAGTATCCACCCAGGGGGATAACTCGCCCAGATAAGGGGCTACACGCTCGATTTGTTGCAGGTAGGTATTCCAGGCAGATGTGCTGCTATCTGAAGCGTAAGATAACTTATCCATGATAAACCTTAGTGATAAAAGTAATATGTTCTTTAATTGACCGTGATACATAGTAGATCACACCATGTAGCGATAAATTTAACACTTTTTTAAACAATTAACTCAGATCAAAAATGGCAGGCAGTTGGATTTTCGGTATGTTTTTGGATGAGAAGTGGTTAACTACCCGTTATAATAGGTGATATGTCGCTAATTATGCAATTATTTGCTTAAATATGCGTAATATGTGCAAGGCGGCTATTTGTCATAATTATGACGCACCTCTAAAAGTAAACATTATGATAACGACATGTATCAATGTTATGTCGTCCTGTCGGCGGGGAAACGTCTTCACCAGGCGCGTAAAAAGATAAAAATAACCGGAGTCAGACGGCGCTGACCCCGGTTTACCTCTTTATTGTTGACGCGACTCAAGCCATACCAACACCAGTGTCGACAGTGAGCACATCAGCAGAATGCCGACAAACCACAGTAAATACCACATCGCTTCCGCTCCCTAATAAAGTTCATGATCGTTGCGGCGGAGGGTCTCCAGGTTGATACGCCCCAACATTTTGTAATAGCTCCACAGCGTATAGAGCAGTACGATCGGCAGAAAAATCAGCACAATCACCAGCATGATTTCGAGCGTCATCTGGCTGGAGGTGCTGTCCCACACCGTCAGGCTGGAGAGAGGACTAACACTCGACGGCATCACAAAAGGAAATAGCGTTATGCCGGCGGTAAAGATGACGCAGGCCTGGGTCAGGGAAGCGAACAGAAATCCACGAATAGTCTGACCGCGAAGGCAGGCATAGAAAGCCAGAATCGGCAGGATCATACCGAGCAACGGGATGATGAGCAGTAGCGGCGAGCGTATAAAGTGGTTCATCCATGCGCCAGGGAGTATCGCCACGCCTTTTAAGAGCGGATTGGAAGGGCCGTTGGCATCTTGCGTGAGTAAGACAAAGCCATCAACGCCGGCCCACAGCCAGTAACCGGCCAGCAGGAAGCAGATCACGATCAGCAGCGCGCTGTGGCGGGTGGCCGACAGAGCCCGTTGACGAATAACGCCCTCCGTTTTCAACTGTAACCAGACGCCTCCTTGCATAATCACCAACGACAGACTCAATAATCCACACAGTAGGGCAAAGGGCGAGAGTAACTGCCAGAAGGTGCCAAAATAGTCAACATGAAGCTGCGGCGTGAAGGCAAACGGCACGCCTAAAAACAGGTTGCCGAACGCGATACCGAATACGACTGGGGGAACCAGGCTGCCGATAACCAGACCGGTATCCCACAGCGCGCGCCAGCGGGCATTGGCGATTTTTCCCCGATAATCAAAGGCCAGCGGGCGAAAGAAGAGGGCACACAGCACCAGGATCATCGCCACATAAAAACCGGAAAACGCGGCGGCATAGACCCGTGGCCAGGCGGCGAATAATGCCCCGCCCGCGAGAATCAACCATACCTGATTTCCTTCCCAGTGGGCGCCGACGCTATTGATCAACACCCGGCGTTCGTCATCGTTGCGCGCTATCAGCGGTAGCAGGCAACCGACACCCATATCAAATCCGTCAGTTACCATAAATGCTACCAGGATGACGCCGATCAGCAGCCACCAAATGAACCGCAACGTTTCATAATCCAACATGATTGTCTCCTTTATCCCTGTTGTTGCGCCTGTTGTTGATGTTGCATGGCGCTTGGCCCAAGACGCGCGTACTTCTGCATCAGATAGACTTCCGCGATTAAAAACAGGGTGTAAAGTCCGAGGATAAGTCCCATTGAGAAGGCCAACTGGCCCGGCGTCAGCGCGGAGTGAGCGTACCAGGTCGGCAGAATGTCCTGAATCGCCCAGGGCTGACGGCCAAACTCCGTCATAAACCAACCGGCTTCAATGGCAATCCACGGTAACGGCAGGCTCCAGAGCGTCATACGCAATACCCAGCGATGCTGGTCGATACGCATTCGTAGCGTCTGTATCAACGCAATCAACATCACCACTAACAGCAGCGAACCGCAGCCGACCATAATACGGAAACTCCAGAACACCGGCGCCACCTGAGGAATAGCGCCACGCTGGGCCGCACGATACTGCTCCGGCGTCACATGGTTCATATCCGGGGCATATTTCGCCAGCAGAATGCCGTACCCCAGATCGCCCTCAACGGCGTGAAACGCATTCAGTACCTGCGGCGAGCGATTGCCTTGCGCTATCTCCTGCATGAGTAGCCAGGCCTCCCGGCCACGCTTCAGGCGCGGCAGAGTGTCGTCCATCAGGTTTTTTAACCCCGGAACCGGCGTATCCAGCGAATGGGTGGCCAGAATACCCAGCAGAGCGGGGATCTTCACGGCAAACGCATTACGCTCCTGTTCCTGCTGCGGCCAGGCAATCAGATGAAACGGCGCGGGCGCGGGTTCGGTTTGCCATTCGCCTTCCATCGCCGCCAGTTTCACCGGCTGAATTTGGGCGACCTCGTAGGCCGAACTGTCCCCCAGTTGCAGGGTTCCCAGAATGGCCAGGGTGCCGAATACTGAGCCGATAGCAAACGAGCGCAAGGCCACTTCACGCTCGCGGCCACGTAGCAGATACCAGGCGCTGATGGACATAATAAACATGGCGCCGGTGACATAACCGGACATGACGGTATGGACGAATTTCACCTGGCTCACCGGGTTAAAGACCAGATCGCTGAAGCTGCTCATTTCCATCCGTAATGTATCGATGTTGAAATGAGCGCCGGTAGGATGCTGCATCCAGCCATTGGCATTCAGAATCCATAATGCTGAAATATTGGAGCCGAAGGCCACCAGCCAGGTGACCAGCAGGTGTTGGTATTTATTCAGCCGCTGCCAGCCGAAAAAGAACAGGCCGACAAAAGTGGATTCGAGAAAGAAGGCCAGTAACGCTTCCATCGCCAGCGGCGCGCCGAAAATATCGCCCACATAGTTGGAATAGAGCGACCAGTTAGTCCCGAACTGAAACTCCATGGTCAGGCCGGTAGCCACACCGAGAGCAAAATTGATCCCGAAGAGCTTGCCCCAGAAACGCGTCATATCGCGGTAGACGGTTTTCCCCGTCACCACATAGATCGTCTCCATGACGGCCAGCAAAAAAATCAGCCCAAGCGTAAGAGGAACAAATAAAAAGTGATACAGCGCGGTCAGCGCAAACTGCCAGCGCGATAAGTCAATGACATCCCACATGCTAACTCCTGTAGGCAGAAAGAGAGTAAAAAGCTAATCAGTACCGGATACCGGTTACGTTCCTGTTGAGAGCGTTAGCGCGTCTCCAGCCATCGGCAGACTTCATCCAGGCGCTGGCGCGAATCGGCCAGATCTTCCGGGGCCGCCAGTACCAGCTCCGGCAAAGGACAAATCTCATAGCTATCGAGCAACGGCCCTTTAAGGGCGTCCAGACAGCGCACATGCCAGAGATGGCGCAATGCTGTGGCGTTGATTTGGCTTTCGCCATACCCGGAGATGCGAATCTGGATGTTCCCGTGTCCGCATAAACGCGCCAGAAAAAGACGATCGGCCTCGCTGAGCGGCAGTTGGGTCAAATTGATGCTGTGAGGTTGCAACGCCGGATCGCGTACGTGCGCCAATAACTCATGGGCCAGCGGCAGTCCATTCATCAGGCCAGCGACAGGCGGAGGCAGCAGAGAGTCGTCAGGCAGCGTATCGGCAGTCGCCGCTTGCCACAATGTCAGGGGCGCGCTACCCGCTTCCAGACGATCCGTCAGCAGACGTCGGTTATGCAGATGGCGTACCCGCCACAGGCCGCAGAAGATGGTCTCCTGGATCTCGCTTTCACTCCCGTCCGGATGCTGAATGCGTACCGAGACTTCGCCTTCGCCCAATAACGTATTGAGGAATGAGAGATCATCGGCATTCAGGGGAGATAACTCCCATCCCAGCACGTCGCCGACTTCCGGGATGCGCCGGGCAAGCTGACCTCGCAGATCGGTCAACAATGCCATCACCGCCGGGCTGTGAGCGCAGCGCTCCAGCGCCGCCATACTTGGGTCGCCATTGACCTGACAGGTGAGCGGTAAGGGATTCATCGAGAAACTGGCGTCATCAGGCTGCGTACCTGGCCCCAGCAGATGAAAAAAGGCGTTGCTCATTGTGCTGTCTCCTGCGCTGCGGGAGTGTCAACCATCGAACGCATCAGCGTGAGCAATTCAGCCCAGGGATGAATGCCGCTGAGTGCGCCGCGTAGCTCGCCGTCTGTAAAAACCAACGTCGCCGGAAACCGACGCACATTAAAGCGATCGCCGATAGCTTCGCTTTGTTCAAGGTCGGCCACCGCCACCTGCCAGTCAAACTGCGGGAACTCACGCAGGAGTTCGGCAATCATCACCGGGTTATCGCTGACTTCCGGCGTACGCCGCGGATCGCTACTTAACAGGATGACGCCATCTCCAACCCGTTTGATCCAGTCGTCTACCGTGGAAGCCTCTACCGGTTGCCATCCACGGGTTAACAGGCGTTGCCATAGCGCAGAGAACGGGGTGTCATTCGCCACTTCTTTTGCCCTCCAGACGTGTCTGATACTGACGTATGCGCACTCCCTCATAATTTTCCATCGACAGGCATTTATAGTTCAGGCAGCGTGCGACCTCGTTTGCCTGCGGCACGATCCCCCAAGCGGCCAGTTGCGCCAGGGCGGCCTGTTCCGCCGCCGGTAGCTGGCCGCGAGCTATTTCGCTCAGGCTACCGCCGTAGTCGTCCAGTAGCGCGGGTTGCAGGCCGACCAGCGCAATGTGACAGGGCAGATGCCCGCGGATGTCGGCCAGCGCCAGAACTTCGGAAAAACTGTTTTGATGCAGGCTCATTTTTTTGGCGCTGAGATACGCGGGGATTTTCTCGCCGGCATAGGTTCGCAGGCTGCCCGGCGCCAGGCCGTAATCGATCGCGTCAAGGAGCAGGAGATGGCTGGCTTGCTCAACATAACCTAACAGGTTTAGCCCTTGCGTACCGCCGTCCACAATTTCTACCTCTTCAGGCCAGTGATATCGGGCATACAAACGCTCCGCGACCCGGATACCGAATCCTTCATCGGCCCACAGCAGGTTTCCTAACCCCATCACCACTACGCGTTGCGCATTCATGAGGGCTCCTTGTCGTGTGGTTTGGGGAATTTGTGGCTGCGATAGCCATTGATCATGGTGGAGATCACCGTATCGTCGGACATAATGTCTTCCCGGATAGCGAGGTAAACGTGCCCGACGATGAAGGCGGCGATCAGCCACATGCCCAGTCGGTGCCAACTGTGAATATCGATGGAGTTGCCGCCGGTCCAGTAGAAAAATTCAACTACATAGCGGAACGGCGCAAAGATGGCGTACTGGCTATGCTCGCCAAACAGAGCGAAACCGGTGAGGATCATAAATACCGACAACAGGAAATAGCCGAACATCGCGGCCTGCGCGACAGGGTTATGTCCGATGTCGCTCCCCGGTTTTTTCTCCAGAAACAGATACCAGCGGACCACGGAGAAAGCGCCTTGCCACCAACTGCGACGCCAGACCGGGACGATAAACAGCTCTCGCGAATAGCGGTTGCCGACACAGGCCCAATAAATTCGCCCCAGCAGTAACACGGTAAAGATCATCGCGGCGGCAAAGTGGATCAGCCGGATATAGCCCATGTAAAACAGATAGGTCGCCTCGCCACTCACCGACGGCAGCGGTCGGCCAATGAAGTAGCCTGTTACCATCAGTACCAACATGCAGGCCACCGTTAGCCAGTGCCACAGGCGTACCGGCGCTTCAAACACATAGTGGCTGACGGCAGTATCACGCGCCTCCCCGACGCGTGGAGATAGCTTTCCAGTCATCGTTCTTTTCCTTAACGCTTAGCGTACCTGGACGGCAATCAGTTCGCTGCCGTCGTCGCCGAGCACGTGGGTTGAACAGGCGAGGCAGGGGTCGAAGCTGTGCAGTGTCCTCAGGATTTCTAACGGTTGGTCGGGAATCGCCATTTGCGTTCCCATCAATGCCGCTTCATAGGCGCCGATCTGTTTTTTAGGATCGCGTGGGCTGGCGTTCCAGGTGGTGGGGACCACGCACTGATAGAGTTCAATCTTCTGATCGCGTATTGACGCCCAGTGTCCCAACGCTCCGCGAGGCGCTTCGGTAAAACCGATGCCGCGGCAGTGCTGCGGCCAACTGGCCGGTTCCCATTTCTCGGTATTGGCGGTGGCCAGGTCGCCGTTTTTCAGGTTGGTCATAAGCCTGTCGAAAAAATACTGCAGCTTACCGACGGCCCATTGCGCTTCGTGCGCGCGGCATAAAATACGACCAAGCGTAGACTGGATACCGGAGAGCGGCAGTTTAAGGGCGGACATCATGCGATCTACCGACTCTATGGTGGCGGCATCCCCTTTGTGGTACGCGATAAGCGTTCGGGCAAGCGGGCCGACTTCCATGGCATGACCCCGCCAGCGCGGCGCTTTAATCCAGGAGTAACGTTCCTGCTCGTTGAGCTGCTGGATATGCGTATCGCTGCCTTTGACATCACCCGGGTTGTACCAGGGATCGGTAATGCCGTCAAAAGGATGACGACCCAGCCGATCGTCCGGATAGCGGTACCAGGCGTGATCCACAAACTCCTGTATCTGCTGCGGATCGGCCAAATCTACCGGCATGACATTTTTAAAATCGCCATTGACCACCGCGCCGCCCGGCATTAACAGGCTTTGCTGGCTGAAGTCGTTGGCAATGTCCGGAAATGCGCCGTAACTCAGCACGCATTTATCCGACAGACCGGTGCCAATTTGACTCCATGCTTTATTGAACTGGCCGATAGCCAGCGCGTCCGGAACCATCACGTTGTTAATGAAGTCGGCGGTGCGGGTGATGATCGACTGCACCAGGTTGAGGCGCTCCATATTGATAGCCCCGACCGCGCCGCTTTGATCGAGATTGATCGCGCACGGCATCCCGCCGACGATCCAGTTAGGATGGGGGTTCTTACCGCCAAATATGGTATGGATTTTGACGATCTCGCGCTGGAAGTCGAGGGCTTCAAGATAGTGGGCAAAACCCATCAGATTAGCCTCTGGCGACAGTTTGTACTGTGGATGTCCCCAATAGCCGTTACGGAATATCCCAAGCTGACCGCCATCGACAAATTTCTTTAATCGATTTTGTACGTCAAAGAAGTAGCCCGGCGATGACATCGGCCAGGCGGAAAGGCTTTGCGCCAACTGCGAGGTGGCGCGCGGATCGGCTTTCAGCGCATTCAGAACATCAATCCAGTCCATACCGGCTAACTGATAAAAATGGACCAGATGATCGTGACACCACAACGTAGCCAGCATGATGTTACGTATAATATTGGCGTTATCCGGCACCTGGATACCAATCGCATCTTCGATAGCGTACACCGATGCCAGAGCATGTACCCCGGTACAGACACCACAAATACGTTCAACAAACGCCCAGGCGTCACGCGGGTCACGGCCTTGCAGAATGATCTCCAGCCCGCGGAACATTGTGCCGCAGGAAACGGCATTGGTAATGACGTTTTGCTCATCAATGTTCACTTCGCAGCGCATATGCCCTTCGATGCGGGTAATCGGGTCCACGATCAGACGACGGCCGGCGTCGTTAACGGTATAACCCTGGGTTTGATACTGGTTACTCATGCCTGTTTATCCTCATTGTCCGGCTGTTGTTCGGCTTGCGCTAACTGTTGTTTGTGGCGTTTACGTTGGTTGAGCGCGCTGGCGACAGCGTGACCGCCAACGCCCGCCGCGACCACGCCCAGCGCGGTCAGCCCCACCGTATCGGCGGTTGAATGGGTACCCATCTGGGGAATATCCACCACGCGGCTATAAAACGAGCCGCGATCCCAGAAACCATTTTCTGAACATCCCAGACATCCGTGACCGGACTGGATAGGAAAGGAGACGCCGTCATTCCAGCGTGTGGAGGAGCAGGCGTTATAGGTGGTTGGTCCTTTACAGCCCATCTTGTACAGGCAGTATCCCTTGCGGGCGGCGTCATCATCCCAGCTCTCGACAAATTCACCGGCGTCAAAATGGGCGCGGCGGTAGCATTTATCGTGGATACGCTGACCGTAGAACATTAGTGGACGGCCCATGCGATCGAGTTCCGGCAGACGATCAAACGTCACCATATAGGTGATAATGGCGCTCATGACATCCGGGATTGGCGGACATCCAGGGACCTTCACGATCGGCTTGTCGGTGATCACTTTATCGATAGGCGTTGCCTGGGTCGGATTGGGGCGGGCGGCCTGGACGCAACCCCAGGAAGCGCAGTTTCCCCAGGCAATAATAGCGCTGGCGCCCGCGGCGGCTTTCTTCAGTTTTTCAATAAACGGGCGACCGCCGCTGATACAGAACATCCCTTGTTCTCCTAACGGTGGATTGCCTTCCACCGCCAGAATGTATTTCCCGGCGTAGCGAGTGGTAATATCGTCAAAGACTTCTTCGGCCTGTGCGCCGGCGGCGGCCATCAGGGTGTCGTCATAATCGAGGGAAATCAGCGAGAGGATCACATCTTTGGCTAGCGGGTGCGAGGAACGGATAAAGGATTCGGTACAGCAGGTGCATTCCAGTCCATGAATCCAGACCACCGGAATCCGCGGTTTATTCTCCAGCGCCCAGGCGATCTTTGGCGTCATTCCGGCGCCCAGTCCCAGCGATGTGGCGGCAAGGCTACAGAATTTGAGAAAGCTGCGTCGGGTCACTCCCTTACGACGCATGGCTTGATAAAAGGTCTCCTCGTTATTCATAACGCGTATTTTTTCTCCTTTTTGCACCACGCTCCGCCAGGGGCATAAGGCGCTTTTGCGGGTCCGTTGACGTTCCGCCAGCAAGGCAAATCATTGTGTTACGCGCGAGCGCGGAAACGAGCCCGATTCACTTTGCACCGGCGTATATCGCCAGAAATAATGTGAAAAAAGCGTATCGGATTAACGATAAGAAACAATGTGAAGTGTGTGGGTATAGCTTATAGCGGTATATTTATACCCATTATCGGTTTTTCGGCGAAAGGGCCGTGGCGGGGAAGGACGGTTGAGCTTGTTCCAGGATGAGGTTTCAGCGAGTGACCTCGGGTAGATTTAGCCTGGTCTCGCCATTTCAGGATACGTAAGTTGACGCAAAAGGAGGGAGGATTTGATGTCATCGTTAAAAGAAGCATACTTCGTGAAGATTTTTATATAAAATAGTGATGCTGGTTTTAAAGGAATGCAAAAAAGAGACCGTTTGAAAGAGGGCGTCCCATGAAAAATAACATCAGATTTGACTTGTCCGATTATTTGATTCATTTTTTTCGGGACGTTGATTTAGAGACCGGTAGCCATATTTATTTGCCTGAACACTGTGGTTTTAATAATCAGCACCACGCATGTTTCATTGATGCTAAATATTTACTTCGATTATCTTTACGCAGTCATAAAATTTTCTCGTCCTGGTCATACCGAAATGGGCAACGAACCGTATATGGTGACTCCCCGGTGGTATGCTTTACAGATATGCCGATTGCAGCTTATTTAGAAACTGGTGTTCGCCGATTAGAACGAAATGAAAAAATCGGTTTATATGCAATCGTTTTACCTAAAGAGCAAATGTTTAATTATGGGGCAAGGCCAGTAATATATGGGTTAGATCAGCATAACAATGCTCGATACTCGCAAGGCAGAAACGGGGAACGTATTCTTGATGAAACGGTTCTTCCTTTGATTGAACAATATAGATATGTTACTTATGTTCCAGGTAAGATTGACTGGACACATGAACGCGAATGGCGATGGCCATATCGTGGCGATATTAAAAATTTCCTTAATCATATTAAAGAGTATGGTATTCCGGAAAACATTGAAAGCACCCCAGGGTTTGATTTTAAATCAAGCGAAATAAATGGTGCGGGAATAATCGTCCCATTTGTAGAAGATATCCCTACCGTAGCTCACGATATTTTAACTTTAATTGACCGGGGTGTAATCGGAAGAAATACTTTCAAATTCATTATAGCTGTAGAGAGTTTACAATCATGGACCCAGCTCTCGGAACCGGGCGCGTTACTGACTTGTATTAATGATAATACTTTCGGATTTGAAGCTTTTTTTGATTTATCTGCATCTAAAGTAAAAAATTATGCTGATTCTATCAATGATTATGTAAGTGAATTATATTCAAAAAAAGATTTTCTAAATGATAGCTATGCAATGGAATTTGGAAATGCCTGGGTCTGGATTCATGATAACCAATCCCAGGTGGTACGGGCGTTACTGCAGGCTGGAATGATCGAGGTTAATAAAGAAGGGCGGTACTTATTAGATGTTAATTTGGCTTCTGTTGATTGGCCATTAAGAAGAAAAGAAGCTTTCGCAAGTCATATTGCGGGATGGCTCAAACATCGTTTTGATATCGAAGCGGGAAGGTATTCCGTTCAGGGAAAAGATCATTATGATGCGATCCCAAGTTATGAGACGCCGCTAAAGGAACAGCATCCTTTTTATAATCATACAGTGAATGTCGACTGGTAATTAAGAAAAGAACTTACCCTGTTAGCTCTGCGTTAATTGAGCCTGTCAGCATGAGTTGAGATATTATGAAATAAAAAATCCACGCGGCTGCGTGGATTTTATGACTTTCTTTGCCTCTCATGAGGTTCAATGAAACCTCATGAGACAACAAATGTTATTTAGACGTTGAACAGGAAGTTCATTATATCGCCATCTTTAACGATGTAATCTTTGCCTTCCGCTCGCATCTTACCGGCTTCTTTCGCGCCTTGTTCACCTTTATAGGTAATAAAGTCGTCAAAGGCGATAGTTTGGGCGCGGATAAAGCCTTTTTCGAAGTCGGTATGGATTTTACCTGCCGCCTGCGGCGCGGTTGCGCCAACCGGAATGGTCCATGCGCGAACTTCTTTCACCCCGGCGGTAAAGTAGGTCTGGAGGTTCAGCAGGCGATAACCTGCGCGAATAACGCGGTTCAGCCCCGGTTCTTCCAGACCCAGTTCAGCCATAAATTCGTCGCGCTCGTCATCATCCAGCTCAGCAATATCAGCTTCGACGGCGGCACACACCGGAACCACGACCGAACCTTCTTTGGCGGCGATTTCGCGAACCTGGTCGAGATACGGGTTATTTTCAAAACCGTCTTCATTGACGTTAGCGATATACATCGTCGGCTTCAGCGTCAGGAAGCTTAAATAACGGATAGCCGCTTTATCTTCGTCCGTCAGGTCCAGCGAACGCAGCATCCCCGCTTCGGCCAGGTGCGGCAGGCATTTTTCCAGCGCGGCCAGTTCCGCTTTGGCGTCTTTATCGCCGCCTTTGGCTTTCTTCTGTACGCGATGGATAGCGCGCTCGCAGGTATCGAGGTCAGCCAGCGCCAGTTCGGTATTGATAACATCAATATCTTCTGCCGGATTTACTTTACCCGCCACGTGGATGATATTGTCGTTCTCAAAGCAGCGAACCACGTGACCGATAGCTTCGGTTTCACGGATATTGGTCAGGAACTGGTTACCCAACCCTTCGCCTTTGGACGCGCCTTTCACCAGACCGGCGATATCCACGAACTCCATCGTGGTTGGTAGAATGCGTTGCGGTTTAACAATCTCAGCCAACTGGTCCAGACGCGGATCGGGCATCGGCACGACACCGGTATTCGGTTCGATAGTGCAGAACGGAAAGTTTGCCGCTTCAATACCGGCTTTTGTCAGCGCGTTGAACAGGGTGGATTTCCCGACGTTGGGCAGACCGACGATACCGCATTTGAATCCCATGATTTAACTCACCTTAATATCTTAATAATCAACCTGTTATAGAAAACAGATTGCAGAAATGGAAATAACTTCGCCTATTATACACGGCGTGCGGCAAAAATGCCGCACATCACTGGTTATTGCGCCTTAAAGGTATGCAAACGGCTTGTTGCTTTGGCCAGACCCTCTTTGAACCACAATTCCGTACAGCGTGCCGCTTCGTCAATGGCCTCATCAATTAATTTTTGTTCAGAAACAGGGGGTTTACCCAGCACGAAACCAACAACTTTATTTTTATCGCCTGGATGACCAATTCCAACGCGCAAGCGGTGAAAGTTGGGATTATTGCCCAGCTTGCTGATGATGTCTTTCAGACCATTGTGGCCGCCGTGGCCGCCGCCAAGTTTAAATTTCGCGACGCCCGGAGGGAGATCCAACTCGTCGTGAGCGACCAGAATTTCGTCCGGCTGAATACGGTAAAAACTGGCCATTGCGCCAACTGCTTTACCACTGAGGTTCATGAACGTGGTGGGTACCAGCAGGCGAACATCTTCCCCTTCCAGCGTGATGCGTGAGGTATAGCCAAAGAATTTAGGCTCTTCACGCAATGGCGCACGCAGGCGCTCCGCCAGTAAATCGACGTACCATGCGCCTGCATTGTGTCGCGTCGCGGCATATTCCGCGCCGGGATTCGCCAGACCAACAATCAATTTAATTGCCACGTTTTTTGTCCTGAGTAGATCCATAACTGGCGCGTAGTTTACTGTCTGTCTGCCCGCTTGACAAAACACAGCGACACTCTGAAGTAAATTAAATAATTGCCAGCATTGATTATTAAAAATGTAAACTGTTCAGTGTGTTATTTGTAAAGTTTTGTTAAATGAAACTTTACATTTGTGATCACAGCCGCACTTACAAACGAAAGTGTTGTCTATACTTTACACATAAAGTTTAGGGGGATTTCCTAAAAACAACCCAAAAGTTCCGGAGGTGACATATGAAACGCAAAAACGCTTCGTTATTCGGTAACGTGCTGATGGGGTTGGGGCTGGTCGTGATGGTTGTCGGCGTGGGTTACTCTATTTTAAACCAACTGCCGCAGTTTAATTTGCCGCAATTTTTTGCGCATGGCGCAATACTGAGCATTTTTGTCGGTGCAGTTCTTTGGCTGGCGGGGGCTCGTGTAGGGGGGCATGAGCAGGTGAGCGACAAATATTGGTGGGTACGTCACTATGACAAACGTTGCCGCCGTAACGACAATCGTCGTCATAGCTAACCGGTTCAGGCCCGGTAAGCGTTATCGCCACCGGGCATTGTCCATTAACTGAGTAAATCCGCTAACGCCTCCGTCCTGTTCGGGAAGAAGGTCAGACGCCCAGGAATAGGTTTGATACCGGCACGCGCCATTGTGCGCAGCGGTTGGAACTCCAGGTTACTGATACGCAATTCGCAACCCTCCGGCAGACGCTTCACAAAACGCTGAAAAGCATCAAGCCCGCCTGCATCCAGCACTGGTACTGCGTCCCATTTCAGAACGACGATACGTTTGCCCTTAATACGTGACTCAAGGTCGGTAAACAGCCCTTCCGCCGCGGCGAAAAAGAGCGGACCGATAACACGCAGCACCAGCACATCATCAGGCACATCGACATTGACCGGCGCAAGTCGAGTCATTCGCGCAATACGGCGCATAAACAGCAGGGAAGCAAGAACAATCCCCACGCTGATGGCGATGACCATATCAAACAGAACCGTTAATGACATGCACAGCAGCATAACGATGATGTCGTCTTTCGGCGCATGGCGTAACAGATCCACCACTTTATGGGCTTCACTCATATTCCATGCCACCATCAGCAGTAGCGCCGCCATCGCGGAAAGCGGCAGCCAGGAGAGTAGCGGGGCTAAGACCAGTAGCGCCAGAATGACCAGGATAGCGTGAATTACCGCCGAGACGGGAGAGGTCGCGCCAGCGCGAACGTTGGCGGCAGAGCGGGCAATCGCGGCGGTGGCGGTGATGCCGCCAAAGAACGGCGCGACCATATTCCCCAGCCCCTGGCCGATAAGTTCGCTGTTAGCTTTATGTTTGGTGCCGGTCATGCCGTCCAGCACGACGGCGCAGAGCAATGATTCGATTGCCCCCAGCATTGCCATCGAGAAGGCCGCTGGCAGCAGCGCGCGCAGTGAATCCCAGCTTAGCGTGAAATCGGAGCCAGGAAGACTCCACGGCAGCATCAGTTGCGGCAGGAGCTGCGGGATGCCGTTGCCCTGGGTGCCGTCAGCCAGAACGTAATGGAACTGTGAGCCGATAGTCGCCACATTGCCGCCCAGCAGATTAACAATCCCCATTACGGCGCAACCGGCCAGCAGCGCGGGAAGATGTCCTGGCAGACGAATACCGAGACGCGGCCAGAAAATCAACGTTCCCAGCGTTACCACGCCAATGGCGGCATCGCCAATATTGACGGTGGGCAACGCCATAAACAGCGCGCCGACTTTCTGCAAATAGTGCTCTGGCACATGGGCCATCTGCAGACCAAGAAAATCTTTAATCTGCATGGTACCGATGGTAATACCAATCCCTGAGGTAAAACCCAACGTGACCGACACCGGGATATATTCAATCAATCGCCCCAGTCTCGCCAGGCCGAAAAGGATCAGGAAGAAGCCCGACATCAGCGTGGCGACCAGTAGGCCCGCCAGACCAAACTGTTGCGATACCGGATACAAAATCACCACAAACGCGGCGGTAGGGCCGGAAACGCTAAAGCGCGAGCCGCCGGTTAGCGCGATCACGATCCCGGCGACAGCGGAGGTATAGAGGCCATATTGCGGCGCAACGCCACTGCCAATTGCCAGCGCCATCGCCAGCGGGATAGCAATAATCCCGACGGTGATCCCGGCTATCACATCACGGGTGAACCGGGAGGCGGTATATTTTTCTTTCCAGCAAGCATCGATGAGAGCGCGGAAAGGCATCACATGTGAGGAAAATAATTTGTTCACAATAATGTTTCATCCATGAGCGCATCATCTGTCAACTAAATGGCAGGTGAAGGAGGCATAAGTCATACAAAAGGGTGTTACAGACAAAAAAACCCGCCGCAGCGGGTTTGAGATCCGGGTTCGATCAATGCTCGAACATGGCGGAAATCGATTCTTCGTTGCTGATGCGGCGAATCGCTTCGGCCAGCATACCTGACAGGGTCAAGGTACGCACGTTCGGCAGCGCTTTGATTTCGTCGGTCAGCGGAATGGTGTCGCAGACAACGACTTCATCAATGACGGAGTTGCGCAGGTTGTTTGCCGCATTGCCTGAGAAGATCGGGTGCGTCGCGTAGGCAAACACGCGTTTAGCGCCACGTTCTTTCAATGCTTCTGCTGCTTTGCACAGAGTACCGCCGGTATCGATCATATCATCAACCAGCACGCAGTCACGGCCAGCGACGTCGCCGATGATGTGCATCACCTGAGAAACGTTCGCGCGCGGACGACGTTTATCAATGATAGCCATATCGGTATCGTTCAGCAGCTTAGCGATAGCGCGGGCACGAACCACGCCGCCAATATCCGGAGAAACCACGATCGGGTTATCCAGATTCAGTTGCAGCATATCTTCGAGCAGGATTGGGCTACCGAACACGTTATCAACCGGAACGTCAAAGAAGCCCTGGATCTGTTCAGCATGCAGATCTACGGTGAGAACGCGGTCAACGCCGACGCTGGACAGGAAGTCAGCGACAACTTTTGCGGTAATCGGCACACGGGCAGAACGTACGCGACGGTCCTGACGTGCATAGCCAAAGTAGGGGATAACGGCGGTGATACGACCTGCGGAAGCACGACGCAGGGCATCAACCATAACGACCAATTCCATCAGGTTGTCGTTGGTTGGGGCACAAGTGGACTGGATGATGAAAATATCACCACCGCGTACATTTTCGTTGATTTGTACGCTGACTTCGCCGTCGCTAAAGCGACCTACGGCGGCGTCGCCGAGAGAAGTGTACAGGCGGTTGGCAATACGTTGTGCTAGTTCCGGGGTGGCGTTACCAGCAAAAAGCTTCATATCAGGCACGAGAAGAACCTCAGGCATGCGTCCATTGGTGGAAAAGATTTGCCGAAAACTGTGCGGGCCAGGCAAAATCCTATCCAGGCGGTGTATTAAAGAGCGCGATGCAACGTCTGGAACAAGGTGACGTTGTCACCGAAGCTCAGCTTGCCCGGCTTACTCGTCTTCATTCACGTTTCATGTGCGCTGGTATCGATGCCTCACACCGGTCAAATACGGCATATATGACCGGCGACTCGTCATTTCGCCATCTTCCTGAAACCCGAATGCGTTAGAGTAACTCTCGATGCAATGGGGAGAGGTTGACACCCTTCGCCACAAAAGCATTGAGCCATTCCGGGGCTTGCTCAAGCACCTGGCGAGCACAAGACTCTGTATCGAATTCAGCAAAGACACAGGCCCCTGTCCCAGTCAGGCGCGACGGCGCGTATTCTAACAGCCAGGAAAGCGCCGCATCAACCTCGCGAAAACGTTTTCTTGCGATAACCTCGCAATCATTGCTGAATTCACATTTTAGTAACGTATCTATTGACCTTTTTGGCGTATTACGCGGCAATTGAGGATCTTTAAAGATAACCGGTGTGGGAATGCTTACGCCAGGGTGCGCGACCAGATACCATTTTTCCGGCGGATTCACCGGCGTTAATATTTCGCCTACGCCTTCGGCAAACGCGGCATGGCCGCGGACAAACACTGGAACATCCGCGCCGAGCGTCAGGCCGAGCGTCGCCAGTTCATCAATGGAAAGCCCGCATTGCCAAAGATGATTGAGCGCCACCAGAACGGTCGCGGCGTTAGACGAGCCGCCGCCCAGACCGCCGCCCATGGGAAGGCGCTTCTCAATGCTGATATCCGCACCGCTTCCGACGGGCAGGCGTCCACTCTCCGAGGCGGCTTTCATCAACAGCCGCGCGGCGCGGACGATCAGATTGTCTTCATTTTCAACGCCGGTAACCGGCGTTAATAAATGGATTTCGCCATCGTGACGCGGTTCGATGTGGAGTGTGTCGCCATAATCCAGAAACTGAAACAGCGTCTGCAGCGTGTGGTAGCCGTCTGCTCGCTGTCCGGTGATATATAAAAACAGATTTAATTTTGCCGGAGAAGGCCAATGGGTCATCATTTCACAATCCAGTTATCCATTTTCAGCTTAATGCGCTGACTGCCGTCTGAAAGCTCCATATTGGCAGGCATGGCAGGCTGCGTTTTGCTGTCATAGCCACCGTAAACCACTTTCCAGTTTTTACCATCCTGGCGATAGTTCACTTCGCTCAGGCGATACTGGTCGTCCAGTTTGTAGTCGGTGGCATCGCCAGGCAGACCGAGGATCCACTGCCGCAGGCTGTTTAACGGAATCGGCATCCCGGTGAGTTTGCCGATCATCTCTTCGGCGTCATCGGCGGTATAACGCTGGCCTTTGTTATCCACCAACTGGACGTTGCCCGGCTGGGCGTTAAGCTCCAGCTCGGTGCTGCCCAGCGGGTTGGTAAGCAGCAGGCGGTAGCGATCCTGTCCGGTCTGTTGCCAGAAGAAGCGCGCATAGACTTTCTGATCATCTGAGATATAAGCAAAGGCGCCGCGCGTCTGGTATTGATTCAGATGACGCACCTCTTGCTGATGCTGGCGCCACTGAGGGGAATCCGGGCTCTTGCCCGGGCCTTTATGCCCAGGAAGCGTACAGGCGGTGAGAACCAGGCTTGCTAACGGCAGTAGACGAATCAGGCGAAAATCGGGCAGGGTCATAGTGATGACGAATCCTTGTGATACGGTGCAATAATTGCCTGATGGCGTTACGCTTATCAGGCCTGAAAACTGAACCTGCAGGCTGTAAAAACGTTCGCGCCGCGATTCGGCAAATTTTTGCTATCGGTTACAGTTATAGCCTTTAATGCTAGCGCCGCCTGGTGACATCGTCTACTTTCAAGTTGTCTTAAATCATCAAATTAGCGAGCGCTGCCAATTACTCCAAAAGGGGGCTCTCTCTTTTATTGACCACGCGCATCCTGTATGATGCAAGCAGACTAACCATATCAACGCTGGTACTACTCCCGCAGACATGACCCTTTTAGCGCTCGGTATTAACCATAAAACGGCACCTGTATCGCTGCGAGAACGCGTAACGTTTTCGCCGGACACGCTTGATCAGGCGCTGGACAGCCTGCTTGCGCAGCCAATGGTGCAGGGCGGGGTCGTGCTGTCAACCTGTAACCGTACAGAACTGTATTTGAGCGTGGAAGAGCAGGATAACCTGCAGGAAGCGCTGATCCGCTGGTTATGCGATTACCATAACCTGAACGAGGACGATCTGCGCAACAGTCTGTACTGGCATCAGGACAATGACGCCGTCAGCCACCTGATGCGCGTCGCCAGCGGTCTGGATTCACTGGTGCTGGGCGAACCGCAAATCCTCGGTCAGGTGAAAAAAGCGTTTGCGGATTCGCAAAAAGGCCACCTTAACGCCAGCGCGCTGGAGCGAATGTTTCAGAAGTCGTTTTCCGTCGCCAAGCGAGTGCGGACTGAAACCGATATCGGCGCCAGCGCCGTCTCCGTCGCGTTTGCCGCCTGTACGCTCGCCCGCCAAATCTTTGAATCGCTCTCGACGGTCACTGTACTGTTAGTTGGCGCGGGTGAAACTATTGAACTGGTGGCGCGTCACCTGCGCGAGCATAAAGTACAAAAGATGATTATCGCCAACCGAACCCGCGAGCGCGCGCAAGCCCTGGCGGATGAAGTAGGCGCTGAGGTTATCTCGCTCAGCGATATCGACGCCCGCTTGCAGGATGCCGATATTATCATCAGTTCGACCGCCAGCCCGCTGCCGATTATCGGTAAAGGCATGGTGGAGCGCGCATTAAAAAGCCGTCGCAACCAGCCGATGCTGCTGGTGGATATCGCCGTACCGCGCGACGTTGAGCCGGAAGTCGGCAAACTGGCGAACGCTTATCTTTATAGCGTCGATGATTTACAGAGCATCATTTCGCATAATCTGGCGCAGCGTCAGGCTGCGGCGGTGGAAGCGGAAACGATTGTTGAGCAGGAAGCCAGCGAGTTTATGGCCTGGCTACGCGCCCAGGGGGCCAGCGAGACCATTCGGGAATACCGTAGTCAGTCGGAGCAGATTCGTGACGAACTGACTACCAAAGCGCTGTCGGCCCTTCAACAGGGCGGCGATGCGCAAGCCATCTTGCAGGATCTGGCATGGAAACTGACCAACCGCCTGATTCATGCGCCAACGAAATCACTTCAACAGGCTGCCCGTGACGGGGATGACGAACGCCTGAATATTCTGCGCGACAGCCTCGGGCTGGAGTAGCAGCACACACCACACTTTTTTACAGGGTGAATTTACGCCTATGAAGCCTTCTATCGTTGCCAAACTGGAAGCCCTGCACGAACGCCATGAGGAAGTTCAGGCGTTGCTGGGCGATGCGGGAATTATCGCCGACCAGGACCGCTTTCGCGCATTGTCGCGCGAATATGCGCAATTAAGCGACGTTTCTCGCTGTTTTACGGACTGGCAACAGGTTCAGGACGATATCGAGACGGCTCAGATGATGCTCGACGATCCTGAAATGCGAGAAATGGCGCAGGAAGAACTGCGCGAAGCGAAAGAAAAAAGCGAACAACTGGAGCAACAGTTACAGGTACTGCTGCTGCCGAAAGATCCGGACGATGAACGAAACGCGTTCCTTGAGGTTCGCGCCGGCACCGGCGGCGATGAAGCCGCGCTGTTTGCCGGCGATCTGTTCCGCATGTACAGCCGTTATGCCGAATCGCGCCGCTGGCGCGTGGAGATCATGAGCATGAGCGAAGGCGAGCATGGCGGTTATAAAGAGATCATCGCCAAAATCAGCGGCGACGGCGTGTATGGCCGACTGAAATTTGAGTCCGGCGGACACCGCGTACAGCGTGTTCCGGCGACCGAGTCGCAGGGGCGTATCCATACCTCCGCCTGTACCGTCGCCGTGATGCCGGAGCTGCCGGAAGCCGAGCTGCCGGATATTAACCCGGCGGATCTGCGCATTGATACGTTTCGTTCTTCCGGCGCGGGCGGTCAGCACGTTAACACCACCGACTCCGCTATCCGTATTACCCACTTGCCGACCGGCATCGTGGTGGAATGCCAGGACGAGCGTTCGCAGCATAAAAACAAAGCGAAAGCGCTCTCGGTGCTCGGGGCGCGTATTCACGCCGCCGAAACGGCAAAACGCCAGCAGGCCGAGGCGTCAACGCGCCGCAACCTGCTTGGCAGCGGCGATCGCAGCGATCGTAACCGGACCTATAATTTCCCCCAGGGGCGCGTGACCGATCATCGTATTAATCTGACGTTATATCGCCTTGATGAAACGATGGAAGGTAAGCTGGATATGCTGATTGAGCCGATTGTTCAGGAACATCAGGCTGACCTGTTAGCCGCATTGTCCGAGCAGGAATAATGGATTTTCAGCACTGGCTGCATGAGGCGGTAAACCAGCTCCGGGACAGCGGCAGCCCCCGGCGCGACGCCGAGATCCTGCTTGAGTACGTTACGGGCAAGGGGCGGACGTATATTATGGCCTTTGGCGAAACGCCGCTTACCGACGTCCAGCAACAACAGCTCGCGGAGCTGCTGCAGCGGCGTAGACAGGGCGAACCCATTGCGTACCTGACGGGCTTACGCGAATTTTGGTCGCTGCCGCTCTTCGTTTCTCCCGCCACGCTAATCCCGCGCCCGGATACCGAATGTCTGGTTGAACAGGCGTTGGCGCGATTGCCGGTCAAAACCTGTCGTATTCTGGATTTAGGCACCGGAACCGGCGCGATTGCGCTGGCGCTGGCCTGCGAGCGACCGGATTGCGAGGTGACTGCGGTCGATCGTATGCCTGATGCGGTTGCGCTGGCGATACGCAACGCGGAACATTTGGCTATCCGGAATGTGCGTATACTGCAAAGTTGTTGGTTCAGCGCGCTATCGGGGCAGCAGTTCGACATGATTGTCAGCAATCCGCCCTACATTGATGCGCAGGACCCGCACCTTAGCGAAGGTGATGTACGCTTTGAACCGCGCTCGGCGTTGGTGGCGGACGAAAACGGTATGGCGGATCTTACGCATATTATCGATAACGCCCGCCTGATGTTAACGCCCGGCGGCTTCCTGCTGTTGGAACACGGTTGGCAGCAAGGCGAAGCGGTAAGAGCGGTTTTCAGGCGGTCTGGTTACTCGGATGTAGAAACGTGTCGTGATTATGGTGGTAATGAACGCGTGACCTGCGGACGTTTTACGCCATGACAATTGCAATGTTGCTCACGCTTCATCTTATCTGTGTTGCGCTCTCCGTCAGTTTGTTTGTCGCTCGTTACTGGTGGCGCTATTGCGGCCATGCGTTGGCCGCCGCGCGCTGGACACGAATCGTGCCTCCCGTCATAGATACCCTGTTACTGCTTAGCGGTATTGGGTTAATCGTTAAAACGCACATCCTGCCATTCACGGAGTCGGGCTCATGGCTGACTGAAAAACTGTTTGGCGTTATCATCTACATCGTTTTGGGTTTTATTGCGCTTGATTATCGTCAGGCGCGCAGCCAGCAGGCGCGTTTTATCGCTTTCCCGCTGGCGCTGGTGGTGCTGTACATCATCATTAAACTCGCCACCACAAAAATACCGTTACTGGGGTAAGTCATGAGGTCGTTAGCTGATTTCGAATTTAACAATGCGCCGCTGTGTGATGGCATGATCCTGGCATCAGAGATGATTCGCCTGGATTTTCCCACGCAGTTTGTCTACGACGAACTGGAACGTCTGGTCAGTCTGGCGCAGGAAGAAATTAGCCAGCTCCTGTCTCAGGATGAGCAACTGGAAAAATTGCTGGCACTTTTTTACGGCGAGTGGGGGTTCACGGATTCCCGCGGCGTCTACCGTCTTTCTGATGCTTTATGGCTCGATAAAGTCCTGAAAAAACGCCAGGGGAGCGCGGTATCGTTGGGCGCTATTTTATTATGGATAGCAAACCGTCTTGATTTGCCGTTGGTGCCCGTTATCTTCCCAACGCAGTTGATTTTGCGTATTGAATCGCTGGAAGGGGAAATGTGGCTGATTAACCCATTCAACGGTGAAACGCTTGATGAACATACTCTGGAAGTCTGGTTAAAAGGCAATATTAGTCCGGTCGCCGAGTTGTTTAACGAAGATTTGGACGAGGCGGATAACGCCGAAGTGATTCGTAAGCTACTGGATACGCTGAAATCCTCGCTGATGGAGGAACGGCAAATGGAGCTGGCGCTGCGCGTTAGCGAAGCATTGTTGCAATTTAACCCGGAAGATCCTTACGAAATCCGTGACCGCGGGTTGATCTACGCGCAGCTTGAGTGTGAACACGTTGCGCTGACTGATTTAAGCTACTTCGTTGAACAGTGTCCGGAAGACCCGATCAGCGAAATGATTCGTGCGCAGATCAACACCATTGCGCACAAGCAAATTGTTCTACATTAATTAACCGACATTTTACCTATAAGTGTAAGGCGATCCTATGAAACAAAAAGTGGTTAACATTGGCGACATTAAGGTGGCAAATGACCTGCCGTTTGTGCTGTTTGGCGGTATGAACGTGTTGGAGTCACGCGATCTGGCAATGCGCATTTGTGAGCACTACGTAACCGTTACCCAGAAGCTGGGTATTCCTTACGTGTTCAAGGCCTCTTTTGATAAAGCCAACCGTTCCTCTATTCACTCTTACCGTGGGCCGGGTCTGGAAGAAGGGATGAAAATCTTCCAGGAGCTCAAACAGACATTTGGCGTAAAAGTGATCACTGACGTCCATGAAGCCAGCCAGGCGCAGCCTGTTGCTGATGTGGTTGACGTGATTCAGCTCCCGGCGTTTCTGGCGCGCCAGACCGACCTGGTGGAAGCGATGGCGAAAACCGGCGCTGTGATTAACGTGAAAAAGCCGCAGTTCGTAAGCCCGGGTCAGATGGGCAATATCGTGGATAAGTTCCATGAGGGCGGTAACGATAAGGTGATTCTGTGCGACCGCGGCGCGAACTTCGGTTATGACAACCTGGTGGTGGATATGCTGGGCTTTAGCGTGATGAAAAAGGTCTCCGGCAACTCGCCGGTGATTTTCGACGTTACCCATGCGCTGCAATGCCGCGACCCATTTGGCGCCGCCTCTGGCGGTCGTCGTGGTCAGGTGACCGAGCTGGCGCGCGCCGGTATGGCTGTCGGTCTGGCGGGCCTGTTCCTGGAGTCGCATCCGGACCCGGCTAACGCGAAGTGCGACGGTCCTTCCGCGCTGCCGCTGGCGAAACTGGAGCAGTTCCTGACCCAGATAAAAGCGATTGATGATTTGGTGAAAAGCTTCGACGAGCTGGATACCGAGAACTGATTGCGGTTTTTAGCTTGTGTAGGCCGGATAAGATACTATCCGGCTTTTTTATATCAGGCAAAAATCGTCATCAGATAGGCGGCAAATAAAGCCAGATGCGCCGCGCCGTTTAGCACGTTGGTGCGTCCGGTAGAGAACGAAATATGGCACAGCACTAACGAGGCTACCATCACTACCATTTCCGGCGCGCCTAAACCAAACACCAGATCATTACCTGTCGCCCAGGCGATGAGCGTGACGACCGGCACGGTTAATGAAATCGTCGCCAACACCGATCCGAAGAACAGATTCATTGCCCGTTGAACCTGATTATTCAGTACCGCCTTCAGCGCGCCCAGTCCTTCCGGCGAGAGAATTAACAGCGCGACCAGGAAACCGGTAAAGGCGACCGGGGCGTTCATGCTGGTCAGCAACGCCTCCAGCGGGCTGGCATTCATTTTGGTAACGGCAATGACCGCAATTAAATGAATGAGTAACCAGACCGTATGCCAGCCGCTACTGTGCGCGGAGGGTTTACCGTGGTGTGGATTGTCATCATCGCCTTCATCTTCATGTTCATAGATAAATAAGCTCTGGTGCGTTTTGGTTTGAATCAACAAAAATACGCCGTACATCGCGGCAGAAATTAACGCGACCAATAATGCCTGACCGGTAGAGAAATTGGCTTGCGGCAATGCCATGGGAAAAACCAGCACAATAATCGCCAGCGGAAACAGCGCGATAAGATACTGCTTAATCCCGAATAAATTCATATATTGCGTTGCGAATTTACGCCCGCCCAACAACAACGAGAAACCGACCAGTCCCCCGGTGACAATCATAATAATAGAGTAGAGCGTATCACGCATAAGCGTTGGCGCAGCATCGCCGGTGGCCATCAGCGCTGAAATTAAACTCACTTCAAGAATAACGACGGACAGGCTTAAAATAAGCGATCCGTAGGGTTCGCCGAGTCGGTGCGCTAATACATCGGCATGACGGACCACGCTAAATGCGCTGCTTAAAATACCAATAAGTGCAAGGATATTGATGCCAATAACCACTGGTAGTGACTGGCTGCTTCCCCAAAGGAACAGCACTACCAGCGCAAGAACCGGGAAAATAAGCGAAGTCTCCTTATGGCGGGTTTTCACCGCCTCACAGGCATGTGTCATGAGGGTCTCCCTTGTGCAGGTGTTAATATTTTGGAAAGAGTAAAGAAGGTAAAAATAGCAGAAATTTGTATTTTTTTAGTGGTTTTTTACGTAGTTTTACGGCGTAGACGATTTTTTTCTTTCAAGGTCAGTAAAACAACCATCTTGTTTTAACAGTGTTTAAATAACAAAAAGTTAATTTCCGTAAAAAGCAAAAATCCTCCTCGACTGGCGTAATAATGCATTGTTTACCACACTTAATGTTTTCCCTGAAGACGGAGGCGCTGATGCCGTATAAAGCCAAAAGTGATTTACCCGATAATGTGCGGAATGTTCTTCCAGCCCATGCCCAGGACATTTACAAAGAAGCGTTTAATAGCGCCTGGGAGCAATATAAAGATAAAGCCGATCGTCGTGATGACGCCAGTCGCGAGGAAACCGCACACAAAGTCGCCTGGGCGGCGGTTAAAAACGATTATGAAAAAGGCGAGGATGATAAATGGCATAAGAAAAAATAAACGCGGTATTACTCACGTGTTAGCCTGATTTTCTTGCCGGAAGTCTATCCTGACGCGGGAGCTTTTCCCGCGTACAGATTCAAAATGTCAGCACTTTGTCCGCCGCCAGCGTCCATTGCGCCAGCTCGACCAGCGTTCCGATTTCCACACCGTCAATTAGCGGCAGGGGAGTGATACCACGTCCGTCCGCACAGGTTTTGCATAATTTTACCGGTACGTTTTGCGCGGTCAGAATTTCCAGCATTTGCTGAATATTGTAGCCTTCGGCTGGTTTTTGACCGCGTAACCCTGCGGTTACGGCATCTGACATCAAAAACAGGCGTAAATCGAGATGGCTTTCCTGCTCGCGCAGCGCAATGGCCAGACGCAGGCTATTAAATAATGATTCGCTGCCGTAGGCGGCACCGTTAGCGATAATGACGATATTTTGCATGGATAACCCTTCTCCTTGAGAAATTTTGTCGGTAATGGCGTTATGTTACCTCGGGAACCGGGTGCCGCCAAATGCGTGGAGAAAATCCCGGGACGCTCTGCAGAAAAAATAAGGATATTCCTGGAAGCACGAGAAAAGGCTGCAAAACCTGTCCGGACACGTTATGGTTTACTCTGATGCCATTCCTCTTATCTTTTGTTGTAGAAGTTGCCGACACGTTGAGCCGTATTGTTTTTCGTTCATTCTCACTCTCGCTTCTCTTGCTGACTGCCAGCGGTACGATCTGTGCGCAGGCGCAAGACCCTTTCACGCAAAACCGTCTGCCGGATTTAGGCATGATGCCGGAATCCCACGAAGGGGAAAAGCATTTTGCCGAGATGGCCAAAGCGTTTGGCGAAGCCAGCATGAAAAATAACGATCTGGATACCGGTGAACAGGCGCGGCAATTCGCTTTCGGACAGGTACGCGATGTGGTCAGCGAGCAGGTTAACCAGCAGCTTGAAAGCTGGCTATCAGCCTGGGGCAGCGCCAGCGTGGATATTAACGTCGATAACGAAGGTCATTTTAACGGCAGTCGCGGAAGCTGGTTTATCCCTTTACAGGATAAACAGCGCTATCTGACCTGGAGCCAGCTTGGTCTTACGCAACAGACTGACGGACTGGTAAGCAACATTGGCGTAGGACAGCGCTGGGCGCAGGATGGCTGGCTTCTTGGCTATAATACCTTTTACGATAATCTGCTGGATGAAAATCTGCAGCGCGCCGGCTTTGGCGCGGAGGCGTGGGGAGAATATTTGCGTTTATCCGCCAACTATTATCAGCCTTTTGCCGACTGGCAGACGCATACGGCGACCTTAGAACAGCGAATGGCGCGCGGATATGATATCAACGCGCAAATGCGGCTGCCGTTTTACCAGCATATCAATACCAGCGTTAGTCTGGAGCAGTACTTTGGCGATAGCGTGGATCTGTTTGACTCCGGAACGGGGTATCACAATCCTGTCGCGTTAAAACTGGGTCTCAACTATACGCCAGTACCTTTGCTTACCGTGACCGCCCAGCACAAACAGGGCGAGAGCGGGGTCAGTCAGAATAACCTGGGACTGACGCTTAACTACCGCTTCGGCATGTCGCTCAAAAAGCAGCTTGCCGCCAGTGAAGTGGCGCAAAGCCAGTCATTACGCGGTAGCCGCTATGATACGCCGCAACGTAACTCGCTGCCGACAATGGAGTATCGGCAGCGTAAAACGCTAACGGTTTTTCTGGCGACGCCGCCCTGGGATCTTACGCCTGGTGAGACGGTTGCGTTAAAATTGCAGGTGCGCAGCGTGCACGGTATTCGTCATTTGAGCTGGCAGGGCGATACACAGGCATTAAGTTTGACGGCAGGAACGGACACCCGCAGTACCGAGGGCTGGACAATCATTATGCCGGCCTGGGATCACCGCGAAGGCGCGGCAAATCGCTGGCGTTTATCGGTGGTGGTTGAAGATGAAAAAGGTCAGCGTGTCTCTTCCAATGAGATCACGCTCGCGCTGACTGAACCGTTTATCACGATGCCGGACGATAATCCGCATTGGCAACCGTTCCAGGAGCAATAATTAAAAGATGCGTTCCTGATGTACCCAGACGGCGGCCTCCACGCGCGATTTCAGCTTCATTTTCTTGAGCATATGTTTCACGTGCACTTTGACCGTACTTTCGGTGATATCCAGACGCCGGGCAATCATCTTATTCGGTAACCCCTGCGCGATGAGCTTCAGAATATCGCGCTCACGCGGGGTGAGTTGCGTTACATCGCGATCGGTGGTGGCGCGGTTGGCCCGCAGGCTGGCCGCCAGTACCGGCGTTAACGCTTCACTTAATACCATTTCGCCGGCGGCGGCCTGTTGTAACGCTTTGAGCAAGTCCTCCGGCTCCATGTCTTTTAACAGATAACCGTCCGCGCCGCGCTTTAGCGCCGTGACGACATCTTCTTCATGGTTGGATACGCTGAAAACGACAATACGTCCTGACAGCGCTTTTTCGCGTAATTTATCCAGCGTTTCGAGACCATTCATTCCCGGCATATTCAAATCAAGGAGGATCAAATCGGGATCGAGCGATTCCGCCAGGTCAATACCCTGCTCACCGTTGCTGGCTTCTCCGACCACGCTGATATCGGGCGCCATACTCACAAGCTGCTTTACACCCGTGCGTAGCATCGGATGGTCGTCGATTAACAGGATGGTTGCCGGTTCCTGATTATTCATGGGTATCTCCCTGGGTTTCTGTGAAGTTTGTTTCTGGAATAAAAGTAACAGTGACCTCTGTTCCGCCAGTCTCGCGTCGGCGTACCTGGCAATCGCCGCGCAAACTTTGCGCCCGATCGCGCATGATGATCATGCCGTAGTGATTACTGCGTTCGGCGTTTTCCGGGACGCCGCAGCCATTATCCTGCACTTTTAGTTTGACCTGTTTGCCACATTGCGTCACTGTCACCACCACATCGTCGGCATGAGAGTGTTTAAGGGCGTTGCTGAGGGCTTCCCTGGCAATTTGCAACAGGTGTATCGCCTGGTGTGAAGGCACCAGGCGGGGGGGAAGCTGATAATCCAGTTTTACCGTAAAGCCAAACCGGGCGCTGAACTCCTGGCAGCTTGCCTCCAGCGCCGGACGTAGCCCGGGTTCCGTCAACTGTAACCGGAAAGTGGTTAACAGTTCGCGCAGTTGCGCCCATGAGCAGTTTAGCTCATTGCGAATTTGGCTGAGTAACTCACGGCTGCTTTCCGGTAACACGTCGCCCTGCATTTGCAGGCAGCTCACCTGCATCTTCATACAAGAGAGCGACTGGGCAATAGAATCATGCAGTTCGCGGGCAATGGTGGCACGCTCTTCCATGACAATCAACTGCTGCTGGCGCTCCTGATGCCTGTCGAGCGCCAGAGTCGCGGTAAGCTGTTCAACCAGCGTGTCCACCAACTGTTGCTGATCGTGGCTGAGATGGCGTCCATAGGGCAGCGTCGCCAGCAAAATACCGTATTGGGTGTGAGAGTCGGTGAGCCGCCATTTTAAGGTGGTGCCGCCGTTAATCATCGGCAGGGCGCTACGTGGGCAAAGGTGGCAGCCTTTATCATCGCAACTGATGTCCGACTGACAGGTAAATTCCTGGTGATTATCTTCATCTTCCAGGTCATAGACTCGCAGCTCAATATCATGCAACTGGGTTAAATTTTGCAGGCCATTCAGTACCGGTGAAAGACGTTCACATAGCGGAGCCGGTGAATGCAGTCGGCGGTTGGCTTGCCACAAAAACGAGAGAATCTGGTTTTTATGTTCCAGACCGGCTGTTTTTTCCTGTACGCGCTGTTCCAGTACCGCATAACTTTCGGCCAGTTCTTCAGACATATTATTGAGCGCAGAACCCAACGCGGCCATCTCATTGCGTCCACTGATATTGGCACGTTGGGTAAAGTCGCGCTGACTGACGGCGCGCGCCATTGATAATAACTGTTTCCAGGGCTGCAAAAGGCGAACACGTAGCCAGATAATCGTAAATACCAGCAATAGCGCCATAAAGATCGCCATTACCCGGTGAACTAATACCACGCGTTCGATACGCAATTCAGTAGTATGGTCGAACGACGTCACCAAGCGATCCAGGCCCGCTACAAAGCGCGTGACATCTTCTGCGACCGCGTGCGCGTTTTGCGCGTGCTGTAGCCCTGGCGAGAGTTCGTTATGCCAGTAATCCTGCAACGCTTTAAGCTGCTTCTGCTGCCCGTCTCGCTCAGCGGCGCGGGTCAGTTCCGGGCTGAATGCCGTTTGCTCCATCTCATCCAGCAGCTTTTGATCTTTAGCATCCAGCGGGACAGCGGCCAGTAGTCGATAGCTTTGCATACGCAATGAGCCCGCTTTATTAATCGCATGAGCGCTACCCTGTACGCCCTGAACAAGCCAGCCGGAAACCGCCATCCCCGCCACGCCGATAGCGGTAGAGAGCATGACAATCAGCGCCAGTTGGTTAACCAGCGTAAGAGGAGAGAAACACCGTTTAAACATGTTACCTTCTTTCTTCGGGGTAATGTCGCCGAAAAAACGTAGCAAAAAAGGGGCGTCAATCGGCTGTGCCGCTATTCTCAACGATACAGCGGAGTATACCCATACCTATAACGAGTTACTCCTTAATTGCCGCCGTAGAGAGGTATCTGCGACGGGAAGGAGTAGGCAGACACAGCATGGTGAAAAACCACAGCTTTTTTACCAAAATAGCCTACTCATTAAGGGTAATAACTATTTTTAGTCGCCGGTGATGACGACTTTTCCTTTGATTTATATCAACTTACCTTCGGCAGTAAACCCTAATGTGGCAGACATCAAATCAAGAATCAGAGGTGTCTATGAGTCACTCATCCGCCCCGGAAAGGGCAACTGGCGCTGTTATCACGGAATGGCGTCCGGAAGATCCGGCATTCTGGCAGCAGCGCGGCCATCGTGTCGCTAGCCGTAATCTGTGGATTTCTGTGCCGTGTTTACTGCTGGCGTTTTGCGTCTGGATGCTATTCAGCGCAGTGGCGGTGAACCTGCCGAAAGTGGGATTTAATTTTACGACCGATCAGCTCTTTATGTTGACTGCGCTGCCATCTGTTTCCGGCGCGCTGCTACGGGTGCCTTACTCCTTTATGGTGCCGCTATTTGGCGGACGTCGCTGGACAGCGTTCAGTACCGGTATCCTCATCGTGCCTTGCGTATGGTTAGGCTTTGCCGTTCAGGATACCAGTACGCCATTTAGCACTTTCATTATTATTTCCTTGCTGTGTGGTTTTGCCGGCGCGAACTTTGCCTCCAGTATGGCGAACATCAGCTTTTTCTTTCCTAAACAAAAGCAGGGCGGCGCGCTGGGTCTGAACGGCGGTCTGGGCAATATGGGCGTGAGCGTGATGCAGCTGGTTGCGCCGCTGGTGGTTTCGCTCTCTATCTTTGCCGCCTTTGGCAGCCACGGTGTAGAGCAGCCGGACGGTTCTCAGCTCTATCTGGCGAACGCGGCCTGGATTTGGGTGCCTTTCCTGGCCATTTTTACGCTGGCGGCGTGGTTCGGCATGAACGAACTGGCGACGTCTAAGGCCTCGCTAAAAGAGCAACTGCCGGTGCTCAAACGTGGTCATCTGTGGATCATGAGTCTGCTGTATCTGGCGACCTTCGGATCGTTTATCGGTTTCTCCGCGGGGTTCGCTATGCTGTCTAAAACGCAATTCCCGGATGTGCAGATCCTGCATTATGCGTTTTTCGGTCCGTTTATCGGCGCGCTGGCGCGTTCGGCAGGCGGCGCAATTTCTGACCGTCTGGGGGGGACTCGCGTCACGCTTATCAACTTTGTCCTGATGGCGATTTTCAGCGGTCTGCTGTTCCTGACATTACCTACTGGCGGCGTTGGTGGTAGCTTTGTCGCATTCTACGGGGTATTTCTGGCGCTATTCCTGACGGCGGGGCTGGGGAGTGGTTCTACCTTCCAGATGATCTCCGTTATCTTCCGTAAACTGACGATGGACCGGGTAAAAGCGGAAGGCGGGTCGGACGAAAGAGCCATGCGTGAAGCGGCGACCGATACGGCGGCGGCGCTGGGCTTTATTTCCGCGATTGGCGCGATTGGCGGCTTTTTTATTCCGAAAGCGTTTGGTTCATCTTTAGCATTAACCGGTTCGCCAGTCGGCGCGATGAAAGTCTTTCTTATTTTCTATATCGCCTGCGTCGTTATTACCTGGGCGGTATATGGACGTCATTCTAAAAATAAAAAGTAACTTTTGATTATCCTTTGCGCGGCGTTAGACCGCGCTTTTTTTTACCCGCATTTAGTTACAACATACTTATAGTCAAGAAGAGAGGCGCGACAGGGCTGACCACGCACATTTTTATCGGTCATCCACGGGGATACCCCTTAATACCCACTTGTTGAAAATTTAACATTTACGTCGTGCGTAAATTTAATTTTATACATTTAAATCAATAAGATATATAAATAAAATTCCTCCTCCAAAAGGAGTATGTAGAAGGTTTGCGCGCCATTTGCATCCCTGTCCGCCTTGATCGTTATCAATTCTCACGCCCATTCAGCGCGTTACCTTCGCCCTTAGTTAAGCAATGTCGATTTATCAGAGAGCCGTAAGGTTCCACACAGGAGAAACCCGATGAGTAAATTCCTGGACCGGTTTCGCTACTTCAAGCAGAAGGGCGAAACCTTTGCCGATGGGCACGGCCAGCTTCTCGAAACAAACCGGGACTGGGAGGACGGATACCGCCAACGTTGGCAGCATGACAAAATTGTGCGCTCAACCCATGGGGTGAACTGCACCGGTTCTTGTAGCTGGAAAATTTATGTCAAAAATGGTCTGGTGACCTGGGAAACACAGCAAACCGATTACCCGCGCACCCGTCCTGATATGCCAAACCATGAACCTCGCGGCTGCCCGCGCGGGGCAAGTTACTCCTGGTATCTCTACAGCGCTAACCGACTGAAATATCCGCTGATGCGCAAACGTCTGATGAAGATGTGGCGCGAGGCGAAAAAACTGCATCGCGATCCGGTAGAGGCATGGGCCTCCATCATTGAAGATGCCGATAAAGCCAAAAGCTTCAAACAGGCGCGTGGTCGTGGCGGCTTTGTTCGCTCCTCATGGCAGGAAGTGAACGAGCTGATCGCCGCCTCCAACGTGTACACCGTGAAAACCTATGGCCCTGACCGCGTCGCGGGCTTCTCACCCATTCCGGCGATGTCGATGGTTTCCTACGCTTCCGGCGCACGTTATCTTTCGCTGATTGGCGGTACCTGCCTGAGCTTTTACGACTGGTACTGCGACCTGCCGCCAGCCTCCCCGCAGACCTGGGGCGAGCAGACCGACGTGCCGGAATCCGCTGACTGGTACAACTCCAGCTATATTATCGCCTGGGGCTCTAACGTGCCGCAAACCCGTACGCCGGATGCCCACTTCTTTACCGAAGTACGTTACAAAGGCACTAAAACCGTCGCGGTGACGCCGGACTATGCTGAAATCGCCAAACTGTGCGATCTGTGGCTGGCGCCGAAGCAGGGGACCGATGCGGCGATGGCGCTGGCGATGGGCCACGTCATGCTGCGCGAGTTCCACCTCGACAACCCGCGCCAGTACTTCACCGATTATGTCCGTCGCTATACCGACATGCCAATGCTGGTGATGCTTGAAGAGCGTGATGGTTATTATGCCGCAGGTCGTATGCTGCGCGCTGCCGATCTCGTTGATTCGCTGGGGCAGGAAAATAACCCGGAATGGAAAACCGTCGCCATTAACAGCAACGGTGAAATGGTGGCGCCAAACGGTTCAATTGGTTTCCGCTGGGGCGAAAAAGGCAAATGGAACCTCGAACAGCGCGACGGGACTACCGGTGCAGAAACTGAATTGCAGCTCAGCTTGCTGGGCAGCCAGGATGAGATTGCTGACGTGGGCTTCCCGTATTTCGGCGGCGAAGGTTCAGAGTACTTTAATCATGTGGCGCTGGATAACGTCCTGCTGCATAAATTGCCGGTTAAACGTCTGCAACTGGCCGATGGTTCTTCAGCGTTAGTCACCACCGTGTATGACCTGACTATGGCGAACTATGGTCTGGAACGCGGCCTGAACGATGAAAATTGTGCTGCCAGTTATGACGATACCAAAGCGTATACGCCAGCATGGGCCGAGCAGATCACTGGCGTGCCGCGGGCGCAGATCATCCGTATCGCACGGGAGTTCGCCGATAACGCGGACAAAACGCACGGGCGTTCAATGATTATCGTTGGCGCCGGTCTGAACCACTGGTATCACCTCGATATGAACTATCGCGGGCTGATCAATATGTTGGTGTTCTGTGGTTGCGTTGGTCAGAGTGGTGGCGGCTGGGCGCACTACGTCGGCCAGGAAAAACTGCGTCCGCAGACCGGCTGGCAGCCGCTGGCGTTTGCCCTTGACTGGCAGCGTCCGGCGCGTCACATGAACAGCACCTCTTACTTCTATAACCACTCCAGCCAGTGGCGCTACGAGACGGTGACCGCCGAGGAGTTACTGTCGCCGATGGCGGACAAATCCCGCTATAGCGGTCATCTGATTGACTTCAATGTGCGCGCCGAGCGTATGGGCTGGTTGCCGTCGGCACCGCAGTTAGGCACCAACCCGCTGTATATTGCGCGTGAAGCGGAAAAAGCCGGTATGACGCCGGTAGATTATACCGTCAAATCCCTGAAAGAGGGTTCGATTCGCTTTGCCGCCGAGCAGCCGGAAAACGGTAAAAACCACCCGCGTAACCTGTTCATCTGGCGTTCTAACCTGCTTGGGTCTTCCGGTAAGGGCCATGAGTACATGCTGAAATATCTGCTGGGTACTGAGCATGGTATTCAGGGGCTGGATCTGGGTAAACAGGGCGGTGTGAAGCCGGAAGAAGTGGAGTGGCGTGACAATGGCCTGGACGGCAAACTGGATCTGGTGGTGACGCTGGACTTCCGCCTGTCGAGCACCTGCCTGTACTCCGATATCGTACTGCCGACCGCCACCTGGTATGAAAAAGACGATATGAATACCTCGGATATGCATCCGTTTATTCATCCGCTGTCTGCCGCCGTAGATCCGGCCTGGGAATCGAAAAGCGACTGGGAAATCTACAAAGGCATTGCGAAGAAATTCTCCGAAGTCTGTGTAGGCCACCTGGGTAAAGAGACTGACGTCGTGACGCTGCCGATCCAGCACGATTCTGCCGCTGAACTGGCGCAGCCGCTGGACGTGAAAGACTGGAAAAAAGGTGAATGCGACCTGATTCCAGGGAAAACCGCGCCGCACATCATGACCGTCGAGCGCGATTACCCAGCGACTTACGAACGCTTTACCTCTATCGGCCCGCTGATGGAGAAAATCGGCAACGGCGGGAAAGGGATTGCCTGGAACACGCAGAGCGAAATGGACTTGCTGCGTAAGCTCAATTACACCAAAGCGGACGGTCCGGCGAAAGGCCAGCCGATGCTCAACACGGCGATTGACGCGGCAGAGATGATCCTGACGTTAGCGCCGGAAACCAACGGTCAGGTGGCGGTGAAAGCCTGGGCGGCGCTGAGCGAGTTTACCGGTCGCGACCATACGCATCTGGCAACCAATAAAGAAGAAGAGAAAATCCGCTTCCGCGATATTCAGGCCCAGCCGCGCAAAATTATATCCAGCCCGACCTGGTCTGGTCTGGAAGATGAGCACGTTTCTTATAACGCCGGTTATACCAACGTTCACGAGTTGATTCCATGGCGTACGCTGTCTGGCCGCCAACAGTTGTATCAGGATCACCAGTGGATGCGCGACTTCGGCGAAAGTTTGCTGGTGTATCGTCCACCGATCGACACCCGCTCGGTGAAAGCGGTGATGGGGCGTAAATCCAACGGTAATCCGGAGAAGGCGCTCAACTTCCTGACGCCGCACCAGAAATGGGGTATCCACTCGACCTACAGCGATAACCTGTTGATGCTGACCTTGTCGCGTGGCGGCCCGATTGTATGGATGAGCGAAACCGACGCCAAAGATCTGGGCATTGAAGATAACGACTGGATCGAAGTCTTCAACAGTAACGGCGCATTGACCGCACGCGCAGTGGTCAGCCAGCGTGTACCGGCGGGCATGACCATGATGTACCACGCGCAGGAACGTATCGTAAACCTGCCGGGGTCGGAAATTACCCAGCAGCGCGGCGGTATTCATAACTCGGTGACGCGCATTACGCCGAAACCGACCCATATGATCGGCGGCTATGCGCAGTTAGCCTACGGCTTTAACTACTACGGTACCGTCGGCTCCAACCGCGATGAGTTTGTGGTGGTACGTAAGATGAAGAACATTAACTGGTTGGATGGCGAAGGCAATGACCAGGTACAGGAGAGCGTAAAATGAAAATTCGTTCACAAGTCGGCATGGTGCTGAATCTCGATAAGTGCATCGGCTGTCATACCTGTTCAGTCACCTGTAAAAACGTCTGGACCAGTCGCGAAGGTATGGAATACGCGTGGTTCAACAACGTAGAAAGTAAGCCTGGCGTTGGTTTTCCGAATGACTGGGAAAATCAGGAAAAATGGAAAGGCGGCTGGATCCGCAAAATCAACGGCAAACTACAGCCGCGCATAGGCAACCGGGCGCTGCTGCTGGGTAAAATCTTCGCTAACCCGCATCTGCCGGGCATCGACGACTACTACGAGCCGTTTGATTACGACTACCAGAACCTGCATACCGCGCCGGAAGGCAGCAAAGCGCAGCCGATTGCCCGTCCGCGCTCGCTGATTACCGGCCAGCGGATGGACAAAATTACCAGCGGGCCAAACTGGGAAGAGATTCTGGGCGGCGAGTTCGAAAAACGCGCCAAAGACCAGAACTTCGAAAACATGCAGAAGGCGATGTACGGCCAGTTCGAAAACACCTTCATGATGTATCTGCCGCGCCTGTGCGAGCACTGTCTCAACCCGGCGTGCGTGGCGACCTGCCCGAGTGGGGCTATCTACAAGCGTGAAGAAGATGGCATCGTGCTGATCGACCAGGACAAGTGCCGCGGCTGGCGGATGTGTATCACCGGTTGCCCGTACAAGAAAATTTACTTCAACTGGAAGAGCGGCAAGTCCGAGAAGTGCATCTTCTGCTACCCGCGTATCGAAGCTGGTCAGCCGACCGTTTGCTCCGAAACCTGCGTGGGCCGTATCCGTTATCTTGGCGTACTGCTGTATGACGCAGATGCCATTGAAAGCGCCGCCAGTACGGAAAACGAAAAAGATCTGTACCAGCGTCAACTGGACGTGTTCCTCGATCCGAGCGATCCGGCTGTCATTGAACAGGCGCTGAAGGACGGCGTGCCGCAGAGCGTGATCGATGCGGCGCAGCAATCGCCAGTGTACAAAATGGCGATGGACTGGAAGCTGGCGCTGCCGCTGCATCCGGAATACCGCACGCTGCCGATGGTCTGGTACGTGCCGCCGCTGTCGCCGATTCAGTCTGCCGCCGACGCGGGTGAACTGGGCAGCAACGGTATTCTGCCGGATGTAGACAGTCTGCGTATCCCGGTTCAGTACCTGGCGAATCTGTTGACCGCTGGCGACACTCAGCCGGTACTGTTGGCGCTGAAACGCATGCTGGCGATGCGTCACTACAAACGTGCGGAAACCGTAGACGGTAAAGTGGATACCCGCGCGCTGGAAGAGGTGGGTTTAAGCGAAGCCCAGGCGCAGGAAATGTATCGTTATCTGGCGATTGCCAACTATGAAGATCGTTTCGTGGTGCCGAGCAGCCATCGTGAACTGGCGCGTGACGCATTCCCGGAGAAAAGCGGTTGTGGCTTTACCTTCGGCGATGGTTGCCACGGGTCTGATACCAAATTCAATCTGTTCAACAGCCGCCGCATCGACGCTGTTGATGTGACCAGCAAAACGGAGCCGCACGCATGATTGAACTCGTCATTGTTTCGCGTCTGCTCGAGTACCCGGATGCAGCCCTGTGGCAGCATCAGCAGGAACTTTTCGATGCACTCGCGTCATCTGAGAACCTGGATAAAGAGGATGCCCAGGCTCTGGGCGTTTTCCTGCGCGATTTAACCGCGCAGGACATGCTGGATGTACAGGCCGCCTACAGTGAACTGTTTGACCGTGGTCGCGCCACATCGCTGCTGCTGTTTGAACATGTACACGGGGAATCCCGCGATCGCGGTCAGGCGATGGTTGACCTGATGGCACAGTATGAACAGCACGGTTTGCAGCTCGACAGCCGCGAACTTCCCGATCATCTGCCGCTGTATCTGGAATACCTTGCGCAATTGCCGAAAAGCGAAGCGTTAGGGGGATTACAGGATATCGCGCCGATTCTGGCGCTGCTAAGCGCACGTTTGCAACAGCGTGACAACCGTTATGCGGTGCTGTTCGATCTGCTGTTAAAACTGGCGAATACCGTTATCGACAGCGATAAAGTGGCTGAAAAAATTGCGAATGAAGCACGTGATGATACCCCACAGGCTCTGGATGCGGTCTGGGAAGAAGAACAGGTGAAATTCTTCGCCGATCAGGGGTGTGGCGAGTCGGAGATCTCCGCTCACCAGCGTCGTTTTGCCGGTGCCGTGGCGCCGCAATATCTGAATATCACCACCGGAGGACAGCACTAATGCACTTCCTGAATATGTTCTTCTTTGATATCTACCCGTACATTGCCGGATCGGTATTTCTGATCGGTAGCTGGTTACGTTACGACTACGGCCAGTACACCTGGCGGGCGGCTTCCAGTCAGATGCTGGATCGCAAAGGAATGAACCTGGCGTCAAACCTGTTCCACATTGGGATTCTGGGTATTTTCGCCGGTCACTTCCTGGGCATGTTAACGCCGCACTGGATGTATGAAGCTTTTCTGCCGGTCGACGTGAAACAGAAGATGGCGATGATTGCCGGCGGCGCCTGCGGCGTGCTGACGCTGGTTGGCGGTATTTTACTGCTCAAGCGTCGCCTGTTTAGCCCACGTGTCCGCGCCACTACTACCGCCGCAGATATTTTGATTCTCTCATTGCTGGTGATTCAGTGCGCGCTGGGTCTGCTGACCATTCCGTTCTCCGCCCAGCATATGGACGGGAGTGAAATGATGAAGCTGGTCGGGTGGGCGCAGTCAGTTGTGACCTTCCACGGTGGCGCATCCGCACATCTGGACGGTGTAGCCTTTATCTTCCGTATGCACCTGGTACTGGGGATGACGCTGTTCCTGTTATTCCCATTCTCGCGCCTGGTGCATATCTGGAGCGTGCCGGTCGAGTATCTGACCCGCAAATACCAGATTGTACGTGCACGTCACTGATTGTGCATTGACAAGCTTAAGTCACTGTAATACTGAGATGTATTCAGCAATATAGCAGAAAAAAATAGCACGGGCATGGAGGCTGACTTCCTGCCCGTTTTTTCGCACTTCTTGCCCATTTTTCCCTGCGTGAGCGGGGATAAGCACACGTTGAACCGCTCGGTGCCTTATTTTCGGCTGGGTAATATGACGTTAATAAGCCCCAGAAGCCGATTTACGCGCTCCTGAATTGATGCAGGCATCAACAAGTGGAGCCGATAACCATAACGTGGATATATTTCTCTCATTGCCTCATATGTCCGTACCGCTTCCTCCCACGATTGTGTTCGTTCGTTATCCTGCTTATATATCGCTTTCCATGGCGGGAGAATAATAACGTCAGTGGCATAGCGAAATTGGTTAATAGCACGATGTAACCGGTTGGGTATTGGTTCGCCCACCAGCGTGAGATAGCCTGCAATATCCGGCAGCGCACGGTCGTAGAAGAGGGGACGATCGGACTGTTCGGCCTGATACCAGGCATTAATATCCATTGCCTGCATGGCTTCTGCAAATCGCGCCGGAGAACGCCACGGCAGCGCATCGCCGTTTATGTCCATTTGTTGTTTGATAACAGCACGCCCGGATTCGGGCTGACAGTGGAAACCACTTTTTTCCAGAGCCGTAATCAGCGTAGTTTTACCCGCGCTGGGCCCGCCAGTAATGATAATGCGTGAATTCATAGCAATAGCCTTTATGCATTTGTAGTGAGGAAATTGGGGGTAGGTGTTGAAAAAGATCTGAAGGCAGCGGTTTTCGGATGTGAATGACGTGATTTGGAATAGATGTGTTCAGCAGCGGATGACGGGGGAAGGATTACTCAGCGCTGCGCGCTTCGCCCTTCGGGTCGTTGCCTACGGCAACGCTTTCTCGCTGCGCTCGAATCGAACCTTAGTCGAAGCTTCTCATCCTTCCCCGTACGGAGAGATATGAGACAGTGTGCTTAACGGGGATAAGATACGCGACGAGAGTGATGGTGGTGGGGGAAGGATTACTCAGCGCTGCGCGCTTCGCCCTTCGGGTCGTTGCCTGCGGCAACGCTTTCTCGCTTTCGCTCGAATCGAACCTTAGTCGAAGCTTCTCATCCTTCCCGTACAGAGAGATATAAGGCACTGTGCTTAACGGGGATAAGATACGCGACGGAAGTGATGGTGGTGGGGGAAGGATTCGAACCTTCGAAGTCGATGACGGCAGATTTACAGTCTGCTCCCTTTGGCCGCTCGGGAACCCCACCAGGGGTAATTCAAATTGTAGGTAAAGCTTGAAGATGGTGGTGGGGGAAGGATTATTCGTCGCTTCGCTCCTCAACCTACGGGCCGTTGCCGTTGGCAACGTTCTCTCGCTTTCGCTCGAGTCGAACCTTAATCGAAGGTTCTCACCCTTCCCCGACAAGTGCAAACTTCTGCATTGCTCATCGAGTTAACTACATCGCTGTAGTGAATAATGGTGGTGGGGGAAGGATTCGAACCTTCGAAGTCGATGACGGCAGATTTACAGTCTGCTCCCTTTGGCCGCTCGGGAACCCCACCATGGGGTAAATTCATTATGCTGCTTGCATTCTATAGCGGGAAGGATTATTCGGAGCTAAAGCTCCTCACCCTTCGGGCCGTTGCCTGCGGCAACGTTCTCTCACTATTGCTCGAGTCGAACCTTGAAGTCGATGACGGCAGATTTGCAGTCAGCTCCCTTATGATCGCTCGGGAACCCCACCACGGGGTAATGCTTAATACTGGCCTGCTTCCTTTCAGGAAGCGGGGCGCATCATATCAAATGACACGCCGCTGTAAAGCATTCCTTTGCCTGAAATGAACTGTTTGCGTACTTTTCATCCGTAACGGATTAAAGCTAATCAATTCATATTACTGACGATTAAAGAATAATCGTCCGATTGCCGTAAACAAAGACCCGCTGCGCCAGAACCTGATAAAGCGCGCGGCTTAATACGTTTTTCTCAACGTCGCGCCCGGCACGCATCATATCTTCTGCGGTGTAAGTGTGATCGACGTGAATCACGTCTTGCATAATGATTGGGCCTTCATCCAGATTATCATTCACATAGTGCGCGGTAGCGCCGATGATTTTCACGCCGCGCTCATAGGCCTGATGATAAGGGCGCGCGCCGATAAATGCCGGCAGGAATGAGTGGTGGATATTGATAATTTTGTTCGGAAAGCGCGCCACAAAACCTGGCGTCAAAACACGCATATACTTGGCCAGCACCACATAGTCCGGTTGATGAGCATCAATGGCGTCCGCCATCTTCGTGTCATGCTCTTCACGCGTTAATCCCTCATGGCTGACCAGTTCGAAAGGAATCTCAAAACGTTCAACCAGCGAGCGTAACGTTTCATGGTTGCCAATGACCGCAGCGATTTCAACATCCAGCCCGCCATAGTTGGCTTTCATCAGCAGGTCGCCCAGACAATGCGCCTCTTTGGTAACCAGAATCACTACCCGACGGCGTCCGGCGGGATTGAGTTCACGAACAGAGCCTTCCGGTAAGGCGCTGTCCAGATCGGCCAGAAGAGTGGAATCATTGAAGATGCCTTCCAGCTCGGTCCGCATAAAAAAGCGTCCGGTGCGATGGTCCACAAATTCATTGTTTTGCACAATATTAAGCTCGTGCTTATAGCAAATGTTGGTAATCCGCGCGATAAGGCCTTTTTGATCGGGACAAATAGTACGCAGAACTTTACGTTGTAGTGATTGCATTGCCGGAAAAATCCTGTTGAGAGTGTTTGTTGTATCGATACTGTCAGGCATCACTGGCCGCAGCACTTTTTAAATTTTTTGCCTGAACCGCACGGGCAGGGATCATTTCGACCCAACTGCGGGCGGGTACCGTCAATATAATACCACTGACCGTTTTCTTTGATAAAACGAGAGCGTTCGATAATCGCCCCGGTTTTCCCTTGTTCGGAAAAGCGCGCGATAAAACTAACATACCCTGTATTTTCTGCTTCTGACCAGGTATGTTCAAAAATAGTCAGGCCGAGCCACCTGGTATTGGCAAATCCGGCGATGATATCATCACGAAACGCGGCCGCATTGCAGGTTGGATGCCAGCTCTTAATTAAGTAATCTGCGTCTTTCATCACAAAAGCGCAGTAACGAGAGCGCATGAGATGTGACGGATCGGGTGCTACTCGTTCTCCGGACACAATACGACCACAACATAGGCTATACTCGTCAGCGCTACCACAGGGACAAGGCTGAGACACAATAATCTCCCTGAATATAAAAAACGGCGTTGAACGCCAGGGTGGCATTATGTTAACTGAGCAGTGGCGATGTTGCTACGTCTTGAAGCCAGGGGAAGTCGTTAAGTACGATGAGAAAAATGAAAATAGGGCTGGCGCTGGGATCTGGCGCAGCGAGAGGATGGTCTCATATTGGGGTCATCAAAGCCCTCAAGCAAACAGGCATTGATATTGATATCGTTGCGGGATGCTCAATAGGTTCACTGGTCGGCGCCGCGTATGCCTGTAATAAATTATCGGCGCTTGAACAGTGGGTATGTTCATTCCGCTACTGGGATGTTTTACGCCTGATGGATGTATCCTGGGGCAGAGGAGGGTTGCTTCGCGGCGAACGTGTATTTAATCACTATCGGGATATTATGCCCGTCACGGATTTTGACCACTGTTCAAGACGTTTTGGCGCGGTCGCGACGAATCTTAGCACGGGACGAGAGCTATGGTTTACTGAAGGCGATCTACACCTTGCCGTACGCGCGTCGTGCAGTATGCCAGGGCTGATGTCTCCGGTTGAACATAACGGTTACTGGCTGGTAGATGGCGCAGTCGTTAATCCGGTACCTGTTTCGTTAACCAGGGCGCTAGGGGCTGATATCGTTATTGCGGTAGATCTGCAACATGATGCCCACCTCATGCAGCAAGATTTGCTCTCTGTAAATGTCGGGAATATCAATGAAGAGAGCGATGATGCGCTGCCCTGGCATAAGCGTTTAAAAGAACGTTTCAGTAGCCTGACTTCACGCCGTGGCGTGAGTTCGCCTGGGGCAATGGAAATCATGACAACCTCCATTCAGGTGTTGGAAAATCGTCTTAAACGTAACCGTATGGCTGGCGATCCGCCTGATATTCTCATTCAACCATTCTGTCCGCAAATCTCTACGCTGGATTTTCATCGCGCCCATGCCGCTATTGCGGCGGGTCAGTTAGCCGTAGAGAAAAAGATGGACGAACTTATACCCTTGGTGCGTACCGACGTTTAATGTACCTTTTACGATCACTTAAGCAAATTCTGACAGGCGCAAGCGGCAATACCATGCCACTATTGATTAAAGCCAGTCAGGGGAGAGAACATGACGCAGCCATTGGTCGGAAAACAGATTCTTATTGTTGAAGACGAGCCTGTATTTCGCTCGCTTCTGGATTCGTGGTTTTCCTCTTTGGGAGCGACAACGGCATTGGCAGGCGACGGGGTGGATGCCCTGGAGTTGATGGGGCGTTTTACCCCTGATCTCATGATATGTGATATCGCTATGCCGAGAATGAACGGTCTCAAACTGGTAGAAAACTTACGTAATCGCGGAGACCAGACGCCTATTCTGGTTATTTCCGCAACAGAAAATATGGCGGATATCGCCAAAGCGTTACGCCTTGGGGTTGAAGATGTCTTGCTGAAGCCGGTAAAAGATCTCAACCGCTTGCGGGAAACCGTATTCGCTTGCTTATACCCTAATATGTTTAACTCGCGGGTTGAAGAAGAAGAACGCCTGTTTCGTGACTGGGATGCAATGGTGAGTAATCCGACCGCCGCAGCGCAATTGTTGCAGGAATTGCAGCCCCCGGTACAGCAGGTGATTTCTCATTGCCGCATTAATTACCGGCAGCTCGTCTCCGCCGATCAGCCTGGACTGGTGCTGGATATTGCGCCGCTATCTGATAACGAACTGGCATTTTATTGCCTGGATGTCACCCGGGCGGGCGATAACGGCGTGTTAGCCGCATTGTTGCTGCGAGCGCTATTTAACGGCTTATTGCAGGATCAGCTCGGCCAACAAAAGCACCGTTTACCGGAGTTAGGCGCGCTATTAAAACAGGTAAATCATCTGCTCAGACAAGCCAATTTACCTGGGCAATTCCCGCTATTTGTCGGCTACTATCACAGTGAGCTCAAAAATTTGATTCTCGTCTCCGCCGGATTGAACGCCACCTTAAATACGGGCGCTCATCAGGTTCAAATTAGCAGCGGCGTGCCGCTAGGAACATTGGGTAACGCCTACCTTAACCAATTAAGCCAGCGTTGCGACTCATGGCAGTGTCAAATATGGGGCGCAGGAGGGCGTCTGCGATTGATGTTGTCTGCGGAATGACCAAACGGAAGAGTGAGCGGAAATTGCTTTACCTGCCTTTCCCGACGAGTGTTACTATCTGCGGCAGATTTATAAGTATTTGTCTTAATTATACCAATATAAGTCCTTTTTGGACCTGAGGCTTGTTCTGGTACTGATATACTGGAACACGATACAGATTAATGAACACGTTCAATACATGAACAGTCCAGGAGAATTTTAAATGGCTGCCCTTAATTCGAAAGTCAAAAAAGCCGTTATCCCGGTCGCGGGATTGGGAACCAGGATGCTGCCAGCGACCAAAGCTATCCCGAAAGAGATGCTGCCGCTGGTTGATAAGCCATTAATTCAGTACGTCGTGAACGAATGTATCGCTGCTGGCATTACTGAAATCGTGCTTGTGACGCACTCGTCTAAAAACTCTATTGAAAACCACTTTGATACCAGTTTTGAGCTGGAAGCGATGCTGGAAAAACGCGTTAAGCGTCAGCTTCTGGAAGAGGTCCAGTCTATTTGCCCTCCGCATGTCACTATTATGCAGGTACGTCAAGGGCTGGCAAAAGGCCTGGGCCATGCCGTATTGTGCGCGCATCCCGTTGTCGGAAACGAACCTGTCGCTGTTATTCTGCCAGACGTTATTCTTGACGAATATGAGTCCGACCTGTCTCAGGATAACCTGGCTGAAATGATCCGCCGTTTCGACGAAACCGGCAATAGCCAGATTATGGTTGAGCCGGTAGAAGATGTGACTGCATACGGCGTGGTAGATTGCAAAGGCGTCGAGCTGGCGCCGGGCGAAAGTGTGCCGATGGTTGGCGTGGTTGAAAAACCAAAAGCGGATGTCGCGCCGTCTAACCTTGCGATTGTCGGGCGTTATGTGTTGAGCGCGGATATCTGGGCGTTGCTGGCGAAAACCCCTCCGGGTGCCGGGGATGAAATTCAGTTGACCGATGCTATCGATATGCTGATCGAAAAAGAAACGGTTGAAGCCTACCACATGAAGGGTAAAAGCCATGACTGTGGTAATAAGTTAGGATATATGCAGGCATTCGTTGAATATGGCATCCGTCATAATTCGCTGGGTGCTGAATTTAAAGCCTGGCTTGAAGAAGAAATGGGTATTAAGAAGTAACGATACGTTATAAATTTTTTAACAGAAGCGCTGGTAAATCCGGCGCTTTTTTTATGCCCGGGGTCGTCAGCGGAGAACTCAGGCAAAAAAAATCCCGCCAGCGGCGGGATTTTAAGCATCCAGGAAGTAAATTATTCCTTGATCAGGAAATCTTCCAGTTGCTTACCTTGTTCTTCCATTGCTTTTTTGATTACAGCCGGTGTACGACCCTGGCCAGTCCAGGTTTTAGTTTCACCGTTTTCGTCAACATAGCTATATTTAGCCGGACGAGCTGCGCGTTTAGCTTTGGTGCCGGATTTAGCGGCAGCCATGCTATTCAGCAGTTCATTCGGGTCAATGCCGTCGGCAATTAACATTTCACGATACTGTTGCAGTTTACGAGTGCGTTCTTCCACTTCAGCAGCAGCAGCGCTTTCTTCTTCACGACGCTCATTAACGACAACTTCTAATTTTTCCAGCATTTCTTCAAGCGTTTCCAGAGTACATTCTCTTGCCTGCGCACGAAGAGTACGGATGTTGTTCAGAATTTTAAGTGCTTCGCTCATTGTAGTAATCTCAAACTTATATTGGGGTGGTTTGTTGAGCTAATAATAGAGCGATAAATTCAGTTGTGCAATAGCCAGGAATGTAAGGAATTCAAAATTACGCTTTATTAAGCACACGTTTTAATTATCTCAACTTAAATTTTCCTTGAGGCGCCGCACAAAAAAGAGCTTATTGGCAGGGGGGATACTCACCGTCTGTCGCTAAAAATTTAGGAGTCAGGTCACATTTTATCATGATGAAATACGATCTCATTGCTGAGATATCAATCTCTTGTATTAGATTTCCTTACAAGAAAACCCTATTACTTTGCACCGGGTATGAGTAACGGTAACAATAAGTACAAGGTTTTCATATTGGCGGGTGATGATAAGCATTGTTGATGAATTTTAACGGCATAATTTGTGAAGGAATGTGTATATACCCTTCATACTTCAAGTTGCTTATGTGTTGGCTACGCTCGCTCACCCCAGTCACATAGTTATCTATGCTCCTGGGGACTCACTCCCTTGCCGCCTTTAAGCAACTCGAATTATTTTGGGTATAGTGAGCGATGTTTGTACAATTCTTAATACTCACCGGAGCGCGAGCCGCGCCGTCGCGTCGGTAAATTATGGTACAATCCCGCCAATCTTTATTTCACTCAGGTGAGGTCCTGCGACCAATGGCACAGCTATATTTCTACTATTCGGCAATGAATGCGGGTAAGTCGACTGCACTGCTGCAATCTTCATACAATTATCAGGAACGCGGGATGCGTACCGTCGTATATACGGCGGAAATCGACGATCGTTTCGGCGCAGGCAAAGTCAGCTCTCGTATCGGTTTGTCGTCGCCGGCAAAATTGTTTAACCAAAATACATCCTTGTTTGAAGAGATTCGTGCCGAGAGCGCGCGGCAGACAATACATTGCGTGTTAGTCGACGAAAGCCAGTTTTTGACTCGCCAGCAGGTTTATCAATTATCCGAGGTTGTCGACAAATTAGATATTCCAGTACTCTGCTATGGGCTACGAACAGACTTTCGTGGGGAGCTCTTTGTCGGCAGCCAATACTTGCTGGCATGGTCAGATAAGCTGGTGGAATTAAAAACTATCTGTTTCTGCGGTCGTAAAGCCAGTATGGTTCTGCGACTTGATCAGGACGGCAGGCCTTATAACGAAGGCGAACAGGTGGTTATTGGCGGGAATGAACGCTACGTTTCAGTTTGCCGTAAGCATTATAAGGACGCGCTGGAGGAGGGCTCACTGACGGCGATTCAGGAGCGTCATCGGCACATATGATACCTGAGGTAAAGATCGGCTTATAAAACGCCCTGTAGCGCTTTGGAGGTCATTATTCAGGCCTCCTGACGAAGCGCGTGCCGTGAGCACGTAGGCCAGATGATCAGCATAGCGCCTTCAGGCATCAGGTAAACAGGTAAAACAAAAAAACGGCCTCAATTGAGGCCGTTATTGTCATGCTAAAGCAGATAACGAATTAAGCGGATTTTTTCGCTTTTTTCTCTGCTTTCGGTGCGGCAACGACGTCTTTCTTCGCTGCAACTTCACCTTCGGTGAAATCACGACCGTAGTAGGTATCCAGCAGAATCTGTTTCAGTTCGGAGATCAGCGGATAACGCGGGTTAGCGCCGGTGCACTGGTCATCGAAGGCATCTTCAGACAGTTTGTCAACGTGTGCCAGGAAGTCAGCTTCCTGCACGCCTGCTTCACGGATAGACTTAGGAATACCCAGCTCAGCTTTAATGCTTTCCAGCCATGCCAGCAGTTTTTCAATCTTAGCGGCGGTACGGTCGCCCGGCGCGCTCAGGCCCAGGTGGTCAGCAATTTCAGCGTAACGACGGCGTGCCTGCGGACGATCGTACTGGCTGAAAGCGGTCTGCTTGGTCGGGTTGTCATTCGCGTTGTAGCGGATAACGTTACAAATCAGCAGGGCGTTCGCCAGACCGTGCGGAATGTGGAACTGAGAGCCCAGTTTGTGCGCCATGGAGTGACATACACCGAGGAAGGCGTTGGCAAACGCGATACCGGCGATAGTCGCTGCACTGTGAACACGTTCACGCGCAACCGGGTTTTTAGACCCTTCGTGGTAAGACGCCGGCAGGTTTTCTTTCAGCAGTTTCAGAGCCTGCAGAGCCTGACCGTCAGAGAACTCAGAAGCCAGTACGGAAACGTAAGCTTCCAGGGCGTGAGTTACCGCATCCAGACCACCGAACGCACACAGGGACTTCGGCATATCCATCACCAGGTTGGCATCGACAATCGCCATATCCGGGGTCAGGGCGTAGTCAGCCAGCGGATATTTCTGACCGGTTGCATCGTCGGTCACAACCGCAAACGGTGTGACTTCAGAACCGGTACCGGAAGTGGTGGTGACGGCGATCATTTTCGCTTTCACGCCCATTTTCGGGAACTTGTAGATACGTTTACGGATGTCCATAAAGCGCAGCGCCAGTTCTTCGAAGTGAGTTTCCGGATGTTCGTACATGACCCACATGATTTTCGCGGCGTCCATCGGGGAACCGCCGCCCAGCGCGATGATCACGTCTGGTTTGAAGGAGTTAGCCAGCTCAGCGCCTTTGCGAACAACGGAAAGCGTCGGGTCGGCTTCAACTTCGAAGAAGACTTCGGTTTCAACGCCAGCCGCTTTCAGCACAGAGGTGATCTGGTCTGCATAGCCGTTGTTGAACAGGAAGCGGTCAGTCACGATGAGCGCACGTTTGTGGCCATCAGTAATCACTTCATCCAGCGCGATGGGCAGAGAGCCACGGCGGAAGTAGATAGATTTCGGAAGTTTGTGCCACAACATGTTTTCAGCTCGCTTAGCAACGGTTTTCTTGTTGATCAGGTGTTTCGGACCAACGTTTTCAGAGATGGAGTTACCACCCCAGGAACCACAACCCAACGTCAGGGAAGGTGCGAGTTTGAAGTTGTACAGATCACCTATACCACCCTGAGAGGCCGGGGTGTTGATCAGGATACGCGCAGTTTTCATCATCTGACCGAAGTAAGCAACGCGTTCTGGCTGGTTATCCTGGTCAGTGTACAGGCAGGAGGTGTGACCGATACCGCCCATAGCGACCAGTTTTTCTGCTTTTTCTACCGCTTCTTCGAAATCTTTCGCACGATACATCGCCAGAGTCGGAGACAGTTTTTCGTGTGCGAACGGTTCGCTTTCATCAACGACCGTAACTTCACCGATCAGAATCTTGGTGGTTTCTGGTACGGAGAAGCCTGCCAGTTCAGCGATTTTGTAGGCTGGCTGACCAACGATAGCGGCGTTCAGAGCGCCATTTTTCAGGATAACGTTTTGAACCGCTTTCAGCTCCTGGCCCTGCAGCATGTAGCCGCCGTGGCTGGCGAAACGTTCGCGAACGGCATCATAGACGGAATCAACAACGACAACAGACTGTTCAGAAGCACAGATTACGCCGTTATCGAAGGTTTTAGACATCAGAACAGACGCCACAGCGCGTTTGATATCAGCGGTTTCATCAATGACAACCGGGGTGTTGCCTGCGCCTACGCCGATAGCAGGTTTACCGGAGCTGTATGCTGCTTTAACCATGCCTGGACCGCCCGTCGCAAGGATCAGGTTAATATCCGGGTGGTGCATCAGCGCATTAGACAGTTCTACGGAAGGTTGATCGATCCAGCCAATCAGATCTTTCGGCGCGCCGGCAGCGATAGCCGCTTGCAGAACGATGTCTGCCGCTTTGTTGGTTGCTTCTTTAGCGCGCGGATGCGGAGAAAAGATGATGGCGTTACGGGTCTTCAGGCTAATCAGCGATTTGAAGATCGCGGTAGAGGTCGGGTTAGTGGTTGGAACGATACCGCAAATAATGCCGATAGGTTCAGCAATGGTGATGGTCCCGAAGGTGTCGTCTTCAGACAGCACGCCGCAGGTTTTTTCATCTTTATAAGCGTTGTAAATATATTCAGAAGCGAAGTGGTTTTTAATCACTTTGTCTTCCACGATACCCATACCGGATTCGGCGACGGCCATTTTGGCCAGCGGAATGCGGGCATCAGCGGCTGCCAGAGCGGCGGCGCGGAAGATTTTGTCGACCTGTTCTTGAGTGAAACTGGCATATTCACGCTGGGCTTTTTTTACACGCTCTACGAGTGCGTTAAGTTCAGCGACATTAGTAACAGCCATAATGCTCTCCTGATAATGTTAAACTTTTTTAGTAAATCATCTGCGCGATACGTGAGTATAGACAGATCGACGATACTTTGTATAAATGCCTGAAATTCAGGTGGTTACTTAACGTCCGTTTCGCTCTGATTTACTAAAAGAGCTTCTGCGTTAGTATCATTTAACTCTAACGCGTTACGTCCAGGTGGCGTAAGCAAGATTACTCACTTCTGAGTAGCGATTGTGTGATCTAAATCAAGATTACGCAAAGCTGACACCTTTCAGCAGGCCATTTTAGCCTTTTATGTAAATTGTTAAGAAATCGTTGTCATGAAGAGTAAGTGGATTAGCATAACGAGTACATTAAATAACAGCGATGAATGGATGAAATTAGGTGTAGATAAGAGGTGAACTATGCGAATAAAAGGCGTATCTTCTGCGCGTTTTGATCATTAACGAACATTGACTTCATCCGGCTAACGCTTCGGAGCTAACCGTGATTCAACCGCTTTTTGATTTTCCTGTTTACTTTAAGTTCTTTATCGGGCTCTTTGCGCTGGTTAACCCGGTGGGGATTATCCCCGTTTTCATCAGCATGACCAGCTACCAGACGGCCACGGCGCGTAATAAAACTAACCTCACCGCGAATCTGTCGGTCGCGATTATCTTGTGGAGTTCCTTATTCCTCGGCGATGGCATCCTGCAGCTGTTTGGTATTTCTATTGATTCGTTCAGAATTGCGGGCGGTATCCTGGTTGTCACCATTGCAATGTCGATGATCAGCGGGAAGCTGGGGGAAGATAAACAAAACAAGCAAGAAAAGTCAGAGACGGCCATACGCGAGAGCATTGGCGTTGTGCCGTTAGCGCTGCCGTTAATGGCGGGGCCAGGGGCGATTAGCTCCACTATCGTCTGGGGGACGCGTTATCACAGTATCGCGCATTTGCTTGGTTTTTCAGTTGCCATTGCGCTTTTTGCGCTTTGCTGCTGGGGCGTGTTCCGTATGGCGCCGTGGCTGGTTCGTTTGCTGGGGCAAACCGGTATCAACGTTATTACCCGAATCATGGGGTTGTTGTTAATGGCGCTCGGCATAGAATTTATTGTCACAGGAATAAAAGGCATTTTCCCCGGCTTGCTCAACTAAACTCCCACCTGTTGATTTACAGGCGGTGCCCTAAGGGAGCCGCCTTGTGACATTTCCAGTGACATTCCCACGTAACACTTCTTACTTTGATAAGCATTCAGCATTTTAATGATAAAAAATACTAATATAATCTAACGATATTTATTTTTATTAATCAAACTATTATCAACATTACTGAGTCCGTGAGAAGCGGTAGGTCTGTTATTTTATTCACACCATACTCTGGGGCTTGATGAAGGATTATTGAAATGTTATTAGTTGTTTCAGCTCCATCGTAGATGAATGTGCTAAATAATGAGCATTTGTTAAATTTGTGTGTGTTTTCTGGCGCAGGTATATCCTACGATGTGACAGCGAGGTGGTTTTCTTTCAAGTTATTGATTATAAATAATAAATTAAAGCTTTTTAACATTCTTTAACTGTTTTTCTGGGCAGGAAATTTTCCATAAAAGAGAATTGGTTAACAAAATTGTAAAATGAATTGGCGGTTCAGAAACGCATTTGATACTTTTCGGCCAAACATTTTGCAGAAGATTTCACATTGTTGATAACTATTTTCATTTACATGGTTGTCAGAAATAACGTGCGACGTGGGCAGGTACGTCGTATACCGAATCGACGAAAGGCGATCGAACGAATCGTCAGAATAAATAAAGTCGGTGATAGCAAAAGCAGTGACAGACCTGGCAGTACACCACCAGTGCTGTACAGGAGCCCTGACGGGATTAAACAGGCTGGTAAAAACCAGTAATTATAATGAGTGGAGTACAAACACAATGTCTAACATCACGAAAAAAAGTTTGATTGCAGCGGGAATACTCACTGCGCTCATCGCCGCCAGCGCCGCGACTGCGGCAGACGTGCCCGCCGGTGTTCAGTTAGCCGACAAGCAAACGTTGGTACGTAATAATGGATCAGAAGTGCAGTCTCTCGACCCGCATAAAATTGAAGGCGTGCCGGAATCGAACGTCAGCCGTGATCTCTTTGAAGGCTTATTAATTAGTGATGTCGAGGGGCATCCTTCACCGGGCGTCGCGGAAAAATGGGAAAATAAAGATTTTAAAGTCTGGACATTCCATCTACGTGAAAATGCGAAATGGTCAGATGGTACGCCTGTCACCGCCCATGATTTCGTTTATAGCTGGCAACGCCTGGCCGATCCTAATACGGCATCGCCGTACGCCAGCTATCTGCAATACGGTCATATCGCTAATATCGATGACATTATCGCCGGTAAAAAACCCGCCACCGATCTGGGGGTAAAAGCGCTTGATGATCACACCTTTGAAGTGACCTTAAGTGAGCCGGTGCCTTATTTCTACAAATTGTTGGTCCACCCTTCAGTGTCTCCTGTACCGAAATCAGCGGTCGAAAAATTTGGCGATAAATGGACGCAACCAGCCAATATTGTCACTAACGGCGCTTATAAGTTAAAAAACTGGGTGGTGAACGAACGTATCGTGCTGGAGCGTAACCCGCAATACTGGGATAACGCCAAAACCGTCATCAATCAGGTAACTTATTTGCCTATCTCTTCGGAGGTGACGGATGTCAACCGCTACCGCAGCGGCGAGATCGATATGACTTATAACAATATGCCGATCGAATTATTCCAGAAACTGAAAAAAGAGATCCCGAATGAAGTCCGCGTAGACCCTTATTTGTGTACCTATTATTACGAAATTAATAATCAAAAAGCGCCGTTTAACGATGTCCGCGTGCGTACCGCGCTGAAACTGGCGTTAGATCGCGACATTATTGTTAATAAGGTTAAAAATCAGGGCGATTTACCCGCTTATAGCTACACGCCGCCGTATACCGATGGCGCAAAACTGGTAGAGCCTGAGTGGTTCAAATGGTCCCAGCAAAAGCGTAATGAAGAAGCGAAGAAATTGTTGGCTGAAGCCGGCTTTACGGCGGATAAGCCCTTAACATTCGACCTGCTGTATAACACCTCCGATCTGCATAAAAAACTGGCCATTGCCGTGGCGTCTATCTGGAAGAAAAATCTGGGTGTCAATGTGAATCTGGAGAATCAGGAATGGAAAACCTTCCTGGACACCCGTCATCAGGGCACCTTTGATGTCGCCAGAGCCGGGTGGTGCGCAGATTATAATGAACCGACCTCGTTCCTGAATACCATGTTGTCCGACAGTTCAAATAATACCGCGCATTATAAGAGCCCGGCGTTTGATAAGCTGATTGCCGACACGCTGAAAGTAGCGGACGATATGCAGCGCAGCGAACTCTACGCTAAAGCGGAGCAGCAGTTAGATAAAGACTCGGCTATTGTGCCGGTGTATTACTACGTTAACGCGCGCCTGGTGAAACCCTGGGTGGGCGGGTATACCGGTAAAGACCCGCTGGATAATATTTATGTGAAAAACTTATATATTATCAAACATTAATGGCAAGACATGGGACAACTGCGGTTGTCCCATGGTGTCTTTTTTCATCGCACTATAACGTTCCCTGGCGGATCTGTTTGTCACGTCCGGGAAGTAAAGGCACAGGCCAGAAGGTACGGGCAATGTTGAAATTTATTTTACGCCGCTGTCTGGAAGCGATTCCGACGCTGTTTATTCTTATTACCATCTCTTTCTTTATGATGCGCCTCGCGCCGGGTAGCCCTTTTACCGGCGAGCGCGCATTGCCGCCGGAAGTGCTGGCCAATATTGAAGCAAAATATCATCTGAACGATCCCATCATGACGCAGTACTTCAGCTACCTGAAGCAGCTGGCGCATGGCGATTTTGGACCATCGTTTAAATACAAAGATTACACGGTCAACGATCTGGTTGCCGCCAGCTTCCCCGTTTCGGCGAAACTTGGCGCCGCCGCTTTTTTACTGGCGGTCATTATTGGTGTCAGCGCTGGCGTGATTGCCGCGCTAAAGCAAAATACGCGATGGGATTATACGGTGATGGGATTTGCCATGACCGGCGTCGTTATCCCCAGTTTTGTGGTAGCGCCGCTACTGGTGATGGTCTTTGCGATAACCTTGCAATGGCTGCCTGGCGGCGGCTGGAACGGCGGGGCGTTAAAATTTATGATCCTGCCGATGGTCGCGCTTTCACTGGCCTATATTGCCAGCATCGCTCGTATTACGCGCGGCTCAATGATTGAAGTTCTGCATTCGAACTTTATTCGTACCGCGCGGGCAAAAGGATTACCGATGCGCAGAATCATCTTCCGCCATGCGTTAAAACCTGCGCTGCTGCCGGTTTTATCCTATATGGGGCCAGCCTTTGTCGGCATTATTACCGGCTCAATGGTGATTGAAACTATTTATGGCTTACCGGGCATTGGGCAGCTTTTCGTTAATGGCGCGCTCAACCGCGATTACTCGCTGGTGTTAAGTTTGACCATTTTAGTCGGGGCGCTGACCATATTGTTTAACGCCATTGTCGATGTGCTCTATGCCGTTATCGACCCGAAAATTCGCTATTGATACTGGAGCTCGCGATGATGTTAAGTAAGAAAAACAGCGAGACGCTGGAAAATTTCAGTGAAAAGCTGGAGGTGGAAGGCCGCAGCCTTTGGCAAGATGCCCGTCGGCGCTTTATGCATAACCGTGCGGCGGTGGCCAGTCTTATTGTCCTGTTTCTGATAGCCCTATTCGTGACAGTGGCGCCTATGCTGTCGCAATTTACCTATTTCGATACCGACTGGGGCATGATGTCCAGCGCGCCGGATATGGCGTCCGGCCACTATTTCGGCACTGACTCTTCCGGGCGCGATCTGTTGGTGCGCGTTGCCATCGGCGGGCGTATCTCATTGATGGTCGGGATTGCCGCCGCGCTGGTGGCGGTCATTGTCGGAACGCTGTATGGCTCGCTGTCCGGCTATCTGGGCGGCAAAATTGATTCTGTGATGATGCGTTTGTTGGAGATCCTCAACTCGTTCCCGTTTATGTTCTTTGTGATTTTGCTGGTGACGTTTTTTGGGCAGAACATTCTGTTGATTTTCGTCGCCATCGGCATGGTCTCCTGGCTTGATATGGCGCGTATCGTGCGTGGTCAAACCCTAAGTCTTAAACGTAAAGAGTTCATCGAAGCCGCGCAGGTGGGTGGTGTGTCGACCGCCAGCATTGTGATCCGCCATATTGTGCCTAACGTCCTGGGCGTAGTGGTAGTGTATGCATCGTTGCTGGTGCCCAGCATGATTCTGTTTGAGTCTTTCCTCAGTTTCCTGGGGCTTGGGACGCAGGAACCGTTAAGCAGTTGGGGAGCGTTGTTGAGCGATGGCGCAAATTCAATGGAAGTCTCACCGTGGCTGCTGCTGTTTCCGGCTGGCTTTCTCGTGGTGACGTTATTCTGTTTTAACTTTATTGGCGATGGCCTGCGTGATGCCCTCGACCCGAAAGATCGTTAAGGAGTACAGCCATGAGCTTATCAGAAACCGCAACTCAGGCGCCGCAATCGGCGAATGTACTGCTGGAGGTAAACGATCTTCGTGTTACGTTCGCTACGCCTGATGGTGATGTGACGGCGGTCAACGATCTGAACTTTACGCTTCGCGCTGGAGAAACGTTAGGTATTGTTGGCGAGTCTGGATCGGGGAAATCGCAAACGGCGTTCGCATTAATGGGACTGCTGGCGACGAATGGTCGAATCGGCGGTTCCGCGACCTTTAACGGACGTGAAATTCTTAATCTACCTGAGCGCGAACTGAATACGCTGCGCGCAGAACAGATTTCGATGATTTTTCAGGACCCGATGACCTCGCTAAATCCTTATATGCGCGTTGGGGAGCAGTTAATGGAAGTCCTGATGCTGCATAAAGGGATGAGCAAAGCGGAAGCTTTTGAAGAGTCCGTCAGAATGCTGGATGCCGTAAAAATGCCGGAAGCGCGCAAACGGATGAAAATGTACCCGCACGAATTTTCCGGCGGAATGCGTCAACGTGTGATGATTGCGATGGCGCTGTTGTGCAGGCCGAAACTGCTTATTGCCGATGAGCCTACCACCGCGCTTGATGTTACCGTACAGGCGCAGATTATGACCTTGCTTAATGAGCTAAAGCGCGAATTTAATACCGCCATTATCATGATTACCCACGATCTGGGTGTGGTCGCGGGTATTTGCGATAAGGTCCTGGTAATGTATGCCGGGCGTACCATGGAATACGGTAAGGCGCGCGATGTCTTTTATCAGCCCGTTCATCCGTATTCGATAGGCCTGCTTAATGCGGTGCCGCGTCTGGATAGCGAGGGGGCGGAAATGCTGACGATTCCGGGCAATCCTCCCAATTTATTGCGTTTGCCTAAAGGGTGTCCGTTCCAGCCGCGTTGTCCTCATGCGATGGAGATCTGCAATAATGCGCCGCCACTTGAAGCGTTCAGTCCTGGTCGCTTGCGCGCCTGTTTTAAACCGGTGGAGGAACTGCTATGAATGCTGTGATTGAACAACGTAAAGTTCTTCTCGAAATCGCCGATCTGAAAGTACATTTTGATATCAAAGAAGGGAAGCAGTGGTTCTGGCAACCGCCGAAAACCCTGAAAGCGGTGGACGGCGTTACGCTACGCCTGTATGAAGGCGAAACGCTGGGCGTGGTGGGCGAATCCGGCTGCGGCAAGTCGACGTTTGCGCGCGCCATTATTGGTCTGGTGAAGGCGACAGACGGTAAAGTCGCCTGGCTGGGAAAAGATCTGTTGGGCATGAAAGCGGATGAGTGGCGCGAAGTGCGCAGCGATATCCAGATGATTTTCCAGGACCCGCTGGCGTCACTCAACCCGCGAATGACGATTGGCGAAATTATCGCTGAACCGCTGCGCACTTATCATCCTAAGCTTTCGCGCCAGGACGTGCGTGACCGCGTGAAAGCCATGATGCTGAAAGTGGGGCTGCTGCCGAATCTCATCAACCGTTATCCCCATGAATTTTCCGGGGGGCAGTGCCAGCGCATCGGTATCGCCCGGGCGTTGATCCTGGAACCTAAGCTCATTATTTGCGATGAGCCGGTGTCGGCGCTGGACGTTTCTATTCAGGCGCAGGTAGTGAATTTGCTCCAGCAGTTACAGCGAGAGATGGGGCTGTCGTTGATTTTTATTGCGCACGACCTGGCGGTCGTAAAGCATATATCCGATCGTGTCCTGGTGATGTATCTCGGTCATGCAGTAGAATTGGGCACCTATGATGAGGTGTACCATAATCCACTGCATCCTTATACCAAAGCGCTGATGTCGGCGGTACCGATTCCCGATCCCGATCTGGAGCGAAATAAGAAGATACAATTGCTGGAGGGCGAATTACCTTCGCCCATTAACCCGCCTTCCGGCTGCGTGTTCCGTACACGCTGTCCGCTAGCCGGGCCAGAATGCGCGCAAACGCGACCGGTGCTGGAAGGGAGTTTTCGCCATGCCGTTTCCTGCCTTAAAGTAGACCCGTTATAATCGCAAGGGCTGACAATTCGTCAGCCCTTCTTTTAGGTGAGGTTACCGTGTCACTTTCTTTGTCGTCGGTTCGCCGTCGTCTTTATCATAATCTGTTCGATTTGACTACGCGCTCAGGTCGCCGTTTTGAAGGGTTATGCGCGCTGTTTGCGCTGCTTAGCGTACTGGTCATTTTTGTTGAATCAGGCGTAGGAACGGAATATCACCTGACATTTGATGAATGGCATATTTTTGTCTGGCTGGAGCTCTGCGTTACCCTGATATTTACCGGTGAATACTTGCTCAGACTGTTTAGCTGGCCCGAACCGGCAAAATACGTTTTTAGTTTCTGGGGATTTATTGATCTGGTGACGATTTTGCCGCTGTACGTCATGTGGCTGTGGCCGGAAATTAGCCTGAACTATATGTTTGCCTGGCGCGCTATGCGAGCGATTCGCGTGCTGCGTATTCTTAAACTGCTACGCTTTATGCCATCTCTGCGCGTATTCTGGAGCGCCATTATTAGCGCGCGTCATCAGCTTATTCTGTTCTATTCATTTATTGCGATCGTGATGATTATTTTCGGTGCCCTGATGTATCTTATTGAAGGACCGAAATATGGCTTCACGACGCTTAATGCCTCGGTGTATTGGGCGATAGTGACAGTCACAACCGTGGGGTACGGTGATATTACGCCGCATACGCCGCTGGGACGTATTGTCGCGTCGGTGCTTATTTTGATTGGTTATTCGGTGATTGCGATTCCTACAGGACTGATTACCACGCACATGAGCAGCGCGTTTCAAAAACGTCACTGGCAGCGAAAATGTCCGCAGTGCCAGCAAAGCCAGCATGAACATAGCGCGCAATATTGTAACCGATGCGGCAGTAAGCTACCGGATTAAACAGGCTTGCCGGAGGGCGCAATCAAACGCCATCCGGCCTGAACCGCTTATTCGCGCCAGAGAATATGGCACAGCTTGTGGTCCTTTTCCCGGCACAGCAGAACGCGGGCGAAAATGTCGTTAATTTCGCCGTCTTCGGTATCCGCCAGGCCAATCACCACCTCGGCAAAAAAGTCTGGATTCAGGTCAAAATCGACGTGCTCTTGCCAGTCTTCAGCGGGATCAAACAACTCCGCGCCGCCGCGCTCCTCGAATTGCAAATTGAACAGAATGATATCAGCCGGATCAAGATTATCCGCCGCCAGCTCAAGAAAAATATCGTAAGCCTGCTCAAGCGTTTCGTCTTCAGTCAGGCGATTGTTCAGATCCATTTCCATAGTGACTACCTGTTTACTCATGTTGGTCACGTTTTACAGCAATGGACTAAAGAAGTAAAACAATCGCTCGGTAATACGCTGCCATAACGGACGTTTTACCCACAAACGCGCATCTAACAGGCGGGAGCGCGAAATATAATCGTCCTGTACCGCAGCCAGATCGGCGCCGAAACCCGTATCATCAATGACCAGCGTAATCTCGAAATTAAGCCACAGGCTACGCATGTCGAGATTCACGGTACCGACCAGGCTCAGTTCGCCATCGACCAGTACGCTTTTGGTATGCAACAGCCCGCCTTCGAACTGATAGATTTTCACGCCCGCCGCCAGTAACTCGCTGAAAAAGGCGCGACTGGCCCAGCCGACGAGCAGTGAATCATTTTTACGGGGCAGGATAATACTGACATCCACGCCGCGCTGCGCAGCGGTACAAATGGCGTGCAGCAGATCGTCGCTGGGGACGAAATATGGCGTGGTCATAATTAAATATTCGCGCGCAGCATAGGTGGCGGTTAATAGTGCCTGGTGAATGAGATCCTCCGGAAAACCAGGACCGGAAGCAATGGTATGAATGGTATGCCCGCTGGCCTGCTCAAACGGCATAATATTCACATCCGGCGGGGGAGGCAGAATGCGTTTACCCGTCTCAATTTCCCAATCGCAGGAGTAAACAATCCCCATTGCTGTCGCCACGGGGCCCTCCATCCGCGCCATTAAATCGACCCATTGCCCAACGCCGGCATCCTGTTTGAAAAAACGCGGGTCCACCATATTCATACTGCCGGTATAGGCGATGTAATTGTCAATCATCACCATTTTACGGTGCTGGCGAAGATCCATACGGCGTAAAAAGACGCGCATCAGATTCACCTTCAGCGCCTCTACGACTTCAATGCCAGCGTTACGCATCATGGCCGCCCAGGGGCTGCGGAAGAAAGCGACGCTACCCGCGGAATCCAGCATAAGCCGGCAGTGGATGCCACGGCGGGCGGCGGCCATTAACGATTCAGCGACCTGATCCGCCATGCCGCCTGGCTGCCAGATGTAAAACACCATTTCGATATTATGCCGCGCCAGTTGGATATCGCGAATAAGCGCCTGCATGACATCATCGGAGTCGGTAAGCAATTGCAACTGGTTGCCTTTGACGCCCGCAATCCCCTGACGTCGTTCGCACAGCTTAAACAAGGACGATGCGACGCTACTGTTTTCTTGCGCGAAAATGTGTTTGCAGGCTTTGAGGTCATTCAACCATTTGGCGGTAGACGGCCACATGGCACGGGCACGCTCGGCGCGACGTTTGCCTAAATGCAATTCGCCCACGGACAAATAGGCGATGATCCCGACCAGCGGAAGGATATAGATGATTAATAACCAGGCCATTGCGGAGGGAACTGCGCGCCGTTTCATTAGAATACGTAATGTGACGCCGGCAATGAGAACCCAGTATCCCAAAATGACCAGCCAACTCACCACGGTGTAGAAGGTTGTCATAACTTTAAAAATCCTTTAGAAAGCGTGTTGTTAAGAGTTTACGCGTCAGGATTCACATGGCAAATAAAAACACGGGAAAAGCGCTGGTCTGCATCCGGCGAGGGGGTATAATGGCGCTTCTGTTACAGTGAGAGTCGTAAACATGAAGCGTAGTAGAACGGAAGTGGGGCGCTGGCGAATGCTACGTCAGGCGAGCCGCCGTAAAGCGCGTTGGCTTGAAGGGCAATCACGCCGTAATATGCGTATCCATACCATCAGGAAATGCATCTTTAATCGTCAGCGTAATTCATTACTCTTTGCGATTCACGGTGTGTGAGCCAGAAAGGGCACCGTATGCGGTGCCCAACAGGCCATCCTTTTCAAAAGATCTTCTTATATGGTTTGACCGAAACCTGCGCATAGACGCCCGCTGCGACGTAGGGGTCCGCATCAGCCCAGGATTGCGCCGCTTCTAAAGATTCAAATTCAGCAATCACCGTTGACCCGGTAAATCCGGCTACCCCAGGATCGTTACTGTCCACTGCGGGCATCGGCCCGGCAGTTAATAATCGCCCTTCATCATGCAGAAGTTGCAGGCGCGCCAGATGCGCGGGCCGTACCGAGAGGCGTTTTTCAAGCGAGTTGGCATTATCCTGAGCGTAAATAACATACAGCACGGGTAGAGCTCCTTAATCGGTAAAAGTTGCTGATTACGTTATTGGAAAGGGCATTTAACTGCAATGTAAAGATACCGACTTTGTTAAACATGCACATTTTGTGTGGTGTTTTTGTGCGATATCATCTTTTAAATGCCGCTATCGGCAATGCCTTATTGAATATGATTGCTATTTGCATTTAAAATTCAGCTCTGGTTTTTCAACTGAAACGATTATGACTTCAATGACCCTTGATTTACCTCGTCGCTTTCCCTGGCCGACACTCCTTTCCGTAGGCATTCATGGTGCTGTAGTGGCAGGTTTGCTCTATACCTCGGTACATCAGGTTATTGAATTGCCTGCGCCAGCGCAGCCTATCACGGTGACAATGGTTTCACCCGCTGATCTGGAGCCGCCCCAGGCGGTTCAGCCGCCGCCGGAGCCAGTGGTTGAACCCGAACCGGAGCCAGAGCCGATCCCTGAACCGCCTAAAGAAGCGCCCGTGGTGATTGAGAAACCCAAACCTAAGCCAAAACCCAAGCCGAAACCGAAACCGGTGAAAAAGGTTGAAGAGCAGCCGAAGCGCGAAGTCAAACCGGCCGAGCCGCGTCCTGCCTCACCGTTTGAAAATAGCGCCCCGGCGCGACCAACAAGCAGCACCGCGTCGGCGACCAGCAAGCCGGCGGTGAGCGTGCCCACTGGACCTCGCGCTCTAAGCCGTAACCAGCCGCAGTATCCGGCGCGAGCACAGGCGTTACGTATTGAAGGCCGCGTAAAGGTAAAGTTTGACGTGACCTCTGCTGGGCGAGTGGAAAATGTACAGATTCTGTCCGCGCAGCCGGCCAATATGTTTGAGCGTGAAGTTAAGAATGCGATGCGCAAATGGCGCTATGAAGCAGGCAAGCCGGGTTCCGGGCTGGTGGTCAATATTATTTTCCGTCTGAACGGTACGGCGCAGATTGAGTAACTCTGGCGCCGCCAGTAGGAATATACCATCACCTGCTGGCGGCGTAAGTATGTTACCTGACGGGTATACTTAACCCTGAACCGGGAGCGGGCGAGGTTTACCGTCCGGATCGACGGCAACATAAATAAACAGCGCCTCGGTGGCCTTGTAGCGCTGTCCAATCGGTTCTGACGCGACTTTTTTCACCCAGACTTCAATATTGATGCTAATAGACGTCGTGCCGCGTTTAACGCAGCGCGCGTAGCAGCATACGACATCGCCAACCGCGACGGGGCGCAGAAATGTCATTCCTTCCACGCGTACGGTTACAACCCGACCGTGCGCGATCTCTTTGGCCAGTATCGCGCCGCCAATATCCATTTGCGACATCAGCCAGCCGCCAAAAATATCGCCGTTCGCATTGGTATCGGCAGGCATGGCCAATGTACGTAAAACCAGCTCGCCCTGAGGAGTATTATCCATTGTTGTCATTGTAAAACCGACTATCAGAAAAAATTACAGCCGCGATGCTACTATGAATTTTGTGTGGAGAATAGAGGGAATAAAGGTACTGACGGGAAAGCGCAGGGCGTAAAGGTGGAGAAAATATCGCCAGGCGTTCGCAGTCTGGCGATGATAAGTCACGGGAGGGTTATGATTTATCTTCCTGTGGCAGATGCCGGTAGATATAGACGCCGCTCAGCAGGGTAAAAATGAGCGTCAGCGCCGTGAGTCCAAAAACCTTAAAGTTGACCCAGATATTTTGCGGCAACCAGAAGGCGATATAAATGTTAGCCAGACCGCACACAATAAAAAACAGCGCCCACGCCAGGTTCAGCTTTGACCAGACCTGCTGCGGCAACGCCAGTTCTTTACCTAACATACGTTGGATTAACGGTTTTTTCATCACCCACTGGCTTATTAACAGCGCGCCAGCGAACAGCGCATAAATAACCGTCACCTTCCATTTAATAAATTCATCGTTATGGAAGAAGAGCGTCAGACCGCCGAAGACGGCAACCAGAACAAAGGTAATCAGCGCCATCTTCTCTATTTTCCGATAGCGCACCCAGCTATAAATCAGCACGATTGCCGTCGCGACAATCAGTGCGGAGGTCGCCGCATAGATGTCATAAAGTTTATAAAACGCAAAAAAGACAACCAGCGGTAAAAAATCCAGAAACTGCTTCATTCTTCGATTCCATCATCAACGAGCGTCGAATGCGCCGCGTAACGGCGCATTGCGGATTATTGGCGAATCAACATATACAGGCGGAATAAGTAGATAAGCAATACTGCGGAAATCAGATTGCTCAACGTATTCGCCAGTACAGCGCCTACATTTGGGGTCAGTACAGCGAAGCTGGGCGCGAACAGCAATAGCAATGTTTTAGCCAGTAACCAGCCTATCACCGCGGGCGCGACCAGTCTCATGTTAGCCCAGGCTAAACGCATACTGCTGCGCATTGCGGCAAACACGCCCATTTTCTCTTCAACCAACATCACTGGCGCAAGCGCCAGCACAATGGCCATAATAATCCCCGGAACGACAATCAGCATTATACCGATTTGCACTAACAGGGTAGTCAGAAAAATGAGAATAAACAGTTTAGGCAATGCAGGGGCGCTGGCGCCGATAGCGCGCAGCGCGCTAACCCGATGTCCCGCTGAAACTAACTGAATCATCAGGATGATACCGCCGGCCAGAATAGCGTTGCCGATAAGCCCGGAAAACGTCGAGGCGGCAGAGGCGCGCAACAGGATCTGCTGCTGCTCCGGCGTCATATTTTGTACCAGCTCAAACAGGCCAGCGCTGCCTGCCAGATGTTCTCCTTCACTGAGTTGCGCGATTTGCGCATCGCTGGGTGAAAAGGCATGACCTAAGACCACCGTGATAAATGCGCACAGCAACGAAACCAGCAAGATAGTAATAAATTGATTTCGGAAAAAATTTCCGGCGTCACGGTAAACGGACTTCGCCGTGATAGACATGCACTCTCCTTGAGTTTTGCAGGTGTTAATTTGCGGGCAATTGTACCCTGGATAACTCTACAGTGGCAGCATCAGCAGTTGTATGGAAAAGCATATCTTTGTAAAGCGGCGGTAATCCGTATCGCGCGCGGGCGCGATTGCACGCCTCATTCACTTCGCCTCCTTCGCCCGATATCGAAAATTCGCGACAGGTTGAAGGGCGGTTTTCATAAATAGCGCAACTGACGTTTTCACCCGGCGTGCCAATTAGCGCTTTACAGTGCGGCTGTTTTTGGTTGGTACCGGCCATACAACGTAAAAAAGGGGTAACGGGCTCGGTTAATGACGCCGGAACGCGTCCGCTGGCATCGTCGCCTTCAGCCCAATAAAAGGAGACACGAAAATAGGCACAACAGGCACCGCATGTCATGCATGGGTTAAGAACGCTCATGATCCACCTGCAAAAAACTCACGTATCAATAGATTACAACGGAAATTAATCTGTCCCGCAGTGTTCGCGAATCTTAACGCCACGCGCCATTGCGGGACATTGATTACCTTAGCCAGCCTTTATCGCCAGGGCAACAGAGCAGACAAATATTTGCATAGCGTGAATATGTCAAAATTGATCTGAATTCCTATAACCAGGATTTTCAATACAAGTTTTAAATTAATCTGGATCAATAAATGTTAAATTATAAGAACAAATGTGATCTGTGTTAGATCACTTATTACTTCATTGTGGGTATATTCATCACGCTTTTATAACCATAACGATGGAGCGGGTATGAAAAAATTTACAGTGGCGGCACTGGCGTTAACAACTCTTCTCTCAGGCAGCGCGTTCGCGCACGAAGCCGGAGAATTCTTTATGCGTGCAGGTCCGGCAACCGTCAGACCTACAGAAGGGGCGGGTGGTACGCTGGGGCATTTAAACGGGTTTGATGTGAGTAATAACACGCAACTCGGCCTGACATTCACTTACATGGCGACGGACAATATCGGGGTTGAATTGCTGGCGGCCACGCCGTTCCGCCATAAGGTGGGTACGGGCGCGACGGGCGATATCGCCACGGTCCACCTGTTACCGCCAACGTTAATGGCGCAGTGGTACTTCGGCGATTCCAGCAGCAAAGTGCGTCCTTATGTCGGCGTAGGGGTGAACTACACCACCTTCTTCGATAACGGCTTTAACGATAATGGTAAAAATGCCGGGCTGTCCGATCTGAGCTTTAAGGATTCCTGGGGCGCGGCAGGGCAAGTTGGGGTAGATTACCTGATTAACCGCGACTGGTTAATTGGCGCCTCTGTCTGGTACATGGATATTGATACTACCGCCAATTATAAAATGGGCGGCGTTCAGCAGCATGACAGCGTGCGTCTGGACCCATGGGTATTTATGTTCTCGGCAGGCTATCGTTTCTAATCGCGTGATGTTGTGACGAAAAAAGACCCCGCCAGGCGGGGTCAAAAAAGGACATGACACACGGATTTTACTTGTCGGAACTCACTTGTCTTCTTTCGGTTCGCCGCAGCCTAGTTCTGCGCCAGTGAGAGGATCAACGGTGGGGTCCGATTTCGTTCTTTCTGCCATCGCTTTGAGCAGCGCCAGCTGCTCGCGCGGCAATTTCACTGTCGCCAGGCCATCGCCGCCATCAACAGCAGGCATCGGTTCTGCGACATAGTTGAAGTTCTCATCGCTATTCCAGCTACCTCGCGGATCGTCGCCTTGCGACATGTTGTAGTACACGTCGGTATACTGTTCTACCGGCGGTAATTTACCCGGCGGGAAGTTGTTACGAATCGAATACAGCGCCTTTTCAAAAGAGAGCTGGTGCGCGACTTCACGGGTCATTAAGAAACTGAGCGTGTCTTTTACGCCAGGATCGTCGGTCAGATTAATCAGGCGTTCATAAATAATCTTCGCTCGCGCCTCTGCCGCGATGTTTGAGCGTAGATCGGCTGTGACTTCGCCGATAGTATCAATATAAGCCGCGGTCCACGGTACGCCGCCGGAGTTCGTCAACGCAGGGCCGCCGCCATACAGCAGAGAGGTGATATGGCTGTCATTACCATTCTGCGTCAGCGAGCGATAAAGTTCCGCTTCGTTTTCGGTGCCTTCCGCCAGCTCGCCTTTAGCGCCTTTATTAAGCATTCCTACCAGTGAGCCGATAATTTCCAGATGACTCAGCTCCTCGGTGGCGATGTCCATTAACATCTCTCTACGACCGGCATCATCATCGCTTAAACCTTGCGTGAAGTAGCGGCAGGCGGCCGCCAGTTCGCCCTGCGGGCCGCCAAACTGTTCCAGCAGCAGGTTCGCTAATCCAGGATTAGGTTCGCTCACTCGCACAGTATATTGAAGTTGTTTTACGTGTCGAAACATATTGCCTCCTGCTTATTATTTATTTTTTGGCTTCAACGCCATCTGCTTCAGATCGCAGTAAAAATTGTTCCGTTGTCTGCGGAATATGTTTGATAAGCCAGTCAGCCATTTGCATTTCTTCTTTCAGAATGGCTTCAATCGTCGGAATTGAGGCAGTGTCACCAGCTTTTTTTGCCGCCGCCAGCAGGGAGGTATAACAAGCAATTTCGAACTGCTCGAAAACATAACCGCTAATTGAGCCTTTGACAATTTCATCGGAAGGGAACATGCCACCGATAGATTGCCCCATTGCTGCCATTTTACTCATGGAGTCTTTCAACACCGAACGAGAAATGCCATTACGGTCCAATACTTCTTCGAGCATGGTAATTTGATGTTTGGTTTCACTAATATGTTGTTCAATTCTGGCTTTTATATCAGGATAATTTTCAATACGGCTGGCCATAGATTCAAGCATCGATTCTGCCTGTTTTTCCATGGCATGGGCGTCACGAAGCCAGTCATGATAATGTTCAGTATAATTCATTTTACATTCCTCAATGCGTGATAATCTGCTCCGATAATAAAATCGGAATCATGCAAGCTGATAATTAAAAATATTATTTCGATTTGCGTTCAGCACTTTTATTAACATTGCTGACTGCTAAATCGGTAAGTTTTAAATCAGTTTGTTTTTCCTCGTCGAGGGTTTCTTTGAGCAGTTTTAATGCTTTGCTATAGCCAAGCTGCTCGGCCAGGGTGGCAAGCGTGCCGTAGCTGGCGATTTCGTAATGCTCGACTTTTTGCGCCGCGGCGATAAGCGCTGCATCGCGTACTTCGTTTTTCTCCGTACTTTCGATGACTTCATTGGCTTCTTCAATCAGCCCTTCCATAGCGACGCATTTCATTCTTTTCAGTTTAATGCCAGATTCAGATTCGACGATCTGATCAATACGTTCAATCTGACCCTGGGTTTCTTCAAGATGAGATTGAAAGGCCTGGCTTAATTTTTCATTGGACGTGGCTCTGGCTAGTTTAGAAAGAGCCTTGGTTAATTGTTTTTCTGCACTATAGGTATCTGAAAGTAGATGGATAAAAAGGTCTTCAACGGTTTTAATATTCATAAATCTAATTCTCCTGGGCAAAATACTGCGAGCCAGAAGACTCGCAGATTGCTTGATAAAAGCATGTGTTATATTTACATTACAGTAAATCAGGAATTATCGGATTTACGTCCGCCGTGACTATTCTGACCACCTTTTTTACCGGCTTCAGAAGCTCGTTGCGGATCGTTTTTGAAATTCCCGCCGCTATGCTGACCGCCTTTGCGGCCCGCTTCAGATGCTTTTTCACGATTCTCGGCGAAATTTCCTGAACCACCACGATGTTCGGCCATATTATTTCTCCTGTCTCGTTGCTTGCTGAAAAAATCGGTTTTAACCGTGTCGACACCCTATTAAAATTAGTTGGTTAAACCGATTAGTCAAATTGACGGAAATAGTTGTGATTTACCGCGTAAATAACGCACAAAAAATGGTTTAGAGATAATATATTCTATATTTTCTTTTAGAATAAGCGATTTAACAGAAAATGCTTTGCATTGTTATTAATAACAAGCGTGACTATCTGCGGCAATAGAAACGTTAATGCATTGTTTGTTGACATTTCTTTACATAAAGGCAGGGGAAATTGACGTGAAAACGCTAAATTTTTCGGCGTGATTAGGAGTTTTCTTAACAAAAATTGACTTCAGACTTTTTGAAAGCTGGACAGGGAATAACACCAAAAAGATTGATGATGTATGTCTGAATCGTGATTCTGGTTCGGCGCCAACCTCTCATTAAGCCGCCAGCGTTATGCTGACGGCTTAACCCGTTATGCGCGGCTGGCGGCTTTCATCGCTGAGACAAAGGACCTGAGCTCCGCCAACATCTGTTCGGGAGAAGCGTGGTTTTTCTCGATAATGTTGACAATGGCTGAGCCGGAGATAGCGCCAGCCGCCCCGGCACGCACGGCCGCAGACACCTGTTCCGGCGAGGAGATACCGAAGCCCTGTAACGCAGGCGCGGCGTGGTACTCTTTAAGCTTCTCAATGAGATGATGCAACGGCAATGCGCCACGGTTTTCCGCGCCGGTGACGCCCGAACGCGAAAGCAGGTAGGTGTAACCGCGGCCGTAAGATGCGACCTGGCGCAGAAGATCGTCATCCGCATTTGGCGGGCAGATGAAGATCGGCGCGATATTATGCCGTAACGCCGCCTGGCGGAAGGGGGCCGATTCTTCAACCGGGACATCTGCGACCAGCACGGAATCTACGCCAACCTGTTCACAACGGGCATAGAACGCATCTATGCCGTTATTGAACACCAGATTCGCGTACATTAGCAGGCCAATCGGAATGGTCGGGTGTTTTTCACGAATCAGCGCCAGCATTTCAAAACACTGAGCCGGCGTGACGCCAGCGGCGAAGGCGCGTAAGTTCGCATTCTGGATAGTAGGGCCATCGGCCAGCGGATCGGAGAAGGGAACCCCCAGTTCCAGAGCGTCGGCGCCAGCGTCAATCAGTGTGTCGATAATTTTCAGTGACTGTTCAATGCCAGGGTCGCCCAGAGTCACGAAGGGGACAAAAGCGCCTTCCCGGCGATCGTTGAGCTGTGCAAATAAATTTTCGTAGCGTTCCATCAGATTTCCCCTCGCGCTTTCAGGATATCGTGTACGGTAAAGATGTCTTTATCTCCGCGGCCAGAGAGATTGACCACCAGCAGTTGCTCTTTTTCCGGCTGCTCGCGCATCATTTTCAGAGCGTGCGCCAACGCGTGGGAGGATTCCAGCGCCGGGATAATTCCCTCATGGCGGCACAACGTTTTGAAGGCTTCCAGCGCCTCATCATCGGTAATGGAGACATAATCCGCGCGTCCGATGCTGTTCAGGTACGCATGTTGCGGCCCAACGGACGGGAAATCGAGCCCGGCGGAAATGGAATAGGACTCTTCAATTTGCCCGTCCGCTGTTTGCATCATCGGCGCTTTCATCCCGAAATAGATGCCAACGCGACCATGTTTAAGCGGCGCGCCATGCTCGCCGGTTTCAATACCGTGACCGCCAGGTTCAACGCCTATTAGCCCGACGCTGGTATCATTAATAAAATCCGCAAACATCCCGATAGCGTTTGAGCCGCCACCGACGCAAGCGATAACGGCATCTGGCAGACGGCCCTCTTTGTCGAGGATTTGCGCTTTCGTCTCTTCGCCAATCATGCGTTGGAACTCGCGAACGATGGTGGGATAGGGATGCGGTCCTGCCGCCGTGCCGAGCATATAGTGCGCGGTTTCGTAACTACCGGACCAGTCGCGCAGCGCCTCGTTACAGGCATCTTTTAGCGTAGCGGAGCCGCTATGAACCGGGATGACCTCAGCGCCCATCAGACGCATACGGAAGACGTTCGGCGACTGGCGCTCAACGTCTTTGGCGCCCATATAGATACGGCATTTCAGACCCAGCAGGGCGCTGGCGAGCGCAGAGGCGACGCCGTGCTGACCGGCGCCGGTTTCAGCGATAATCTCGCTTTTCCCCATCCGTTTGGCCAGCAGCGCCTGACCCAGTACCTGATTGGTTTTGTGCGCGCCGCCGTGCAGTAAATCTTCGCGCTTTAAATACAACGTGGTACGCGTACCGGCGGTAATGTTCTGGCATTTCGTCAGCGCAGTGGGGCGTCCCGCGTAGTTTTTTAGCAGATCGGCGAATTGCGCCTGAAATTCAGGATCTTTTTGCGCGCTGACGAAGGCCTCTTCAAGCTGGTTCAGCGCAGGCATCAGGATCTGTGGCACATACATGCCGCCGAATTCACCAAAGTAGGGGTTGAGAAGTGTTGTCATGTTTTTTCCTTAATATGCGCGCAGTGTCTGAAAAACCGAGGCCAGAAGACGAGCATCTTTGATGCCCGGCTGTGACTCCACACCTGAATTAAAATCGAGACCGGCACAGCCGACTTGCGCCGCCTGGACGCAGTTATCGGCCGCCAGCCCGCCCGCCAGTAACACATTATCCAGCGGTTGCCCCTGTAGCAGTGACCAGTCGAAGCGCTGCCCGCTGCCGCCTTGCCCATTGTCGAAAATGTATTTATCGACATGGTGGTAATCGCGTGCGGGAAGGGCATCGCTAACGCTCAGCGCCTTCCAGATTTGCACCTGTTTGGGCAACGCCTCGCGCAGCGCGTTGACATACGCCTGGTCTTCGCTGCCATGTAGCTGTACGGCAGAAAGCGGCAGGACGGCAGCTTTCTGGCAAACATCGGCGATATCAGCGTCCTGGAAAACGCCGACATACTGCAATGGCGCGGCGCTTATCACTTCTCGCGCCTGCTCAACGCTCACCGCGCGCGGAGATGAGGGTACAAAAATCAACCCGCCATATATTGCGCCAGCGTCACAGGCAGCTTTAGCGTCCTGGGCGCGGGTCAGGCCGCAGACTTTATTCTCGCCAAGCAGCACGCGACGGACGGCGGCGTTAAGATCGTCATGCGCCATTAACGCGGAGCCAATTAAAAAACCGTTGGCGAAGTGGCTCAGTTCGCGTACCTGACCATAGGTGTTAATCCCGGACTCGCTGATGACAGTCACGCCGTGGCCCAGTTTTGGCGCCAGCTGGCGGGTGCGATTCAAATCAATCGACAGATCGCGCAGATCGCGATTGTTGATACCTACCACTTTTGCGCCTAACGCTATCGCGCGCTCCCGTTCTTCGTCATTACTGACCTCCGTGAGCACGCCCATTTTCAGACTGTGCGCGACGGCGGAGAGTTGGCGATACTGTTCGTCATCCAGAACCGAGAGCATCAGTAAACAGGCATCGGCCTGATAGTAACGGGCAAGGTAGATCTGATAGGGATCGATAATAAAATCCTTACACAGAATCGGCTGCGGCGCGCTTTGGCTAACGACCGGCAGAAAATCGAAGCTCCCCTGAAAATATTTTTCGTCGGTGAGCACCGAGATTGCCGAGGCGTAATGTTGATAAATACTGGCAATACGCGCCGGATCGAAATCATCGCGAATCACGCCTTTTGATGGCGATGCTTTCTTACACTCCAGAATAAAGGCGGTACGCGCGCCCTGGAGCGCATCATAAAAATGGCGTGTACTTGGCTGGATCTCATTTTGAAAACTGGCCAGCGGCTGTTGCTGTTTGCGGGCTTCTACCCAAATCGCCTTGTCTGCGACGATTTTCGCTAAAACGGTTTGCATTATTTACCCTCTTGCCGCCAGTGCGGTGACTCTGTCATATGCGGTGCCGTTGCGCAGAACATCAAGCACGGTTTGCGCGTTGGCCTTGAGATCTTCCTGACCATGCAGACGCATCAGCATCGCCACGTTGGCGGCGACGGCGGCCTCATGCGCGGCATCGCCTTTACCTTGTAATAACCGCGTCAGAATGTCACGGTTTTCTTCCGGCGTGCCGCCAGCCAACTGATCCTGATGGTAAGGCGTCAGGCCAAAATCCTCCGCCGTAAGTTGATAGCTTTTAATTTCGCCGTCATGCAGCTCCGCGACAATCGTCGGCGCATGGAGCGAAACCTCATCCATGCCGCCGCTATGTACTACCGCCGCGCGCTGATAGCCCAGTACCCTTAAGGTTTCCGCAATCGGCAGCACCAGTTCCGGACTATAGACGCCAATCAATGCCAGCGGCGGATGCGCCGGGTTGATCAGCGGGCCGAGTACGTTGAACAGGGTTCGCGTTTTTAACTGTTGGCGAACCGGCATCGCGTGACGGAATCCGGTGTGATATTTCGGCGCGAACAGGAAACAGACGCCCAGTTCATCTAACGCCTGACGTGATTTATCGGCGTTCATATCCAGATTAATACCGAATGCCGCCAGCAGATCGGATGACCCCGATTTGCTGGACACGCTGCGGTTGCCGTGTTTCGCCACTTTCAGTCCACAGGCCGCCGCGACAAAGGCGCTGGCGGTAGAGATATTGATACTGTTACTGCCATCGCCGCCGGTACCAACGATATCCGCAAACAGATACTCCGGGCGCGGGAACGGGGCGGCATTTTCCAGCAACGCAGTGGCGGCGCCGGCAATTTCATTGGGATGCTCGCCGCGAATTTTCATGCTCACCAGCGCGGCAGCGAGCTGTTCAGGCTTAAGTTCGCCGCGGACGACCGCCGAAAACAACTGATGGCTCTCTTGTTGCGTCAGAGTTTGCGCCTGATAGAGTTTCTCCAGAATCGGCTGTAGGGTGTTGGTCGGTTCCAGCTTTTGCTGCGCCCAGGCTAATGTTTGCTCCAGCAGACGCGCGCCCTGTGTCGTCAGGATGGACTCAGGATGAAATTGAAAACCGCAAACGCGATCCGCATCATGACGTACCGCCATCACCATGCCGTTGAAATGGGCGTTAATGGTCAGCCCGGCAGGAACATTACTGCCGACCAGCGAATGATAACGCGCGACCGGTAGCGGATTCGCCAGCCCGCCGAACATCGCCTGACCGTCATGCTCAATGCTGGAGGCTTTGCCATGCAGGATTTCTCCCGCCTGACCGACATAACCGCCGTAAGCTTCGACAATCGCCTGATGCCCCAGACAAATGCCGATGATCGGTAACTTGCCGCGTAGTCGGGTCAGCAGCTCCGGCATACAGCCTGCCTCGCTGGGAACGCCCGGACCGGGGGAGAGCATTAGCACCGGATTTTTCATTGTCGCCAGGCGATCGATAAGCGTCTGCGCCGGAATATGGTTACGGTAAATCACCACGTTATGACCGTTGGTCCGTAGCTGATCTGCCAGGTTCCAGGTAAACGAGTCGATGTTATCGAGCAGCAGAATATCAGCCATCAGAAGGTCTCCTGTGCATGATGCGCGGTGGCGATAGCACGCAATACGGCGCGCGCTTTATTACGGGTTTCATCGGCTTCAGACTGCGGAACAGAGTCCAGCACGATTCCGGCGCCCGCCTGTACGGTGGCGATACCGTTCTCCACCAGCGCGGAGCGGATAACAATACAGGTGTCCAGATCGCCGTGGGCGGTGAAGTAACCGACAGCGCCGCCATAGCTGCCGCGGCGCTGTCCTTCCGCATCGGCAATCAACTGCATGGCGCGTACTTTCGGCGCGCCGCTCAGGGTGCCCATGTTCATGCAGGCGCGATAGGCGTGCAGCGCGTCGAGATCGTGACGCAGTTCGCCCACCACCCGGGAAACCAGATGCATCACGTACGAATAGCGGTCAACTTTTGTCAGATCGGCAACGTAGCGACTGCCCGGCGTACAGATGCGCGCCAGGTCATTGCGCGCCAGATCGACCAGCATCAGATGTTCGGAAAGCTCTTTATGGTCGGTACGCATGTCCAGCTCAATACGGCTGTCGAGATCTCTGTCCAGCGTACCATCGGCGCGGCGACCGCGTGGACGGGTACCCGCGATGGGGTAAATTTCAATCTGACGGCTGGTGGCGTCATATTTCAGCGAGCTTTCCGGCGACGCGCCGAAAAGCGTGAAATCATCATCCTGCATAAAGAACATATACGGGCTGGGGTTGCTCTTTTTCAGCACGTAGTAGGCAGCCAACGGCGACGGGCAGGGCAATGAAAAGCGGCGCGACGGCACCACCTGAAATATCTCCCCCGCGCGGATGGCTTTTTGCAACTGGCGTACCACCGCGCCGAACGCGTCATCGCTCTGATTACATTCGCAGCGCATGTCCGGCACCGGCGTCACCGGCAACGGCGGCGCAGGCTGGGTTAACTGTTGGCTAAGGTACGCCAGGCGGGCGTTCAGGCGCTGTTTTTCCCGGTCGCTGGCGGTGAACAGACTGGCCTGAATACGGGTGCTTTTTTTCTGATGGTCTATCACCATCAGCGTTTCCGCTAAATAAAAGCAGTAGTCCGGGCAGTTATTGCCAGCCTCAAGGTGTGGCAGCGCTTCAAAGCCAGCGACCAGGTCGTAGGCAAACAGACCGCCGAAAAACATAGCCTCCCGCTCTTGCGTCGGTATGTTCACCACTCCCTGTAACAGGCGGAACGCATCAAATACCGACAGAGAGCATAAACGGGCGTCTTCATCTAATAATGGGCTGACGGGCGGAAAGCGTAGAATGCGACCGGCAGGCAGGACTTCGTTCTCCACGCCAGCGGGGAGGGCGGTATCCAGTAGCGGTAATAACGAGGCGCCATTATCAGATAACGCCTGGATAGTGACAGTGTCACCTAGAGCGGTAATGCGCAGCGCACTATCTACCAGCAGCAGGCTTTTTAAATCGTCTTTACTGTCGATATCTGCGGACTCCAGCAGCAGCGTGGCCGGGCGATCGCCGCAGACCTGGTGAAAAAGCGCCGTTGGGTTTTCCCGGTAGGCGGCATCGCAGGTCAACAGTTCGAGCGTGGGTTTTAGTGTTTGCATGGTTATTCTCATTATTTTGTTCAAAAAAAAGCCCGCTTAACAGGCGGGCCGGGTATCGTTTGGCTGATTACAGCTGTTCATACACCGCCCGCTATCAGGAAGTGCGCCACCAACCGTGTAATGCAAATGTCGCTGCCATTTTAGATACCCTCTTCATGTGAACTTTCGTACTAGTTAACTAGTTCGATGGAATAATGTCAACACCTATTTCAGTATATTTGCCGGAACCGTTATGATGTACATGACATACCTTTATCTCTATGGGAGCCGCCTTGAGCGACACGAATTACGCAGTGATTTACGATCTGCACAGTCATACCACGGCGTCCGATGGACTGTTGACGCCAGAAACATTAGTACACCGTGCGGTAGAGATGCGAGTCGGCACGCTGGCGATTACCGATCATGACACCACAGCCGCGATTCCTGCGGCAAGAGAAGAAATTTCACGTTCCGGGCTGGCCCTGAATCTTATTCCCGGCGTGGAGATTTCAACGGTCTGGGAGAATCATGAGATTCACATTGTGGGTCTGAATATTGATATTGCGCACCCGGCAATGCGCGATTTTCTGGCGCAGCAGACACAGCGGCGTCAGGCACGCGGTCGGCTCATTGCGGAGCGTCTGGAAAAAGCCCATATTCCCGGCGCGTGGGAAGGGGCATTGAGACTGGCCAATGGCGGCGCGGTGACGCGCGGCCACTTCGCCCGCTTTCTGGTGGAGTGCGGCAAAGCCGCGACCATGGCGGAGGTTTTTAAAAAATATCTCGCGCGTGGGAAAACCGGTTACGTTCCGCCGCAGTGGTGTACAATAGAACAAGCTATTGATGTCATTCATCATTCTGGCGGTAAGGCGGTGTTGGCCCATCCGGGACGCTACGACCTTAGCGCTAAGTGGCTGAAAAGATTAGTGGCGCATTTTGCCGACCATCACGGCGACGCGATGGAAGTGGCGCAGTGCCAACAATCGCCCAATGAACGCACCCAACTGGCGACGCTTGCGCGTCAGCATCATTTATGGGCATCGCTTGGATCTGATTTCCATCAGCCCTGCCCGTGGATTGAGTTGGGGCGTAAACTCTGGCTGCCCGCTGGCGTTGAAGGCGTATGGCAGACATGGGAACAGCCGCAAATATCACAGTGAGGGAAGTATGAGCCAGTTTTTTTATATCCATCCGGATAACCCACAGCAACGGCTGATTAATCAGGCCGTCGACATTGTGCGTAAAGGCGGTGTTATTGTTTATCCAACCGATTCCGGCTATGCCCTGGGTTGTAAAATTGAAGACAAAGGCGCAATGGAGCGCATTTGCCGCATTCGTCATCTGCCGGACGGCCACAACTTCACGCTGATGTGCCGCGATTTGTCCGAGTTGTCGACCTACTCCTACGTCGACAACGTGGCGTTTCGTCTGATGAAAAACAATACGCCGGGTAACTACACCTTTATCCTGAAGGGGACAAAAGAGGTGCCGCGCCGTCTGTTGCAGGAAAAGCGTAAAACTATCGGCCTGCGCGTACCGTCAAACCCGATTGCGCTGGCGTTGTTGGATACGCTGGGCGAACCAATGCTCTCGACGTCGTTGATGCTGCCTGGCAGCGATTTTACCGAGTCGGACCCGGAGGAGATTAAAGATCGGCTGGAGAAGCAGGTGGATCTGATCATCCACGGCGGTTACCTCGGTCAACAGCCTACCACGGTAATCGATTTGACCAATGACTCCCCGGTGGTGCTGCGCGAAGGCGTCGGCGACGTTACACCTTTCTTATAAGGGCGTAAGTCTGTATACTACGCGGCCTTAAAATGGCGCGGCAACGCGCCGTTCATTCTCCTGTTCGACGCCTGTGAAGGCGACACCTGAAGGAAGCTCTATGAGCGAAAAGTTACAAAAAGTGCTGGCGCGCGCTGGCCACGGCTCTCGCCGTGAAATCGAATCCATTATTGAAGCGGGACGTGTCAGCGTTGACGGTAAAATCGCCACGCTTGGCGATCGTGTTGAAGTCACTCCCGGTTTGAAAATCCGTATCGACGGTCACCTGATTTCGGTGAAAGAGTCGGCGGAACAAATTTGCCGCGTTCTGGCCTATTACAAACCAGAAGGTGAACTGTGTACCCGCAATGACCCTGAAGGGCGGCCAACCGTTTTTGATCGCTTACCGAAACTGCGCGGCGCGCGGTGGATTGCGGTAGGACGTCTGGATGTCAACACCTGCGGGCTATTGTTATTTACCACCGACGGTGAACTGGCGAACCGCCTGATGCACCCTAGTCGTGAAGTTGAACGTGAATATGCCGTGCGCGTGTTCGGTCAGGTGGATGAATCGAAACTGCGTGATTTAAGCCGTGGCGTACAGTTGGAAGATGGTCCGGCGGCATTTAAGACCATTAAATTCAGCGGCGGCGAAGGCATTAACCAGTGGTATAACGTAACGCTGACGGAAGGGCGCAACCGCGAAGTTCGCCGACTGTGGGAAGCGGTAGGCGTTCAGGTCAGCCGTCTGATCCGCGTTCGTTACGGCGATATCCCGCTGCCGAAAGGCCTGCCGCGCGGCGGCTGGACTGAGCTCGACCTCGCGCAAACGAACTATCTGCGTGGTCTGGTAGAGCTCCCGCCGGAAACCTCGTCGAAGGTTGCCGTCGAAAAAGACCGTCGTCGTATGAAAGCGAACCAGATCCGTCGGGCGGTAAAACGCCACAGCCAGATAGCTGGCGGACGCCGCTCCGGTGGGCGTAATAACAACGGGTAATCTCTACCGCGGTCTATAGGCCGAGAATCATCAGACAAGAGGGTTTGTGCCGGATGGCGGCGCAAACGCCTTAATCCGGCCTACGGTTAATAATCAATTCCCATCTGGGCTTTTACGCCCGCGTCAAAAGCATGTTTAACCGGACGCAGTTCGCTGACGGTATCCGCAAGATCAAGAATATCCCGATGACAGCCGCGACCTGTAATAATCACCGTCTGGTGACCAGGGCGCGCGTTTAGCGCGCTTATGACCTCTTCCAGCGGCAAATAGTCATACGCCACCATATAGGTCAGCTCATCCAGTACTACCATATCAAGCAGCGGATCGGCCAGCATCCTTTTCCCATGCTGCCAAACGGCCATACATGCTGCGGTGTCTGCCTCGCGATTTTGCGTCTCCCAGGTAAATCCCGTTGCCATCACCTGAAATTCGACGCCATGCGGTTCCAGCAGATTACGCTCGCCGTTGGGCCAGGTGCCCTTAATAAATTGCACCACGCCTACGCTTTTACCGTGTCCTACGGCGCGGGCGGCAGTCCCGAAAGCCGCCGTGGTTTTGCCCTTACCATTGCCAGTAAACACGATAATAATACCGCGCTCTTCCTGTGCCTGGGCGACGCGGGCGTCAACCCGATCTTTTACCTTCTGCTGGCGCTGCTGATAGCGTTCATCACTCATTGGGCGATTCCTGGTTTACGGCCCGGTTGGGCGTCAAAGGTCATACCGGTTTTACGGCGACTGTCGTCGCCCATAAGCCACAGGTAAAGCGGCATAATATCGGCAGGCGTTTTTAATTTCTGTGGATCTTCCGTCGGAAAGGCGCTGGCGCGCATACCGGTGCGCGTGCCGCCCGGGTTAATGCAGTTAACACGTAGAGAACGGTTCTGGTATTCGTCCGCCAGCACCTGCATCATTCCTTCAGTAGCAAACTTCGAGGTGGCATAGGCGCCCCAGTTGGCGCGTCCCTGACGGCCAACGCTTGATGACGTAAAGACCAGCGAGCCGGCATCGGACTTCAATAATAACGGTAACAGCGCCTGGGTGAGCATAAAGGTGGCGTTAACGTTTACCTGCATGACATCCTGCCAGATCTGCGGATCTTGTTCGCTCATTGGACCGATTTCCCCCAGTAACCCGGCATTGTGCAGGACGCCATCCAGGCGGGGATAGTGCGCGGCGATGCGGTCGGCCACTTGCCGGCACTCTTCAGCGGTGCAGGTCAGCAGATCGAGCGTAAACCACTGTGGTTGAACATGTTGCTCGTCAGCAATGTGCTGCGCGACCCGACGCAGTTTCTCTTCGTTGCGTCCCAGCAGAATCACCGTTGCGCCGTAACGCGCATACGTAAGCGCGGCTTCCCGCCCAATGCCATCGCTGGCGCCAGTGACCAGAATAATGCGGTTTTGCAATAGATCTTGTTTCGGTTGGTAATGCATGGCTACTCCTCAACGGCGTGGTGCACCGTCCTGCCAGGTTGTCTTATCTTCGCGTTAACTTTTCGGGTTTATGCCTGAAAGCGCCTTTTTTTTCAATCAGACAGGGGCGATAACGCCGTAAAATGAACGTCTTGTCATACTTTTTCTTCCTCAACAGGCATACGGATGAAGAGAGACTGGCTTCGATGCCTGTTGTACACTGAGCGCAAGTCGCGTTATTTAATCAAGGTGGGAGTCGTGGAATTGTTGTCTGAATATGGCTTATTTTTGGCAAAAATCGTCACTGTTGTGGTGGCCATTGCCGTCATTGTGTTGCTGATCGTGAATGCTACGCAACGCAAACGTCAGCGCGGCGAGCTGCGCGTGACCAATTTGAGCGAGCAGTATCAGGAGATGAAGGATGACCTTGCTGCGGCGTTGATGGATGGCCATCAGCAAAAACTGTGGCATAAAGCGCAGAAAAAAAAGCATAAGCAGGAGGCGAAAGCCGCCAAAGCGAAAGCGAAGCTGGGGGACATTGCGACATCGGACAAACCGCGCGTATGGGTGATAGATTTCAAAGGCAGTATGGACGCTCACGAAGTTAATGCGTTACGCGAAGAGGTCACGGCGGTGCTGGCAGTGGCGAAACCCGGCGATCGGGCGGTTGTGCGTCTGGAAAGCCCCGGCGGCGTTGTGCATGGCTATGGCCTGGCGGCATCGCAATTGCAGCGCCTGCGCGATAAAAATATTCCGCTGACCGTGACGGTGGATAAAGTCGCGGCAAGCGGAGGCTACATGATGGCCTGCGTGGCGGAAAAAATTATTGCGGCGCCGTTCGCTATTGTGGGGTCAATTGGTGTTGTCGCGCAAATTCCGAACTTTAACCGCTTTCTCAAAAGTAAAGACATTGATATTGAACTGCATACCGCAGGGCAGTACAAACGTACCCTGACATTGTTAGGCGAGAATACGGAAGAAGGGCGGCAGAAGTTTCGTGAAGATCTCAACGAAACGCACCATCTGTTCAAAGAGTTTGTGCAACGGATGCGTCCGGCTCTGGACATTGAACAGGTCGCCACGGGCGAACACTGGTACGGTCAGCAGGCGCTGGAGAAGGGGCTGGTTGATGAGATTAACACCAGCGATGAGGTTATTCTCGGCCTGATGGAAGGGCGCGAGGTACTGAATGTGCGCTATATGCAGCGTAAAAAACTGATCGATCGTGTTACCGGCAGCGCGGCGGAAAGCGCGGATCGGCTGCTGCTGCGCTGGTGGCAGCGTGGACAAAAGCCGTTGATGTAAACCGCTATTGCCGGATGGCATTCAGTGCCATCCGGCATGGATTAATCAACCAGGTGATACTTCTCAGACAGCACATGCGCCAGGTGTTTAAACATGTTAAACACCGCGGTGCTTTTAGGGGTCGGTAACCCTTGCTCGTCTAAAAAGTAATCGCCGCTGAAAACCAGCACGCCATTTCTCTGCGTTACGCCGGTGGCGACAATACCTGCCATCGTGTCTTCATGTTCCCGAATAATTTTGTTGGCTTCAAGCAACAGTGTTTCGCGATCGATAGGTTGCGTCTCTTTATGCATTTTTTACTCCTTAAACAAGGAGATTAGTCTACGCTGAGCACTTCTGATGGGCAAATATTCTCACAGGAAATTGATGGATTTGTCATGTTGCGTTCACTGGCAAGATTTGTTTTTGCATGCTAATAAAGTTGCGTATCGAATTTTATCAGGTACAGTGTGACGCTTTCGTCAATCTGGCAACAGAATTGCTTGACATTCGACCAAAATTCCGTCGTGCTATAGCGCGTGTGTGCAAAAAAGCCTGTTAACTCAGTCACCTGAGGGTTACATTTCGTACACAAAGCCAGTACAAGGGGTTGATATCCGCAGACGCAGAGACCATATATCGTTGTCTCGTCGCCAGTGGAAGGTGAATCAACGTGCGACGCATTCCTGGAAGAATCAACTTAGGTAAAGGTGAATATGGGTAAAGCTCTTGTCATCGTTGAGTCCCCGGCAAAAGCCAAAACGATCAACAAGTATCTGGGTAATGACTACGTGGTGAAATCCAGCGTGGGTCATATCCGTGATTTGCCGACCAGTGGCTCAGCAGCTAAAAAGAGCGCCGACTCTACCTCCACCAAAACGGCTAAAAAGCCCAAAAAGGATGAACGTGGCGCTCTCGTCAACCGTATGGGGGTTGATCCGTGGCACAACTGGGATGCGCACTATGAAGTGCTGCCCGGTAAAGAGAAGGTCGTCTCTGAACTGAAACAGTTGGCGGAAAAAGCCGACCACATCTATCTCGCAACCGACCTTGACCGCGAAGGGGAAGCCATTGCATGGCACCTGCGGGAAGTGATCGGCGGCGATGACGCGCGCTACAGTCGCGTAGTCTTTAACGAAATAACCAAAAATGCCATTCGCCAGGCGTTTGAACAGCCGGGCGAGCTGAACATTAACAGGGTCAACGCCCAGCAAGCGCGCCGCTTTATGGACCGCGTGGTAGGCTATATGGTCTCGCCGCTGCTGTGGAAAAAGATCGCCCGTGGTTTGTCGGCAGGTCGCGTTCAGTCTGTCGCGGTCCGTCTGGTCGTTGAGCGCGAGCGCGAGATTAAAGCGTTTGTTCCGGAAGAGTTCTGGGAAATTGACGCTAATACGACGACGCCGTCTGGCGAGGCGCTACCGCTACAGGTCACGCATCAGAACGACAAGCCATTCCGGCCGGTAAATCGCGAGCAGACGCTTGCCGCCGTCAGCTTGCTGGAAAAAGCCAGCTATAGCGTGCTGGAGCGAGAAGACAAGCCGACCAGCAGCAAGCCAGGCGCGCCGTTTATCACCTCCACGCTACAGCAGGCGGCCAGCACCCGGCTGGGCTTTGGCGTGAAGAAAACCATGATGATGGCGCAGCGTCTGTATGAGGCGGGCTACATCACCTATATGCGTACAGACTCCACCAACCTGAGTCAGGATGCGGTCAACATGGTGCGCGGTTATATTGGCGATAATTTCGGCAAGAAATACCTGCCGGATAACCCGAACCAGTACGCCAGCAAAGAAAACTCTCAGGAAGCGCACGAAGCGATCCGTCCTTCCGACGTTGCTGTCATGGCGGAGTCGCTGAAAGACATGGAGGCTGACGCGCAGAAGTTGTATCAACTAATTTGGCGTCAGTTTGTCGCCTGTCAGATGACGCCAGCACAATATGACTCTACTACGCTTACCGTTGGCGCAGGCGAGTTCCGCCTGAAAGCGCGTGGGCGTATTTTGCGCTTTGACGGCTGGACAAAAGTGATGCCGGCGCTGCGTAAAGGCGATGAAGATCGCACATTGCCTGCCGTGAATAAGGGCGATGCGCTGACGCTACTTGAATTGACGCCTGCTCAGCACTTTACTAAACCGCCAGCCCGGTTTAGCGAGGCTTCTCTGGTTAAAGAGCTTGAGAAGCGCGGTATTGGTCGTCCGTCTACCTATGCGTCGATTATCTCGACCATTCAGGATCGCGGCTATGTTCGCGTTGAAAACCGTCGTTTCTATGCGGAAAAAATGGGTGAAATCGTCACCGATCGGCTGGAAGAAAACTTCCGCGAATTGATGAACTACGATTTTACCGCGCAGATGGAAGATAGTCTGGATCAGGTTGCAAATCACCAGGCCGAGTGGAAAGCGGTACTGGATAACTTCTTCAGCGATTTTACTCAGCAGCTCGATAAAGCCGAGAAAGATCCGGAAGAAGGGGGGATGCGTCCTAACCAGATGGTGCTGACCAGCATCGACTGTCCAACCTGTGGCCGTAAAATGGGAATTCGTACTGCCAGTACGGGGGTTTTCCTTGGATGTTCAGGTTATGCGCTTTCGCCGAAAGAGCGTTGTAAAACGACCATTAACCTGGTGCCGGAAAATGAAGTTCTGAACGTGCTGGAAGGCGACGACGCCGAAACCAACGCCCTGCGCGCCAAACGTCGCTGTCAGAAGTGCGGTACGGCGATGGACAGCTATCTGATCGATCCGAAGCGTAAATTGCATGTGTGTGGTAATAACCCGACCTGTGACGGCTACGAGATTGAAGAAGGCGAGTTCCGCATCAAAGGGTATGACGGCCCGATCGTTGAGTGTGAGAAATGTGGTTCCGAAATGCACCTGAAAATGGGGCGTTTTGGTAAGTACATGGCCTGTACTAACGACGAATGTAAAAATACCCGTAAGATCTTGCGTAACGGCGAAGTTGCGCCGCCGAAGGAAGATCCTGTTCCATTGCCGGAACTGCCGTGTGAAAAATCGGACGCGTACTTTGTGCTGCGCGATGGTGCCGCAGGGATATTCCTGGCGGCCAATACGTTCCCGAAATCACGCGAAACGCGCGCGCCATTAGTCGAGGAGCTATACCGGTTCCGCGATCGCCTGCCGGAAAAACTGCGTTATCTGGCGGATGCGCCGCAGCAGGATCCGGAAGGCAATAAAACCGTTGTTCGCTTTAGCCGCAAAACAAAACAGCAGTACGTTGCGGCGGAAAAAGACGGGAAGGCGACGGGATGGTCAGCGTTCTTCGTCGACGGCAAGTGGGTTGAAGGCAAGAAATAACCCCTGCCTGTCGTCACTATAGTCAAGCGGGCCGCGTAAGCGGCCCTTTTTTATATACCCTTCATATTTAAAGTGGCTTATGTGTTGGCTACGGATTACTCGGCCCATCCATGGGCCTCGTCCTGACGGGCCGTCGCACGCGACGTTCAAATCTGCTCCCGGCAGATTTGTCGCTCATCCCAGTCACCTTATGCTCCTGGGGACTCACTCTCTTGCCGCCTTTAAGCACTCGAATTATTTTGGGTATAGCGGCCTTATTATTTTATCGCGCTGGCTATACAGTTCAGATATAAATGATATAGTGGTTATAGTTAACACCTTTTTTATTATTAAATCGTATTAGCAGCCCGATTAAGTCTGCAGATAAACGATGGCCTGATGGCGCTAATCTGGATGATGTATTATGAAATTGCAGCAGCTTCGTTACATTGTTGAAGTGGTTAATCATAACCTTAACGTCTCCTCTACCGCTGAGGGGTTGTATACTTCCCAGCCGGGGATCAGCAAGCAGGTTAGGATGCTGGAAGATGAGCTTGGCATCCAGATTTTCGCCCGCAGCGGTAAGCATCTGACTCAGGTGACGCCCGCAGGACAGGAGATTATTCGTATTGCGCGTGAGGTGCTTTCCAAAGTCGATGCCATTAAGTCGGTCGCCGGCGAGCACACCTGGCCGGATAAAGGCTCGCTCTATATTGCCACTACCCATACTCAGGCGCGTTACGCATTGCCAGGCGTGATTAAAGGCTTCATCGAGCGTTATCCGCGCGTTTCGCTGCATATGCACCAGGGGTCGCCAACGCAGATTGCGGAAGCGGTATCGAAAGGGAACGCCGATTTCGCGATTGCCACAGAAGCGCTGCATTTATATGACGATCTGGTGATGTTGCCATGCTATCACTGGAACCGTTCGATAGTGGTGACGCCGGATCATCCATTGGCGGCAACGTCTTCCGTAACGATTGAAGCGCTGGCGAAGTATCCGCTGGTGACGTATACCTTCGGCTTTACCGGGCGTTCCGAACTGGATACCGCTTTTAATCGCGCAGGGTTAACGCCGCGGATCGTCTTTACAGCAACCGATGCGGATGTGATTAAAACGTATGTCAGGTTGGGGCTGGGCGTTGGCGTCATTGCCAGCATGGCGGTCGATCCGCTTGCCGATCCTGATTTAGTGCGGATTGACGCGCACGATATTTTTAGCCACAGCACCACAAAAATTGGTTTTCGCCGTAGTACTTTTTTACGCAGCTATATGTACGATTTTATCCAGCGTTTTGCGCCGCATCTGACGCGTGATGTGGTGGATACGGCGGTGGCGTTGCGTTCTAATGAAGAAATTGAAGCGATGTTTCAGGATATAAAGCTGCCTGAAAAGTAATAGCACCGTCGGTTTGTGTCGTAGTGGCATGGCAGACAAAGCCGCTTTTTGCAATATCCCTCAAAGTATTACGGGTAATGATCAGCAAAATAGTGTTGAATTACCCGTCCCGCCAGTTTCTTTTTCCAAATAGTTATCTTGAGTCAAAAGATTGATTTATTCACTGGCAACGATTCGTAAATTGACTGGATTTTTGACTAAAGTTTATTTAGGATTTGTCTCATCTGATGATTAATTGTACCGATTGTTTGGTGCTGAAATGATAAGTGATACCGATAGCATGAGGTTAGTAATGCCTTCTGAAAACCAGGAACCGCGCCGCGACCCTGAGCTCAAACGTAAAGCATGGCTGGCGGTTTTTGTGGGTTCTGCGTTGTTCTGGGTAGTGGTAGCGCTTGTTATCTGGCATTGGTGGGGCTAAGTGAGCATTACGTCGGAACGCGAGCGCGTGGTCGCGCCCCCGATTCAATCTTGTGACGATGATAACACCCCGGATACGACCGTTTTCCGGTCTGTTCCGCAACACTGGACGCTCACACCGCAGCAGCGGGCATTTATTGATGCTTTTGCTGACGAGGTGTCACAAAAATAATATTCGTCTTTTTATTGGCGTTACTGTTTTATTAACGCTGTCTTATTACACCGCAGCAACCGTGTGCTGAGCGCCTCTCAGTATTGATTAAACACAGTTGGTGTCGCCTATGTTAACGTCAAATATAAAGTATTGGTCATGGACTGGCGCGTTTATATTATCGCTACTGTTCTGGGCCGAGTTAATCTGGATTGCCGTCTAATCTCGTCAAAGCCCGATAATGCGCTATTTATCGGGCTTTTTCATCTTCGCTCCTCGCCTGTTAGGTTTCTCCTCTTTTAGCAATTTGGGTTGTTATCAAAACGTTACATTTTGTTTGTGTTATCTTTAATACAACCCTGTGGAGAATCAGGGTAACGCAACCCTGTCATTTAAGGAGGAGCTATGTCGTCAACCCTACGAGAAGCCAGTAAGGATACATTGCAGGCCAAAGATAAAACGTATCATTACTACAGTCTGCCGCTGGCTGCCAAATCCCTGGGCGATATCGCCCGTTTGCCCAAATCACTTAAAGTGTTACTGGAAAACCTGTTGCGCTGGCAGGACGGCGAATCTGTGACTGATGAAGATATTCAGGCGCTGGCCGGTTGGCTTAAAAATGCCCATGCCGATCGTGAAATTGCCTGGCGGCCCGCCCGTGTCCTGATGCAGGACTTTACCGGCGTGCCTGCCGTTGTCGACCTGGCGGCGATGCGTGAAGCCGTTAAACGCCTCGGCGGCGATACGTCGAAAGTGAACCCGTTATCGCCGGTTGATCTGGTTATTGACCACTCTGTGACGGTCGATCATTTCGGCGATGACGATGCGTTTGAAGAAAACGTGCGGCTGGAAATGGAACGTAACCATGAGCGTTATATGTTCCTGAAATGGGGAAAGCAAGCATTCAGTCGTTTCAGCGTGGTGCCACCCGGAACCGGCATTTGCCATCAGGTTAACCTGGAATACCTGGGTAAAGCCGTCTGGAGCGAATTACAGGACGGGGAGTGGATTGCTTACCCGGACTCGCTGGTGGGGACTGACTCCCATACGACCATGATTAATGGTCTGGGCGTATTGGGGTGGGGCGTGGGCGGTATCGAAGCGGAAGCGGCGATGCTTGGTCAGCCCGTGTCGATGCTTATCCCGGATGTCGTCGGCTTTAAGTTAACCGGTAAACTTCGGGAGGGGATCACCGCCACTGACCTGGTGCTAACCGTCACGCAAATGCTGCGTAAGCATGGCGTCGTGGGTAAGTTTGTTGAATTTTATGGTGATGGTCTGGATTCGCTGCCGTTGGCGGATCGCGCGACCATCGCTAATATGTCGCCGGAATATGGCGCCACCTGTGGTTTTTTCCCCATTGACGCCATCACCCTGGAATATATGCGATTAAGCGGGCGTAGCGACGATCTGGTCGAGCTGGTTGAAGCCTACGCGAAGGCGCAGGGAATGTGGCGCAATCCCGGAGACGAACCGGTATTTACCAGTACTCTGGAACTGGATATGGGCGATGTCGAGGCCAGCCTGGCCGGGCCGAAACGCCCACAGGATCGCGTGGCGTTAGGCGATGTGCCGAAAGCCTTTGCCGCCAGCGCCGAGCTGGAGCTGAATACCGCGCAAAGAGATCGCCAGCCGGTTGACTATACGATGAACGGACAGCCATATCAGCTTCCGGATGGCGCTGTCGTCATTGCCGCCATCACCTCCTGCACGAATACCTCGAATCCCAGCGTGCTGATGGCGGCGGGATTACTGGCGAAAAAAGCAGTAACGCTGGGGTTGAAGCGTCAACCGTGGGTCAAGGCTTCTCTGGCGCCGGGGTCAAAAGTGGTATCTGACTATCTGGCGCAGGCCAAACTTACGCCTTATCTGGATGAACTCGGTTTTAACCTGGTCGGTTATGGCTGTACGACCTGTATCGGGAACTCCGGTCCGTTGCCGGAGCCTATTGAGACCGCGATTAAAAAAGGCGATCTGACGGTAGGGGCCGTGCTTTCCGGTAACCGAAATTTTGAAGGGCGTATCCATCCGCTGGTGAAAACGAACTGGCTGGCGTCGCCGCCGCTGGTGGTCGCGTATGCGCTGGCCGGAAACATGAATATTAACCTCGCGACAGACCCGCTGGGGTATGATCGTAAAGGCGATCCGGTATACCTGAAGGATATCTGGCCTTCGGCGCAGGAAATTGCCCGCGCCGTTGAACTGGTATCATCGGATATGTTCCGTAAAGAGTATGCGGAAGTGTTTGAGGGCACGGAAGAATGGAAATCGATTCAGGTTGAATCGTCCGATACCTACGGCTGGCAGTCGGATTCAACCTATATTCGCCTGTCGCCTTTCTTTGATGAAATGCAGGCCCAGCCTGCGCCAGTCAAAGATATCCACGGCGCGCGTATCCTGGCGATGCTGGGGGATTCGGTAACGACCGACCATATTTCTCCGGCCGGCAGTATCAAGCCGGACAGTCCCGCCGGACGCTATCTGCAAAACCACGGCGTTGAGCGGAAGGATTTTAACTCTTATGGATCACGACGCGGCAACCATGAAGTGATGATGCGCGGTACGTTCGCCAATATTCGTATTCGCAACGAAATGCTGCCCGGCGTCGAAGGTGGGATGACGCGGCATTTGCCGGGTACGGAAGCGATGTCGATTTATGATGCCGCGATGCTCTACCAGCAGGAAAAAACGCCGCTGGCGGTGATTGCCGGGAAAGAGTATGGGTCGGGATCGAGCCGTGACTGGGCGGCAAAAGGTCCGCGGCTGTTAGGTATCCGCGTGGTGATCGCCGAGTCGTTCGAACGTATCCACCGCTCAAACCTGATTGGGATGGGGATCCTGCCGCTGGAGTTTCCACAGGGCGTAACGCGTAAAACGCTGGGACTGACCGGGGAAGAGGTGATTGATATCGCGGATCTGCAAAACCTGCGCCCTGGCGCGACCATTCCGGTGACGTTAACGAGATCGGACGGCAGCAAAGAAACGGTACCTTGTCGCTGTCGCATTGATACCGCCACCGAGCTGACTTACTACCAGAATGACGGCATATTGCACTATGTCATTAGAAATATGCTGAACTAAAGCCGTTTATCGGGCCTGCCGTAAACAGGCAGGCCCGCGCTTTAATACCGGTGGCTTACTTGCTTAGCAGGTGGCCCATTTTGGCGGCTTTAGTATCGAGATAATGCTCATTATTTGGATTACGACCCACAATGAGCGGAACGCGTTCCACGATATTAATTCCCGCCTCGGTCAGTATTTCGACTTTCTTCGGATTATTGGTCAGCAGGCGAACTTCATCCACGCCGAGTAATTTGAACATATCCGCGCACAGGGTGAAATCACGCTCATCGGCGGCAAAGCCGAGCTGATGATTGGCCTCCACCGTGTCATAGCCTTGATCCTGTAATGCATAAGCGCGAATTTTATTAAGCAGGCCAATATTGCGGCCTTCCTGACGGTGGTATATCAGAATTCCGCGTCCTTCTTCCGCAATATGCGTCAGCGCGGCTTCCAGTTGAAAACCACAATCACAGCGCAGACTAAAAAGCGCGTCCCCGGTAAGACATTCGGAATGAACGCGAGCCAGTACCGGCGTTTTACCTGAAATATCGCCAAAAACCAGCGCGGCATGGTCGTGTCCGGTTGCCAGTTCTTCAAATCCCACCATCAGAAAGTCACCCAATGGGGTTGGCAGTTTGGCTTCTGCCACACGTTTAAGCTGCATGTATTTCTCCAGATTATGCTGACGCCTGCGGTGTCGTCGCCTGTTGGCTTGTATCCCGCTATTTTGCCATAAGGCGGCGGACATCACCTAATCACTACCACGTAATTGCTCAGGAATGGCACAAATTTGTCAATTTTCCAGTCCGGCGAGAATTTTCAGTTATGATTGTGATACTTACTTATAAAAGGAGCATCCATGCTTTCAATTGCGAGGCGCACCGCGGCAGGAGCCGCCCTGTTGCTTATCATGCCGCTTGCCGTATGGGTATCAGGCTGGCAGTGGCAGCCAGGACATCAGGTCTGGTGGCTAAAAACGCTATTCTGGATAACGGAAACCGTGACCAAACCCTGGGGCGTTATCACGCATGTGATTCTTTGTGGATGGTTCTTATGGTGCCTGCGATTTCGCCTGCGCGCCGCCATTATGCTGTTTGCGATTCTCGGCGGGGCGATTATCGTCGGGCAGGGCGTGAAGTCATGGGTAAAGGAGCGCGTACAGGAGCCGCGGCCATTTGTGGTCTGGCTTGAAAAAACGCACCATATTCCCGTCGATGAGTTCTACACTTTAAAGCGTACAGAACGCGGACATTTAGTGAAAGAGCAGTTGGCCGGGCAACAGAACATCCCCGTTTTCCTGCGTCAGCACTGGCAAAAAGAGACGGGCTTTGCGTTTCCCTCCGGACACACCATGTTTGCAGCGAGCTGGGCGCTTTTGGCCGTGGGTCTGTTATGGCCGCGCAGACGGACTTTCACCATCGCGTTTTTGTTAGTCTGGGCGACCGGCGTAATGGGCAGCCGTTTACTTCTGGGAATGCACTGGCCGCGAGATTTAGTGGTCGCCACGCTCATCTCCTGGCTATTAGTTACCCTGGCGACCTGGCTGGCGCAGCGAATTTGCGGGCCGCTTATGCCGCCTCGTGAAGAAGCGCAAGAAATTGCTGAACGCGAGCAGGAAAGCTGACAACGGTTGATTTTCTGACTATTGCCCTTAAATCATCTGATGGCGGGCGCATTTCCATTTCGCGCGAGGCGGGAAAATGGTAATTTAGAAGGCTGGATGCGGTAAGTTGGACACGATTTATTCGCGCAAACCACATAACGGGAAGTAATGTGAAATATTTACTCATTTTCTTACTGGTATTGGCGATTTTTGTTATTTCGGTGACGCTGGGCGCGCAGAATGATCAACAGGTGACGTTTAACTACCTGCTGGCGCAAGGGGAGTATCGTATCTCCACGTTGCTTGCTGTGCTGTTCGCCGTCGGTTTTGCGATTGGCTGGCTGATTTGCGGCCTGTTCTGGCTGCGGGTCCGCGTTTCCCTTGCCCGCGCTGAACGTAAAATTAAACGACTGGAAAACAAGCTCTCGCCAGCAACCGACGTTGCGGTCCCTGCCGATTCGTCGGTTGTAAAGGAATAATCATTTATGTTGGAGTTGTTATTTCTGTTGTTGCCTGTAGCCGCTGCCTATGGGTGGTATATGGGTCGCAGAAGTGCGCAACAAACAAAACAGGATGAAGCTAACCGCCTGTCGCGCGATTATGTCGCAGGGGTTAACTTCCTGCTGAGTAACCAACAAGATAAAGCGGTGGATCTGTTCCTCGATATGCTTAAAGAGGATACTGGCACCGTTGAGGCTCATCTCACTCTCGGTAATCTGTTTCGCTCTCGCGGCGAAGTCGATCGCGCCATTCGTATTCATCAAACGCTCATGGAAAGCGCTTCATTGACCTATGAACAGCGTTTACTGGCTGTTCAGCAACTGGGGCGCGACTATATGGCCGCCGGTTTATATGACCGCGCGGAAGATATGTTTAACCAACTTACCGACGAAACGGAATTTCGCGTAGGCGCGTTACAGCAGCTCTTGCAAATCTATCAGCTAACCAGCGACTGGCAAAAGGCGATCGAAGTCGCAGAACGGCTGGTGAAACTGGGCAAAGATAAACAGCGTATCGAAATCGCCCACTTTTACTGTGAGTTAGCGTTACAGCAGATGGGCAACGACGACATGGATCGCGCGATGGCGTTGCTGAAAAAAGGTGCCGCCGCAGATAAAAATAGCGCCCGGGTGTCTATCATGATGGGGCGCGTTTATATGGCGAGAGGGGATTACGCCAAAGCGGTCGAAAGCCTGCAACGTGTGATCGTTCAGGATAAAGAGCTGGTCAGCGAAACGCTGGAGATGCTGCAAACCTGTTATCAACAGCTCGGTAAAAATGCCGAGTGGGCGGAGTTTTTACGTCGCGCCGTTGAGGAGAATACCGGTGCTGGCGCTGAGTTAATGCTTGCCGATATTCTGGAAGCGCGTGAAGGTAGTGACGCAGCTCAAGTCTATATCACGCGTCAGCTACAGCGACATCCTACCATGCGGGTGTTCCATAAGCTGATGGATTACCATCTCAATGAGGCGGAAGAAGGGCGAGCGAAAGAAAGCCTGATGGTACTGCGTGATATGGTTGGCGAGCAGGTGCGCAGTAAACCGCGGTATCGTTGTCAGAAATGCGGTTTTACCGCCTATACCTTGTACTGGCACTGTCCGTCCTGCCGGGCATGGTCGACCATTAAACCTATTCGCGGACTTGATGGGCAGTAGTATATAAAAAAAGCTTCACTTTAGTTACAACATACTTAATGACGTAAAACTAGAAACGACGCTGGCATCGGCAGGCAAGGCTTATCAGGTTATCAATCGAACCTGTTAATTTCCCTGCGCCGCAGGTAGAATGCACGCCGTTTATCCAATTTGCGCCACTTCCGGTGCCCATCATCAAGAAGGTCTGGTCATGACGTTTACTGCTTCATCTTCTTCCTGCGCTATTACTGAATCGCCTGTCGTTGTGGCGTTGGATTACCATGAACGCGATAAAGCCCTGGCGTTTGTCGATAAAATCGATCCTCGCGATTGTCGCTTAAAAGTAGGCAAAGAGATGTTCACGCTGTTTGGTCCACAGCTCGTTCGGGATCTCCAGCAGCGTGGGTTTGATGTCTTTCTTGATCTAAAATTTCATGATATTCCCAACACCACGGCCCGGGCAGTCGCCGCAGCGGCAGACCTGGGCGTCTGGATGGTAAACGTTCACGCGTCTGGCGGGGCGAGAATGATGGCCGCAGCGCGCGACGCGCTGGCGCCATTCGGTAAAGATGCGCCGTTGCTCATTGCCGTGACCGTGTTGACCAGTATGGAAACCAGCGATCTACGCGATCTGGGCGTGACGTTGTCACCGGCGGAACATGCGGAGCGGCTGGCGCGCCTGACGCAGCAATGCGGGCTGGATGGCGTGGTCTGTTCCGCTCAGGAAGCGGTCAGATTTAAACAGGCCTTTGGCGCTGCATTTAAGCTGGTGACGCCGGGCATTCGGCCCGCAGGCAGCGAGGCAGGCGATCAGCGACGCATTATGACGCCCGAACAGGCATTATCCGCCGGCGTCGACTATATGGTGATTGGCCGCCCGGTTACGCAATCGGTAGATCCGGCGCAAACGCTGAAGGATATTAACGCGTCACTGAAACGGGAGGCATAATGAGCGATTCCAATAGTCGTCTGGTTTATTCAACACAGACGGGGCGCATTGAAGAACCTAAAACGGCGCCGGTTCGTCCCAAAGGGGATGGTATCGTTCGCATTCAGCGTCAAACCAGTGGCCGTAAGGGTAAAGGCGTATGTTTGATTACCGGTATCGAGATGAATGATGCGGAATTAACCAAACTGGCGGCTGAACTGAAGAAAAAATGCGGCTGTGGCGGGGCAGTAAAAGAAGGGATTATTGAAATTCAGGGTGATAAACGCGACTTGATAAAATCATTGCTGGAAGCTAAAGGAATGAAAGTAAAATTAGCTGGCGGCTAATGAAAACGCCACGGTTGTAAATTACCGTGGCGTAAAAGTCAACTTTGTCTATTTTTGTAATCCAGACCTGAAAAGAATAAACGTATTATTTTGAGCCGTTCAATATTTAAACGTCTGGATTATTTTCCAACCTGGTGACCAATCACGCCGCCGACCGCCGCGCCGCCCAGGGTGCCTAATGTACTGCCGTCCGTTAACACTGCGCCGCCTAACGCCCCCGCACCTGCGCCAATAGCCGTGTTGCGATCGCGCTTGGACCAGTTTGAGCAGGCGCTCAGAGACATTGCTACGGTGATTGCCAGCACAGCAGCGGCCATTTTTTTGCTCGTCATAAACATAATACTCTCTCCTGAATTAACGATTCACGGAATTAAGCTCACTATAACTATAGTTAAAATAAAACCTGTTAAGAGATTTTCCGTAAAACCTGATTGCGCAGGGGTATATCACGCAGGTGATAGTCACTTCCTGTTATTTCGCTAATATTAATTTTACGACGTTACGCTCGTTACAACAGGTAAATAGTCTTAATTGGGATGTCAGAAAAGTCTTAGAGAGAGGATGATTTGCCATAGGGCAAACCATCGGGAAATATTTTAAACGGATGAGCCAATAACATTGACTAGCAGCCCTGCATGTTCTAACTGCATTTGATCGCTGGCGGAAATTCTGGAATCCGTAATGACACGATGGAAGCGAGAGAGCGGGCCCAGGGGATAGGGATGCACACAGCCAAATTTGGAGCTGTCGGTGAGGACAATCGCTTCTGAGCCTTTTTCCAGAACAGCGTTAACCACATCCGATCGCATCATATCGCGTCCGGTAAAGCCGGTATCAGCCTGCCAGCCATCAATACCGATAAATGCTTTGCTGAAATGCACTTGATGGATAAACTGTCGCGTCAACGGCCCTACCATGCTTTCACTTTTTTTCTGATAGATTCCACCGAGGAGAATGACTTCGCAAGGAGTTTCTTTGAGCAGATGCGCGATATAACTGCTCACGGTGATGATCGTGACATCTTTTTGTTCCGCCAACGTCCGGGCCAATAGCGCATTGCTGCTGCCATTTTCAATAAAAACGGATTCCCCTGGACTGACCAGCGAGGCGGCGAACTCCGCCAGTCGGCGTTTTAGCGTGTAGTTCGTCATCATGCGAGTCTCTACGTCATCGCTCTCAAGCGAAACGGCGAAACCGTGCGCACGGCGTAAATAGCTCTGCTTTTCCAGGGTATTCAGATCCTGACGAATCGTGACTTCAGATACGCCGGTAATTTTCGCCAGTTCAGCAACGCTCATCTGGCCTTTATCAACCACCATTTGCAAAATTGATTGTTGTCGGGAGTTCATAGTATTAATTTTATACGTTAAGAGGAGTCAACAGACAGTTAGAGAGCCGGGAAGGGCTAACGGCCATCCCGGACAAATTATCGCTATCAGATTTCCCAGGGCGACCCGGGAGCCTGGGATGGCGAGATACCGTCTTTAACCTGATCTAACAGCTCTGCTCTCAATATTTCAAGGTTATTGATGGCCGAGTGGTAATCGCCAGCAACAAGGATATCCAGCACGGTATCAATGCGTGCGGCAATTCGTTGTGCTTCGATATCAGACATGTTTGTCATCCTTAATGTCAGAAAAGGTTTCAATTCATGATGCAGAAATTAATCTGAAAAGAGAAGGGAAAAATAGGGCTATGCCTGTCTGCACAGGCTGTTCTCCCTATTATCGTCGCCATTAACGCATTTTTTTCGTCTGATAACGTTTGTACCAGCGTTCAAAAGAAACGGCGGGCATAGGTTTGGCGAATAAAAAACCCTGTCGTTCATTGACGCCGTTTTTTGTCAGGAAGGCATCTTCTTTAGCATTTTCTACACCTTCGGCAATCACTTGTAAATTTAGCGCCTGAGCCACCGCGACAATCGCCCTAACCAGAGATTGCGACAGCGGTTGCTTATGGATATCTCTGACGAAAGCCTGATCCAGTTTAACGGCATCAATAGGGAACCGGGCGAGTTGAGAAAGCGAAGAATACCCGGTGCCAAAATCATCCAGATGGATCTGAGCGCCGAGCTGACTAAATTGCTGGATAACCGATAGCGCCAGCGTGTCGTTTTCGATCAGGCAGCTTTCCGTTAGCTCGACATCGATCGGGCAATACTCAAAATTCAGATCGTACAAAGCCTGTTTAAGCGCAGTAAAAAGCGTCTGGTCGGCCAGTTGTCGCGCCGAAAAGTTAACGGCTACGCGCAAGTTAATCCCTTTATCGCGCCATTTCGCAATCTGGCGAACCACATCCAGAATCACCCAGCGGCCCAGCGGGACGATGAGTCCTGACTCTTCGGCGTATGAGATGAACTCCAGCGGCGGAATTAATCCGCGTTCCGGCGATTGCCAGCGTACCAGCGCTTCCAGGCTACGTACTTCGCCGCGCCAGGTAATTTTGGGCTGATAGTGAATAAGTAACTGGTCGTTTTCCAGCGCTTTTCGCAGGTTTGTATCCAGCCAGTGATAGTCAAATACGCGCTGATTCATTTCCGGCGAAAAAACGCAGAACTGACCGCGGCCGCCTTCTTTGGCGTTATACATTGCGGTGTCGGCAGTGCGAATGAGACTTTCGCTGTCCTGTCCGTGCCGGGGGGCCAACGAAATGCCAATGGCGCATCCCGTGTAAACTTCAATGAGTCCAATACGAAACGGTTGCCGCAGACGGGTAAGAATTCGTGAGGCTACTGCTTCCAGCGCGGCCTGAGACGTATGGGCAGCGAGGACAATGAATTCATCTCCCCCCAGTCTGGCCAGCAATTGATCTTCCTCCAGACAACTCAACAGCGCCAGCGAAACGGCCTGTAGGAGCTGATCGCCAAACATATGCCCATAGGCGTCATTAATTTTCTTGAAATTATCCAGATCGAGATAAACGATACCCACCTGCGACTCCCCAGCCGAGGCAATAGCATGATTAATAAATTCATGAATAGCATTGCGATTGGGCAGGCCGGTGACGGTGTCTGTATTCGCCAGTATGCGTAAACGCTCCTGAGCCCGCCTTTCTTCGGTGATATCCGTGCCTGCGCAGATCAGGAAAATTTCGTTTTTTCCGCTGCCGTTATGGACGAATTTATTACGAAATAAGAACAGGCGTTGGCCTTTACGGGTCTTTATCCAGCGTTCGATTTCATAGGCATTGCCATTGCGAAAAAAATTCTCAATGTAGTGCCGGGAGGCAACCGCCTCCCGGCGACTCATAAATAATTTAAAGACGCTTTGACCAATTACATCTCGCTCTTTTAAGCCCGTGTACTCTTCGCATGACTGATTAAATCGACAGATTTTTCCCTGACTATCCAGTATCGCAATGACTGAGTTGGCTTCTGATACGATTTGTTCGGCAAAAGAGAGCTCCTGCGCCTGCGTTGGCGCGACGGCAGGCGTATCAGGCCAGGTTGCCAGGCTGCCAGCCCATTCACGGTTATTAATCTTACGGCCTACCAGGTGTACTACGGTAACCTGTTTTTCTATCAACAACGTTATCAGCAGACTGGACGTAATCGCCGTTATTTCCCGGATACGCCCGGCTTGCTCCGGCGATAGCTCGACCGTTTTTTCTGTATCCGTTTCACCTGTCGGGGAGAGATACAGCACGTTGCGGTTATCAGCCAGACGCCAGTGAGAGTGAAGGGGACTTAGCGCCGTTTGTTCCTGAATCTGTTTCATCATGCATACCATCCCATTTAAGCGCCAGGTGCCCGAAAAGAAAGGTTAGCCATGTTATAAATAAGGGTAATTATGGCTGAACGTATTGTTTTATCTATGTATTCATATGTAATCCAGATTCTGGAAAAAGCATAGTCGCCAGCTAAAAATAACAAGAAATGGGGTGCTTGAATAAGATTAAACGCAGAGCATGACGGAAGGGAGAAGAAGAAAAGAAACGGCCTTTGCCTTCTCAGCAAAGGCCGTTGAGCGAGCTAAGCGTGGTTACGCTGCCGGTCGGGCAATAATGCTGCGGGTTTCCATGCGAACTTCCGCAATAGTGACATCAATGACATCCGTCACTTTATAAACCGTCTCACCTTTAATCTGTACCGTACCGTTTTCCTGGCTGCATACCAGTTCATCGCGAACGGCGTGCAGGAACGGGGCAGGGATAAAGGCGATAGCGCCGTTATCGACCAGTCGCACACGCATACCACCGCGGCTGACGTCAATAATTTCTGCCGCGAAACGGGTATTTGTCCCCGCCTTATCGTTAAGGAAGCGTGCATATAACCAGTCGCCGACATCGCGCTCCGCCATACGGTTCAGGCGACGGCGTTCCGCCATTTGCTGGGTGATATCTTCCTGCGGACGCGCAATAGCTTCCCCCTTGATGACCGCTTTCAGCAGGCGATGGTTAATCATATCGCCATACTTACGGATGGGAGAAGTCCAGGTGGCGTAAGCCTCAAGACCAAGACCGAAATGCGGCCCCGGCTCGGTGCTGATTTCCGCAAAAGACTGGAAGCGACGAATGCGGCTGTCAAGGAAACCGGAGGGTTGCGCATCCAGTTCGCGACGCAGTTTACAGAAGCCTTCCAGCGTCAGCACCTCTTCGGCATCGACATGCAGACCATGCGTTTTAAGCAGTGCGGCCAGCGCGTCGGCATTCGCGGGATCGAAGCCCGTATGTACGTTGTAAATACCGAAACCGAGCTTATCGCGCAGTACGCGCGCGGCGCAAAGGTTAGCGGCGATCATCGACTCTTCTACGATACGGTTAGCGATACGGCGCGGTTCCGCCACAATATCCAATACTTCGCCTTTTTCGCCAAGCACAAAGCGGTAATCCGGGCGGTCTTTAAAGACTAACGCATGATGATGACGCCACTCACTGCGGCTTAAACAAATACGGTGCAACAGACGAATTTGCTGGGCAATGCCTTCGTTATCCGGCTGCCAGGTGCCATTATTTTCCAGCCAGTCGGAGACATTGTCGTACGCCAGCTTGGCCTTCGATTCGATCGTGGCCGCAAAAAAGGCGATATCATCGTCAATGGTGCCGTCTGCGGCGATTATCATGCGACAGGCGAGCGCCGGACGCACTTCGTTGGCGCGCAGTGAGCACAGATCGTCAGACAGCTCACGCGGCAGCATAGGAATATTGAAGCCCGGCAGGTAGTTGGTGAAGGCGCGAATTTTCGCGGCGTTATCCAGCTTACTGCCTTCGGCAATCCAGGCGGTAGGATCGGCGATAGCCACCGTAAGCTGGAGTCTGCCGTCCGCTAATTCCTCAGCATAAAGCGCGTCATCCATATCTTCAGTGCTGGCGCTATCGATAGTGACGAAATTCAGCGCGGTCAGATCCTGGCGCTCCAGCCCTTCGTCCAGCATCTCCGTCGCTACGCCGTTCGGCGCTTCTTTTTCCAGGTTGTGGCGGGCAAGCGTAACCCACCAGGGAACAAAGTGATCGTCGGCAAAGGTGATGTACTGCGTTAAATCGGCGTAAAACGAACGGTCGCCTTTAAGCGGATGGCGGCGCATTTCAGCAACCGCCCAGTCACCTTCTTTGAACTCATGCTGAACGCCGCGCGCGGCGCGGCAGGGAATCGCGTCTTTCAGCAACGGATGATCCGGCACGATGGACAGGCGGTCATTTTTACCCTGAACTTTTCCCACAAAGCGCGTCAGGAACGGTTCGATCAGTTCTTCCGGCTCGGCAGACTCCCGTTCTTTTTCCGTGTGGATGACCGCGACGATACGATCGCCATGCATCACTTTTTTCATCTGCGGCGGAGGAATGAAATAGCTTTTTTGCGCGTCAACTTCAAGGAAGCCAAAGCCTTTTTCCGTGGCTTTTACGACCCCTTCAGCGCGCGGCGTCTGGGAATGCAGTTGCTGTTTAAGCTGCGCTAGCAGCGGGTTGTCCTGAAACATATTCGTCTATTTTCGTAGCCAAAAGAGCGGCTGACAGTTTTACGCGATTCTGCCTGGCGCAGCAAGCGCTCTTTCTGTAATGGATGAGTTAATAGGTTTCGCCCAACGCGATTTTTAAACGATTTAACCATCCGCACACGCCGCACCAGCCTAACATGTTAATGGCCTGCTCCGATGAAACACCCCTGGTGAGTAGCGGGAAAAAATGCGCGGCGCTAAAGCGATCGGGCGCTCTGGTGAGCCATTGTATCGCCTGTGTCAGCGCAGGCTCAAGTTCCCAACGAACGATGTCGTCGTCTTCCTGGCGTAACGTGATGACAGCGCGACGCCACGCGCCAGGTTGGGTTGCCTGTTCGTTAAAGCAGGCGGCGCTGCCGTTGATACGTGATGTGAGGAGCGTGATAAGTGGAAGTAAAGAAGGGGGCGACGCGGTGTGTAATGTGCTGGTCAGTATGCGTTCGAGTAACGCGAATGAAGACGGATCGCGGATGAGTACCGGCGCCATCATTTGGCATTGTGAAGACGAATATTGCCGCCGAACTTTGGTATGGGCGGGAGGATATTCTACCAGACTGGCGGCGGGCCGCCATGTCGTCTGGGGGTTTCGAAACCGCGCGGCCCTGGCAAAGCGCTGCATCTCCTGGCCGGGCAGCTCACGCACGGGCAGACGGCAAAACGCCTGAAATATCGCCGCTACCCGCGCCTGAAAACCGATAAACCCAATGATCTGATTGATGAGTACGGTATCCCGGGCGGTTAATCCCACCTCTGCAAGCTGTTCGCGGGCCCGCGTATTGATAACGGAGGGGGAGCCGGCAAGCTGACGAGCGTATTGCGTAATTTGCGCCAGCCGTTGATTGCTCTCTCTTGAGGCGTCAGGGCCAGGTAGCGGCGCCAGACGCGCGGCATAATAGCGGCACAAACGCTGAACCCCAAATACTTGAGCGGCGGTCAGCGCGGTGCTCATACGTTCATAGGCGCTAAACGTATGAAGCCGGTCGTTGAGAACCGTGCGGGGAAATAAGACATCCGCCAACTGGCGAGCGGGCTTTAACCATGGTTCAAAAGGCGTCAACGCGGTTTCTGCTACCGCTAAATCCAGTAAAAATCGATCGTTAACATACGCGGCTTCCGGCATTAGCGAAAGCGGGGTTTGTGACGACATAGTGGATTGTGTTTCATGATACCAGTGGCTTTTACCCGCTTTTCGGCATTGTTCCATAGGGTTTCCCGAGGATGAAATGGCGATCGATAATGATTCGGCGTCGGATCGTTTATGCTGGATTATCCTGGCGTATGCGGGAAAGGGATGAAAGATTGTTAGGTGATAACAAATATCAGAACGCTATATAACGAGATGAGCGGTGAGTGAGGGGAGTGGGGCAGCACAGCCGTGCCGCCCGCTAATAAACTTAATGCGCTTATTTGAGTTCCAGTTCATTCATTGCCGCAATGCTGAACCCGCCGTCAACATGGACGACTTCGCCAGAAATGCCTGCCGAGAGATCGGAACACAGAAACGCCGCTGAGTTACCCACATCTTCAATGGTCACGGTGCGACGAATTGGCGTAACGGCTTCACAATGCGCCAGCATTTTACGGAAGTCTTTAATACCGGACGCCGCCAGCGTGCGGATTGGACCCGCAGAGATGGCGTTGACGCGAACCCCTTCCGGACCCATAGCATTTGCCATATAACGCACGTTGGCTTCCAGAGAGGCTTTCGCCAGACCCATGACATTGTAGTTCGGGATGGCGCGTTCCGCTCCCAGATAAGACAAGGTCAACAGCGCAGAACCCGGATTCAGCATGGTGCGGCAGGCTTTCGCCATGGCAACAAAGCTGTAAGAGCTAATATCGTGAGCGATTTTAAAGCCTTCGCGGGTAACCGCATTAACATAATCGCCGTCCAGCTGATCGCCAGGCGCGAAACCAATTGAGTGTACGAAACCGTCAAATTTCGGCCAAACGTTACCCAGCTCCGCAAACATAGCGTCAATGCTGGCATCTTCAGCGACATCACACGGTAAAACGATGCTGGAACCCAGCTGGGCAGCAAATTCTTCTACGCGGCCTTTCAGTTTGTCGTTCTGGTAGGTGAACGCCAGTTCAGCTCCTTCGCGGTGCATCGCCTGTGCGATACCGTAGGCGATGGACAGTTTACTGGCCACGCCAGTGACCAGAATGCGCTTACCGGAAAGAAAACCCATAGCTTTAATCCTTATAGTCATTGCTTATTTTTTGCTTTTACGAACAATGGTTAACAGCAACTTTTCAACATTATTCGAAATTAGTCTGAAATTATATCTCACTCCTGACCCCGTGTGTCACGCTATTTTTCCGCCGCTATCTCCGGCAGGTGACGTTCTAAAACCACACGGTAACGAAGTCCCTGAGGATTTTGAGCACTCCCCAGGGCCAAACTGGCAAATCAAAGAGTCTAATGGGACAGGCCCTACGCTGCAGTATACCAGCTGGTGTAAGGTTCGCCTCATCCAACCAGAGACACCGGGACGGATAGCAAGTACGCATAGCGATGCACCTTCCACCAGACAAATAAAGGTTCTGTAGGAAGCCTGAATATTCATCCGAATGGTTTACCTCACCTATTAGCGATGTTATATACCCTTCATACTTCAAGTTGCTTATGTGTTGGCTACGCTCGCTCACCCCAGTCACATAGTTATCTATGCTCCTGGGGACTCACTCCCTTGCCGCCTTTAAGCAACTCGAATTATTTGGGGTATAGACATGTAATTTTAACCAGCAAATGCTTAACAAAAATAATTTCTTTTTTAGGCGCTGTAAGTTTTCTCTATTTATTGATGCAGAGTAATACTTAATATGGAAAATTTTGGAAATCAGGTGATTACAGTAGTTACAAATCGGGTTTTTATATGTTTGCATGTGTATTATAATAAATTTTCAGAGGATGAGACATATGCCATTTACATTTCAGATCGGAAATCATAGTTGCCAGATATCAGAAAGGTATTTAAGAGATATCATCGATAATAAAAAAGAGCATGTTTTTTCAACGTATGAGAAATTCATAGATTTTTTCAGGAATATATTTACCAGTCGAAGTTTAATCTCTGATTATAGAGAAATATATAATCTACTGTGCCAAAAAAACGAGCGTCCCGATATTACGAAGCCTTTCTCGCTACGACCATTTTCGAGGCGAGATGAAGACTGTACACGATGGCGCCCCCTTCTTGGATATATTAAACTGATTGATGCCTCCAGACCTGAAACAAGAGATAAATACACTGTAGAGGTATTAGCGTATCAAGAAAATACGTTACTACTAAAACTGTTTTACGATGGAGTATTAGTGACCGAGACGGAGTGTTCTGAGCGTTGCGTCGATTTTTTAAAAGAAACGATGTTTAATTATAATAATGGGGAAATTACGCTTGCCGCTTTAGATAATGATAACCAGCCGCCGAGCGAAGCAGGTAGTAATGGAATCTATGAGGCTTTTGAGCAACGTTTGATAGACTTCCTGACCACGCCCGCCATGGCGTCTGGTGATGAGAGCGGCGCTACTGATCAGACGGATGCATCACAACCAGCGGCAATAGAGGCGTTTATTAACTCGTCGGAGTTTAAAAAAAATATTCGCATGCGTGATATTGAAAAAAATAAAATAGGTAGCGGAAGTTATGGGACAGTCTATCTGTTAAATGATGAGTTTGTTGTTAAGATTCCAATTAATGAGCGGGGAATAAAAGTGGATGTTAACTCTCCGGAACATCGTAATTGTCATCCTGATCGTGTCAGTAAGTATTTGAACATGGCCAATGGCGACAAGGATTTTTCTCGTTCGGCCATCATGAATATTAATGGTAAAGACGTTACGGTTTTAGTTTCAAAATATATTCAAGGTCAGGAGTTCGATATTGAAGATGAAGATAACTATCGAATGGCGGAGGCGCTTCTTGAATCCCGGGGGGTTTATATGCATGATATAGATAACTTAGGTAATATTCTGGTTAAAGAGGGGGTACTTTTCTTTGTGGATGGCGATCAAATCGTGCTGTCACAAGAATCCCGGCAACAGCGAAGCGCTTCTCTTGCAACAAGGCAACTGGAAGAGCAAATTAAGGCCCGTTACCTGATAAAATTAAAGCAGGCCGAGACCGAAGGAAATACTGAAGATATTGAATATTATAAGTCACTTATTACAGAGCTTGATGAGTTAATCGGAGAGGAAGAACAGACACCTGCGTCAGGAAGACGTTTTAAACTAGCCGCGCCGGAGGAAGGGACTCTTGTGGCTAAAGTATTAAAGGATGAATTAAAAAAATAGCATTTAGTTCCGTTCTTTTCTGCGAATCGCCGGGGCTCATTCGCTACAGATTTGCCGATCAATTATTGAGAGTTGCTATTCGTTTAAAAGTCGTTCGGGGGATCTGGACAGCCTGCAGCGGAGATGCAACTCGCAAGTAGGGTTGGCGATGCCGCGCTGCCATAGTGGATGAAATGCCTCGCGATGGTGCAACAACATTAACTCGCCTTGATTTTTCCCCTCTACCTGGCAAGAAGACCCCGGCTTTACGGATGGTCTCATGCCGTCGTATTAGCGTTGTTCGGCGTAGTATGTAAATTTCCTTATAGCAATAGAAGAACATTCTCAAAACATAAAATTAGCAAGTTATCATGAAGTTAACATATATTGTTTTTTTCGATCATTTTTTATATATTGATCGTTTTTATTGATTGATTTGCGTTAAAAGCGCATTATCAGGGAGTTAAGATCAAGTGGAGTGGTCACATGCGCTATTTTTTTATGGCAGAGCCGATAAGGGCAATGGAGGGGGATTTACTGGGTGTCGAAATCACTACCCATTTTGCATCGTCGCCCGCTCGTCCGCTACACCCTGAGTTTGTTATCTCGTCATGGGACAATTCGCAGAAGCGCCGTTTTCTGCTTGATCTATTGCGGACAATCGCGGCCAAACATGGCTGGTTTCTACGCCACGGCCTGTTCTGTATCGTAAATATCGATCGGGGTATGGCGCAGCTTGTCCTTCAGGACAAAGATATTCGCGCATTACTACACGCCATGCTATTTGTGGAGCTGCAGGTCGCTGAACATTTTTCATGTCAAGATAACGTCTTAGTCGATCCTTTAATACACGCGCTTCATAAACAACCTAATCCATTATGGCTGGGCGACCTGGGCGTAGGGAACGCAACCGCTGCGCCATTAGTTTGCGGGTGTTTTAGCGGCGTAAAACTTGATCGCAGCTTTTTTGTCTCACAAATTGAAAAAATGACGTTTCCGCTGCTTGTCAAACATATCCGGCATTATTGTGACAAGATTGTGGTGGGTGGCCAGGAAAACGCACGCTATTTGCCGGCGTTAAAAACGGCAGGCATTTGGGCAACCCAGGGCACGTTATTTCCTTCCGTTGCGTTAGAAGAGGTTGAAACATTGCTGTTGGGCAGTCGCATGAACACCCTCAGAGAATCGAACTGAGGGTATTTGTTTCGCTTAGCGATCCTTTCGCCATGCGTCAGCGGTCAGCGCCTCGCCAAAATGGCCTGCGATTAAACGGCGGGTAAGCTCATGTAGCGGAGAGGCGAGCACATCGGCGGTGCTGCCGCGTTCAACCACTTCCCCCTGATGCATCACTAATACCTGATCGCTAATATGCTTCATCATGCCGATATGCTGCGTGACATAGATATAGGAGATGCCTTGTTTTTCCTGCAATTCAAGCATCAGATTGATGAGCTGCGAGCGCATGGACATATCAAGCGAAGCCAGCGCTTCGTCCGCGATAATGACTTTAGGGCGTAAAATCAGCGCGCGGGCCAGGCCCAGACGCTGTTTCTGCCCCGGCGCCAGCATATGCGGGTAGTAGCTCACGTGATCGGGCAATAGCCCCACCATACGCATCGTCTCGACAATCTGTTTGCGCCGCTGTTCCGGCTCCAGATCGGTATTAAGGCGCAGGGGGAAGTCAAGGATCTGTGAAATACGTTGACGTGGATTCAGTGACGTTGAGGGGTCCTGAAAAATCATTCGAATACGTTGGCTTCGAAACGAATAGTCGCCGTAATGCAGGGGATGATCGTCAATAAGAAGCTCGCCGCTGGTGGGTTCAATCATGCCGGCCAGCATCTTTGCCAGCGTGGATTTGCCGGAACCGTTTTCGCCGATAATGGCCAGAGTCTGACGCTCACGAAGCGTAAAGCTTAATGGTTTCACGGCGTCGACGGTCTGGCGGCGAAACCATCCTGTCCGGTAGCGAAAGGTTTTACTCAGGTTGCGCACTTCAAGCAGAGTTTCCACCATATCACTCTCTCTCCATATTCAGCGGAAAATGACAGGCATAGAGATGATTTTTCGCGCCGGTTAAGCGTGGCGTGATAATGCATTCTCGTTGCGCGTAAGGGCAGCGCGGCCCCAGACGACAACCTATCGGTAACTGCTCCAGTAGCGGGATCGCGCCCGGCAGCGTATTCAGACGGCTTTTATGCGGCATCGCACTGCCAAAATCCGGAATCGCGCGGATAAGCGCCTGCGTATAAGGATGATGTGGCGTCGTCACCAGATCTTTACTTGGCGCGGTTTCTACCGTCTGGCCGCAGTATAAAACGTTGATTTTGTCAGCCCACTGACTCAGCATTTGCAGGTCGTGGCTAATCAACAGAATGGTGGTATTACTGTTTTGATTCAGTCGGGTCAGCAGGCGAAAAATTTGCGCCTGCGTCGTTGGTTCCATTGAGTTGGTGGGTTCATCAGCGATCAGGAGTCGCGGTTGATTCGCCAGCGCGATAGCGATCATGACTTTCTGACACTCGCCATCGGTCAGTTCATAGGGAAAACTGCGCATCGCGTCTTTATGATCTTTAATTCCCACCCGGTGCAGTAATTCAATAGCACGCCGTTTACGCCAGCCTAAACGCTGCCACCAGCGGCCTTTATAGGTCCAGGCGGGAATATTTTGCATTAGCTGGCGGCCGACGCGTTCGGAAGGATCAAGGCACGACTGCGGCTCCTGGAAGATCATCGACACATTATGCCCGACCAGCTTACGCCGTTCACGAGAGGAGAGGCGCAGCAGATCGATATCATCAAAACGCATACGGTCGGCAGTGACTCGCCAGTTGTCTTTCGCGACGCCGCAAATAGCTTTAGCAATCAAGCTCTTTCCGGAACCCGATTCACCTACCAGGCCGCGAATTTCGCCTTCGCTTAATGTCATACTGACGCGATCGACCGCTTTTACCCAACCTTCGCTGGTTTTAAATTCAATGGTGAGATTGCGGATATCCAGTAACGGCATTATTCCACCCCCGCAATAATCGCACGACGAATCCCATCTCCGAGCAGGTTTACCAGTAAAACACTGAGCGTTATCGCCGCGCCGGGTAGCATAACGGTCCACGGCGCGACATAGATTAACTCCAGCGCATCCCCCAACATGGCGCCCCATTCAGGAGAGGGAAGCTGCGCGCCGAGATCTAAAAATCCCAGCGCGGCGATGTCCAGAATCGCCATCGACAGCGCCCGGGTAATTTCGGTGACCAGACCGGCGGTAATATTCGGTAAAATGGCGAACCACAGAATATTCAGTGTTGTCGCGCCATCCAGACGGGCGGCAATGACGTACTCTTTTTCCAGTTCATCATGCACCATGCTATAGACGGAACGTACCATTCGCGGCAACAGGGCCAGCCAGACGGCAAACATCGCGTGTGACAGATGTGGGCCGGCAAATGCCACGACGATAATCGCCAGCAAGAGCGAAGGGATGGAAAGCAGCGTGTCCAGAATATGGTTCAGTACGGCAGAGCGTAAACCGTGCGTCGCGCCTGCCACTACGCCGAGGACTAATCCACATAGCGTAGCCGCCAGCGTTACGATAAACGCGCCGCCGACTGTGGGTGCCGCGCCGCTTAACAGGCGGCTCAGCACATCGCGCCCCAGATCGTCAGTCCCCAGAAAAAAGGAGACTTCACCATAGCGTGACCAGGAGGGCGGCAGTAGCTGATAGCCCAAAAATTGCTGATCGATACCATAGGGCGCGATCCAGCCGCCAAAAATACACAACAACGCCAGACCGGCGCATCCATACAGACCCACCATCGCGGGCGCGTCGCTATAAAATTTACGCCAGGCAGTGCGCAGGGTGCCTGGCGGGCGCTTTTCGCTGTATACGCTATCGTAAGGCATACCATTCCTTATGTTTCAGAGGGTTAGCCATAGCACCCAAAATATCGGAAATCACATTGACCACAATAACCAGCGACCCAATGACCATCACGCCAGCGGAAATAGCGGCATAGTCCTGCTGACGAATGGCGTGAATTAACCATCGTCCCAGCCCTGGCCAGCTGAAAACCATTTCGGTAATCATCGCCAGCGTTAACATGGTTGAAAACTGCAGGCCAAGACGGGGAATGACCGGCGGCAGCGCATTATGCAACACGTGACGGCGTAAAATCGTAAAGCGCGACAAGCCGCGCGTGGCCGCCGCTTTAACGTAGTTCTGATCGTAGACCTCAATAGTGCTGATTCGCATCAGGCGGATCACTTCTGTGGTCGGCGCGACGGAAAGCGTGAGCACCGGTAAAACCATATGTCGTATGGCGCTCATCACCATTTCATCGCGCCACGGCGAATCTGAAATCCAGGCGTCAATGATGGCGAAACCGGTAACCGGTTTAACTTCATAAAGTAGGTCAAATCGCCCGGATACCGGCAGCCACCCCAGCGTGAGCGAAAAGAACAGTGTGAGCAGAAGCGCCAGCCAGAAAACCGGAATTGAGAAACCTAATAGCGCCAGCGCGCTGATAAAACGATCCGGCCATTTGCTACGCGTCACGCCAGCCAGCATCCCGACCGGGATGCCGACCATCAGCGCAAAACCAAAGGCGAGAATGCACAGCTCCATCGTGGCGGGAAACACCTCTTTAAGCTGTTCGGAGATCAGCTGGCCGTTAATGCTGGACACGCCAAAGTCCCAGTGCAGCAGACCGTTGAACCAGAAAACCCAGGCATTCCATAATGATGCGCCTTGTAGCGGCGCGTGCGGCGTAAAATAGCTCAGGCTAAAGCCGATAAAGGTAAGGAAGAATAGCGTCACCAGCAACAGCAATAACCGACGCAGGGTGAAGATAATCATGGTTTTTTCACCTCTTCGTGTTTTTCGCGGGAGACGCCGGCAAAAGACGCATTGCCGAACGGGCTTAACACCAGCCCTTTAATATCGTAGCGGTAAGCCTGCAGGCGTAGTGATGATGCCAGCGGCAGTATCGGCAGCTCTTTCTCCAGGATATTCTGCGCTTCCTCATACGCTTCTATGCGCGAAGCCAACTGCTGCGACGACAGTGCCTTACGCAGCACGCTGTCAAATTCAGGGTTACACCAGTGGGCGAAATTGGTTTGCGAATTGATGGCTGCACAGCTTAACAGCGGTCTGAAAAAGCTATCCGGATCGTTGCTGTCCGTGGCCCAGCCGGATAAGGTCAGATCGTGATTCATATCCATCAGGCGCGCCTCCTGGAAACGACCTTCAACCGGCACAATGACCACTTTTACGCCAACCTGCGCCATATCCGCCTGAATAAGCTCCGCCGTTTTTAGCGGACTTGGGTTCCAGGCCTGAGAACTAGTCGGCACCCAGAGATGCAGCGTAAGATTCTCAATGCCCAGCGCTTTTAGCTGTTCGCGCGATTTTTCCGGATTGTACTCCGTAATTTTGGCATCGTTATCGTAAGCCCATGAGGCTCTCGGTAAAATGGAGGCTGCGGTTTCTGCCGTGCCGTAATAAATCGACTGCATCAGGCGCTGGTTGTTGATCGATAAGGCCAGCGCATGGCGCACTGCGGGATTATTCAACGGCGGCTTATCGGTGTTAAAGGCCAGATAGGCGATATTCATCCCCGGGCGCAACGTCAGGCGCAAACGCGGATCGTCGCGTAAAATAGTTAGCTGGCTGGCGGCGGGCCAGGCCAGAACATCGCATTCACCGGTCAGTAATTTTGATAAACGCCCGGTACCGCCGGAGCCTAAATCCACTACTACTTGCGGCATCAGCGGTTTGCCGCGCCAAAAACCATCGTGGCGCTGGAGACGAATAAACTGCCCGGCACGGTACTCCGAAAGCTGGAAAGGCCCGGTGCCGACCGGTTGGCGGTCTAGCAGTTCCTGACGATCTTTTCGGCTAAGCTGCGCGGCGTACTCAGCGGACATGACGGAAGCGTAGTGTGTAGCCAGATGCCATAAAAAGGAGGCGTCTGGCTGCGTCAGGCGAAACTCAACGGTGTTATTGTCCAGCTTACGCACGCTTTTTACATTGTCGGCGAACTGTAGGCTATCAAAGTAGGGGAAGCTACTGCCGTTGATGTTATGCCACGGATGCCGACGATCAAAAATCCGCTGAAAGGTAAAGACAACATCATCAGCATTGAGTTTTCGGGTCGGCGTAAACCAGGCGGTTTTTTGAAAGGAAACGTCGCGGCGCAGGTGAAAACGGTACGTTGCCCCGTTATCCAGCACCTCCCAGCTTTCTGCCAGCTCTGGGACTAAACGATAAGTATAGGGATCGACATCCAACAGGCGGTCATATAACTGGGCGGCCAGGGTATCGACGATGAGGCCGCTGCTCGCTTTTTGCGGATTAAAGGTGTTGACCTGCCCGCTGACACAATACACAAAGCCGCTATCGCGAATATCTGCACTCGCAGTTTGTTCGGGCGCAGTCGCAGCCGTAGCCTGACTACTCAGTAGACCCGCTATCACGATCAGAGACGATAAAACCAGGCGCATAATAGTTAAGTTTTTGAAGTTCAATTTGCAAAGTGTATCGCACTTCGGCCCGCCACGTAAAAATGTCGGTGGATAACTGGCGTAAATGTCGTCAATTAGCCGGAGAAATAGCTAAAGCTGATGCTTTTTAAGCAAGGCGCGAAACTGGTGGTAGGTGAGTGCCAGCAAATCGGCGGCTCGTTTCTGGTTAAATTTCGCCTGCTGTAAGCTACGTTGCAGCAGCGCTTTTTCCTGTTGCAGTTGAAACTCCCGCAACTTGAGCGGCAGGTCGGGCGTGGCGGTTGCCGATGGCAGGGCGGGCGCGGGCGGTTCGGCGGGATGGCGTTGAAAAGGATCGATAACAATTTCATCCAAAGGATGTTCACTACTGCCGTGGCGATACACTGAACGTTCGACTACGTTTTTCAGCTCGCGGACATTACCCGGCCAGGCGTAATGCAACAACGTTTCTTTTGCCCGATCGGTAAAACCGGGAAATAAGGGCAGACGTAGTTCACGACACATCTGAATAGCAAAATGCTCGGCCATCAGCATGATATCGCTCTGGCGTTCGCGCAGCGGCGGCAGTTGTACAACATCAAAAGCCAGCCTATCGAGCAGATCGGCACGAAATGTCCCTTCCTTCACCATGGCGGGTAAATCGGCATTGGTGGCGCATACTAATCGCACATTAACCTGTAACGGCTGGCTGCCGCCGACGCGCTCTAGCTCGCCATATTCAATCACCCGCAGCAGCTTTTCCTGTACCAGCATCGGCGCTGTCGCCAGTTCATCCAAAAACAGCGTGCCGCCATCGGCGCGTTCAAAGCGACCGGGATGACGTTTTTGCGCCCCGGTAAAAGCGCCCGCTTCATGACCAAACAGTTCGGAGTCCAGCAGATTTTCGTTAAGCGCCGCGCAGTTAAGCGAGATAAGCGGCCCCTGCCAGCGTGAAGAGAGATAGTGCAGGCGATTGGCGATAAGTTCTTTACCCGTACCGCGTTCGCCAATAATCAGCACTGGCTTATCCAGCGGCGCGAGCCGGGAGACTTGTTCCAGTACTTCAAGAAAACGGTTTGCCTCGCCGAGCAGGTTATCTTTAAATTCAGCCATGATGAAAATCGCCACTTGTTAGTGTTTTTCACCACTTTATCCTTTTTTGCTGGCGAGGTAAAACGAAACAATTTCTTTATTATCAGTGATATGAAAAGTTGGCACGCAAATTGTATTAATCATGTAGCAGGGCATCGCCCGTTATCAGAACATTATGTGAGGATTGAATTATGGGTATTTTTTCTCGTTTTGCCGACATCGTGAACGCCAATATCAATGCGTTGTTGGAAAAAGCGGAAGATCCGCAGAAGCTGGTGCGCCTGATGATTCAGGAGATGGAAGATACGCTGGTGGAGGTTCGCTCGAACTCCGCGCGTGCTTTAGCGGAAAAGAAACAGTTATCCCGTCGTATTGAACAGGCTACGGCTCAGCAGGCCGAGTGGCAGGAAAAAGCGGAACTGGCTCTGCGCAAAGATAAAGACGATCTGGCGCGCGCCGCATTGATTGAAAAACAAAAGCTGACCGATTTAATTGCTACGCTTGAACAGGAAGTCACGCTGGTGGATGACACGCTGGCACGCATGAAGAAAGAGATTGGCGAGCTGGAAAACAAACTCAGCGAAACACGCGCTCGCCAGCAGGCGCTGATGCTGCGTCATCAGGCGGCGAGTTCTTCCCGCGATGTCCGTCGTCAGCTTGACAGCGGCAAACTGGATGAAGCCATGGCGCGGTTTGAATCCTTTGAACGTCGTATCGATCAAATGGAAGCGGAAGCGGAAAGCCATCGTTTTGGTAAGCAGCAATCGCTGGACCAACAGTTTGCCAACCTGAAAGCCGATGATGAAATCAGCGAGCAGCTGGCGCAGTTGAAAGCCAAAATGAAGCAAGATAATCAATAATGACAATGGCGGCGCCGATACGCGCCGTCGCTCATCAGCTTTAGGTGTAAGGAGAACGCATGAGCGCGCTATTTCTGGCCATCCCGTTAACCATTTTTGTGTTGTTTGTGTTACCGATTTGGCTGTGGCTGCATTACAGCAACCGCGCCGGTCGGGGAGAACTTTCGCAAAGCGAGCAGCAACGCTTACTGCAACTCACAGACGATGCGCAACGTATGCGCGAGCGCATTCAGGCGCTGGAAGACATTCTTGATGCAGAGCATCCGAACTGGAGAGAGCGCTAATGGGTGGAATCAATCTTAATAAAAAACTATGGCGTATGCCGCAAAAGGGCATGGTACGTGGCGTTTGCGCCGGGATCGCCGACTACCTTGATGTACCGGTAAAACTGGTGCGTATTCTGGTCGTGCTGTCGATTTTCTTTGGGCTGGCGTTTTTTACCGTAGTGGCCTATATCGTTCTGTCTTTTGTACTGGACCCTATGCCGGATAATCTGGCCGCAGGCAAACCGCAGCCGACCAGCGGCGAACTGCTGGATACCGTAGACAGAGAGCTTGCCGCAGGCGAAAAGCGTTTGCGAGAAATGGAACGCTACGTCACGTCAGATACGTTCACACTGCGTAGTCGTTTCCGTCAACTGTAAGTGATATATCGGGAAGGTGAAGATGAATACTCGCTGGCAACGCGCCGGGCAGAAGGTGAAGCCCGGCTTCAAAATAGCAGGTAAGCTGGTTCTGTTGACCGCGTTACGCTACGGGCCTGCCGGCGTGGCGGGATGGGCGGTAAAATCCGTCGCCCGTCGTCCGCTAAAAATGTTGCTGGCGTTTGCGCTGGAGCCAGTACTTCGTAAGGTGGCGAATAAAATTTCGCAGCGTTACAAATAGCGAGTCTGGTCATAATATTTCGTTAAGCTCTGGCGTATAGTGTGTGCGAAATACATTACGTGTCAGGACGGAAGTATGTTGAAAAAAGGAATATTTGCGTTAGCGCTATTCGTAGCCATGCCGCTTTATGCCGCAGAATACTGGATAGATGTCCGCATTCCGGAACAATATCAGCGTGAGCATATTCAGGGCGCGATTAATATCCCATTGAAGGAGATTAAATCTCATATCGAAACGGTAGTTCCAGACAGGAACGATACGGTAAAGTTATATTGCAACTCCGGGCGACAGTCGGGCATGGCAAAACAAATGTTGCTTGATATGGGGTATACGCACGCGATGAATATGGGCGGCATCAGTCGTCTTGATATGCCGAAAGTAAAAAAATAGATAATCTATTGCTCAATACTCATACTAACCGCGGCGCTTAATGCGCCGTTGTTGATCTCTCCGGGTAGTTGATAATAACGTTTTTGCACATATCTATAACGCAGGCTCGTTATTATTTTTTCTTCTCTTCAGGCTCAACAGGATGTCAATGAAGCGACTTAAAACTGAACTCAACGCGCTGGTCAATCGTGGGGTAGACAGGCATTTGCGTCTTGCCGTAACCGGGTTGAGCCGCAGCGGTAAAACAGCGTTTATCACGGCGATGGTTAACCAGTTGCTTAATGTCCACGCGGGCGCGCGCTTACCGTTGCTCAGCGCGGTACGCGAAGAACGCCTGCTTGGCGTAAAGCGCGTGCCTCAACGTGATTTTGGTATTCCCCGTTTTACCTACGACGAGGGGATACTTCAGCTTTATGGCAATCCTCCCGCATGGCCCACACCGACGCGCGGCGTCAGTGAGATTCGGCTGGCGTTGCGCTATCGCTCAAACGACTCGCTGCTGCGCCATTTTAAAGATACCTCGACATTGTATCTGGAGATTGTGGACTATCCAGGGGAATGGTTACTCGATCTGCCCATGCTGGCTCAGGATTATTTAAGCTGGTCCCGTCAGATGAACGGCTTGTTACAAGGACAACGCGCTGAGTGGGCCGCAAAATGGCGGCAACTTTGCGACGGGCTCGATCCGCTGGCGCCCGCCGATGAAAACCGGCTGGCGGAGATTGCCGCCGCCTGGACGGATTATTTGCATCAGTGTAAATCGCAGGGATTGCATTTTATTCAGCCTGGACGGTTTGTTTTGCCGGGCGATATGGCGGGTGCGCCAGCGTTGCAGTTTTTCCCGTGGCCGGATGTAGACGCCTTCGGCGAGTCAAAACTGGCGCAGGCGGATAAGCAGACCAACGCTGGAATGCTGCGCGAACGCTTTAACTACTATTGTGAAAAAGTGGTCAAGGGGTTCTACAAAAATCATTTTCTACGCTTTGATCGCCAGATTGTGCTGGTCGACTGTCTGCAACCGCTTAATAGCGGGCCGCAGGCGTTTAATGATATGCGTCTCGCTTTAACGCAGCTGATGCAAAGTTTTCACTATGGTCAGCGAACTCTGTTTCGCCGCCTGTTTTCGCCGGTGATTGACAAATTGCTGTTCGCCGCGACGAAAGCCGACCATGTCACCCTCGACCAACATGCCAATATGGTGGCCTTGCTCCAGCAGCTTATTCAGGATGCCTGGCAAAATGCCGCGTTTGAAGGCATTAGTATGGATTGCTTGGGGCTGGCGTCGGTACAGGCGACCACCAGCGGCGTGATTGAGGTCAACGGTGAAAAAATCCCGGCTTTACGTGGAAACCGTTTGAGTGACGGCGCGCCGTTAACCGTGTACCCCGGCGAAGTGCCTTCGCGTTTGCCGGGGCAAGCGTTTTGGGATAGTCAGGGTTTTCAGTTCGAAGCCTTTCGTCCGCAGGTGATGGATGTTGATAAACCGTTACCGCATATTCGTCTGGACGCTGCGCTGGAGTTTTTAATAGGAGATAAGCTGCGATGAGCGAACCGTTAAAACCGCGTATTGATTTTGCAGAACCGCTAAAGGAGGAACCTACGTCGGCCTTCAAAGCGCAGCAAACTTTCAGCGAAGCGGAGTCGCGTACATTTGCGCCTGCAGCTATCGATGAGCGCCCGGAAGACGAAGGCGTGGCAGAAGCGGCGGTCGATGCCGCGCTGCGTCCCAAACGCAGCCTGTGGCGTAAAATGGTGATGGGAGGGCTGGCGCTGTTTGGCGCGAGCGTGGTCGGGCAAGGCGTACAGTGGACAATGAATGCCTGGCAAACTCAGGACTGGGTCGCTTTAGGCGGCTGTGCCGCAGGCGCGCTGATCGTTGGCGCTGGCGTAGGATCGGTGGTCACGGAGTGGCGGCGATTATGGCGCTTGCGCCAGCGGGCGCATGAGCGGGATGAAGCGCGTGAACTGTTACATAGCCATAGCGTCGGGAAAGGTCGCGCATTTTGCGAAAAACTGGCGCAGCAGGCGGGGATTGATCAATCACATCCGGCATTACAACGTTGGTATGCCGCTATTCACGAAACGCAAAACGACAGGGAAATCGTCGGTTTGTATGCGCATCTGGTACAGCCGGTACTTGACGCGCAGGCGCGACGTGAGATTAGCCGTTTCGCCGCGGAATCGACTTTGATGATCGCCGTCAGCCCGTTAGCGTTGGTGGATATGGCGTTTATTGCCTGGCGTAATTTACGCCTGATTAACCGTATCGCAACGCTGTATGGCATTGAACTTGGTTATTACAGCCGCCTTCGTCTGTTCCGTCTGGTGTTGCTGAATATCGCGTTCGCGGGAGCCAGTGAGCTGGTGCGTGAAGTCGGTATGGACTGGATGTCTCAGGATCTGGCCGCACGCCTGTCCACGCGCGCGGCGCAGGGGATTGGCGCAGGTCTCCTTACTGCTCGACTGGGAATAAAAGCGATGGAGCTATGTCGGCCATTGCCGTGGATCGACAACGATAAACCACGTCTCGGTGATTTTCGTCGTCAGCTTATCGGTCAGCTAAAAGAGACGTTACAAAAGAGTAAGTCGTCGCCTGAGAAATGACCTTCCACAGGGCGCTGACTGCCTGGCTTTACGCCACAGCGCCCGTTTTTCCGTCATGCTGTCAATATTTGTTGACAGAATCCTTCCTGCCAGCCGAATAGTGGCTTATCATCTATTTAATGGTTCATTATTCAGGTGAAGGTTCCCATGCGTCTGGAAGTCTTTTGTGAAGACCGACTTGGTCTGACCCGCGAATTACTTGATTTACTGGTGTTACGTAGCATTGATTTACGCGGAATCGAGATTGATCCCATTGGGCGAATTTATCTTAATTTTGCTGAGCTGGAATTCACCGACTTCAGCAGCCTGATGGCCGAAATCCGCCGTATTTCCGGCGTAACGGATGTCCGTACCGTTCCCTGGATGCCGTCCGAGCGTGAACATCTGGCCCTGAGCGCGCTGCTTGAGGCGTTGCCGGAGCCGGTGCTCTCATTGGATATGAAGAGTAAAGTGGAGATGGCGAACCCGGCGAGTTGTCAGCTTTTTGCCCAGAGCCAGGAGCGAATGCGGCACCATACCGCCGCACAATTAATCAACGGCTTCAATTTTCAGCGCTGGCTGGACGGTAACCCGCAAAGCTCCCATAACGAACATGTCGTGATCAACGGGCAAAACTTCCTGATGGAGATTACGCCGGTACATTTACAAAACGAAAATGACGAATACGTGTTGACCGGGGCGGTCGTGATGTTGCGTTCCACGATTCGTATGGGGCAGCAGCTACAGAATTTGTCCACGCAGGATCTGAGCGCGTTTAGTCAGATCATTGCCGTGAGCGCAAAGATGAAGCACGTTGTTGAGCAGGCGCGCAAACTGGCGATGCTCAGCGCGCCGCTGCTGATTACCGGCGATACGGGAACCGGCAAAGATCTTTTCGCCTATGCCTGTCATCAGGCAAGCCCTCGTTCAGCGAAACCGTATCTGGCGCTCAACTGCGCTTCAATCCCGGAAGATGCGGTAGAAAGCGAACTATTTGGCCATGCGCCGGAAGGTAAAAAAGGCTTTTTTGAACAGGCGAATGGCGGCTCGGTGCTGCTGGATGAAATTGGCGAAATGTCGCCGCGTATGCAGGCGAAGCTGCTACGTTTTCTCAATGATGGTACGTTCCGTCGCGTCGGCGAAGATCACGAAATTCATGTTGATGTCCGCGTTATCTGCGCCACGCAGAAAAATCTGGTGGAGCTGGTGCAAAAAGGACTGTTCCGCGAAGATCTCTATTATCGACTTAACGTTCTGACGCTTAATTTGCCGCCGTTGCGCGATTGTCCGCAGGATATTATGCCGTTGACCGAACTGTTCGTGGCGCGTTTTGCCGACGAACAGGGCGTTCCGCGACCGAAACTGTCTGCCGATCTGAGTACGGTCCTCACTCGTTACGGCTGGCCGGGTAACGTTCGCCAGCTTAAAAATGCTATTTACCGGGCGCTGACGCAACTGGAAGGGTATGAGCTGCGTCCGCAGGATATCCTGCTGCCTGACTACGATGCCGCGACGGTGGCAGTCGGCGAGGATGCGATGGAAGGTTCGCTGGATGACATTACCAGTCGTTTCGAACGTTCTGTCCTGACCCAGCTTTATCGTAGCTATCCGAGTACGCGTAAACTGGCGAAACGGTTGGGGGTATCGCACACCGCGATTGCCAATAAGCTGCGTGAATATGGTCTGAGCCAGAAGAAGGGTGAAGAGTAGGAAAAAGAAGGCCTCTGGATAGAGGCCTTCTTGTGACAAAAGAGCACCGCCTGTAGCACTGACAAACGTAGCGCCAGCAGGCGCTGGCTTATGCCTTCAGGACATTAAGCGCGGCGTCGTAATCCGGCTCGTGGGTGATTTCATCCACCAACTGGCTGAAAATAACGTTGTCGTTTTCGTCAAGCACGATGACTGCGCGCGCCGCCAAACCTTTCAGCGGGCCGTCAACGATTTCGACGCCGTAGTTTTTCAGAAACTCGTTATTACGCAGAGTGGAAAGCGTAATAACGTTGCTCAGGCCTTCCGCGCCGCAAAAACGCGACTGTGCAAAAGGCAGGTCAGCAGAAACGCACAATACGACGGTATTCTCCACTTCTGTGGCCAGTTGATTAAACTTACGAACTGATGCGGCGCATACGCCAGTATCAATGCTTGGGAAAATATTCAGCACTTTGCGTTTGCCTGCATATTGGCTGAGGGAAACGTCAGACAAATCTTTTGCGACAAGAGTAAAAGCCTGTGCTTTGCTACCAGCCTGCGGAATAACGTTGGCAACGGTGACCGGGTTACCCTGGAAATGTACAGTCTGTGACATAATTATGTTCCTATTTACTTATAGTTAACGTCGAAATTCAGTTTAAGTCATTATTCATTAACACGGCAAATACTATTTGTAGCAAGCCGCGTCCGGCGCTATCAGAGGGGAAGAGATGAGATCTGTTAAGGTATATGAGGAAACCTGGCCGTTGCATACGCCTTTCGTTATTGCGCGTGGTAGCCGAAGCGAAGCGCATGTTGTCGTTGTCGAACTGGAAGAAGAGGGCGTAAAAGGCATCGGGGAATGTACGCCATATCCACGTTATGGTGAAAGTGATGCCTCGGTCATGGCGCAAATCATGAGTATTGTGCCTCAGTTGGAAAACGGGCTGACTCGCGAAGCATTGCAGAAACTGTTGCCGGCAGGCGCGGCGCGCAACGCGGTGGATAGTGCCTTATGGGATTTGCAGGCCCGCCAGCGGCAGCAAAGCCTTGCCGGGCTGCTCGGCGTGACGCTGTCCCCGGTTTTTACTACCGCGCAAACGGTAGTGATAGGCACGCCGGAACAGATGGCAGCCAGTGCGGCGGCACTATGGGAAAAAGGGGCGACGTTGCTGAAAATCAAACTCGATGCTCGTCTGATTAGCGAACGTATGGTGGCGATCCGCGCGGCGGTGCCGGAGGCGACGCTCATTGTGGACGCCAATGAATCGTGGCGTCCGGAGGGGCTGGCGGCGCGTTGCCAGTTACTGGCGGATCTGAATGTCGCGATGCTGGAGCAGCCGCTGCCCGCGCAGGATGACGCCGCCCTGGAAAATTTTATTCATCCGTTGCCCATCTGTGCAGATGAGAGCTGCCATACTCGCAGTAGTCTGAAAGCCCTGACGGGGCGCTACGATATGATTAACATTAAGCTGGATAAAACCGGCGGTCTGACCGAGGCGCTGGCGCTGGCAACGGAGGCGCGGGAGCAAGGATTCGGCCTGATGCTGGGCTGTATGCTCTGTACATCAAGAGCGATTAGCGCCGCGCTGCCGCTTATGCCGCAGGTGAGCTTCGCCGATCTTGATGGCCCAACATGGCTGGCGGTTGATGTTGAGCCCGCGCTACGCTTTACGACGGGTCAACTCCATCTTTAGGATGCCAGCGGAGCAGATTCGACATAGCCAGCAGGTATTTTTCGCTGGCTTCATCGGCAGAAACAGGGGGAAACTCGGCGGTAATGCAGTGCAGGTTGAGGTCGGCGCACCAGCTGCCAAACGAACCGGGCGTTTCGTAACCAACGCTGGTCACCAGCGGCAACGCAAACGCATCGGCCAGCCACTCGCCTAGCTCGCTGCGACGTGGATCTTCAATGCAGGCTAGCGGATCGTGAAAAGAGACGACCCAGGCGGGTTGGAGTCGATGTATTAACTGGCAAAGCGCCTGGGTTTCCGGTTCTGAGCCGGGATGGTCGCCGGTTAGCAGCACGACATCACGCTCTTGCGCGCGGCTATTCCAGCGATAAACTGTTTCACCCGCTTTCCAGTTGGCGGCGGGAAAGTTACGGTTTAAATCAATGCCATTTGCATTTGCCCTTAATCCCAGTTGACAGCCATCAGGATTAACGGCAAGTACGACATGATGACGGCGAAGGGAAGGATTTAAGGTGCGTAACGCACAGGAGAGCGTCACCACGGATGAGGTTTCATCCCCGTGGGTGCCAGCCAGTATCAGGCCGCTTTCGCGATCGGCGGCAGGCGCCGGAAACCAGATTAGCGGTGCGCCTAGTAGCGAACGTCCATAATGTTCAGTGCCTGGCGGAAATGCGCCGCGCTCGGCACGGGGGCGGGTGACAGTCATACATGTTTCCCGAAGCTGAGACCAGTAGGGTAATCATCGTAGTGTTGTGTAAAACCCGCCGATTATCAAATGGTTTCTATTTACCCTCTTGTATGGCGCGATATCAACTTTCTGGCGGAAGATAATTGCATTTCTTTCTGCTGAAACAAATAATTACGTTGTTATTTAACTCATCTTTGAGGAACTTCTATGAGGCATTCTGTTTCAGTAACCTGTTGTGCGCTGTTGGTTAGCAGCTTTTCCCTGGCATATGCTGCGGATGTTCCCGGCGGAACGGTACTGGCAGAGAAACAAGAACTGGTGCGTCATATCAAAGATGAGCCCGCTTCGTTAGATCCAGCGAAAGCCGTTGGGCTGCCTGAAATTCAGGTGATCCGCGATCTGTTTGAAGGGCTGGTTAACCAGAACGAAAAGGGTGAAATTATCCCTGGCGTCGCCAGCCAGTGGAAGAGCAATGATAATCGTATCTGGACGTTTACGTTGCGGGATAATGCGCAATGGGCCGATGGAACGCCGGTGACCGCCCAGGATTTTGTCTATAGCTGGCAACGTCTCGTTGATCCCAAAACGCTTTCCCCCTTCGCCTGGTTTGCCGCTCTGGCTGGCATCACTAATGCGCAAGCCATTATCGACGGTAAAGCCACGCCGGATCAGCTTGGCGTCAGTGCCGTGGACGCGCACACTTTGCGTATTCAGCTTGACAAGCCGTTGCCCTGGTTTGCCAGTCTGACCGCCAGTTTTGCCTTTTATCCGGTCCAAAAAGCGAATGTTGAAAGCGGTAAAGACTGGATGAAGCCGGGAAAACTGATCGGCAATGGCGCGTATGTGCTTAAAGAGCGCGTGGTAAATGAAAAACTGGTGGTCGTGCCTAATACGCATTACTGGGATAACGCGAAAACGGTACTGCAAAAAGTGACATTTTTACCCATTAACCAGGAGTCGGCTGCGACGAAACGTTATCTTGCCGGTGATATTGATATCACCGAATCTTTCCCTAAAAATCTGTACCAGAAATTATTGAAGGATATTCCAGGGCAAGTTTATACGCCGCCGCAATTAGGGACTTATTATTATGCGTTTAATACGCAGAAAGGGCCGACGGCGGATTCCCGCGTTCGTCTGGCGCTAAGTATGACCATTGATCGCCGTTTGATGGCGGAAAAAGTCTTAGGTACCGGTGAAAAACCGGCCTGGCATTTTACACCGGATGTCACGGCAGGATTTAAGCCCGATCCTTCACCGTTTGAACAAATGAGCCAGGAAGAACTTAATGCCCAGGCGAAAACATTGCTGCGTGCAGCAGGCTACGGATCGCAGAAGCCGCTTAAATTAACCCTGCTTTACAATACCTCAGAAAACCATCAGAAAATCGCGATTGCGGTGGCGTCAATGTGGAAGAAAAATCTGGGGGTGGATGTGAAATTGCAAAACCAGGAGTGGAAAACGTATATCGACAGCCGGAATACCGGTAATTTTGATGTTATTCGCGCCTCCTGGGTGGGTGATTACAACGAACCGTCGGCTTTCTTATCCTTATTAACGTCCACGCATACGGGGAATATTTCACGCTTTACTAATCCGACTTATGACAAAATCCTGACGCAAGCGACGATGGAAAATACCGCCGAAGCGCGTAACGCGGATTACAATGCAGCGGAGAAAATTTTAACGGAACAAGCGCCTATAGCGCCTATTTATCAGTATACCAATGGCCGGTTAATTAAACCGTGGGTAAAGGGATACCCCATTACTAACCCGGAAGATGTGGCCTATAGCCGTACGATGTATATCGTGAAGCACTGATGCGTACTGGTTGCCTTTTGATGAAAGGTAACCACTGCCAAACTCAGAACTGGCACGGCTTGCAGCGCCAGTTTCTTCTTCTGACCATCTCCTGCTAAAGTTGAAACTGTACTTTCCTGACAGTATTACTGGCGTATTCAAGGAAAAACGGTTGCACTAAATTACGGATAGTACCATCCATTTCCCCTAAAATGGCGGTAGCTTAGAGAAGAGATACCGTTATTTATTCGGCAGGTTGTCGTACACATCCAGTGCGCGTGCTGTGTAGGTGAGGGCTGCCCCAGTGTTCATTTTTATAGCCACGGACAATGCTTCAGAAATCTCTTCCCGGGTTGCGCCATGTTTCACGGCCGCATCGACGTGCACTGCCAGACAACCATCGCAACGGGTAGTAACCGCCACGGCCAGCGCAATCAATTCCTGTGTTTTGGGATCCAGATGCCCATTTTCTAAAGTCCCCTTGTCCATTTGCTGAAAGCCTTTCATGAACTCCGGCTGCAATGTGGCAAATTTACCAATGGCAGCCAGTAGGCCACTACGATACTCATTCCAGTTTGAAAGCATATCTGCTCCTGTTTTATATTAGAGGATTGTGTATTTAGATCACATAATAAATGCGAATATCTGGTGCCTGGTTCAGAAAAGGCTTCAATTCTTCCACAACGTCTTTTGTAAATAATTCACTGGTAAGATACGCCTGCGCTTGAGCAGTAGTTTCAAAGCCATGTAAAACTTGCACGTCTTCATCCCGAATAAGCAATTCTTTTGAGGTCGCTCCGGCAATGGTATTTAAAAATGGCGCTTTATATTTTTGATAAACATTTGCTGCGGCAGGGCGGTTGTGGTTGCTGATATTCAGGGTGATTTGTAAGTAAGCCATAGTATTCTCCTTCAAAAGGGACCGAGATAAGCAAAGTATTCACAGTCATTGACGAATGACAGTAGGGGAATTATCAACATGACCGTCTGTTCTAACAAATCACATATTCTTGTGTGGCGGAGAAGATTTTCTATGTTGTGTATTGTCCTGACGAGGACTTAATTCACCTGGGTGAGTCTGGAATATGGAGGTCTCATTAGAATATTTGTTTTGAATAAATCCCCCTGTATAGGCAATATTAGCGGTAGAGAGGTAGGTTTTTAGTATTGATTGATAACATTGTTTGCCACTTTGCCAGTGTTAAACTCGCCAGTTTTCCCAAAGCCAGATAAAAAGGATGTCCGGCATTCTCAATGAACACCTCGAGGAAACGGGATGACCATGGGAACAGATGCCATGCCAGTAACTGTTCACATTCGTTGTGTCGATTCTGCTCTGCAAGCCAGGCCACCATCAGCAATAAAAAACCAAAGTGATCTTCTGGCTCATTTTGCTGCATCTCGAACTGAATACTGTTTTCCCGCATCCACTGGCGCAGCACCAGTGTGGATTCACCAAATAAAACGTTCTCACGATCCAGCCAGACGGAGCCCCATGGCGGTGACGGTAAGGCATAAGGCCCGATAAATAAACGCTGAAAGGACTCAGTAAGAGAGTCATCGCCGCCACTTTTAAACATTCTTGCCAGTTGAGACAACTCCTCCGACGGCAGCGGCCATTGTGTTTGCCAGTCATCAGATGTGAATGCTGAAACCAGCGGAGAGGCTTCAGCACTCTCTGGCGCAAAGTAAAAGAGGGCGCCCAGTACGCGTGCCGTCATGGAAAAATTGTCACATTGTGTGAAATCAGTCATAAAACCATTCCGTAAAGTGCGGGTTCCCCCGCACTAATTTGTTAACCTGCCACTGCCATACCGACAGTCATATGTAGCCCATAAAACAGGCCGCGGCCTAAAATTTCGCCGCCAAGCACCAGGATAAGACCCAGTAGTAACCCAACGATATGTGGCTCTTTGCGACGTACCAATGGGCAGATCCAGCAGCCCAGGCCGATGACAAGAAGTGCCACACGGCAGACCTGCAATACAGCATAATCCGGTATCAGACTGCTGGCCTGCTGTACTGAGCTATGAATGCTGGCCAGAGCCATACCCTGTAACGCGATGACAGCAATACAGACCAATAGAGCAAGTAAGCTGATGCTGGAAAATATCGTGCTGTTAAAGGGGACTCTGGATGCCTGGAACAGGAGTGCGGCAAACAGTGGGCCGCCGAGGAATGCAGTCAGGAAAAAGGCGAGAGTCGTATACCCAGTATACCAGGCGGGGACGGTTTCAATGTGATAAACGCGGGTCATCGCCAGGATGAAGATGATACCGAGCACCATACTGATCAGCAGCCAGAGTTTACCAAGCGTTTCTGGCATTTTCCCCAGAACGGCCACCAGCCACCAGAAACCGCCGACAGCGAAAAAGATCGACCCTGCGGCAATTTCATTACTTAATCCGGACGCGCCGACGCGGTTGAGCGAGTTGAACGCCCGCATGGGTGAACCCAGATGCATGATTGACGCCAGAAAGCCCAGCCCCATCACCACCCAAAGAAAAAACATACCGCGTACAATACGCTGCCTGGCGGGCAGATCGTTTTTTTCCGCCAGCCAACCAAGTCCGCTGACAACCAGCGCACCCGCGACACACTGTCCCAGTACCGTAAACAGTACCAGCGGCCATTCATGCCATCCATTTCCCATTTTACACCTCCTTCGGATTGGCCAGATAGCCAGTGGTATCGCCGCACGGACGTGCATTGGCATTAGGTTTAATCACTATGCTCGGTTTGGTGAAGTGCGCACCCGGCAATGGCGCTACCGCCGCCAGCTCGCCGTGTTTCTTACGCAGCTCGTTAATCGGCCCGAAGTCCAGCGCGCGCAGCGGGCAGGATTCGACGCAAATCGGCTTCTTGCCTTCCGCCACCCGGTCGTGGCAGCCGTCGCACTTGGTCATATGACCTTTGGCGGCGTTGTACTGCGGCGCGCCGTACGGGCAGGCCATGTGGCAGTAGCGGCAGCCGATACAGACCTCTTCGTTCACCACCACAAAACCGTCTTCCCGCTTATGCATCGCTCCGCTCGGACAGACTTTGGTACAGGCCGGGTCGGCACAATGGTTGCATGAAATAGAGAGATAATAGGCAAAGACATTCTGATGCCAGACGCCGTTATTCTCCTGCCAGTCACCACCCGCATACTCATAAATGCGACGGAAGCTGACGTCCGGGGTTAAATCTTTGTAGTCTTTGCAGGCCAGTTCGCAGGTTTTACAACCGGTGCAACGGCTGGAATCAATAAAAAATCCATACTGGGTTGTCATCGGTTACTCCTTATGCCTTTTCGACCTGAACGAGATTACTGTGCGAAGGATTAGCTTTTGCCAGCGGTGAAGTGCGATGTGTTGTCAGGATGTTAATTGAGCCACCGTGGTCGACTTTGTCACCAAACATATCGGCATTCAGCCACATTCCCTCGCCCATAGCAGTAACGCCAGGCATGATACGTGGTGTGACTTTTGCGGGAATCAACGTCTGGCCATACTGATTAAATACCCGAACGGTGTCTCCGTTTTTGATTCCACGATCCCGGGCATCAATGGGGTTTATCCAAATCTCCTGTCGGCAGGCCTGTTTCAGAACATCAATATTGCCGTAGCTGGAATGTACGCGGCCTTTAAAGTGGAACCCGGTCATTTGCAATGGATACTTGCGACGGGCTGGATCTTCCCAGCCATTAAAGCCTGGAGTGTAAATGGGTAAAGGATCGATGACTTCATCAGGCTTCAATTCCCATGTTTTTGCGATATTGGCCAGTCGCTCAGAATAGATTTCTATTTTTCCCGATGGTGTTTTAAGGGGATTGGCAATAGGGTCTTTGCGAAAATCCTTATATGCGACAACATGCTCATCCGGACATTTAAGTTTATAAATACCTGCCGTTTTCATCTCTTCATAATCCGGCATATCGGGATGACGTTCTTTCGTTTTGGCGCAAAGATATTGAACCCATTCATGTTGTGTACGGCCTTCGGTAAAGGTCTGGTAAACATCAGGTCCAAGACGTTTTGCTATTTCACTCATTGTCCAGTAAATGGGCTTGCGTTCAAATTTTGGCGATGTTGATGGTTGCCCCAAAATAACATATGCCATATTCCCGGCCTCTTCATGCGGGATCAGATCTTCCTGCTCAGTAGGCATCAGGTCAGGGAGTAAAATATCGCTATATTTTGCTGAGGCGGTCATGAAATGGTCAATGCAGACAATCATTTCGCACTTATTTTCATTCTGCAAAATTTCATGTGTGCGACTAATATTGCTGTTCTGATTTATCAGCGTGTTGCTGGCGTAGCACCACATGAATTTTATTGGCACATCTAGTTTGTCTTTACCTCGTACGCCATCACGAGTAGAGGTCATTTCAGTTCCGCGCTCAATAGCTTCGGTCCAGGTAAAGGAGGATATTTCAGTTTTAACAGGATTTTTTAGAGGGGAAAACATTTCAACACCGAGATCAAAGGTGCCTTCTCGATCGCCAGAGTTGCCGCCAGAAATACCGACATTGCCGGTCAAAATGGCGAGCATTGCAATGGCTCTTGACGTTTGTTCTCCGTTTGATTGACGCTGTGGCCCCCATCCCTGGCAAATATAGGCTGGTTTCGCCTGGCCGATCTCACGCGCCAGCTTAATAATTTTGTCTGCCGGAATACCTGTGATTTGAGCTGCCCACTCAGGTGTTTTTGCTATACCATCCGGACCGTCGCCGAGTATATAAGCTTTATAATGACCATTTTTTGGTGCGCTTGCTGGTAACGTAACCTCGTCATAGCCTACACAATATTTATCAAGAAAAGGTTTATCGACCATATCTTCGGTGATGAGAACCCAGGCAAGTGCTGCAGCTAAGGCGGCGTCCGTTCCAGGACGAATGGGTAACCATTCATCTTCTCGTCCGGCTGCGGTATCGTTGTAGCGAGGATCGATAACGATCATCCGCGCATTGGAGCGTTCGCGCGCTTGTTCAACATAATAGGTAACACCACCGCCGCTCATACGTGTTTCGGCTGGATTGTTTCCGAACATTACAACCAATTTAGTATTAGCGATATCATCCGGGCTGTTTCCGCTTCTGCCACCATAGAGATAATTCATGCCCGCTGTGATTTGTGCAGTACTATAGGTACCGTAACGACCTAAAAAGCCACCGCAGGAATTCATCAGGCGGAAGGGCATTGATGATTTAGTAATATTTCCGCCAGCGACACCTGTGGCGTAAATAACATGTACTGCTTCATTGCCATAGTTTGCAATAATTCGTTTCAGATTATCCGCGATAGTATCCAGTGCTTCATCCCAGGATATCCGCTCAAATTTACCTTCACCACGCTTACCAACGCGTTTCATGGGATATTTCAATCGATCAGGATGATTCATACGACGACGAATGGAGCGTCCACGAAGGCAGGCCCGGACCTGATGGTTTCCGTACTCATCGTTGCCTGTGGTATCAGATTCTACCCAATAAACAGAATCTTCTTTTACATGCAATCGAAGCAGGCAGCGACTTCCACAGTTTACTGTGCAGGAACTCCAGACGGCCTTATCTTCGACGATAGCGGTTTTGTTCGCGGCTTGACTTGTGAAACTGAATGGTAATGATAATCCTCCCACTGCGGCCATTAGTCCTGTTGTTGCCCCAGCCTGAATTAGCTTTCTCCGGGAGACAGGAACTTCGATTAACCGTTCTTCCTCGCAACGATCCATTACGTTCACCTGTTATTATGACATTGTTTAAAAAGCATACAAAAATAGCCAGTGTTAAAATATGAATATTCATTTTTGTGTAATAATGAATGATATTAATTAACATTAGGCTGGCTTTTATATAATATATATGAGTTAAGGGCGAAGAAAGTTTGAGCTATTTACCTGACGGGTAAAATTCAAATTTTTCTCTATTCGGAAAACGAACCCTTTACTTCGTTGTGGGTATTATCGAAGTGGATAATGGCACGGGCAAGGGAGATAAACTTTAGTTGCAGTAAAGATTTTCTATCTTAAGTGTATGAAAAATAGCCTTTGATGGCTTTAGTCACTAAAATTAAAAGGATGACCTCCTGAAATTCAGGAGGTTGGGCTATTTTTAATCAAAATATCATTAATTAACCAGTCATGAAAAACTTTTACTTCAGGACGCATCACTGCTTTTTGTGGTGTAACAATGTAATAGGACCATGTTAGCGGCCAGCGTATATTTGGATGAAGTTGTATCAGTTGTCCTGTGGCAATTAACTGTTCAACCAGCGCACGGCGGACAATTGCCACACCCTGGCCGCTAAGCGTAGCCATAATAACCGCTGAGGTAGAGTTAATATGCAATCCTGTATAACGCGTAGCTGGAGCTTGCGTTGCGGCTAAGACTTCTTCCCATGAAGGAAAATTTGCACCAGGGTGCAGGGTATCATCATGGATGAGTTTTTGTTCTGCCAGCCATTCGCCGCACGTAATTTTCTCAGGCGGTACAATGCGTGGGCTGCATACCAGAACAGCTTCCTCATCCATTAACCATGTCTTATTTACCCCCGACCAGTCTCCTTTGCCACAACGAACACCAATATCTGCCTCTCCGTGAGCCACATCCATGAGTTTTTCCGTCACATTCAGGCGTAGCTCGATATTTTGATGCGTTTCGGAAAAACGATTTAATTTTTCCATTAACCAGTTCATCACCAGAACTTGTGAGGCCGTGAGAATGACGACGGATCGAGCCTGACGACCGCGCAGTTTATTAAGTCCTGACTCAAGGCTATCGAGCCCTTGAGTGATCTCTTTTAGCGCATCCTGAGCCTCAGTCACGAGCGTGAGCCTTTCTTTACCAGAACGTGTACGGTGTAAAAGGGGGTGGCCTACCCAGTCTTCAAGTGCCCGAACCAGTTGTCCTACGGCTGCCGGGGTGACGCCTAGCTCTTTGGCTGCACCTGTGAAGCTACCATGACGCGCAGTTGCTTCAAAAGCGTGCAGCCATTTCAAGCGATTAAGCGAACGCATTTTATTCTCCATCTCATACAATGGAACTAGTATACGTGATCGAGATAGATTTTCTTCCTCAATTTTCAATGTAAATACTCATGCGGAACCGGATAAACGTTGTTTTGCTTATCTTGAATAAGATAATAAGCTGATGATTTATTTCTTTGTTTATGATGATTTTTTCTGGCATCAGTGATGCCGATACAAAAATCTCTTTAGCGTGTTTTTTTTGCTCCGTCAAGGAATTTATTCTATTTGATGTTGAAATATTTTTTCATTGGTGTTCATTCATTAACAGTGACAGTATATTTAATGTAATAATTTTATATTTTAGGCGATATTATGGAATGGACTTCACTGAATATAGCGCACCATATCACCGCTCCGAATCCGTTAGCCATACGGAAAGAATTTATACCTGCAGCTCATTGTTTTCCTGAGCATAAGCATAAATGGCATCAGGTCGTTTATGCAACAGCAGGTGATTTAATGGTTAAAACAATTGAACAATCATTTTTGATTTCACCGAAATTACAGGCTGTCTGGTTGCCTGCGGGAACTCAACATCAGGTCGGCTCATCACAAGGGGCTTATTTTAATAGCTTATGGATAGCTAACGATGCTCATAATCAATTTGACATGTCGGAACCTACCATTTTTGATGTTTCCCCATTCCTTAAGGCGCTTATCTTAGAAATATCAGACAGAAGAATAAATGATGAAGTTTATATAGAGAAACTAATACAGTTAATTTTATACCATCTGGGAAATGTTCGTAGCGCTCAATTTATTTTACCCTGGCCTCAAAATCGATCATTGGTAAAAATATGTGAATCATTATGCGAAAACCCGTCGGATACACGATCACAGGAAGAATGGTGCCATGAACTGGGAATGTCGGGGCGTACATTATCAAGACGTTTTACTATCGAAACAGGAATGAGTTTACGTTCCTGGAAAAAACGCCTGCGATTAATGAAAGCTATTGAGTTACTCGACTGTGGTAAAGGAGTAACAGAAATAGCTATAGACTTAGGATATAGCTCGAGTTCTGCATTTGTTTATGCATTTCATCTTACTATGGGACATGCTCCTCTGGATTATATGAAGAGAAGGTATTAGTTTTATTTTATAAATGTGACTTACCTCACTCACTGAATAAGTATGTTAATTTTTATATTTTTCGCTGTAACATAAATGGCGGCTACTCTACATCATCTGTCTTTTTTTAGAAATGACAAAGTAGCTATCAGGCGTATAGAATTTTTCGGTACCAAATAATATATAAATGAAAGAACTTAGTAATAACAAAAGTCAGGGCGATAAATTCGGCCAGATGAGAAAATTTATCTAAAGGAGTTTTTAGAGTGAAGATTACGAAGATAGAAACACTTGAAATTGATCTGTCCGGGCAAAATGGACTTGATTTGTGGCGACCAATTTACGTGCGAATACATACTGATGAAGGAATCTCTGGTATGGGGGAAGCGAGCCTTGCTTATGGTACGGCATCAGAGGCTATTGCTCCGATGATTCGTATACTTGCTGAACGTTTTCTTCTGGGACAGGACCCTAATGATACTGAAACGCTATGGGAAATCATGCGACAGCGTTCATTTTGGGCCTTAGGGGGAGGCCCCGTGATATTTGGGGCTATGAGCGCTTTGGATGCGGCACTTTGGGATATAAAAGGCAGAGCCGCAGGCTTATCGGTTCATCGCCTGCTGGGAGCAAAAACACCAGCACCTTTGCGTTGCTATGCGAGCCAGCTTCATTTTGGTTGGACCGATGAATCATTGATGCTTAACGATCCTGCTGAATTTCGAGAAACAGCACAAATTGCGCGAGCTGAAGGCTATGATTGCGTGAAGCTTTGTCCTGTTTATGTTGATGCTAATGGGGAACGTATTCGTAAACGGGGAGTGTTTACTCCAGCCGAACGCAAACTGGCGCGTTCTCGTATGGAGGCGGTCCGTGAAGGAATTGGTGAGGAGTGTGACATCATTATCGAATGGAATTCACTTACTTCAACCTCCGGAGCGTTACAGCTAGCCGATTACTTTTCTGATTTAAATATTTTGTTCATGGAAGAACCTACCCACTACAATAGCCCAGAGGCGCAAATAAAAGTCTCCAGGGAGTCATCCATTCCTGTTGCAGCAGGGGAGCGATTATATACCCGATGGGGATTCCTGCCGTATCTACAACAAGGTGCCATCGACATGATTCAACCTGATATTGGCTTGGTTGGTGGTATCACAGAAGGTATGAAGATTGCTCATTTGGCACATGCTTTTGACGTCGGGGTTCAGGCGCATAATTGTGGTTCGCCACTTGCTATCGCGATTGCATTACAATTTGAAGCAGCTATTCCAAATTTTGAGATCCATGAGCACCACTCTTTTAATCTTAAATCTTGTAACCGGGAGTTGTTTGAAGAAGATTTACAGCCAGTAAATGGAAAAATTGCTGTTCCTGTAACACCCGGTTTTGGTATGACACTTAGAAAAGATGCTGAAAAACGGATGAATATAGTAACTATCTGTGAAAAATAATTATTGGTGAAATGAATTCTACTAACTAAATAGTATGGGGGAAATAGATCTGACAGCAGAATCTTTTCTTCCCATATGATCTAAGTAATAAGATCTAATATAAAGATTTGCCTACTGAACATCTGTCCTGGAGTTTATCAATAAATGAAACAAGAAATGGCATTAGACAATGTTAAGGAAAATGTTGGAAAAAATAAAATCCCATTTACTTCTTATGATGTCGGTTGGGTAATAATGTGTATCGGCATGGCAATTGGCTCCGGAATTGTATTTATGCCATTGCAAATGAGTGTTAAAGGTTTTTGGGCAACTGCGATTGCATTACTTATTACATATCCTATAGTTTATCTATTAACAAAATTGTATATTACCTCTCTTTCAGAAACGAAACAGACAGATTATGCGGGGACTATAACGCAATATTTAGGGAGAAACTGGGGGGCTTTTTTGAGCTTCCTCTATTTTTTTACAATATTGAAGGGGATGCTGGGTTATGCGGCTACTATAACTAATGATACTTCCAGTTATTTGCAGCGTTTTGGTGTTACTCAACATTCACTATCCGATACGTTATGGTTTCCTCTGGTATTGTTGGTAGCAATGGTTCTGGTTGCCTCCCGTGGGGAACGTTTGCTCTTTAAAATTTCCGGGCCATTTATTGTATTTAAACTCATGATTATAATTGTGTTAGGTGCATTGATGGTCCCTTATTGGAACATGAATAATGTCAGCATGGCAAGCCCTGACAGTTTAATTGATTTAATGAGAGATGTTTTGGTTTCTCTCCCTTTTGCATTATTTTCGATTGTATTTATTCAGGTTCTTAATCCAATGAATATTGCATTCAGGAAAATTGAATCAGACCCTAAAGTCGCAACATTTCGCGCTCTCAGGGCAAGTCGGATAGCATATATTATCCTTGTTGTGTCTGTTCTGTTTTTTGCGTTTTCATTTATGTTTTCAACCACCCCGGAACAAGCAAAGATGGGGATTTCTCAAAATACATCAGCGCTGGCGCTGATGGCAAAGATTATCCCTGAAAACACTGGCGGATTTATACCAGTACTTTCGGTTTTACTAAGCATTTCTGCTATTTTAACTTCTTTTTTTGGTATTTATCTCGGTTTTTACGATGCATTATCAGGAATTATTATTAATATTGCAGACCGCTTCATTGTACGTGGTAAGAAATTTAATAATTTTCTCCCTTATTTGGTTACACTTACTGCGATCGTGCTTCTTTGGGGATGGGTTGTTGCCGATGTGTCTACAATGGCATTACTCCAATGGACTGTGGGAACCTTTGGATTAGTTTCTTGCCTTATTCCGTGCTATCTGATCTGGCGAGTGCCATCTTTACAAAAATATAAATCCCCTGCGGTAATTTTCGTATCACTAATGGGCTTTATGCTGGTGGTATCGCCATTATTTAAGCTCCTTGAAAAATAAAGGTTTTACAAGTCATTAAACGGTATAACATCTAAGAGAGAATCTGGCTCTTAGATGTTGCTAATTGCGAGATAGATTTTCTTTAGCGGCCAGCAAAATCTTCTGATTCGTCAGTCCTCGTCGTTGAAGCCATCATTAGTTCACATAAAAGCAGTAATCAATTATTTAAGAGGTTAACGATGAGCGCATTATTTACAGGTAAAAAATTGTTAGTAGTAGGTGGTACCAGCGGTATGGGTTTCGAAACAGCGAAACGGGTATTGAAAAATGGTGGTAGCGTGGTGCTGATTGGCAATCGCCAGGACAAAGCAGAGCAAGCCCGTCAGGCTCTGGCGACAGAAGGTCAGGTTGCCATTATTGTTGCCGATTTGATGACAGAAGAAGGAATGAAACATGTGCTGGATACCATCAATGCGGAGCATAAAGACGTTAGCTTGCTGGTGAATGCGGCTGGCGTGTTCTTCCCAAAACCGTTTACCGAGCACGAACCTTCCGATTACGACATGTATATGAGCATTAACCGTGCCACTTTCTTCATTACCCGTGATGTTGTGCGCAATATGGTTGAGGCAGGTATCAAGGGATCTATCGTCAATATTGGCTCTATGTGGGCACAGCAAGCTATAGGCGCTACACCGTCTTCAGCTTACTCCATGGCAAAAGCGGGTCTTCATGCGTTGACTAAAAATCTGGCGATTGAGTTGGGCAGCAACGGGATTCGTGTGAACGCAGTTTCTCCTGCGGTCGTACATACACCGATTTACGAAGGTTTTATCCCTAAAGACGATGTGAAGGATGTAATGAACAGCTTTGATAGCTTCCATCCGATTGGTCGTGTGGGGACACCGGTTGATATAGCTGAAACGGTAGCATTCCTGCTGTCTGACAAGACAGGCTGGGTTAGTGGCGCGATTTGGGATATCGACGGTGGTGTGATGGCTGGTCGTAACGCCTGATAACAAGGCCACACGCGGACAACCGTGTGTGGTTATTAGGGAGCAGATTCAATCCTGTTCACATTATGTCATTGATGCGGATGAACCAGAAGTATTGGGCAGAGGAAGCATGATAAATTTATTCACCTGTTGCCAATCATACGCAGAAAATAACACTAACAAGATTAAGTACGTTATTCGTGTCTGTGGAAATATCCATTAGTTTGAGGAGAGCCATTACTGGGTTATTAATGCCTCACTAAATAGATAGTTTGTGACACAAAACATACATTGAAGGCGATTTAATTCCGAGCTGGGGCAAAGACGCACTTTACAGGCTAAAAGCAGGAAAGGAACGCTATCAAATTGTACTCGCCATGAATCAGGATAATTTAACTAATGACATTGGAACACACGCTGCCAGTAGCTGCGCAGAATAATAATATCATTCGCTTATCTTTAGCTCAGGCGCTTGCCGGGGCTAACTCTGTAGTCTTCTACGCCACCGGTGCCATTGTTGGTAATGCCATAGCTCCCAGTGGTGCTCTGTCCACACTCCCCATCACTATATTTGTCCTGGGCATGGCCGCCTGCATTCTTCCTTTTGGCGCACTGGCGAAAAAAAAGGGACGTAAAGCCGCATTTATGGTCGGGACGGGGGCCGGAGTGATTACTGGCTTGATTGCTGCCCTTGCGGTTTTTATTGGTTCATTTTTGCTATTTTGTCTTGCCGCTTTCCTGGGAGGGGCTTACGCTGCAGTGGCACTTAGTTTTCGCTTTGCTGCAACGGATGGAGTGACATCCGAAAGGCGAGCGCGTGCATTATCCCTGGTGATGGGGGGCGGTGTGGTAGCTGGTGTCATTGGGCCAATGCTGGTGACGGGAACAATGAATCTTCTGCCACCACACACATTTGTTATTACCTTTATAGCTCAGGCTCTGGTAGCAACCATTTCAGCCTTCATTCTTAAGGGCGTAATTCCTGCCGAGCCAGCCGTGGCAGCCAAATCAGGAGGGCGTTCTCTGAAGGAAATTGTTCGGCAGCCGGGTTTCCTGAAGACCGTGTTTAGCGGCGCGGTTGCGTATATGGTGATGAATTTCCTGATGACCGCCGCTCCCCTTTCAATGCATATGCATGGAATTTCTCAACAAGCCTCCAATCTGGGTATTCAATGGCACGTTATTGCTATGTATGGGCCTGGATTCTTCACCGGTAGGTTAATTAACCGTTTCGGCGCGCTGCGGATTTCCGCAACTGGATTGCTTATTACGGCAGGTTCTGTTCTTGCCGGGCTCAGCGGAACAGATATCTTTCACTACTGGCTCTCTTTGATATTACTGGGAGTTGGCTGGAATTTTGGCTTTACCGGCGCTTCAGCGAAGATCATTGATTATCATCGCCCCGAAGAGAAGACTCAGGTGCAGTCCCTGAATGATTTTGTGGTATTTGGCGTAATGATTGTCGGGTCGTTTTCATCCGGTGCGTTGCTGAATCTTTATGGCTGGAATGCCGTATTATGGGGGTCACTTATCCCTGTTGGCATTGCATTTCTGTGTATCTTAAAAAGGAGTCACAAGACAGTTGTCGTAAAGCATGAGTAATATTTACCTCAGTGTCAGGAAGGTAACCGGTGTAAGTTATGGCAAAATAAGAGGAACGACACCCGCAATCGCAATTCAAGCTGTGGCTTTTTAGTGTTTATCTCTGGGGTGATGAGAACAAGAGAGCACTTTAGTATCATTCTTTCCTTTATTCTTGAGGGCGCATTCAGTTTTGGGCCGGAACCGGAAGCTATTCGTGACGCTATCTCTATGGATTAAAGCGTTTTGTTAAAAGCATCGTTAGATCACAAAACGGAAAACTATTTTCCCTACGGTAAAAATGTCGGCATCAGTTTTTGCAGATAAGAAAAAAGCATTATCAGACATGGTGTTACAGCACGAGTACATAACTAGGCACTGATGCGTACTGGTTTCTTGTTAACGCAAGGTAGCCACGCCCGCCGCCTGATGCTGGCAGAAGGCATGGGGATTAAGCGAGCGCCTGATGCCGCCGTTCTCATTGCTGTGTTTTCAGCCAGGCGGCAATATCCTGTGTCGGCAGATGATGTTGTGCATTCCAGGTGTCACTCATCGGCCACCACATACCGTCACCACGCGCAAAGGCGACGCGATAGCGCAGCATTGGGTCATGCGGATGTAAACGGAGCTGCTCCTGTAAGTCAGGTAGCGTCAATACGCCTCGGGTAAAAGTTTGCTGCGTCACGCGTTCGACCGTTTCCGCCAGTTTTGCATAAGAGGTCGTTTCCCCCGCGACAAAGACGACTTCGTTAGTGATACGCGGCTGATGCAGATAAATTTCAGTGGTCAGGCGACCAATATCCGCAGGCGACGTGACGGTGACCTGCATTTCCCATCCGCCGAGGGCATTGATGGTTTTTTTGGCTAAGTTGACCACATCAAAGGCCGGTTCGAAGAGAAAAGAGGTAAATATACCGGTTGAAACAATCACCCACTCTGTGACGTTTTGCTCGCGCAAAAGCGTCCTGACGTCATACTGTTCGTCCCACACCGGCTGGCCGCTGCCTTTGCCGACCACATCGTAATTCACGCCAAACTGCCAGGGGAAATAGCGCTTAACGCCCGCCTCCAGTACCGCGCGGGTGATTTTTATCTGGGTACCCGCACCGGCGACAAACCCCATACAATTGATGATCGTATCAAAACCGCGGAATTGATCTTTTAACGCTGCAACCGAACTGCCCGCGATGTCGACCGGGATAAACCGCGCACCGGCATCCGCCAGTTGTTGATGAATGCTGGAACGTCGTTTGCTCTGTTTATCCCTGGATTGCCCTGACACAATAACGCTAACGGAACCATTACGCTGTGTGACCGCCGGAACCAACGACGCCAGCACTGACGCCCCCAGTTGTCCCGCGCCCAGCACCAATACTTTTTCACCCACCTGATTATTGGATTGTTTCATTTGCCCCTCTCTGTGTTGGTTCACCTGTAGATTAAAGATTACGTCAGGGTTCTGCGTTCGATAAGACGCCGAAGACGGGTTAGACTGTTCTGATAAATGGGATAATTGGCGGGGGGAAAATGGACAAGCTGGAAGCGATGCAGGTCTATGTTTGCGTAGTGGATACCCATAGTTTTATCAGAGCCGCCGAAGTGCTGGGCGTGCCGCGCTCAACGGTATCGCGGGTGGTTAAAGAACTGGAATCCTGGCTTAAGATTCAGCTTTTGCAACGTACAACCCGCAAACTTAGCGTGACCGCAGAGGGGCGGCGTTACTACGAAGAGTGCAAAAGAGTACTGGCAGATATCGCGGCCATGGAGTCGTCATTTCCCGGCCGGGCGGCACAACCCAAAGGGCGTTTTAAAGTAGGGATGCCGCAATCTCTCGCCCGGCATTGCATTATTCCCACGCTCCCGGCCTTTTTGCGCCAGTATCCGGAGCTGGAGCTGATACTTTGTTCCAGCGATAGCGTGGAGGATATTATCCTGCAAGGGTATGACTGCGTGATTCGGGCCGGCAGGATCGATGATTCCACCACGCTGGTTGCCCGTCCACTTGCCAGCTTTAACTGGGTGATAGCAGCATCGCCCACTTACATTGAGCGTTACGGTAGCCCTGAAAATTTAGATGATCTGCAAAAACACCATGCGGTCGGCTACCTGAACCACCGCACTGGGCGTACCACCGACTGGTTTTTTACGCGTGAGGGGAAGGATTACGCGATGCGGGTGCAGGAGACGCTGGTTGTCGATGATACGGACGCTTATATTCAGGCCGGAATACAGGGGCTGGGGTTAATTCGCGTCGCCAGCTATCTGGTTGCGCCGTATCTGCACAGCGGGGCGCTGGTGACCTGCATGGACAACCATTCTTATGATTTGCCGCTTGCGCTGGTCTATCCGCAAAACAGGTTTCTGCCGCCTACGGTACGCGCTTTTTATGACTGGTGCAAAACGGCGCTGAGCCAGCCGGAGTCTCTTCGCTAAAAAATATTATTCCGGATATCGCATTGCCTGTTTAGAAAACTTTTTCACAGACGGTCAAAATGACGGTACTGGTTTTGACGCATAAGTAAAAGGCATTATCAAACAGGTGCTACACGGCGAGGATATAGCAAGCACTGAACGTTTGGATGCAATAAAAAATCTGTACAACTGTTATTAATGAACTTTTTGTATAAAAATAATCGGATTTAACAATACTCATTGTACCTGTCTTTTGCTCTTATCATGGCGTCTTTACAACGAAAGGGTGCTTTAGCGTGGAATATTCAATATTAAGTAACAACCTTAAAATGCCTATGGTGGGTTTTGGCGTTTTTAAGGTAACCGACAAAGAAGAATGCCAGCAGTCAGTGTTAAGCGCTATTCGCAGCGGTTATCGTCTTATCGATACCGCTGCGGTATACGGCAATGAAGATGCCGTTGGTGACGCTGTTCGTGAAGCCATCGCGACAGGTCTGTGTACCCGTGAGGAGTTATTTATTACTTCTAAACTGTGGGTGCAAGATATGGCTAACTACGATCTGGCCAAAGCAGGTATTGACGCGTCGCTGAAAAAATCCGGGTTAGATTATTTTGATCTGTATTTATTGCATCAGGCCATGGGCGATTATTTTAGTGCGTGGCGCGCGCTGGAAGACGCTTATGAAGCCGGTAAACTAAAAGCCATTGGCGTATCCAACTTCTATGCGCATGTATTAGCCAACTTCTGTGAAACCGTCAGAATTACGCCAATGGTAAACCAGGTCGAATTGCATCCATACTTTGCACAACCCGCCGCGCTGGAAACCATGAAGCATTATAACGTTCAGCCTGAAGCGTGGGCGCCGTTAGGCGGCGGAAGACATAAACCGTATGAAAATGAAATGCTTCAAAGGATTGCCGATGCCCATCAAAAAACCATCGCTCAGGTTGTCCTGCGTTGGAACGTGCAGCGTGGTGTCACGGTTATTCCTAAATCCACTCGACAGGAACGTATTGAAGAGAACTTTGCCATCTGGGATTTCTCACTAACGGATAACGAAATGGCTCAAATCAACACACTTGATTTAGGCTATGTTGGCGAAGCGGTGAAGCATTTTAATCCCGAATTTGTTCGCGGTTGTCTTGGCGTTAAAATCCACGATTGATCGCGGCGCTTGCGGATGTTTTCTCGCATGAACAGCTTCTAACACGGTTGCCGGAGCGTAGACGGCAACCGTATGATATTCGCCTGGCCGTCAGGCGCCGAAGGCACCATCGATGGTGTGCATCGCGCCGGTGACGAAAGAGGCTTCCGGGCCGGCAAGCCATGCCACCATTCCAGCCACTTCTTCAGGTCTTCCGTGTCGTTTGATCGCCATGAAACTGTGCATCAGCTCTTTCATGGGGCCATCTTCCGGATTGATGTCGGTATCAATGGGGCCTGGCTGCACCACATTTATCGTAATCCCGCGGGGGCCAAAATCACGGGCCAGGCCGCGCGCCAGCCCTTGCAGGGCTGATTTACTGGCGGCGTACGCGGCCATTCCCGGTACGGGCATCCGATCGCCATTCACGGAACCGATAATAATAATGCGTCCACCTTCCGGCATGTTGCGGGCTGCTTCGACTGACGCATGGTAAGGCGCATGGATATTAATGCGGAACAAACGATCTATCGCATCGCTATCTTGTTCCAGCGCATCGCCGAAGAGAGCCACGCCCGCATTGACGACCAGAATATCCAGCGGTCCGTACTCACGCACGAGGCTGATGATGGCATCACGATCGGCGCTATCCGTCTGGATGGCGGTGCTACCGGTTTCTGCTGCCAGTTTTTCGGCGGCTTCACGCGATCCGGCGTAGCTGAAAACGACCGATGCGCCGTCAGCGCTAAAGCGTCGTACAATAGCCGCGCCGATACCACGACTTCCCCCTAAAACCAGTACAGATTTGTTGCGAAATAGCGTCATCAGGATGTCCTTTATGATATTGTAGTAACCACTATAATATGCGTAATGAAATCATGCCGTCAAGGAGTTATGTAGTAATGACTACAAAACATAGCCGAACGCCGGGTCGCCCTCGCCAGTTCGATCCGGAGCAAGCCATTGAAACCGCTCAACACTTATTTCATTCGCGCGGCTACGACGCGGTGAGCGTAGCGGATCTGACAAAAGCGTTCGGGATCAATCCTCCCAGTTTCTATGCGGCGTTTGGCAGCAAGCTGGGGCTGTATACTCGCGTATTAAAGCGTTACAGGATGACCGACGCGATTCCGCTCGGGGTGCTTCTGCGTCACGATCGCCCGACCGCGAAGTGTCTTATCGATGTGCTGATGGAAGCGGCAAGACGTTACGTTGCCGATCCTGATGCCACCGGATGTCTGGTTCTGGAGGGCGCTCATTGTAACGATAAACCGGCACGAGAGGCCGCCTGCGAGTTTTACATCGCTGCTGAAAACCTGATTCGCACTTATGTCGCCATGCGGTATCCGCAAGAGGCTGACCGGACGACGGACTTTATGGGGACGTTAATGGCGGGACTTTCCGCCAAGGCGCGAGCGGGGTATAGCCTGGAGCGTCTTCAGGAGAGCGTACTTCTGGCTGGAGATGTGCTGGAGCGATTACTGCCGGATTAACGCAGCGCATCAAAAAACCTGAGTCAATCAGATATGGGCAAACATGGAGCAATAGCCCTAATCATCCATCTTGCTGTTGCGGTATTCGGTAAAGTACATCAAAAATAGAGGTGTCAGGGAAACAAGAAATACAAAAATGTAGTCTTATTACGGTACTTAGCTTATCAGTGTTGATGCTAGCCGGATGTACAACGACCTATACCATGACGACCCGGACGGGAGAGATTATTGAAACGCAGGGTAAGCCGGAGGTTGACACCGCAACCGGAATGACGAAATACGCTGATGCTTATGGTTATCATCGCGTCATTAAAACCAGTGAAATAGTGCAGACGACAGAAGGCGCATCGAAACTGGACTGGTAATGCGCTAAAGCAGTTGGGAGGCCGTGTCCTGTATGGGTACCGGACAGTTTCTGGGCCTGAATTGAATAGAGTGCCTGTATAGCCGAATTCCGGGTCTCAGCTTGATTTGTGTCGTCAGTTATTTGGTTGTTCCCTGTATATTGAAGGTAAACAGTACTCATGGCTAACGGTCTGTTTTGGATTGCTAACTATCCCGGATTCTGCGCGTTTTATTTAGTCACAACCATGGTTAAGAATATTTTGGGTCAGACTTACACGCCGGGTATTAAGATAATCCGTCGCATAGAGAGCTTGATCGGCATCATTCGGTTCAAGAAGAAACGGCGTGACTTTAGGTATGAGATCAGCAAACAGGTTATATTGATCCACAGAAGCAAAATGCTGGGTAGCGCTGGCCCAGGGCATTCGCATCAGCTCCGCGTAAGAAGGGGATAGTTGAACAGGCAAATCAAATTCTTTCAGATTAGCAAGCATCTCCTTACTCATATAAAATGTGACCCTGTTTCGCGAAAAGGTGTTAAGCACTGCCTTCAGTCGTTTAACTTTTGCTTCTTTACTCATGCTATTATCAAAAAAACGTGGTGAAAGCATAATAGCAATCGATGCGTTTGATGAAATAACATTATGTAGTGGTTTCAGAGCTACAACAATCTGATCGTTTGTGAAGATACGCTGCGTACCAAAGGAGGTAGTATAGTTTCCACCCAGCCAGATCACATAATCTGTTGTTTTGAGGGGAAGGGCTTTTTCCGGTATATTACCCCTGTCAGGTGCCACCGTTTCAATTGCTAGTGAGTCTTGTCCCCAGACATTATTTATTTTAGAACTCAAAAAATTATATTCTGAAATGTTCCTTAGTTTTAGTAGAGTTATCTGTGAACGGGTAAAAAAGAGATTGAATCTCACTTTGTTCTGCAATTGCCGAAGTAATCTGAGCGTGTTCTGATCGATCAGATGAGTATACAGACCAACAGTTTTTCCGGAAAGTATTGCTGAGGCATTGTTCGCAAGAAGCATTTCTTTTATAGCTCCTTGCCCAATAATCAGTACGCAACTGTATTTTTCTGGTCTGATTTTATCTATGGAGATATCGGTAAGATTGACCAGGTCAGGAGTGCCATGCCGCCAATTATCATGAATGACTGTGGCTCCGGAGGCGTCTCCTCCGGCTCCCCTGGTGATAATAAGAGGAGGGTGGGTACTGGCATGTGCGATATACGAAAAACAAGCTACCATTGCTAGCGCTGAGTTTCTGATGGTTGTATACATATCGTCTGCCCTGATTTCGAAAATATGAATAATGTCTCCTCTTATAATGTACATCAAAAAGAGAACATTTTAATTAAACGTTATCTCAACGAGATAAAAGGTTAGCACAGGAAAGTATAGAGAGAATGTAATCATACCAACATTATAGATGTGGGAGTATGAAGGCCCCGCAGGCCGCCCGGCCAGCATACTCCCATTAATAGTTAAAGTATGGACTTTGCTTTTACCGTAAACTGTAGCCAATATTACCTGATCACTACACCGTACAGTACTGTCAGAAACCTGGCTCCGGTGTTGCGTGACAACAAGTTATTTTCTCAATCCTTTCAAAATGTTAACTTATTTAATAGTCACTTATTTTATCAGAATCAATACTGAGAGTTTTATTACCGCTCTGAAAAGAGAAGGCTTTTCAGATGAAATACGTGGATGGTACGAAGTCATTACAGTACAGGGATATAATAATAAAGATCGACAATGGATTCATTATTCTGTTGCTTTTGGACGGATGCCAAATGGAAGTATTCAATATCTTCTCCTTCTCTCCTGATAAGATTCAGTTTTGGCAATATACACATATATATTGTATTGGAAAATTGTTGATATTTTTCCTTATGACCAACGAAATGGAATTTTGCATATTTACCACATTTTATTACCCTCGACATGGGTATTTTGCCTCCATCGACGGAATTATGTTCCATACCAAAAAAACTGCTTACGGCGATGACCTGGTCATTGGTATTATCCGGCTTAAAAGACGAGAGACAATACACATTTTCGCCCCACGTTCTGAGCGTCTCATGAATGATTTTCCATTTTATAGGCGACGCTTTTTTAGGAAGGTCATTTGTTGCGATCTGATGAGATGTTTGAAATCCGAAAATTTCTTTTGACGTAAGCTGACAAATTTCGAACTGATAATGCTCATCACAGTCAAGCCAGTAGGGAGGCCGTAGGTTTCTGAGATCCCAGAAATCAGCCTTGCGATAGTTATTGGGATTGACACCAAATGTCTTTTTGAACTCTCGACTATAGGACTGCACTGAATCAAACCCCATTCTGAACGCGATATCTGTGACCGACTGAGAGGTTAGCTTTAGCAGAGTGGCGCTTCTGCTCAACTTGCGTTGTCTGATATATTTTCCGATAGAGACTCCACACTTTTCTTTAAAAAAATCCTGCAAACTCCTTCGCGAATAACCTGTTATAACAACCAGCTTTTCAATATCAATCCTCTCTTCAATATTTTTTTCTATTTGCTCTAATACTGAGATTATTATGGCTTTTTTCATCATCATTCCTCTTTATTGAAGCCGAAAATATAAACATTTAAGGTATTTGACATACTGTGTTATTAAACTAGTGGGGTTGTTAGCTTTTCTGGCAAAACAAGAAATATTTAAATTGCTTGACGTTTTTGAATAAACTTTACACTTGGAGATCGGTTTTTGCCAGTAAAGCTAAGTAATTAGCATGGCGAAGGGCATAATTTCACAGGGGGTTAAAATGATTGAATAACCCTGAATTTTTAGCTCGTGAGATTATAAATCTCGTAATTATTTCTAATGATTTAATAAAAGGGAATTGTTTTGTACTTCAAAAAATCTTTATTAGCGTTAGCGATTTGTGCATCCGTGGTCTCAGTAGAGGCGGTGGCGAATACCAGAGCCAATGATATGGCTTCTTCTGCTACACCTGCTTCTGTTGGTCACCGTCCTGTGGCAACTACTAATGCAAAAAAGATAGAAGTGTCTGGGGAATTGACGACCGGTTCAACCCTCCAGATAGCGGATGTTTTTATTAGGGATGAGGATGGGGATCTCTTATCGCTGGATAAAATGAATAATGCCGACGATATTAAATGGTACCTGGTGGATAATGAGGCTGCCGATCCTTCTGGAACCCCGGCGGCAACCGGGACGGCTTTTACCATTCCTGCTGATGCAGGCGGTAAAAAAATTAAAATCGTTTACCGGATTAAGACGGCAACGGGGACGCCGGATAGTGCATTCTTGCCTGCCACTGTCTTATTAACTTCTTCATCTTCTGGCGTGGGCGGCGACTCCGCCGCAGACGGTACGATTTCTAATAAGCTACGTTCTGTCACTATCAATGTGGTGAATGAAAGTGGTAAACCGACTGATGAACTCAACGGTACCAATGACGCCAACACTCCAGTGGTGGGCGGCACCCTTGAAGCGGTACTGGAATGTGCCGCCACAGCGGCGGCTGAGTGTGAGGTCAGTAATTATAACTTTACCTGGCAGATGGCGGATGCCGGGACACCAAATAAGTTCACCGATCTGAATAATACCAACGCTGAAAAGCATAAATATATTATTAAGGGAACTGAGCAGAATAAACTGTTCCGTGTCCACGTTACGCCTAAAACGACGAAAGCCACGCCGGAGAATAAACGCGCTATCCGTCGCTGATGGTTATCGCTAAATAAACCTCTTATTTAAATACTCCCTCTGCCAGGCAGGGGGATATAGCAGGAGACAATAAAGTGGTTTTTTCTAAAAAACCCATTACTAAATATATAACCTGGGCCATTGTTACCAGTCAGATTCCACTCCCGGTCATTGCTGATAGCGATAATGAAATTCAGTCGTGGATTGCGGGGACGGCATCGTCTATTTCTCCGCATCTGCAGGAGGGGACGCTGGAGGATTATGCCAAAGGAAAAATAAAGGCATTACCAGGGCAAGCCGCTAATCATTTGGTGAACGAGGGGATGAAGAGCGCTTTTCCGGAGATTATTTTCCGTGGTGGCGTCAATCTTGAAGACGGCGCGAAATATCGTTCATCAGAGTTCGATATGTTTATTCCCGTCCAGGAAACGACATCGTCTTTACTCTTTGGCCAGCTTGGCTTTCGCGACCACGACAGCAGCAGTTTCGATGGCCGCATCTATGCTAACGTTGGTGTGGGTTATCGCCAGGAGGTCAATGGATGGCTGCTCGGCGTCAATACGTTTCTGGATGCCGACATCCGTTATTCCCACTTACGTGGCGGCATTGGCGGGGAAGTCTATAAAGACAGTCTGGCCTTTTCCGGCAACTATTATTTCCCTCTCACCGGCTGGAAAACGTCAGCAGTTCATGAATTACATGATGAGCGTCCGGCATATGGCTTTGATCTGCGAACAAAAGGCACGCTTCCCGATTTTCCCTGGTTCAGTGGCGAGCTGACATATGAACAGTATTACGGGGATAAAGTTGATCTATTGGGTAACGGTACATTAAGCCGGAATCCCCGCGCCGCAGGTGCGGCTCTGGTCTGGAATCCTGTCCCCTTGCTTGAGGTCAGAGCAGGATATCGGGACGCCGGTAACGGCGGCTCGCAGGCAGAGGGCGGTCTGAGAGTCAACTATTCCTTCGGTACGCCGTTACATGAACAGCTTGATTACCGCAACGTTGGGGCGCCGTCAAATACGACTAATCGGCGTGCCTTTGTCGATCGTAATTACGATATCGTCATGGCGTATCGGGAGCAGGCCAGTAAAATCCGCATTACGGCAATGCCGGTGTCAGGCCTGTCCGGGACGCTGGTGACATTAATGGCGACGGTAGATAGCCGTTACCCGATTGAGAAAGTTGAGTGGTCGGGTGATGCGGAGCTTCTCGCCGGACTCCAGCTTCAGGGGAGTCTGGGCAGCGGCCTTATCCTTCCACAACTTCCGCTGACGGCGACCGACGGTCAGGAGTATAGCCTTTATTTAACGGTGACTGACAGCCGGGGTACTCGCGTGACCTCCGAGCGTATCCCGGTAAGGGTGACACAGGATGAGACCAGTTTCCGTTCCTGGATAAATGTTATCAATGACGATGTTCAGGTTGAGGACGGCAACTTTGTTATCAGTACGCCGCTTCCTGCCGGAGAAGAGGGGAAGGTTATTGAGTGGCACTACGTGCGCGAGCGTTCTGAAGAGGAGTGGGCATCGCTCAAACCACGTAATATTAAGTATCAATCAGATATGCCGGGTCTGGCATTTAAAGCGCTCGGTGGTACAGAGCGTGACGGCCATTGGGTTGAACGGGTTCTGGTGACCCATATCGGCGATGATGCCCGCTCGCTCAAATTACATATTGAAGCAAGCGGACCAGACGATAAACATCCGGTGAAGGGTACCGTACTACTACAAGCGCAGTCAGACAGTATTGCGCAGAAGGTCACTTCTGTGGAGGTGCTTTTTACGCCGGGTACTGAAGAAGCCAACGGAAGCGTTACTGCGCCAGTCGTCGGAACAGAAATGCGAGCCAGAACGCTTTGTGTAAATAACACGGACTGTACTGATGCGTTTAATTATCAGTGGGAAATCTCGGATGAAATGAAATCCTGGCAATCCGTACCGGGGGCGACAAAAGCCACCTGGCTTCTTCCTTATAGTCTTAATGGGGAATCGCTTCAGAATAAATATATCCGGGTCAGAATTATTTCTGATAAGGAAAATGCCAAGAGTTCTACCGCAGCATCTGATGCGAATTAATGTTTTAAAAAGGATCAACAGTGCGTATGTCGAAACATAATCTTATTATCTATAGCCTGCTTCTGGCGGCTGCGCCGATAAGCGTCTTGGCGGATTCGTCGACAACGTCCGCGGCAACCGTCGGGATGTTTTCTCCTCCTACGGCGCCGAGCGTTGGGCACAGGCCTAGTTCGCCGTTGAGTGATTATGGGTTGGAATTGAATGGGTATTATGGATATTTTGAATCATATATACCTATACCAGGCATGCTTTTAAAAGCAAGAATGGTTGGGAGAGTCAGTGATCTTGATTCTGAAAAATATCAAGCTAATGAAACGGCTACCACAGTATGTACATATTATCGCGTTGAGAAAGATGACTCACAGCATGAGCTTCTACGTGAAAAGCCGTGTAAATATGAAATTGTTATCAGCGAGGATAATGTAGGTTCGAAGATAAGAATTGAGCATTATAACGAAACAGATATGGTCTCAGCACCAGGATATACGCCTGTGCCGATGGTTTCTGAACTCCATTCTATTGAAACAAAACGTATAGTTAAATTGAGTAAAGATTTATCTGTCATTAGTGCAGATAAATCTTTACTGATGCCAGGAGAGAGTGCTGTTGTGAAAATTATTGTTAAAGATATAAATAATAACCCCATATCTAATCTCAATCTCCAGTGTGGGCATTTTTCAACAGGAAGTTGGAATAGTCGATGCGATATCAAAGCCGGGGGTAATCCCGGAGAGTATCTGCAGACGGTAACTTATAATGGAGGTTCAAATGGAGAGTTGAAATTGACATATAAATATTTTGGGGAATTGATTAAAGATAAATTTACTATCTCCGGGACAATAAAAAAGTAGAGTAAAAACAGCAATGAATAATGGGTTGGCTTTTATTTCACTGCTCTTATTATGGATGTTGACTTGGTTCTTTAGTAGATTGCTAAATAATTATTATGGCTAAAATAATACAAACGTTAAAAGGAGAACTTTTTATGACACCAGCAACAACACAAGATTATATCTCATTGGGTCAGGAACACGCTGTCACCTTTGGCAAAACGCAGCTGACCCTCAAACCCGGTATACTGGCTGAAGGCAAACCATTACCCTGCACAAAGGGGCTGGTGAGCCATAATTTATTACCGGGTTACTGTATCCCGGGGATAAAAAAGCGGATTATTGTCGTCCCGTCACTGGATACGCCGGTTTGTGAATGGCAGGTAAAAGACTATAGTGACCGCCTTAAATCAGCGGGTAGCCACTCAAACCGGGCGGTATATGTGCTGAGTATGGATACGCCATTTGCTCAGGCCCGTTTTATTCGGGAACATGATATTCATCCCGGCATAACCTTTGTTTCTGACTACGCTTGCCGCCAGTTTTTGGATAATTCCGGGCTGAAAATTAATGAGCTCAGTATTTTTGCCAGAGCGTTGATAGAGTGCGATGAAAACAATGTGGTTACGCGTGTTATTGTACCACGAGATATCACTCATCTTCCTGTTTACTAATCACTTATATCAGCACCGTCCCTGCACAGAGAACCGAATAACCGGCAATGCAGGGGCGCAGACATCCTCCTGTAGTGCCCCCACATTTAACACATATACTATTGCATCACGCATAAGGAACTGAAAATGATGCCAGCGGATGGGGCAGGTTAACGTTATGGCACCCCTGAATTTCTGCAATAATCGTCTGGTAACCGGAAAGCCACTTATGACTTTGTGATTTGGCCTGCTGGTGCTGTAAATTATTTATCAATAGCTCCATTGATTCGCGGGTCTGCCAGTAATAATTATTAACCATTCTTCCGCTGGCGGCATCGGTATAGCTTTCCATCCCAATATAGCCATCAATAGACTGCGTATAGCGCTCAATCCAGCCATCCAGTTGATAAAACTCTTCGTCGTACTCTTTTTTTTCGAAAATAAAACTTGTCAGAAACAGCGACATGGTATTTCTCCTGTTACGCAATATCAATCAGACACCCATCAACGTGGATTCAAAACGTAAACCTGGCATCATTTTTTCAAGGCCGTCAGTCAGCATGTTTCCTGCCGCGTACAATTCATCAACCGGCATTTCCGGCAAGCTTTCAAGGATAAACCACATCGCTTTATCTGAAGCGCTTAGTCGGGTACGTACTCCCTGACGCCAGTTCCAGCGCCGACAGGTGACGCCTCTGTCATCGCGCCAGATAACTTCGCCCGGTTCTGGCGACTCGGTGACGGGTTGTCCTTCTTTCAGGGTATCAAATGTTTCACTTCCGTCTGCGAAAACCAGCCGCGGCGATCCACAATAAGCCGCGCTATTTTCGCCGCCTACCGGTACGGCATAGCGCAGGCTCACCGCGTTATAAAGATCAACGACCGGATCCAGCGCCGCCATTGTTCCATCCTTCAACACGCGTTTTCGTAGCGCTTCAGCCGAGCAGGGGGTGCGCTTTGGTTTTGCGCCGAATGCTTTAAACACCGCATTCCAGGCGTCTATATGCGCCTGTGCCCACGTCGGTTGGCCGTTAATTACGGCCTGACAGGCCTCTTTTAGCGCGATTTCTCCGACCTGCGCATCGCGAATCGGAGCGGCAATAACATTAATACTTAATGCACGAAAGCCGGGAGCGATACGGGCCAGTTCCGGGCTGATTGACGGTAACATAGAAGACATCGCATAATCCTGTAATGACTATTTTATTCTATGATATCGACCAATGACCAAAAAAGTCAACTTATCGACCACGGCGGGCGCTGACGTCAGCACGATAAATGAAGCTGTTTCCCAACGTATCAAACAATTTCGTAGCCAAAAAAAGATGTCGCTGGATGAGCTTGCGCGGCGTTCCGGCGTCAGTAAAGGAATGCTGGTGGAAATTGAAGGCTGTAAAGCCAATCCAAGCATTGCGCTGTTATGTAAGATCGCGGCGGCAATGGGAGTGTCCGTGGCGGATGTTGTCAACGTCGCCAGCGAGCCGATGGTCCATCTTATCGACCGGGATGCTATTCCGGTGTTGTGGCGCGGCGAGAAAGGCGGCAGCGCAAAACTGATGGCGGGAACCAGCGGGCCGGATATGCTGGAACTCTGGCAATGGATAATGCATCCTGGTGAACAGTTTGAATCGGCAGGGCATCCGGCAGACACCTGTGAATTACTGTTTGTTAATCAGGGAACACTGACATTAACAGTCGACGGTAGACGCTTTATTATTCGGGAGGGCTGCTCCGCTGTAGCCAGAACCGACATGCCTCATGCCTACGTTAACGACACTAATGAGGTGCTTGAATTTACCATGACGGTGAATGAAAAGAGCCGTTGATCACCGTAAGGCGCTAACAACCCGCCATCCGGACAGGGAAGCCTCGGTGCCCGATAACACTTATCGGGCACCGGCTATCTTTTATTTTGTCGCAGGCGCGGCCTCCGGGTCATCGATATAGAGCGTCTGGCTTGGGAAGGCGAAGTCAGCGCCGTTTTCCTGGACAATCGCAATAATTTTCAGGTAAACATCCTGCTGTACGGCAAGCCATTCCTGCCATACTGTTGTTTTGGTAAAGCAATACACCATAATATTCAGCGAAGAGTCGGCGAATTCATTAAAATAGACCAACAGCGTCTGTTTCTGATCGATATCTCTGTGCGCCTGCAACATGTTTCTGATAGCGTCAACAATGAGGCCAATTTTGTCGGCATCTTCGTAACGTAACCCAATAACCGTTTTTATTCGACGGTTGGTCATCCGTCCCGGATTCTCAACGCTAATGGATGAAAAGACGGAATTAGGCACGTACAACGGGCGGTGGTCGAATGTGTTAATTCGCGTAATTCGCCAGCCGATTTCGGCGACCGTACCTTCGATATTTCTGTCAGGAGAACGAATCCAGTCTCCGATACTGAAGGGGCGATCGAAATAGAGCATAATACCGGAGAAAAAATTGCTCAGGACATCTTTGCCCGCCATACCAACAGCGATACCGCCGATACCGCCAAAGGTCAGCAGACCGGACAGACTCATGCCAAAATGTTCTCCATACAGTAAGACAATCGCGACAATAATAGTTATTTTTATGACCCGTGCCAGAATACGGGTACTGGTGACATCTCTACCTTTATTGACCTGTGCTTTTTCAAATTGGTTAATAATCAGGAAAAGTTTTATCGTCAGAATAAGCGCAATGAGCGAGGTGCAGATAAAATCAATGACCCCGGAAGAGATAAAACGCAAATTATAATCTTCAATAGCATTATTCAGGATGCTCCCGATGGTCCCAATAATAATTGCATAAATAAAAAACTGTGCCGCATGGAACGTGAATCCTTTCTTCCACTGTACGTTACGGCTGAGCCAAAATCTCACGACCAGCAACGCCATACCGCAACTGAAAAGTATCGCCAGATTAAATGCGTTTTTGAGAAAAAATTCAGTGAACATTATTGTTTTCCGCTCCTTCCTACGATAACAGCTCAGAATGACCTGATTAACAGGTATTTTACCCAGGATAAACGCGTAGATCATCGATAAGTAAAAAGAAGAAATAGTGCTATCAGCTTTAATCTCAGCGGTTTACTTTTTATGTAAATACAATGTCACGTTTTATAGGGCAGACATCGCGTGATTGTCATGGTATTGTTGCTATCAGGTAACAAAGCCATCTGTAAAGGACAATACTATGATCATGATGAAGCTGAAATCGGCGAAGGGGAAAAAATTTCTGTTATGCCTGCTGGCAGTGTTTATCGTTGCGGCATCGGTGGTAACGCGCGCGACTATCGGCGGTGTGATTGAGCAATATCATATTCCACTGTCCGAGTGGACAAGCTCTATGTATGCCATTCAGTCGGCAATGATTTTCGTTTACAGTCTGGTGTTCACTATTCTGCTGGCGATTCCTTTGGGGATCTATTTCCTCGGCGGAGATGAGTAACAGGAATAGGGTATTGGCCGGATGGCAGTGCCATCCGGCAGGACGCAAGAGGGATTAATCGTCCTCGTCGTCCAGTTCAACCGGTGTTTGATACTCATCAGGCTTAATGACTAACAGGTCGCAGCGCAGATGGTCAATGACCTGTTCGGCCGTGTTCCCCAGAAACGCGGCCGAGAGTCCGGTACGTCCAACGGTGCCAAGCACAACGATCCCCGCCTGGAGATGTTCGGCAAGATCCGGGATAACTTCTTCCGGCAAGCCTTTTTCTACATGCGTAACTTTTTCATCAATGCTGAATTTCTGGCGCAGCGCTTTCATCGCCAGTAAATGCTGGCCTCTGATGGCGTCGTTATACACGCTGGGATCAAATTCCGGCAGCTCAATGGCGATATTGATTGGCGTAACGGGGTAGGCGCCGACCAGGTGTACTTCGGTATGATTAACCTGCTCCGCCAATTGTAAGGTCTCTTTTACCAGCTTTTCGTTGAGAGCATTGTGATAGGGCTCTTCGCTTGCCAGGTTCACGGCGACCAGGGCTTTGCCGCCTTCTGGCCACGGCTGATCTTTGACCATCCACACGGGGCTTGGGCATTTACGCAGCAAATGCCAGTCGGTAGGGGTAAAAATGACCGCTTCCAGTCGATCGTGCTGATGCGCCATTTTCAACACCAGATCGTGACTGCCGGCGATAACCTCCTGGATGATGGCCTCAAAGGGACGATTGTGCCAGACCACTTTAATTTCAATGGGGACACCGGCTTCAAGATAATATTTCGCCTGCTCACGTATCCAGGCTGTGCGTTGACTTATTACGCCCTGACGCATTGCGGTGCGTTCGTCAGGAGAAAGCAGGGTGGTCATCTCATACGAGAAATCGTAAATAGGCAGGAAAGCTTTAATTTTGCCGCCAATCCGTTGATGCAAATAAACTGCTCGCCGTAATGCGGGTTGGTCGTCCTGATTGGGATCGATGACCACCAGCATATTTTGATACATAGCCATACAGGGTCTCCTTACAACTGTCATCGCAGTTTGTAACTAAAGAGTAACTCAAATATGGTGAATGAAACAGAGGAAGCGCTTCTGCCAGATCAATAAATGAGAAAAATTTAACGATATGGCAGAAGATAACATCAATGGTTTAGCTGACGTTTAAGCGACGTTGCGGGTATGACCGGCGAGGGCCGCCAGCGCATCGCTGTTTTCAATAGTAATATACTTACCTTTCACCGCCAGCATACCGCTTTTCTGGAAACGCCCCAGCAGACGGCTAATGGTTTCGACCGTTAAGCCAAGATAGTTGCCGATATCGCCGCGGGTCATCGTCAGGCGGAATTCACGCGGTGAAAAACCACGCTGCGCAAAGCGGCGGGACAGGTTGTAAATAAACGCAGCCAGACGTTCTTCGGCGTTCTTCTTCGACAATAACAGGATCATATCCTGATCGCCTTTAATTTCACCGCTCATCAGACGCATCATTTGCTGACGCAGGTTAGGCATTTTGCCGGACAGGTCATCCAGTGTCTCAAAGGGTATTTCACATACCATTGAGGTTTCCAGCGCTTGTGCAAAGCTCGGATGATGACCGCTGCCAATGGCGTCAAAACCCACCAGGTCGCCTGCTAAATGGAATCCAGTAATCTGCTCATCGCCTTGCTCGGTAATGGTGTAGCTCTTAATCGTTCCGGAGCGGATAGCATAGAGCGATTTCAATTCATCACCTGCTTTAAACAGAGTTTGCCCTTTCTGAATGGGCTTTTTGCGCTCGATGATATTATCAAGCTGATCAAGCTCATGCTCGTTAAGTGTGAACGGGATGCAAACCTGGCTGATACTGCAATCCTGGCAATGGATAGCACAACCGCCAGACTGAATGCGCCGTATAATTCGCTTTTCCGGGATCATAGGTCTGCTCAAGCCGTAATTGATATTTGTCAATTTTAACATCTTTTTGGTGAGCGCGTAAGTCTGAGCTATCCCGGAGAAGGAATAATTCAAGTATAAGTTTGATGAATACTTTTATCTATTTGAAAATACGTAATTTATTTGTTGTTGCTTTACATAAAAGTGTGACCGATAAGGCACTTTTTGCCTGTATATTCATAATAAAAGATAGCCTTCATGGCGTAATAGCCACTCTTTTCGCTGCACGCCACCGGCGTATCCGGTCAGAGTGCCGTTACGCCCGATGACGCGATGGCAGGGAACAACAATACTGATGGGGTTAGCGCCATTCGCAGCACCGACTGCGCGTGCGGCGCCCGGTCGTCCCAGTTGCGCCGCCAGTTGACCATAGTGCATCACCTGCCCGCAGGGGATAGCGCGCAACGCCTGCCATACTTCCCGTTGAAAAGGTGTGCCCCCCGTTGCGGTTTCCAGAGTATCAATTACGGCGAGATTGCCTGCAAAATAATCTGCAAGCTTATCGCTGAGTCCACCGGGGTTAGTCGCAGAAAGGCGTTCATAGCCTTCGTGACGGTAGTGGATATTTAGCAGTTGCTCCATACGATCGCGGTACTGTTCCCACTCAATGGCCCGCAGTCGAAACTGCTCATCGCAAACCACCCATAACGGTCCTAATGGCGTGGCTATCTTCTCTTCAAGTAATCTCAGCATCCGTTCTCTCACATCGTCTTAATCTAACGTAAGAGACAAGATATCATGCCAGGAATACCCGCAACCATACTCCTTAAAAGATAGTCAGGGATAACACATTTAGCGACAGTAATATCGTTGGCGGAGAAAAAGGGAGCCGGGCGAGGCGGTTAATTGCCTGACATTGTCGCTGTTATTGGAAATAACTGTAAACCGTTGTCGGTATAACAGGGCACGGTTATGATAACGGCAGTCGCAAAAACGCTGGAGGATGAACCATGAACCTTGACGATAAAGCGCTGTTTCTTGACGCCATGGAGGATGTCCAGCCGCTGAAACGCCATACTGATGTACACTGGCAGCCAACGCGTAATCTTAAAACGCCCCAGCGTATCGACACGCTTCAGCTTGATAATTTCCTGACGACGGGCTTTCTGGATATTCTGCCGCTGAATGAACCGCTGGAGTTTCGTCGGGAAGGATTGCAGCAGGGTGTCATCGACAAGTTACGCAGTGGGAAATATCCTCAGCAGGCCAGCCTCAATTTGTTACGCCAGCCGGTCGAAACGTGCCGAAAGATGCTGTTTCGTTTTATCCTGGAGGCGCAAAAGGAGGGGTTGCGTAATGTCCTGATCATTCATGGTAAAGGGCGAGAGGCGAAGTCGCATGCCAATATCGTCCGAAGCTATGTGGCCCGCTGGTTGACAGAGTTTGAGGATGTACAGGCTTATTGTTCGGCGCTGCCGCACCATGGCGGCGGCGGGGCATGTTATGTCGCGTTACGTAAAACGGTGCAGGCTAAACAGGATAACTGGGAGCGCCATGCGAAGCGTAGTCGGTAAATCGTTGCCGCTGGCGGGCAGGACCGCCAGCGCAAGCTCGCGCGAACCCGATTTTATGCCTGATATAACGCCTCATCCAAACGCTAAGGATTCTGCAAGAGAACGGGCGATAACGCTGTCCGCGGTAATAACACGCAGAAACAGTCATTCGCTTATTTAAGCGTCTATTAAAATATACTGGCTTTCGACTTAACTATTAAGCAGAAAATGGTGATAAGTACATCACTTGTCAATATGGATGGATGAATATCCTGGCATAGCGAATATAGGTAATTTTATCTGTTGCACTAAGGGAAATGGCGATGGTCTGGTATTGAATATGGAGAATGTCAAAGAAACGAATGGCAATAGATATCTGAAATGCTATAAAAATAAAACCTGTCTCCTATCCTGGTTGTAGGCCGTCAAAAATGTTGAGAAATATCAGCGTCAGGACATGCATTATTCTATTTATGGTATGTACGTTTCTTTTGGTGGATACTTTACAAATAGCTTTTCTGCACGATCTCCCTATTTTAATTACGTGTAATATCATTTATCTGATCTCGGCATTACTGCTTTGGTGGTATATGACCTGCTATCTGGTAGTGCCGATTAATACCGTGAAGAAAAGTATTGAAGAGGTCGCAGCAGGAAACTTGTCTATTCATATCTCCGAATTTGGCAATAATTGCGCCGGACGACTCATCCCCGGGATTAATAGCCTGTCGGAGAATATTTCCGCGCTGGTACGTGAAATCAGATCCTCTTCGCAAACGGCAATGACCCTTTCCGAACAACTGGCGGCGCGCAGTATGTCGCTATCCGTAAAGACGGAACAGCAGTCGGCCTCGTTAATTCAAACTGCCGCCAGTATGGATGAAATGGCGGCGAGTACCAAAAACAATGCGGATAATACCCGAATGGCGAGCATACAGGCGGATTGTGCAACCCAATGCGCCCGTAAAGGCGGTGAATTAATGGGGCGGGTTACAGAAAATATGCGTTCTATTACCGACTGTGCCTCGCAGATGACGGAGATTATTTCATTGATTGACGGTATCGCATTCCAGACTAATATTCTGGCGCTTAACGCGGCGGTAGAGGCTGCGCGGGCGGGCGATCATGGAAAAGGTTTCTCCGTGGTGGCCGGGGAAGTGCGTAATCTGGCGCATCGTAGCGCCGAGGCGGCAAAAAGCATCAAGGCGCTGATCGACGTTACGCATGACAATGTGCGGCAGGGGGCCGCCATAGTGCAGGAGGCTGAAAAAAATATGCAGGAGATTGTTGGCGGCTCCGGGCAATTAAACGTGCTGATGAATGAAATTTCCACCACCACGCGGGAGCAGGAAAAGGGCATTAACCAGATAACCCTGGCGTTGAGCGATCTGGAAAGCGCAACCCATAGCAATGTCTTAATGGTTGAAGCGCTATCTGCTTCTTCGGATGTTTTAAAGGCGCAGGTGATCGAGTTACAGACTAAAACCGACAAATTTCGTTTAAGCCAGCCGGGTTACAGTGAACATGCGCTGACGCGCTCTCATGTATCATCTCTTTCGACCATCACCAGGCGCGGCCAGGCCTGATAATACATGTTTGGTAAGCGCCTGTTGCTAAGGCGCTTTTTCCGCACGTTCCCGTCATTCTTTTTGCGCAATGAGAAAATGAGAGATTGCTTAACCTTTCCCGAAAGCTAGACTAACGGCATGAGAGTTGTAACGTGGAGGCTCTGTGGAAGCCATTAAGGGATCGGATGTGAACGTGCCGGATGCCGTTTTCGCATGGCTACTGGATGGTCGTGGTGGAGTAAAACCGCTCGAAGATAATGATGTGATCGATAGTCAGCATCCCTGTTGGCTACATCTTAATTATACCCACCCGGACAGCGCCCGCTGGTTGGCTTCAACGCCTTTACTCCCCAATAACGTGCGTGATGCGCTGGCTGGTGAAAGCTCGCGCCCGCGCGTAAGTCGTTTGGGGGAAGGGACGCTCATTACGCTGCGCTGTATTAATGGCAGTACTGACGAGCGCCCGGATCAATTAGTGGCAATGCGTTTATATATGGACGAGCGATTCATTGTGTCTACCCGTCAGCGAAAGGTTCTGGCGCTGGACGATGTGGTCAGTGATTTGCAGGAGGGCACCGGGCCCGTAGATTGCGGCGGCTGGTTAGTGGATGTGTGCGATGCGTTAACCGATCACGCCAGTGAATTTATTGAAGAGCTACACGATAAAATTATCGATCTGGAAGATAATCTTCTCGACCAGCAAATCCCACCGCGCGGTTTCCTCGCATTGCTACGTAAACAGCTAATTGTTATGCGTCGCTATATGGCGCCGCAGCGCGACGTCTATGCCCGGCTTGCGAGTGAACGGCTGCCGTGGATGAGCGACGATCACCGGCGCAGAATGCAGGATATCGCCGACAGGCTGGGAAGGGGGTTGGATGAAATTGACGCTTGTATCGCGCGTACTGGCATCATGGCGGATGAAATTGCCCAGGTGATGCAGGAGTCTCTGGCGCGCAGAACTTATACCATGTCGCTTATGGCGATGGTTTTTCTGCCCAGCACCTTTTTAACAGGGTTATTTGGCGTTAACCTGGGCGGTATTCCTGGCGGCGGATGGCGGTTCGGCTTTTCTCTGTTTTGTATTCTGTTAGTTGTCCTGATCGGTGGTGTTACTTTATGGTTGCATCGCAGTAAATGGTTGTAACAAAAGCGCTTTTCAGACCATTTCGTATGAAAAAACGCCGAGAAATTTGAGCGAAGTCAATAAACCATCTACCTATTCGGGGCAATATCTCTCTCGCAGGTGAATGCAACGTCAAGCGATGGGCGTTGCGCTCCATATTGTCTTACTTCCTTTTTTGAATTACTGCATAGCACAATTGATTCGTACGACGCCGACTTAGATTAGTCGGCTTTTTTTTGCCTGTAGAATATCTGCGTCTACCCTTTAAGAGTCTGAATGACATTCTGGAGGGTAATATGAGCTGTCTTTTGACCTTATTATATCTACACTCGTCCTTGTCGGACCCGATTCCCACTGACCCTGTTCCCATTCCTGAGCCGCTTCCCCGTCCTCAGCCGATGCCCGACCCGCCGCCGGACGAAGAACCGATTAAAATGTCGCATCAAACGCGCGGATCTGCGAGGATACGCGCCTGCTGACTATGAGTCGTTACCGCGAGAGTAAATTGTGACCGCTTTTTCAACCCTGAATGTTTTGCCCGCCGCCCAGCTCAATAACCTTACTGAGCTGGGCTATCTTGAGATGACGCCTGTTCAGGCCGCAGCATTACCCGTCATTCTGGCGGGAAATGATGTGCGTGTGCAGGCCAGGACCGGTAGCGGCAAAACGGCGGCGTTTGGTCTTGGGCTCTTGCATCGAATTGATGTCACTCTGTTCCAGACACAGGCATTAGTGCTGTGTCCGACGCGGGAGCTGGCGGATCAGGTTGCCGGAGAGTTACGTCGCCTGGCCCGTTTTCTGCCAAATACCAAAATTCTGACCTTGTGTGGCGGGCAACCCTTTGGCGCACAGCGCGACTCGCTTCAGCACGCTCCGCATATCATTGTCGCGACGCCGGGGCGCCTGCTGGATCATTTACAAAAAGAAACCGTATCGCTGGATGCGCTGCACATTCTGGTAATGGATGAAGCAGACCGAATGCTGGACATGGGATTCAGTGACGCCATTGATGAGGTGATCCGCTTTGCGCCTGAGACGCGCCAGACGTTATTGTTTTCAGCAACCTGGCCTGACGCCATTGCGGCGATTAGCGGTCGTGTACAGCAGCAGCCAATACGTATTGAAATCGATACGGTAGATGCGCTACCGGCTATCGAACAACAGTTCTTCGAAACGTCTGCGCATGAAAAAATTTCGCTGCTACAAACGTTGCTTAGCCAGCATCAGCCAGCGTCCTGCGTGGTGTTTTGCAATACCAAAAAAGATTGTCAGGCCGTTTGTGATGCGCTTAATGCGGTAGGACAAAGCGCGTTGGCGCTCCACGGCGATCTGGAACAACGCGACCGCGACCAGACGTTGGTGCGTTTTGCAAATGGCAGCGCGCGCATTCTGGTTGCCACCGACGTTGCCGCGCGAGGGTTAGACATTAAATCGCTCGAACTGGTGGTTAACTATGAGCTGGCCTGGGACCCGGAGGTGCATGTCCATCGTATTGGCCGTACGGCGCGCGCGGGAAGCAGCGGCCTGGCGATCAGTTTCTGCGCGCCGGAAGAGGCGCAGCGGGCGAATATTCTTTCAGAAATGCTGCAACTTAAGCTGAACTGGCTGAATGCGCCCGCCCGGCAGCCGTTACTCCCTCTGGCCGCAGAGATGGCTACCCTATGCATTGACGGCGGCAAAAAAGCGAAAATGCGTCCGGGAGATATTTTGGGCGCGCTGACCGGCGATATTGGATTAGACGGGGCGGATATTGGCAAAATTAACGTGCATCCAATGCACGTTTACGTCGCCGTACGTCAAGCAGTAGCGCAAAAAGCCTGGAAGCAGTTGCAAAACGGGAAGATCAAAGGCAAGTCATGCCGGGTACGGCTATTAAAATGATCGATAGCATGGCGTCTCAGCGGAGTGCTGAGACGCCTGCAGATTATTTCACTTCGATAACATCAAGCCGCAACGCCTCTAAGGCGGTGTCATCTTCTTCCGGCTGCCAGCCAGCGGGCTGCAAGGGAATCTCTTCACGATCGAACGCTAAATCGCCGCCGTCGACGACCTCGGAACCGTGAGTGATCCCTTTGAAATCGAACAAGTTAGTGTCACAAAGGTGAGACGGCACGACATTCTGCATGGCGCTAAACATCGTCTCGATCCGTCCAGGATAGCGCTTATCCCAGTCGCGTAGCATGTCGGCAATCACCTGGCGTTGCAGGTTGGGTTGCGAACCGCACAGATTACAAGGAATGATAGGGAAGGCTTTGGCCTCAGCAAAACGGATAATATCTTTCTCGCGGCAGTAAGCCAGCGGGCGGATCACGATATGTTTGCCGTCATCGCTCATCAGCTTCGGCGGCATCCCTTTCATTTTTCCGCCATAGAACATATTCAGAAACAGGGTTTGCAGAATATCGTCGCGATGGTGGCCCAGGGCGATTTTGGTCGCGCCCAATTCAGTCGCCGTACGATACAGGATACCCCGACGTAAACGCGAGCACAGCGAGCAGGTGGTTTTTCCTTCCGGAATCTTCTCTTTCACAATGCCGTAGGTGTTTTCTTCGACGATTTTATATTCTACGCCCAGCTGCTCAAGGTAGGCTGGCAGGATATGCTCCGGAAAACCTGGCTGCTTTTGATCGAGGTTGACGGCGACCAGTGAAAAATTGATCGGAGCGCTTTGCTGCAAATTACGTAAAATTTCCAGCATCGTATAGCTATCTTTGCCGCCAGAAAGGCAAACCATAATGCGATCGCCTTCTTCAATCATATTAAAATCGGCAATCGCTTCGCCAACGTTACGGCGCAGGCGCTTTTGCAACTTGTTCAGGTTGTATTGTTCTTTCTTTGTATTCTTTTGAATTTCTTGCATTATTTCAGTTCTCTGGTACTAAATGGGGCAAATTGGGGGCAAACTTTGCAACTACGATAACCGCACATTCAACATCGCTACTTGTTCGTCGTTCATGTCATCAATCTACATACCGTAAATTTCATACACCATCTGTGCAGTTTCATGCCCCATTTGGCTGGCGATAAATGCCGGGTTCGCTCCTGCCGTCAACAGCCAGCAGGCAAAAGTATGTCGCGTATGGTACGGATTACGGCGACGAATGCCAGCACGTTTTTATGGCAAGATACGCAATGGTTCAAAAGCGTCTTTATTCTGTCATCCGTATTACTTAAGATATCATCACGACCCGAAAAATATTGGAACGAAGAGATGTATGACTAAAGAAGCTGTAATCTTTCTATTTATCGCCATCGTGGTAGAAGTTATCGCCACGATCTCATTAAAATTATCAGATAGTTTTACGCGTCTGGTACCGAGCCTCGTTACTATCATCGGATATTGTATTGCGTTCTGGTGTCTTACCATCCCAATGCGAACCATCCCTGCGGGTATCATTTATGCTATTTGGTCTGGGGTAGGGATTGTTCTTATTGGATTGATAGGATGGTTATTTCTCGGCCAAAAACTGGATATGCCGGCTATTATTGGCATGTTGCTTATCATCTGCGGCGTAATCGTAATCAATCTGTTTTCAAAAAGTGTCAGTCACTAGGCGATGATGATTGATTTGAGCCCGCACTCTCTTATGCGGGCTCGGGTATTTAGCGTACCACCAGTACGGAGCATTCCGCATGACGCACAACGGCTGCGGCGTTGGAACCCAACAGATAGGTAGTAATATCCGGGCGATGCGAGGCGATAATCACCATATCGGCCGGTAATTTTTTTGCCATTTCCAGAATCTTATCTTTAGGAGAGCCTTCTGCAACGTGAGCCTGCACGCGGTCCGCAGGAAGGTTGAATTTCTTGATAATCGCTTCCAGTTGAGATTTGGCTTCGGCTTTCAAATCGTCCATTGCGGGAAGCTCTGCTGAATAAGCCAGTCCCAGTGAAGCGTAATAGGGCAAAGACGGGATTACAGTCAAAAAGTGCACTTTAGCGTCGTCAATCTTTGCTTCAGCTTCAACATGCGAAATCACGCGTTGAGTTAATTCTGAATCTGAAATATCGATGGGTACAAGAATCGTTCTGTTCATAAAACCTCCTGTTTAAGTATCCACTGAAATTCTACTCCCTAAAGGCACTTTATGTACAATGACATACGTCACATTTTAGGTGCTGCTCCACGATACTCTGCGGGGACTACCAACAGGGGAGGACGGCGTAATATTAAGCGCATTCCCCGTAAATAATCAGCGAGTTGACGTTAAAACGTTATTTATGCCTTGTCAGGAAAGACCTAAAAAGAGATGTTACCGTTTAATTCAATAATTAATGAAATAATTCGCAGTGAAATAGATATAATTTATACGAATGCTTTTGGGGGTATTATACGAAATAAAAATTATACAATATCATTCGGTTACGATATTCTACGCCTGTTATATGCCTTTATTGTCACATATTCATTTTGTCGCTGGGCCATTGCGTTAACCTTTGCTTTCCAGCGTATAAATTGACAAGCCCGAACGGATGTTCGGGCTTTTTTTGTTTCCAGGTTAATCCTTAGAATATTTTTTAATCTGCGCCGGGTTTTTCCGCTTTTCCTGCCAGCAAGGCAAGAAAGTCATAGCGTTTTTGCAAATCCAATGCGGCATCTTGCCATAATTGTTCAGCTACTTCAGGCTGTTGCGCATTCAGGCGACGGAAACGCTGTTCATTAAGCAACGTTTCCGCCAGGGCATCTGACGGTGGTCGAGAGTCCAGAGCCAGCGGCGGCTTGCCTTCATCCGCACGGCGGGGATCAAAGCGGTATAACGGCCAGAAACCGGTCGCCGTTAACTGACGCATCTGGTCATGGCTTAGCGCCAGATCGTAACCATGTTCCTCACAGGGGCTATAGGCAATGATCAGCGACGGTCCTGGCCAGGCTTCGGCTTCCTGGATGGCTTTCACCGTCTGGTTTAACTGCGCGCCCAGCGAAATTTGCGCGACATAAACATGACCATACATCATCATGCTGACGCCAAGATCTTTACGGGCTTTACGCTTGCCATGTTCGCCAAATTTAGTGACGGCGCCAAGCGGCGTCGCCTTCGACGCCTGGCCGCCAGTATTGGAATAACACTGCGTATCCAGAACCAGAATATTGACATTCTCCGTCAGGCTTAACACATGGTCTAAACCGCCAAAGCCGATGTCGTATGCCCAACCATCGCCGCCAATCAGCCAGATTGATTTTTCTACCAGCGCATCAGCATCCTTTAACAGTTCCTCTGCGCCCGCAACCGATTTCAGATGTTGGCGTAATGCGGCGACCTGTTCACGCCGAACGTCAGGCGTTGCTTCGGTATGCAGAGCATCGTTTAATTCCGCCGGAATGCGATCGGCGAATTGCGCCAGTAAACGCATGACGCGCGCCCGGTGCTGATCCACGCTCAGACGGAAACCGAGGCCAAATTCCGCGTTATCTTCAAATAACGAATTCGCCCATGCCGGGCCGCGTCCGTTGGCATCGGTGGTATAAGGCGTTGAGGGTAAGTTACCGCCGTAAATAGAGGAACACCCCGTGGCGTTAGCGATTAACATTCTGTCGCCATATAACTGAGTCAGCAGTTTAATATACGGCGTTTCACCGCAGCCGGAACAGGCGCCGGAATATTCAAACAGCGGCGTAATGAGCTGCGATGTGCGGATATCAATTCGTTCCAGTTTGCTGCGATCGATTTCCGGTAAGTCGAGGAAAAAGTCATAATTCACTTTCTCTTCTTCCACATGCTCAAGGCGCGACATCATGTTAATCGCCTTGATCTGTGGATTTTGCCGATCTTTAGCCGGGCAGACCTCTACGCATAAATTACAGCCAGTACAGTCTTCCGGCGCGACCTGCAGCACATATTTCTGGCCGCGCATATCGCGGGACTTCACGTCCAGCGAATGCAGACTGGCTGGCGCGTTCTCCATCGCCTGCGGGGAAACGACTTTCGCACGAATTGCCGAGTGAGGGCAGGCGGCGACGCAGTGATTACATTGTGTACACAGTTCCTCTTTCCAGACAGGAATCTCTTCGGCGATATTGCGCTTTTCCCAGCGGGTGGTGCCCATCGGCCATGTTCCGTCCGGCGGCAGGGCGGAAACAGGCAGTGCGTCGCCGAGGCCCGCCAACATGGCGGCGGTAACGGTTTTCACGAAATCCGGCGCGGCGTCGGAGACGACCGGCGGGCGATGCGCGCTGTGCGGATTAACCGCCTGCAACGGCACTTCCGCCAGCGATGCCTGCGCCAGCGCCAATGCCTGCCAGTTACGCTCAACCAGATCCTGACCCTTGCTGCTATAGCTTTTGGCAATCGCGCCCTGCAGCTCAACCAGGGCGCTATCGCCCGGAAGAATATGCGTCAGGTGGAAGAAAGCCATTTGCATGACGGTATTGATGCGGGCGCCAAGTCCACATTCGCGGGCGATTTTCGCCGCGTTAACCACGTAAAAACGCGCCTTTTTCTGATTCAACACCGCCTGAACTTCTTGCGGCAGACGCGACCAGACCTCGTCGGCGCTGTACGGCGTATTAAGCAGAAAGATTCCGCCTGGCTTCAGACGTTCCGCCATCTGATATTTATCGATAAACTGTAATTGATGGCAGCCGACAAAATCCGCCTGAGCAATTAAGTAAGCGGAACGAATGGGTTTTTCGCTGACGCGCAGGTGCGATACCGTGAGCCCGCCAGCTTTTTTAGAGTCATAAACGAAATAACCTTGCGCATACCACGGCGTAGAATTACCGATAATTTTAATATTATTTTTCGTGGCGGATACGCTGCCGTCGCTTCCCAGACCGTAAAATAACGCTTCAAGTTTAGCGCTGCCGGGCAGGGTATTTTCCGGTAATGGCAGCGAGAGATTAGTGACGTCATCATAAATGCCCACCGTAAACCGTGGTTTGGGTTTCGCGCGGCTGAGTTCATTAAAGACCGCCAGTACGCACGCCGGGCCGAACTCTTTGGATGATAGCCCATAACGGCCGCCAATGGTGCGCGGTAATGTTTCGCGCTCGCCATTATTAAAGGCCTCCGCCAGTGCGGTCATCACGTCCAGATAAAGTGGCTCGGCCTGCGCGCCAGGCTCTTTGGTGCGATCGAGCACGGCGATAGCGCGAACGGTTTCCGGTAATGCCTGTAACAAATGTTTGGCGGAGAAGGGGCGGAACAGACGGACTTTCAGAACGCCGACCTTTTCTCCGCGTATCAGTAGCTCGTCCACGACCTCTTCGCAAGTGCCGAGGGCGGAGCCCATCATAATGATGACCCGTTCAGCCTGGGGATGGCCATAATATTCAAATGGCTGGTACTGACGGCCTGTAGCATCGCCAAATGCCTTCATCGCCTCTTCAACATGATCATAAACGGCGTTGTACCACGGGTTGGTCGCTTCGCGAGACTGGAAGTAGGTATCCGGATTCGCTGAAGTTCCACGAATCACCGGATGTTCCGGATTCAGCGCGCGGGCGCGGTGAGCGTCGATCTCCGCCTGCGGCATCAGGTTCAGAATGGTTTCATCCGTTAGCGGTATAATTTTGTTGATTTCATGCGATGTACGGAAGCCATCAAAAAAATGAATAAACGGAATGCGGCTTTTCAGCGTAGCCCTGTGCGCGATCAGCGCAAAATCCTGCGCTTCCTGAACGCTGGCGGCGCATAACATCGCGCAGCCTGTCTGGCGGACCGCCATCACATCGGAATGGTCGCCAAAAATAGAAAGCGCGTGTGTGGCGACGGTACGTGCGGCAACGTGCAGTACAAACGGCGTGAGTTGCCCCGCCAGTTTATACAGCGTTGGAATCATCAGCAGCAGCCCCTGCGATGATGTAAATGACGTAGAAAGCGAACCGGTTTGTAACGCACCGTGAACGGCGGCGATCGCGCCGCCTTCCGACTGCATCTCTACCACACGCGGCGTATCGCCCCAGACATTTTTAAGCCCATTACCGGCCCAGGCATCCGCTTGTTCAGCCATTGTTGAACTGGGCGTAATCGGGTAAATGGCGATAACCTCGCTGGTACGGAACGCCACCGACGCTACTGCGCCATTACCGTCAATTGTTTGCATATGACACCCTTACATTGCGCAAAAAAGAGGGACACGCATAATCGTGAGCGCATCCTGTAGTTATCCTTTTATTTTAGCAAAGCCCTTCAAGCCCCATTTTCGCTTTTGTGTCCCTGGCGGGAGGAGAATGGCGATTTCTTGCCGGAAAGACGTAAAAAATTGCCAATAAATGTTAATGAAGCGCATAAATGCGCGCTTTGCCTCTCGACGCGTCAGTTTCTGCTGCCTATTATTTAGGGCGGTGTCGTTTGGATGAATAAACAGAGGGGAGAGAAATGCGCGCAGCGTTTTGGGTGGGGGGAGCCGCGTTATTATTGTCGGCTTGCAGTAGCGAACCTGTTCAGCAGGCAACCGCGGCGCATGTTTCGCCAGGGATGAAAGCGGCGATGTCCAGCGCCGGCGAAGCGAATTGCGCTATGATTGGCGGTTCGCTTTCAGCGGCCCGACAGCTTGATGGTTCAGTAATTGGTATGTGCGCGCTACCCAACGGCAAACGTTGTAGTGAACAGTCGCTTGCCGCCGGAAGCTGCGGGAGTTATTAAGCGCGGCGTTTCGCCTGACGCGTATAACTTTTCACTTAATGGCTTAGTGCGCTAAATCCGCCAGTTTATACATTAGCGTTGTTTCTGCCGTCGCCAGCGTTAATTGGTTCGCGGTTAAATCGACCTGTGCGCCTTTGCTGAAGAGCTCGCTGAGGGTACCGTCCAGCGCATTAAGCTGCGGATCGGCGCACATCATTCGGGTCATCGCTAAATTTTTCACTTTTAATTCGCCGTCCGACAGTTTTCCTTCGCCGGTGAATTGATTGCACATTTTGCCAGATACCGTCATGTCCTCGCCAAAGCTGAGCTCCGGGCCGGTGACCGTTTTACCGTTTACGCTTTCCAGAACAAAGCGGTGGTGCTCCAGTTGCTCGCGTTTGACGGACACTTTTCCACTGCTCACGCACCCTGTGATTATGATGCTCAGGGCGACCAGCGTGACGATTTTCTTCATTGATATTCTCTGTAATCTGATAGTTAACACTGACTATAGTAATAATATGACCGGATAGATCTTCAGGGGTTATCCGAAAATGCTCCCCTGAGCGCAGGGGAGCGACAGGATTAGAACAGCGCGTTCGGGCAGGCTTCGCCCTTCTCAAGCTGGCTTAAGTTTTGTAACGTGGTTTCAGAGATGCTGATCAGCGCTTCTGCGGTCAGGAATGCCTGGTGCCCCGTAAACAGTACGTTATGGCAGGCCGACAGACGGCGGAAAACATCATCCTGGATAACATCGTTTGACTTATCTTCAAAGAACAGGTCGCGTTCGTTTTCATACACATCCATCCCCAGCGAGCCGATTTTCTGATTCTTCAGAGCTTCGATAGCCGCCTGGGAATCAATCAGCGCGCCACGACTGGTATTAATGACCATAACGCCATTTTTCATTTGATCGAATGCCGCATGGTTCAGTAAATGGTAGTTTTCCGGCGTGAGCGGGCAGTGCAGGGAAATGACATCCGATTCGGCAAACAACGTTTGCAGATCCACATACTCGACGCCGAGGTCAAGCGCGGCGGTGCTGGGATAGGGATCAAACGCCAGTAAACGCATTCCGAAGCCTTTCAGGATACGCAGCGCGGCGACGCCGATTTTACCGGTACCAATGACGCCAGCGGTTTTTCCGTGCATGGTAAAGCCGGTCAGCCCCTCAAGGGAAAAGTTAGCGTCGCGGGTGCGTTGATAAGCGCGGTGAATACGGCGGTTCAATGTCATCATCATGCCAATCGCATGTTCAGCGACGGCTTCCGGAGAATAAGCCGGTACGCGCACCACCTGCAAACCGAGTTCTTTAGCGGCATCCAGGTCGACATTATTAAATCCGGCGCAACGCAGCGCGATGTATTTCACGCCGTGTTTTTTCAGCTCTTCCAGTACCGGTCGGCTCCCGTCGTCATTCACGAAGATACAAACTGCTTCACATCCATTGGCGGTTTTCGCCGTTTTCTCGGTTAGCAGAAAATCAAAAAACTCCAGTTCAAAACCGAACGCTTCGTTCACTTGCTGTAGATATTTCTTGTCATACTGTTTGGTACTATAGACGGCGAGTTTCATATGACCTTCTCCAGTGATGTTAGAATCACACAAATATACTTAAAATTATCTTACAAAAAATCAAAAATAATTGATAGTCATACATATAATGAATAATTTTAGGTTATCATTCTCCACAACGCCTCAAATAGCCGGAGGGCGCCCCTGCAACATGAACTATTAGGCTATGTACGGGCAATCATGCCAAAATAAAGAGATAGCCGACTGAATTTTTCGTTAAATCAGGAAATTAATGGCCCATGAAGGGTAAATATAAAGCCGCCCTTGCGCTACTGTTACTGCTGATTCTTGTCCCTCTGACGCTACTGATGACCCTCGGGCTGTGGGTTCCCACTCTGGCGGGAATTTGGCTACCCGTCGGTACCCGTATCGCTCTGGAACAAAGTCCACGCCTGACACGTCATGGGTTAGTGATTCCCGATCTTCGCTATCTGGTCAATGATTGTTCGTTAGCGCATATTACCCAGGCGGAACTGACGCATCCCAGCCGTTGGTTGCTGAATATTAAAAGCCTCAAACTGGATGCCGCATGCCTGGCGAAACTGCCCGCTACGGAAGCTTCTCCCGCCGCGCCGCGTACGCTGGCGCAGTGGCAGTCAATGCTGCCCAATACCTGGATTAACATTGATAATGTCATTCTCGCGCCCTGGCCGGAATGGCAGGGCAAGCTGGCGATCTCCATGACGCCGCTCATTCAGCAGATACGTTATCAGGGCGAAAAAGTAAAATTTCAAGGGCAGTTACGCGGTCAGGCATTGACGGTGAGCCAACTGGAGATCGCCGCGCTGGCCAACCAGCCTCCCGTTAGCCTGGCGGGGGAGTTTATGTTGCCCCTGGTACCGGATGGCCTGCCGGTCAGCGGTCATGCGGCAGCGACCTTGCGTCTGCCGCAGGAACCGTCGCTGGTGGATGCGGAACTGGAGTGGCGTGATAACGCCGGACAGCTCATCGTGATGGCGCGAGGTAATCCTGACCCGATTCTCGATCTCCCCTGGGCGGTAACGCGTCAGCGGCTTACCATCAGCGATGGCCGCTGGAACTGGCCATATCAGGGATTCCCCTTGAGCGGACGTCTGGCTTTTAATATCGATAACTGGCAAGCCGGGCCGGATAATGCACGAGTCAGCGGACGCCTGAATATTCTGACCCAGGGCGATGCCGGTAAAGCGAACGCTGTACTGACTATCGGCCCGGGAAAACTCAGCATGGATAGCAGTGAGATGCCTCTACAGCTTACCGGCGAGGCTAAACAGAAGGATTTAATCTTTTATGCCGTATTGCCCGCTATGTTCCGCGGCAGTCTGGCCGATCCGCAGCTCACCTTTGCACCTGGCGCATTGCTACGCTCGCGCGGACGGGTGATTGATGCGTTAGATATTGATGAAATTCGTTGGCCGCTGGCGGGCGTTAAGGTGACGCCGCGCGGCGTTGATGGTCGATTACAGGCTATTTTACGGGCGCACGAAAATGAGATGGGCGATTTCGTTCTTCATCTTGATGGCCTGGCGAATGATTTTCTCCCTGATGCTGGTCGCTGGCGTTGGCGCTATTGGGGGCAAGGAAGCTTTACACCAATGCGCGCCCGCTGGGATATTGCCGGACAGGGCGAATGGCATGATAACACCATCAGGTTGACCAGTTTGTCCACCGGCTTTGATCAGTTGCACTATGGCGCAATGACCGTCACATCGCCAAGACTGGCGCTGAATAAACCTATTGTCTGGGTTCGCGACGCCACAACGCCGTCGCTACAGGGCGCGCTGTCTCTGGAGGCGGGAAAAACCGTATTTACCAGCGGGAGCGTGCTGCCGCCTTCTACCATTAATTTTAGCGTTGAAGGGCGCGAGCCAACCCTGTTCCAGTTTAAAGGCGACCTTCGGGCGGGGGCGATAGGGCCGGTACGGCTGAATGGGCGCTGGGATGGCGAACGCCTTCGCGGACAGGCCTGGTGGCCGAAGCAGTCGCTTATCGTTTTCCAGCCGTTGCTTCCACCAGACTGGAAAATGACGCTGCGCGAAGGCTCACTGTATGCGCAGGTGGCTTTTTCCGCCGCACAGGGGCAGGGGTTTGAAGCAGGTGGACACGGCGTGTTAAAAGGCGGTAGCGCCTGGATGCCGGATAACAAAATCAACGGCGTCGATTTCATTCTGCCATTTCGCTTCCACAACGGCGCGTGGCAATTGGGGACGCGCGGGCCCGTCTCGCTGCGTATTGCCGGGATAGTCAACCAGGTCACGGCGAAAAATATCACTGCTGATTTACAGGGCGGTTATCCCTGGAGCGAGTCGAATCCATTACTGCTAAGCGATGTCAGCGTAGACGTGCTGGGCGGTCAAATCATTATGAAACAGTTGCGAATGCCGCAGCACGACCCGGCGCTTTTGCGGGTGCAAAATATTTCATCCAGCGAATTGATTAGCGCCATAAATCCAAAGCAATTCGCCATGTCTGGTCCGGTTAGCGGCGCGCTGCCGCTGTGGCTGAACAATGAAAAATGGATAATCAAAGATGGCTGGCTTACGAATCCCGGGCCAATGACGTTGCGCATCGATAAAGATACTGCGGATGCGGTGGTGAAGGATAATGTCACGGCAGGCTCGGCGATCAACTGGTTACGTTATATGGAGATTACGCATTCGTGGACGAAAATTAACGTTGATAACCTGGGCGTACTAACGATGCAGGCGGCCATTACCGGCAAAAGCCGGGTAGATGGTAAAACCGCGATCGTTAACTTGAACTATACCCATGAAGAAAATGTGTTTACGCTGTGGCGCAGTTTGCGTTTTGGCGACAATTTACAGGCATGGCTTGAACAAAATACAGCGTTGCCGCAACCTCCTTGCCGGAAAGACAAGGACTGTGAGGATAAATAATGAAAATGAGTATTGCCATGCTGTCAGCGCTTGCGCCATTTATCGTGGTGGGCTGCACGCCACGTATTGAAGTCGCCGCGCCGGAACAGCCGATTACCATCAACATGAATGTAAAGATCGAGCATGAAATACATATCAAAGTCGATAAAGATGTTGAAGAACTCCTGAAATCACGCAGCGATCTATTCTGAGGCCATAATGAAAAAGTATTTAATGCTATGGGTGCTGACGCTGAGCTTGCTCACACCTTCTGTGTGGGCCTTAACCCTGGACGAAGCGCGCACGCAGGGCCGGGTTGGGGAAACGCTGAATGGCTATCTGGTGGCCTTAAAGAATGATGCCGAAACCCAGAAACTGGTGCTTGATATTAATCATGCCCGTCGCGCCAGTTATCAGCAGTTAGCGGATAGCAATCATCTTCCCGTGGATGAGGTGGCGAAGATGGCAGGGCAAAAACTGGTTGAGCGCGCCAGGCCGGGAGAATATGTCCAGGGAATTAATGGCAAATGGATGCGTAAATAACCGCTTTTCGACAATTTTTTTACCGCAAAATGCATTTTTATATGGGTAATTTCTGAATATGAAGGTCGTATTTATATTAGGCGAACCGGAAACGCCATTTCTATACTGTTGACTGGTATCACTATTCGCGAGAGTAACCAGGTATGACGTCTGAAAAATTATCTGCTGCCTGCCATTGTGGCAGCGTCGTGTTTACCGTTCAACTTAGCGATGGCTTTCATACCGCCAGGCGCTGCAACTGTTCGTTTTGCCGGATGCGCGGAGCGGTGGCAGTGTCTGCGCCGCTATCGGGTATTAAAGTGCTAAAAGGGCAGGATAAGCTTACCGAATATCGCTTCAATACGGGCAAGGCGGTGCATTTTTTCTGTTCGGTATGCGGGATATATACTTTTCATCAACGTCGATCCAATCCCGATCAATATGGGGTCAATGTGGCGTGCATCGAAAATGTGTCGCCTTTTGATTTCGCCTGCGTTGAAGTCAATGATGGGGTAACGCATCCCAGCGATGGCGGCAGTAGCGGCGTGGTAGGATATTTGCGCTACGAACCTAAGAAGTCACCTCCCGTCGAAACGGGAGGCAAAAATATTTAAGCGGCCACTACGCTGTCAATCGCGGCTTTTGCATCGGCCTGAGCTTTAGCCGCCACTTCCGGCCCGTAGGCGATGCCTTCGGCAAAAACAAAATTCACGTCGGTAATACCGATAAAACCAAGGAACACTTTCAGGTAAGGCGCAATCAAATCCGTCGGGGTGTCTTTATGGATACCGCCGCGACTGGAGAGAACCACCGCGCGTTTACCGGTTACCAGACCTTCCGGGCCTTTTTCGGTATAGCGGAAAGTGATACCGGCGCGGGCAATCAGATCAAAATAGTTTTTCAGCTGCGTCGGAATATTGAAATTGTACATCGGTGCCGCAATAACGATGACGTCGTGGGCTTTCAGTTCAGCAATGAGCTCATCAGACAGCGCCAGAGCGTCCTGTTGACGTGGCGTTAAAGGCGCATCGCCCGGACGCATCGCGCCCACCAGCTCGCCATCCAGCACCGGAATAGGGTTGGCCGCCAGATCGCGGACAGTAATTTCATCTGCGACGTGTTTTTCGCGCCATTGTTCAATAAAATAGTCAGTCAACTGACCAGACTGAGAGTACCCTGCCAGAATACTGGATTTAAGAACTAATACCTTGCTCATGGGTGTTTCCTTTTATGTGTTTGAAGGGGCGTGCCCCGTTGCTTGTTGACACTTTATTCACAAATATGTCGCAGGGATAGCGCAATATATCGAACCCTTTGTTCGAAATTATTGAACAACACAAAAAAAGCCCCAATGTGGTACTCTATACCTATCATTTAAAACGATTTTAAACAGGCAGAATGCTGCCCAAGAGCTTTATGACTGAACAATCTACGTTGACGCTTCAGGTGTTACAGCAGCGGCTGGATGCACTGATGCTGCGCGACAAACAGCGCTTTGCTCGCCGCCTGCATGGCGTAAAGAAAGTAAAAAATCCTGATGCGCAACAGGCTATTTTCCAGACGATGGCGAAAGAAATTGAACAGGCTGCGGCGCAGGTCGCTCTACGCGAAGCGGCGCGCCCCTCAATCACTTATCCGCAAAATTTACCTGTTAGCCAGAAAAAACAGGACATTCTGGAAGCGATCCGCGATCATCAGGTGGTGATCGTGGCAGGGGAAACCGGTTCCGGTAAAACCACCCAGTTGCCGAAAATTTGTATGGAACTGGGACGCGGAATTAAAGGACTTATTGGACATACTCAGCCGCGTCGCCTGGCGGCGCGCACCGTTGCTAACCGCATTGCCGAAGAGTTGCAAACGGAGCCTGGCGGCTGCATCGGCTATAAAGTTCGTTTCAGCGATCATGTCAGTAGCAACACCATGGTCAAACTGATGACGGACGGTATCCTGCTGGCGGAAATCCAGCAGGACAGGCTATTGATGCAGTATGACACCATCATTATTGATGAAGCGCATGAACGCAGCCTGAATATTGACTTCTTGCTCGGCTATCTGAAAGAGCTTCTGCCGCGTCGCCCCGATCTGAAAGTGATTATTACCTCTGCGACCATCGACCCGGAACGTTTCTCGCGCCACTTTAATAACGCGCCGATTATCGAAGTCTCTGGCCGAACGTATCCCGTAGAAGTTCGTTATCGCCCTATCGTGGAAGAGGCTGACGACACTGAACGCGATCAGCTACAGGCAATTTTTGACGCTGTTGATGAACTGGGGCGTGAAAGTCCCGGCGATATCCTGATTTTTATGAGCGGAGAGCGGGAAATCCGCGATACCGCCGACGCCCTGAACAAGCTGAACTTACGGCATACCGAAGTGTTGCCGCTGTATGCACGCTTGTCGAACAGCGAACAGAACCGCGTTTTCCAGTCGCACAGCGGACGCCGTATCGTGCTGGCGACTAACGTGGCGGAAACCTCGCTGACGGTGCCGGGTATCAAGTATGTGATCGATCCTGGCACTGCGCGCATCAGCCGCTACAGCTACCGCACTAAAGTGCAGCGCCTGCCGATTGAACCGATCTCACAGGCTTCCGCCAACCAGCGTAAAGGGCGTTGCGGACGCGTATCGGAAGGGATCTGCATTCGTCTGTATTCGGAAGATGACTTTTTGTCACGTCCGGAATTTACCGACCCGGAAATTCTACGTACCAACCTGGCGTCGGTTATTTTGCAGATGACCGCCCTGGGGCTGGGTGACATCGCTGCCTTCCCGTTTGTCGAAGCGCCGGATAAGCGCAATATTCAGGATGGCGTGCGTTTGTTGGAAGAGCTGGGGGCGATTACCGCCGACGAACAGCAAACGGCATATAAGCTGACGCCGCTGGGCCGACAATTATCCCAGTTGCCGGTCGACCCGCGCCTGGCGCGTATGGTTCTGGAAGCGCAAAAGCATGGCTGTGTGCGCGAAGCGATGATCATTACTTCCGCACTCTCTATTCAGGATCCGCGCGAGCGCCCAGTGGACAAGCAGCAGGCTTCCGATGAGAAACACCGGCGCTTCCATGATAAGGAGTCCGATTTTCTGGCGTTTGTTAACCTGTGGAATTACCTCGGCGAGCAACAAAAGGCCCTGTCGTCGAATCAATTCCGCCGTCTGTGTCGCACCGACTATCTGAACTATTTACGCGTGCGTGAGTGGCAGGATATCTATACCCAACTGCGTCAGGTGGTCAAAGAACTGGGGATTCCGGTAAACAGCGAACCCGCAGAGTACCGGGAAATTCACGTTGCGTTGTTAACGGGGCTGTTGTCGCATATCGGGATGAAAGATGCCGATAAACAAGAGTACACCGGCGCGCGTAACGCCCGATTCTCTATTTTCCCCGGTTCCGGTTTATTCAAAAAACCGCCGAAATGGACAATGGTCGCAGAACTGGTGGAGACCAGCCGTTTGTGGGGGCGTATCGCTGCCCGCATTGAGCCAGAATGGGTGGAACCGGTAGCCCAGCACCTGATTAAACGTTCATATAGCGAACCGCACTGGGAGCGGGCGCAAGGCGCGGTGATGGCGACGGAAAAGGTTACTGTCTACGGTCTGCCGATTGTCGCCGCGCGCAAGGTGAATTACAGCCAGATTGACCCGGCGTTGTGTCGCGAGTTGTTCATCCGCCATGCGCTGGTGGAGGGGGACTGGCAAACCCGTCACGCCTTCTTCCGTGAGAATCTAAAATTGCGTGCGGAAGTCGAGGAACTTGAGCACAAATCTCGCCGCCGCGATATCCTGGTGGATGACGATACCCTGTTTGAGTTTTATGACCAGCGTATTAGCCATGACGTTATTTCCGCCCGCCACTTTGATAGTTGGTGGAAAAAAATCAGCCGCGAGACGCCGGATCTGCTCAACTTTGAAAAAAGTATGCTGATTAAAGAAGGCGCGGAAAAAATCAGCAAACTGGATTACCCGAACTTCTGGCACCAGGGCAATCTCAAGCTGCGTTTGAGCTATCAGTTTGAACCGGGCGCGGATGCTGACGGCGTGACCGTCCATATTCCGTTGCCGCTACTTAACCAGGTTGACGAGAGCGGTTTTGAATGGCAGATCCCAGGGCTGCGCCGTGAATTAGTGATTGCGCTGATTAAATCGTTGCCAAAACCGGTACGTCGCAACTTTGTTCCGGCGCCAAACTATGCTGAAGCGTTTTTAGGTCGCGTAACGCCGCTGGAGCTGCCGCTGCTGGACGCTCTGGAGCGTGAACTGCGCCGGATGACCGGCGTCACGGTCGACCGGGAAGACTGGCATTGGGATCAGGTGCCCGAGCATCTGAAAATCACGTTTCGCGTGGTGAATGACAAAAACAAGAAACTGCAGGAAGGGCGTTCGCTCGCCGAGCTTAAAAATGCGCTGAAAGGCAAAGTGCAGGAGACGCTCTCGGCGGTGGCGGATGACGGCATTGAGCAGAGCGGGCTGCATATCTGGAGTTTCGGCGAGCTGCCGGAAAGCTACGAACAGAAACGCGGTAATTATAAAGTGAAGGCGTGGCCGGCGTTAGTGGATGAGCGTGACAGCGTCGCTATCAAATTGTTTGATAATCCGCTGGAACAACAACAGGCGATGTGGTGCGGTTTACGCCGTCTGCTGTTGCTCAACATTCCTTCACCGATTAAGTATCTGCATGAGAAATTGCCGAATAAAGCCAAGCTGGGGCTGTACTTTAACCCGTACGGCAAAGTACTGGAGTTGATTGATGACTGTATCGCCTGCGGGGTAGATAAGCTGATAGATGCCAACGGCGGACCGGTGTGGAGCGAAGCAGGTTTCACCGCGCTGCACGAAAAGGTACGCGCCGAGCTGAATGATACTGTGGTGGATATCGCGAAGCAGGTTGAGCGCATCCTGACGACCGTATTCAATATCAATAAGCGTCTGAAAGGGCGGGTGGATATGAGCATGGCGTTGGGGCTTTCCGATATCAAGGCGCAGATGAGCGGTCTGGTATACCGTGGTTTTGTGACTGGCAACGGCTTTAAACGTCTCGGCGATACGCTGCGTTATCTGCAGGCAATTGAAAAGCGGCTGGAGAAACTGGCTGTCGATCCGCACCGCGATCGGGCGCAAATGCTGAAAGTCGAAAGCGTCCAGCAGGCGTGGCAACAATGGATAAATAAATTGCCTCCAGCGCGTCGCGAAGATGATGATGTTAAAGAGATCCGTTGGATGATTGAAGAACTGCGTGTCAGTTATTTCGCCCAACAGCTCGGTACGCCTTATCCTATTTCCGATAAGCGTATTTTACAGGCCATGGATCAGATTACGGCCTAAAAAGCCAGGCGACGATGTCTTTCAAAGAGATCCGGTACAAGTTCGGAACAAAAAGGAGGAATTATGAATACAACGCCATTTCCGGTGCTCTCTGCGGAAACATTGCTGGCGGTGAATACCGTCGGACAGTGGCTGGCGCAAAATGATTTTTCCGGCGAACAACCTTATTCGTCGGATTGTGTCGTCCTGGCGGGCAATGCGGTGATCCCCACTATCGACGCTGCCTGTCGCATCGCCAAAGCGCAAGACGTTCCTTTACTGATTAGCGGCGGTATAGGTCATTCAACGCCGTTTTTGTACGCCGTGATTGCCCGGCATTCGCGCTACCACACTATTCGCACAAGCGGACGCGCTGAAGCCGCTATCCTCGCGGATATCGCGAACCAGTTCTGGCATATTCCGGCTGAGAAAATTTGGCTGGAAGATCGGTCAACTAATTGCGGCGAAAATGCCCGTTTCTCTTGCGCACTGATCCGTCAGGCGAAAGAAAACATTAACACGGCTATCGTTGTGCAAGACCCCACCATGCAGCGGCGCACTATCGCGGCGTTTCGGCGCGTGACAAACGACGACACCGATGCGCCGCGCTGGCTGAGTTTTCCTGGTTTTGTTCCGGTACTGCGCCACCTTAATGGCGGTACACGTTTTGCCAATGTTGAAGAGGGCATCTGGACGGTGGAGCGTTATTTGTCTCTGATTGCCGGCGAGCTACCACGTTTGCGTGACGATGAAACAGGGTATGGACCGCGCGGTAAAGATTTTATCATTCACGTTGATATCCCACGTGATATTGAAAACGCATGGCAGGTATTGCAGGCAGATACTACGCTGCGCAGTGCGTTAGAACAGAGAGCTTTACGCTAAAAATCGCCCGTTTGCGAGGGTGAACGGGCAAGTGCGACCACCATCTCATAAATTTGATGAATTATTTATAAAAGCTGGTTATGTTGTCGCTTTACGGTTTTCATTCAGGACGCGCTATGGGCAATAAGTATTCCGGCCTGCAAATTGGTATTCACTGGTTAGTCTTTTTTCTGGTTATTGTGGCTTACGCCGCGATGGAGCTACGCGGTTTTGCGCCGCGTAGTTATCGGCCCTGGTTTAATATGACGCACGTTTCATGTGGTATCACTATTTTGCTTTTAATGGTGGCACGCTTGTTTATTCGGCTGAAATATCCCACGCCGCCCATTGTTCCTCGTCCAAAACCGATGATGACCGGAATGGCGCATTTAGGACATCTGGTGATTTACCTGTTATTTATCGTGCTGCCTGTTCTTGGTCTGGTCATGATGTATAACCGCGGCAATCCCTGGGTCGCATTTGGCATTACTATGCCCCATGCCGCCGAGGCTAACTTTGAACGCGTAGATATGCTGAAATCCTGGCACGTCACGCTGGCGAATCTGGGCTATTTTGTTATTGGACTTCATGCCATCGCTGCTTTGATGCATCACTATTTCTGGAAAGACAATACGCTGTTACGGATGATGCCGCGTAAGCGTGACTGACCGTCCTGTATGACGTTTGCTACAGGCGGGGTTAACCGCTTTAGGCAAACAAGGCATCTATCAGAGGGGATGGTGTATTCCATACAGAAAACGCCTGCGTCGAACCAGGACCCGTGACGCAGGCGAAGGAGGACGGGTCTACATCGGAAGCGGGTATTATACTTATTTGTATGACAAATAAAATAAGCAATTGCTATTCCGTAATCCAATGTTTAATCAACGGGTTAAACCCACATGATCGCGCTGCCCGACCGCCCGGAAGTGCCTACACTTACGATGAACGTGGCATAGTGGCGGAAAATAGCGCAACGGCGCCATGTTGCTCCAAAGTCACCTTAGCAAAATGTTCGTCCAACACGCTGCGTAACGTATCGGCTGAATCATTGGTATTACTGAATATTCCTTTCTTGTTATAAACAGCCATCAATTTCTTGCCAAAAGCATTGTGAGGAACCTCTTTGCCCAGAATCGTGGCACCAAAAAGTGTGCCGCCGGGTTTAAGCGCCATACCGGCATTTTTAATTGCCTTCGCTTTTGTTGTCATCTCACCAGGTAAGCAGTGCAGAAGATAGTACATCGAAACGGAATCGAAGCGCCCGTGCCAGTCCGCCGGGAACGTGTCGAAAACATCGTGTTGTAGTGTGGCGCGGATTTTCGTATTACCCACTCGGCTGGCGGCTATTTTCAGACTATCCGGATTTAAATCCATCAGCGAAATGGCATGAGTCGCAGGTGCATGCTTCAGGTAATAACCTGTACCTACGCCAATATCCAGGTGAGTCTCGCCCATATGATGCAGGAAGAAAGGAAGTAGTCGCGTATCAGTAGGACACTTCCAGGCATATTTGTTTGAGATATTGAGTACCCACCAGTCATATAAGCTAAGCGTGAATGGGTTATAGACTTTTGCGCCTGATTGTTGTGTATGCTTCATTGTTCTCTCACTAAATAATTTCGCGCTGGAATTAAAACAACGAAGCAATCGTTAGGCAAGCATTAATCAGGTGAGTGAGTAATTTAATGCGATGAATAAAGGCGATATTATGAGTTAAGCGGTTATCTTAAAGAAGATAGAGGATAATAATAGCTGGCAAATGAATTGGACAGTTATATTATTATAAGCTGATAATTAATAATCGTTAATATACACATATTAAGCCCTATGATAATAGTAATGCAATTAAATGCAGGAGGAACAATATTTATTCATACACATAAAGCGATTATTGCACATTAATTGATATTTTAAATGTTACGATGAGATAGCCATCGTGATTTAATATCACCTACCCGGAGGCGATATGATTGAGGTTTTTGAAGCGTTTGGCTGGACCTTACTTTTAGGCGGTCTGGCAGTGGCAGTACTGTTTATCACTGCACTGGATAAAAAACGGTAATCATTGCATTTGATGCGCCTGTTGAGTCGGTATTACAAATAATTGTACCTGAAATCTACCACTTCTGAATTTTGCGATATTTTGCCATTCTGACGGCAAGGGGTAATCCTGACTAAAGTTACCGCCGCTTATCAACCAGACACGATGGTGACTTTTTGAAAGCGTTGTCAGAGTATCAATATATGTCTGGTCGGCTTGCGCATAAAACAGTGAACCAAAGCCATAGGCATTCGGTCTGCCTGATGTTCCGTGTGCGTTAGGTGGTGTATAAAGAAACGCACGATAATCTCGCTTATTATAATACACATAACTTAAATAATCGAACATTTTACTGACTACCACGGCATCATTAGGCTGGTGACGGGTATTAATATAGTTTACCAATGGTTTAAACTCGTCTATGTGCTCAGGATTATTATGATATGAACCATAGCCGAATAATAAGGTGAATAAGATAAAACCGAAGCCACAAACCGCTTTTTTTGCGCGGGTAAGTAATACCGCGAGCAGGGGAGGAATGCTCAGCGATGAGAAGAAGAAATAACGATCGATAAATAACGGCATCCACCAGGAAATGATGAAGACCAGCATTACAGGGATGACCAGATTACAAAATAATATCAGCTGATATCTTTCATATTCTCCGTTGCATAAAGATATTCGCCCCACAGTACCGATAAAACTTCCCACAGCCAGCCACAGAATGATCGACGGAAAACCCTGTCCGTTGTTTCCGGTAAAGAAATGCCAGTACATTGCAGGCAGATCACGCCATGTTACGGGGGGAATCCAACCGATATCATTACCGGCTCTCAACTGCGCCAGATGAGTCAGTAAATTAAACAATACGGGCAACCAGGGGAGATAAGCGACAGCAATCGCCAGGTTAGCAAACCACCAGCCAGGAAGTTTAAGGTAGCAGGCCGTTTTATGGCTTTGGCAGGATAATATTGTTACTGCGATCCAGTGGGCAATAAGTGCAAATAGGGTGAAATAATGGGTGTAAAAACTGAACGTCATAAGTAAAGCATACGCGACAAGATAGCGATTATGGGTGGGTGTTTTTATCCACATCATCAATGCTAACGCGGCTGCGAGCGTTAGCATTCCCATTAACGCGTACATGCGCGTTTCTTGACTGTAATGGACTGCCATCGGCATCAGGGCGGCAAACCATCCTGCCAATAAGGCTGTACGCTCATTTGCCAGCCATCGCGTAAGCGCGATAACCAGCACAACTGTCAGGATCCCAAAGAGTAGACTGAGAGAGCGTACCGCTGCAATGCTATCACCCCATAATATGATCCAGTCATGCAGTAACAGATAATAAAGCGGGGGATGCACGTCAAAAGCGGCATGGAAGAGCAGATTATCTACGCTATGTCGACTAATCAGCACGCTGGACGCTTCGTCACACCAAAGGTAGCGGTCAGTTATAAACAGCAACCGTATAAGGACGGAGAATATGACAATGAGACAAACATGATATTTATACTTTATTTTTCTTAACCCATCGCCGGGCTGCCATATTGATAGTTGTGGTAGCGCCATAATATCCTCAATGGAGTAAGACTTAGACCAGAATGGACACCTAACGCAATAATGAAGGTTAAAATCTTAACCAACACTAAATAAAAATAACTTTGATAATGTCAGCGATGAATTAATCAGAATAGTGCAGTGCAACTCAGTAATCCTGACCGTAATGGCGAAGCAGTCTATGCTCTAAAAACCGGGTCAAACCGACAATAAAGGTAACGCCAATAAGGTACACTATGGCGGCAAAAAGGTAAGCATGGAAGAATTTAAAGCTGGTTGCAGCAACCTCCTGAATTCGCGCGAAAAACTCAGTATATTGGATAAGAAAAACGATGGTGCTGTCTTTAAGGTTATTAATCACCTGATTCGTTAAGGCTGGAATGGAAGACAGCAATACCTGAGGCAGTATAATCCACAAAAAGACCTGCCGTTTGTTCAACCCCTGAACGACTGCGGCCTCCGTTTCATATTTATTCAATGCGTTATAGGCCGTTGTCATGTACGCGGCATTATATGCGCCGACGTTTAAAGTAAACCCTGTAACCGCCACGGTAAAAGAGGACAGGTGAATGCCAGATTGAGGTAAACCATAATAGATAACAAACAGAATAAGAATGAGTGGCGTACCGATAAAGAAATCCATGTACAGTCGAGTTATGGCTTTTACCACGGGGCGATGGCTCAGGCTCAGAAAGAAAATAATAATTCCCCACAAAAAACCGGTGATGGAAACAATCAGCGCAAGTTTACAGGTTTCTTTAATACCGTCCACAACAAGTGGCAGTTGTTCAGTCAGGTCATTAAAGAAGAGAGACCAGCCAGCGATCATCGTTGTGCCTCGCTAAAAAAACAGTGGATATCTGGATCCGTTTCTCGTAAAGCAAGATCGGTAAAAGCGCCTTCTGCACGAATTTTGCCATGATTAAGAAACGTTACGTTATCGCTTAGTAATCTGGCGAGGCGAATATCATGAGTGACGCATAATATAGTGACGCCATTGTCGTGAAGTTGCTTGATCAACATTCCGACTTCATGAGTCATGAGCGGATCAAGCGCAGACGTCGGCTCATCAAAAATAATGAGTTCTGGGTCGGTGACCATTGTACGGGCCAGGGCGACGCGCTGTTGCTGCCCGCCCGATAATTGCGAAGGGTATTTCGCGCTATGCGAGACCATATCAAGTTTTTGTAGCTCATGTAAGGCTTTCTCCCGGGCTAGTTGTCCCGGCATGCCAAACACCTTACATAGGGCAAGGGTAATATTATCCATGACGTTAAGATGGCGATACAAAGCGTAATTCTGGAAGACACAACCAACTTTTTTTCTGAACTCAAGAATAGTAAATTCCTTGTCATAAATATTTCTCCCGTGAAAATAAATATCACCATAATCAGGCTCTTCTAATCGAAGCAGACAGCGTAAAAGCGTCGTTTTTCCACAACCCGATGGCCCCATGACTACTTTCATGTCTCCCGATTGAATTTTCAGACTAACCGTATCAAGAACCTTTTTTCCTGAATATTCCTTACTTATCTCTTTTAGTTCCAGTAAAGCCATGAGTATCACCTCTATTTTTATGCTTCAACTGATGCGATATTTTTTCTCAAACACTCCGGCCAGAAGAGTAAAAACTTTATAAATAATGAAATATAATACCCCGGCAAGAGTATAGATCTGCAATCCGTTCAGCGTGATGGCTGTCAGTGACATTGCCTGCTTCGTTATTTCAGCGATGCCGACAGTATAAGCAAAGGGCGTCGCTTTTAATACAGAAGAAAACTCATTGATAATACCGGGCACAGAAAATCGCAACATCTGTGGCAGTTCAATATTTACTATAACCTGTAATTGACGCATTCCTGCTACTTTCGCTACCGTTATTTCGAATGGCTCAACTAATTTAAGCGCCCCTCTGAACACCTCGGCAAGATAACTCCCGCTGATTAAGCCGACGCTGAGGTTCATGGCCACCAGAGGTGAAACATATATGCCAATCGCTGGCAATCCAAAATAAACAAGAAAAACAGCAATAAGTATTGGAATTCCCCGAAGAATAAAGACCAGTACGTCGAGTATCTTCTGTAGTGGAAGGGGGGATAGTCGCCGTAATACGGCGACTGTAAGCCCGGTAAAAAACGCTGAGAGAAAACAGGTAAAGGTTACAAGCAGCGTATTACCAATCCCTTCCAATAGGAAATAAAAGATAGCCAGCATATTACCTGATGACATAGCTTACTATTTCATCCAGTTATCGACGATGCCAGATATTTTTTGTGGCCCTTGCTCTTTAAGCCATAAGTTGAAATCATCGCGCACGGGAGAGCCTTTCTTAAAGGCAATGCCAAGTTGATCAACATTCTTGAAAACATAACGGCTTTCTATCGGCATCTTTTTCTTATTTTTGAAGGTAAAATAAACCGGCTCTTCTATAAAAGCCAGATCAAGATTACCATTTTTTAGATCAGCCATCGTCTCATTATATGTTGGATATAATTTTACTTTACTTAACGAGTAGTATCCTTTGGGCTCCAGATCGTTTTTGATAAGGTCGGAGTAAGCCATTCCTCGAGGGTATCCAATAGAATATTGATTTAATTCATTGAGGTTATTGAGCGTTATTTTATGATTAGCCATACTGACCAGATAAAAAGAGTTGATGTAATAAGGTTCAGAAAAATCAATAACTTTCTTACGTTTATCTGTGATTGAAATTCCCGAAAATGCGACATCTGCCTGACCACTCGCCACTGCGCCAAGCATTCCATCCCAGGCATATTCGGTGATGTTTAGCTTACAATGCCGTGACTGACAGTAAGACGAAAAAAGCTCCAGATCTATCCCCTGCAATTTGCCATCAGCACTTTTAAATAACATAGGGGGAGAGGCCGGTGATACTGCGACATTGAGTGTTTTCCCTTCAACGATGCTATCAGCAAAAGCTGAAGACGACATTATTCCCAACACTATCATCGATAAGCCAATTTTTTTGAATAACATGCTATCTATTTCCTGTAGTAAGGTAATGTGTATTATAAATTAAGCATTAGGGCGTGAACCTGACATTTGCAGGCGTAAAGTACTTAACGTTATGTATTCCATCGCTGTTAACTAATTTAATCAGGAGGTTTGACAGGAATCATCAAAGGGAATGGATTGAATATACCATGAGATATCAACTGGATATGAGTGCAGCGACCCCATGAAAGGTGAAAATGTAAAAATACCATAGACATTAGTATACTGGACATAGTTTATGCTCCATTTACGCATACATATTTACATGATAAGCAGATAATTGCTTCAGTGACGGTGTATTTAATGTCTCTAAGTATCATCTTGCCACTCTATCCAGGGCCAATATAAAGACTTATCTTTGCTTGTCAAATACATTTTCTGAGCTAATTTGATTTGCGTGCTATCTATATTTGCAAGCATATAAATTATTTATCCTATGAACAAACGACAACAAATCAGGAGTTCTGACGATGTTGTTATGTTTATCAAAACGTTAACTTGTTTTAATCGACAATAATCTTAATTCAGAAATATCTTAATATATGCGGTTGTCGAGATAAAATTCTCAAATTAACATCGTACATCTTATGTAATAAATATAAATACGATAAATAAATCCAAAACTGAGACTGCCAACCGGATAACAAACAGCAATAAAGAGGGCTCTTCATTAAGTTATCCTGGCAATGGTTAAGGTGGTAACATTTTTGGTGGCTTTACCCATTTTAATCGTGTTCACAACACGTTAATTACCTTATGATTACCATGGTAATTAAAAATGAATCCTCGATGACTCGATGACTCGATGACTCGATGACTCGATGACTCGATGACTCGTTGGCTGAATGAAAAGAAAATTCTACATCACATAGGCGCATGTATCGCGTATAATGGGCTCCGATGTCCCTAATCATTGCTATGACATAATAATATGTATCTTAACCGCTTTTGTTATTTACTCCTGATCTCCGCTGCGGTCGGAAGCATTTTTACATCGCATCCCGTCGCGATGTGGTTCCTGCTCGCCAACGTGCTAACGCTGGCGATCTACGGTATAGACAAAACGGCGGCACGTAAAACCTGGCGCAGAGTGCCGGAATCCACTTTGTTGGTGTTTGGGGTTGTCGGTGGGTGGCCTGGTGCGATTGTTGGTCAACAACTCTTCCGTCATAAAACGCAAAAGCAGCCATTCAAAACATACTTTATCGTCAGTGTGATAGTGAGTATTGTAGTTACGGTGGCGATCTATCGACTCTATCCATTTTTGTCCTACTGAACATAGAGTATGGATCACTTATTGACCAACCGGCAGCAAAGACAACCTCATATTTTCATGCCACCGGCACTATGATATTGAGCGGTGTTTTGCTCAAGGCGTACCGCAGCCGATGGAACATTATTCAGTGGAATAATGATGAGCTATAAAACTTTCTAACATTGTGGCAAAACAATGATGGACTTCCTGGGTTGGATGGACAAAGTCATTGAAGACGTATTGCGGACATATATCCAGCTGAGGGTCTTTAGCCCCGGGAACATGTACATAGCCGTGGTGAGTATAAGGGTTTTCCGTATCATAACCAATATTACTGGCCACCTCCATTATCATCTTAAATGCATCGGCAGTCTCGAAATAGCATATTTTGTGCTGGGGATATTTTTCTTTTAATTCTTCAACATTAGTTTTTAGCAGGGCATTGTGAGCGGTGCTTTCATCCTTAAGTTTTCTTTTTTCATCAGAATGTTTGCCATAGGGCGTCAAAGACAAATCGGGAATCCCCATGACTAAAACATTATTAACTCCACCGGAAATTATTTTTTCAATATCATCAATTTGTTGCTCAACGACCATCATTACATTATCTTTGTGTAGTGTCATATAGTCATTAGCCCCCAATAAAAATATCGCCAGGTCCTGGTGAGAAGGGGTGTAAGATGCGACTTGTCTGTCCGTATTTGATACAAAGTCACCGAGGCAATTAAAGCAGGAATACCTTGCCGATGTACTTCCCCCTTCAGCAAAATTAAGCATCTCTTTACCTAAGAAGTGTGGAGATGATAAAAACTCAGTCCAGGTAAATCCATTAGTAAACCTTCCGCCAAAGTATTGACCATAGGAGGGTAAGATATGATGTGTTTTTTCAAACATACGCCCCATGGAGTCAGATAAACTGTCGCCAAAAAATACCAGTCTGGTAATATCACCTAAAGAAATATTTTTTGGCTTGGGATGTAATCTATTGATTTCTTTGGCAAGACCAAAAGCTTCCGGATGACATTCAACCTCAATAGATAAAATATTTTCACCATTATCATCTTTAATAATCAACTTATCGGCGTGTTCCTGTGATTCTATAATAAACTGTTCTTTACATCCCTGAGACGCTAAGGCTCGAAGTTTGATGTAGGCTCCGCGAACCTGTACCGGTGTTAGATTCAGTTCCTGATAGTGGTAAAGTTTAAAGATACATTCGAGCGCCTCTGCATGGTAAGTGGTGAAGAAATATGCTTTGATTTTCTCCCATAAACTTAATTCCGGAGGGCGTGCGCTTTCTTTTATCACATTAAATCTTTCAGCACTGATAGATGATGTGAAATAACCCTGTCCAACACTCAATGGCATAGTGTCCTCCTTACTAATTAATCACGCTTTAGCAAAACATTAATTAACAAATATTAGCAAGAAAAGTAATCAGGTAAATGGTGTATATAGAATTGCGCTTCTTTAACAGTTTGTCGCCGCCAAAAAAACACATGCAATATTTATTATTTTTCAACGAAGTAAATATATCATCAACAACGTGAGGTTAATGCCGGGTACATATTATCTGACTGCTATCATTATTGACTGTGCGTCTGGTTAAGGCAAACCTCTAAAAAAAGTAGCCACTCCTGATTTTAGTGTGCTGGCGTGGGTATGAGCTGGCTTGATACTCAGGAAAATTAGGTAAGCTTATCATCAAGCTATTATTTCCAAGGGGGTGGTGTTTTATATAACGTGTTGATTTCTATTTTCATGTTAAATATTTCTTAAGTGAGTTAACTATAATGAGTGATGATTCAATTATTAAAAACTCTTCAATGCTTTTGGCCTATTTAGGTGGTCTGGGATGGGGGAGCGCCTATTTTTATGGCTGGGGCGTCTCCGCGTACTATGGTTTCCCGTGGTGGTATGTAGGCGTCGGCCCTGACAACATTGCCCGAAGTCTATTCCATGCGATTAGCCTGATGGCTATATTCATAATAGCGTGGGGAGTGGGTATTCTATTATTTTTTTTAGTAAAGCAAAAAGCACGTATTCACGACCTTAGCTTCTTACGCCTTTTTTTGGCAGCGGTTTTGTTCTTTATTCCAATTGTTATCGAGTTTTCTCTCTTAACAGAATCGTTTTTGTGGGAGCTTTTTTTTATCATTTTACTGGTGGCTTTATGCCTATCGGTGGGGATGCGTTTTTATAGTAAATTGATGCCAGTGATTTGTTTTACGCAACTCAGTTGGGTGCGAAGACATTGTTTCACTATAGTTATGATTGGTTTTATTATATATTTTTTTATATTTTCTTTTTTTGTTGGGATCTATAAGCCACAATTAAAGAAAGAATACGAAATGATATTGTATGATGGAGGCTGGTACTACGTCCTGGCCAGGTATCATGATAGTTTTATTTTGTCGAAATCCTTTACTAAAAATAACAATAGATTTATTATTTTTAGACCAGAAGATGGACACTCTTATGAAATTACCCTGGTAAAAGTCAGACTTTAATAAAATACTGGCTGGCAAGAGCGTGAAATGACGCCAGAGCTTCCCATGGCAGAGATTAGAGAAAGAACTGAGCGCCCATATCTGTAGGCTGTGGAATAGCAATGCCGGGAAGGGCATGGCATGACACTTTATCTGACATTACCATCTGAGTGGCAGTTTAGCAGATGTTTCAGGCCAAACCCAAGTTGAATTGGACCGCTCAGAAGCCGATTACCTACATAACAAATCCTGGCCGCAAGCTTATGCTGTGGGCGGAATATACGACCGCTATTATCCAGATTGGCTGTTAACTTATTTATTTTCCCAAAGTAGCCTATAACAGGGCTCCCTGAGGCATTGGCTAGCATCTGTGCATTGGAAAAACAGCTTCCATTTGCACTATAGCAACTTATAAATTTTATTTCCTCATGAGAGTTGCTAATATGGCGGATTGATTTTGAAAGTGATGATGACTGACTTGCACCGGAACCGTACCGATTTTCATGTTGAACAACAAAAGGAGCACCATGTTTACAAATCGAAATAGGCATGGATTATTACCTGAGATTGATTTCAAATTAACAATAATGATGACGCTTTTGGGTATTAAAAATCTTTCAAATAACGCTCATTTGATTTTTTGTCCACATTGACTAAGCCTGGAAAGACACAGGGTTGAGATATTTTCGCTACCCGTCGGCGGTGTATCGCAGTTGTGATGTTACGTTCTTACAAGACTGACATCTGCATATCATAACCTTTATTCATTACCACCTGGTGAGTAAATAAAAACTATTAAGCAAATATTTACTTCTGAGTAATGGGACTGGATTTACCGGCATTACCTCTGTGCCCCAGTCGGGCAGAACATTGCAGCTTAGAAAGAAAGCTTTGGTGTTTATTGTCTGTGGCCTGAAAAAGTTCCCATGAGCTGAATATGCTGAATGTGAACTGATTCTTGATGGTCTATGCCGGAAATCTATAAGCTATTGATTTTTATATTGTGTGTCATTTTACAATTACATAAACATAAAATTCTGATAGTATACCCCCCTATAGTATATGGAGGTCGAATGCCGCATTCACCTGAAGATAAAAAACGTATCCTTACCCGCGTTCGTCGCATACGCGGGCAGGTTGAAGCGCTGGAGAGGGCGCTTGAGTCTGGCGAACCTTGTCTGGCTATTCTGCAACAAATTGCCGCCGTGCGCGGCGCTTCTAATGGCCTGATGAGTGAAATGGTTGAGATCCATCTGAAAGATGAGCTGGTCAGCGGGGAAACTACGCCAGATCAGCGCGCGGTTCGGATGGCGGAAATCGGCCATCTTCTTCGCGCTTATCTAAAATAACAATTTCCCTCACCGTAACAGGAAGAGATATATGAAATCACGTGCAGCAGTTGCTTTTGGTCCCGGTCAGCCGCTAAAAATTGTCGAGATTGACGTTGCGCCGCCGAAAAAAGGCGAAGTTCTGGTCAAAATCACCCATACCGGCGTTTGCCATACCGATGCTTTTACCCTTTCCGGCGATGATCCGGAAGGCGTATTCCCGGCAGTACTGGGTCACGAAGGCGGCGGCGTGGTAGTTGAGGTCGGCGAGGGGGTCACCAGCCTGAAACCCGGCGACCATGTTATTCCACTGTACACGGCGGAATGCGGCGAGTGTAAGTTCTGTAAGTCCGGTAAAACTAACCTTTGTCAGGCCGTACGCGCCACTCAGGGAAAAGGGCTGATGCCGGATGGCACTACCCGCTTTTCTTATAACGGCGAACCCGTTTATCACTATATGGGAACCAGCACGTTCAGCGAATATACCGTTTGCGCGGAAATTTCTCTGGCGAAAGTGAACCCGCAGGCGCCGCTGGATAAAGTGTGTCTGTTGGGCTGCGGCGTGACGACTGGTATTGGCGCCGTCCATAACACCGCTAAAGTGAAAGCGGGCGACACCGTTGCCGTTTTTGGTTTAGGCGGTATTGGGCTGGCGGTTATTCAGGGCGCGGTTCAGGCTAAAGCCGGGCGTATTTTAGCTGTCGACACGAATCCGGAAAAATTTACGCTGGCGGGCGAAATGGGGGCCACGGACTTTATTAATCCGAATGATTACGACAAACCGATCCAGGACGTTATTGTTGAGCTTACTGATGGCGGCGTAGATTTCAGTTTTGAATGTATCGGCAACGTTAACGTGATGCGAGCGGCGCTGGAATGTTGTCATAAAGGCTGGGGCGAAAGCATTATTATTGGCGTAGCGGGGGCAGGGCAGGAAATCAAAACCCGTCCCTTCCAGCTAGTGACTGGTCGCGTCTGGCGTGGCTCCGCTTTTGGCGGCGTGAAAGGGCGCACGCAGCTGCCAGGGATGGTCGAGGATGCGATGAACGGTAAAATCCGTTTAGATCCTTTTATTACTCACCGCCTGCCGCTGGAGCAGATTAACGATGCCTTTGAACTGATGCATCAGGGTAAATCCATCCGTACTGTTATCCACTTTAGCGATAACTGATTCATCCGCCAGCGGATTTTCCGCTGGCGCTTTTCTGAATTTTCTGGAATGAATGTTGTGAAAATGTGACGAAGGCGATGCTTTTCGCGATAAGCAAACGTCACGAAGTGCCGATGACTATCTAACGGGCGTGTTTTACGCATAAAACTTACAAGAGAGTCGACGGTCATGGGCAACACATTCTCGATGCAAGCCTCGCATAAACTGGGCTTCCTGCATCATATTCGGCTGGTTCCGCTGTTTTCCTCCATTCTCGGTGGCATCCTTCTTCTTTTTGCTTTGAGCGCCGGGCTGGCAGGCTATTTTCTGTTACAGGCCGATCGCGATCAGCGTGATGTCACGGACGAGATTCAGGTACGGATGGGATTATCCAACAGCGCTAACCACTTACGTACCGCACGTATCAATATGATCCACGCTGGCGCGGCGAGCCGGATTGCTGAAATGGATGAAATGAAAGCCAATATTGCCGCTGCGGAAACGCGGATCAAGCAGTCTCAGGACGGCTTTAACGCTTATATGTCCAGAGCGGTGAAAACACCCGCCGATGACGCGCTAGATAACGAGTTAAACGCCCGTTACACCGCCTATATCAACGGCCTGCAACCGATGCTGAAATTTGCCAAAAATGGCATGTTCGAAGCGATCATTAATCATGAAAACGAGCAGGCAAAACAACTGGATGCCGCATATAACCATGTCCTGTTGAAAGCGATTGAACTGCGCACCGAGCGGGCAAGACTACTTAGCGAACAGGCTTACCAACGTACCCGGCTCGGTATGATGTTTATGATTGGCGCATTTACGCTGGCGCTGGTATTGACGTTAATGACCTTCATGGTGCTGCGTCGCACGGTGATACAACCCTTGCAGCAGTCTGCGTCACGTATCGAACGCATTGCGGCGGGCGATCTAACCATGGCTGACGAGCCCACAGGACGCAGTGAAATTGGTCGTCTGAGTCATCATCTTCAGCAAATGCAGCATGCGTTGCAACAAACGGTAGGGGCGGTGCGTCAGGGGGCGGAGGAAATTTATCGAGGCACCAGCGAAATTACCGCCGGTAATACGGATTTATCTTCTCGTACTGAACAGCAGGCTGCCGCCATTGAACAAACCGCGGCCAGTATGGAACAGTTGACGGCAACCGTTAAGCAGAATGCGGATAATGCGCATCACGCCAGCAAACTGGCGGAAGATGCTTCCGGTAAAGCCAGTCGCGGAGGCCAGATGGTTTCCGGGGTCGTACAAACGATGGGGAATATTTCCACCAGCTCGAAAAAAATCTCGGAAATTACCGCCGTCATTAACAGTATCGCTTTCCAGACCAACATACTGGCGCTGAACGCGGCGGTCGAGGCGGCACGTGCCGGGGAACAAGGACGCGGTTTTGCGGTGGTCGCCAGTGAGGTTCGTACCCTCGCCAGTCGCAGCGCGCAGGCGGCAAAAGAGATTGAAGGCTTGATCGGCGCATCGGTCAGCCTGATTGAACAAGGATCTGAAGAGGTTATCGCTGCGGGGAGCACCATGAATGAGATTGTGGATGCCGTCAAACGCGTCACCGATATTATGCTCGATATCGCGGCAGCCTCTGATGAGCAAAGTCGCGGTATTGTTCAGGTCAGTCAGGCGATTTCTGAGATGGACAAGGTTACGCAACAAAACGCGTCGCTGGTCGAAGAGGCGTCCGCGGCGGCGGCTTCGCTTGAAGAACAGGCCGCCCGCTTGACGCAAGCCGTTGATGCGTTTCATTTACAGGATACTGGCGCGACGATGCGATCATCCTTCCTTTAATGAGCGTCGCGCCAGCGGGCTATTTTAGCCGCGGGCGCGTTTAATGCCCGACAGCCGCTATCACAGCGGCATCGATTTACGGATCGCCGCAATCAGCATTTGCGCCCCGGTTGAGAGCGGGATATCAACTCGCGTAAGAATACCTATCGGTTCGCCTGCGCTCTGGGTCGGCACGGGTAATGAGACCAGCGTTGCCTGGCGAAGATCTTCTTTAACCGCGCCAGAGGGGACGAACCAGACGTAATCGTAATCTACGGTAAGTTGTCGTGATAACGATGCGGATAGCGTTTCGATACATCCGGCAGGCATTTTACACCCCTGGCTTTGCAACAGGGCTTCCGCATTCTGGCGCGGTACCGTGCCTTTTGGCGAGACGACTACCGGCCATTCCATAACCCGACTGAGCGTGATCGTCTCCTGTAACAGGGGATGACCGGGGCGTACCACTAATTTAAGCGATTCTAAAAACAGCAGTTCGTAATTTAAACCGCCCATTAATTCCGGGTCTGACATGCGGCCAATACCCAGATCGATCTCGCCTGACTTGAGACCCGCAAGCAACATCGTATTGTTCATGGTCGCGACCTGTAACGAGGTCGATTTTTGCTGTTGATGGAACCGCCCAATAGCCGCCGGGAGTATACCCAGCGCAGCGGTGGGGAGCGCGCCAACACGCACCACATCGGCGCTGGCGTCCTCTTTGCGATTCAGCGCCTGCCCGGCGGTATTCAATGCATCTAATACTTTTACCGCATGAGTCAAAAATTGTTCGCCAGGAACCGTTAATTGCGCGCCCAGTCGCCCGCGTTCGAACAGACGGGTTCCGGTGAGTTGTTCCAGTTCGTTCAGCGTTTTAGAAAGCGCTGGCTGGCTCAGGTTAAGGGTTTCAGCCGCGCGCCCCAGCGTTCCCTGTTGCGCAACGGCGACAAATGTATGAAGGTGGCGCAACCGAATGCGCTGACTAAACAGACCATTTTTTTCCATAAGCGATGTTAAAAACAGAGCCGTGCGGGTGACAAGTAAAGTTGTTTGTTTTTGATAACCTGATAGCAAAATATTATTAACATTTTATCATTTCAAGTTACAACTGTTTTATTTTACTGATGATTCAACTGCCGTTAAGCGTGTTAAGCCGCGATCTGGTCGGGGATACGCCAGCTCATGTCAATCCGTTCTGCATAATGAATTCAGACCGGATCACACTTTATAAATTCTTCTCCCCGGAATGGATGAGGTTTTCTACACTCCAGGTAACATTCACTGGAGGCATGACATTATGGCGAACACCATCACGGCAGATGAGATTCGGGAACACTTTTCGCAGGCAATGTCGGCAATGTACCAGCAGGAAGTTCCGCAGTACGGTACGTTACTGGAACTTGTGGCTGACGTGAATCTGGCGGTGCTGGAAAATAATCCCAAACTGCATGAGCAGTTGGCTAATGCCGATGAACTGGCGCGATTGAACGTGGAACGACATGGCGCCATTCGTGTTGGCACCGCAGAAGAACTTTCTACCTTGCGTCGGATATTCGCCATCATGGGGATGTACCCAGTAAGTTATTACGATCTCTCTCAGGCGGGCGTGCCTGTGCACTCCACGGCATTTCGTCCCATTGACGAGGCTTCGCTCTCGCGTAATCCCTTTCGCATGTTCACTTCGCTATTACGCCTGGAGCTCATTGAAAACGCGGCATTACGCCAGCGGGCGGCGGAAATCTTATCGCAGCGGGATATTTTTACATCGCGCTGCCGACAATTGCTGGATGAGTACGACGAGCAGGGCGGTTTTAGCGCTGCTCAGGCCGAAGAGTTCGTCCGTGAAACGCTGGAGACTTTTCGCTGGCATCGTCAGGCTACCGTTGATGAAGAAACGTACCTCAGCCTGCATCGTGAGCATCGTTTAATTGCCGACGTGGTCTGTTTCCCGGGATGTCACATTAACCATCTGACGCCGCGTACTCTGGATATCGACCGGGTACAGGCCATGATGCCGGAGTGCGGCATTACGCCTAAAATTCTTATCGAAGGTCCGCCTCGCCGCGAAGTGCCTATTCTGTTGCGGCAAACCAGTTTCAAAGCCCTGGAAGAGCAGGTGCTCTTCGTTGATGAAAAGCAGGGTACGCACACGGCGCGCTTCGGCGAAATTGAGCAACGTGGCGTCGCGCTGACGCCAAAAGGTCGTCGATTATATGACGAACTGTTGCACAAGGCGGGAACGGGTAAGGATAACTTCACGCATCAACTCCATTTGCGGGAGGTCTTTAACGCCTTTCCGGATAGCGAATTTCTGCTTCGCCAGCAGGGGCTTGCCTGGTTCCGCTATCGCTTAACGCCATCCGGCGAGGCGCATCGTCAGGCGATCCATCCTGGCGACGATCCGCAGCCGCTTATTGAGCGCGGTTGGGTAATCGCGCAGCCGATTACCTATGAAGATTTTCTTCCGGTCAGCGCAGCCGGCATTTTTCAGTCGAATTTGGGAGATGAAACGCTGGCAAGAAGCCACGGCAATGCCAGCCGCGACGCCTTTGAACAGGCGCTGGGATGTGCAGTACGGGATGAATTTTCGTTATATCAGGAAGCGGAAGAACGCAGTAAACGCCGTTGCGGTCTGCTTTAAAAGCGGTAAGCTTCACAGGCTGTGAGGATACTGTAAAAGGAAGGCGTTATGTTGAATCCCTCCATCCCACTGGTGGAGACGCGTCACGGTAAAATCGTGGGCGTCGTACAGGAAGAAATCCATATCTGGCGCGGTATACCTTATGCCGCGCCGCCAACAGGGGAGCTACGCTGGCGTGCGCCGCAGCCTGTTACAGCCTGGCAGGATGTGCGCCAGGCGGATTGTTTCTCCTGCGCCAGTTGGCAGGATATTACCTGGTGTCGCGAACTCGGCGGCGGCGATCCGGGAAATTTTTCCGAAGACTGCCTCTATCTGAACGTCTGGGCTCCCGCCGTGCGTCATGAACCGTTGCCGGTCATGGTCTGGCTACACGGCGGCGGTTACACCATTGGCGCGGGGAGTTTGCCGCCCTATGACGGTCAAGCGCTGGCGAAGCGCGGCGCGATCGTGGTGACGGTCAATTATCGGCTTGGCCATCTGGGCTTTTTCGCGCATCCGGCGCTGGAAGGCGAAGGGGCGGAGTGTATTCATAATTTCGCTTTACTCGATCAAATCGCTGCGCTGCGTTGGGTGCAGGACAATATTGCCGCGTTTGGCGGCGATACGCAGAATGTGACGTTATTTGGCGAATCCGCCGGCGCCCGCAGCGTGCTGTCGTTGATGGCTTCGCCGTTGGCGAAGGGGCTTTTTCATAAAGCGATTATTCAGAGTGGTTATACGCTGCCGGATACGCCCCGCGAGGAGGCGCTAAAAAAAGGCGTTGTGCTGGCGGAACATCTTGGTTTAGCCAATGCCACTGCCGAACAGCTACGCGCTTTACCGGCAGAGACGTTTTGGCCGCTGGACGCGCCTTTTAAAATTGCGCCGACACCGATTTCCGGCGACGTCGTGCTGCCGCATCCGATGCTGGAGACCTTCTTTGCGGCGAAACAGCATCCGATACCGGTGATGATCGGCTCGAATAGAGATGAAGCCAGCGTATTGGCAGTTTTTGGCGTCGATATTGCCGGTCAAATTCAAAAAATGCGCCGTGAGCGGCGTGTTGGTCTGGGGTTAATCCGGCTGCTTTATCCTGGAGTGAAAGGCGACGAAGCGCTAGGGCGGCAGGTCTGTCGGGATATGGTATTTACCACGTTGGGTTATGTCGTCATGCAAGCGCAGCAGCGGATCGGCGAACCGTGCTGGCGTTACTGGTTTGATTATGTCGCCGAAGCGGAGCATCACACTTACGCGAATGGCGCCTGTCATGGCAATGAAATACCGTATGTATTCGATACGTTAACGCGGGCTGAGCCCACATGCCATTATGTGAATGAGAATGACCTGGCCTTTGCCTCGCAGGTGGCGGATTACTGGGTGAATTTCGCTCGTCATGCCAGCCGCACGCGCGACGTGCTGCACGGCCCGGTTCGCTGGCCCGCCAGCATTCGGGGGCGAGATCGTCTGTTGCGGATTGGGCTGAACAAACTTGCCGGTTTTAAAGTGGAAAACCGCTTTATGCGTGCGCGTCTGGCGCTGTTTAAACGAGTCATGAAACATCACGTTAGTCTGGAATAAACTTTTCATAACCTGAAGAATGCTGCGTGAGGTTTACATCCGATTAGGTCGGTTCTTATCGACATAAAATATTTACGCTTTTGCACAGTTTCCAGGCGACCAACAATTGGATTATTAATGAATTTTGTCTAGAGTGAGCGGCCAGAAACGGGCACATTCTTGCTGCTGAAAAAACCAGCGCGGGACCATTCACAAGACCAGAAGGACTCATTTTCAGGTATGAATCGTAGACGATTTATTAAAGGTTCAATGGCAATGGCCGCCGTGTGCGGTTCCAGCGGTATTGCTTCCCTCTTTTCTCAGGCGGCGTTTGCCGCGGAATCCGATATTGCGGATGGTAAAATTGTCCGTTTTGATTTTGCTGGTCTGCAATCAATGGCCCAGGCGTTAGCGAAAAAGCCCTGGGGCGGCGCGCCGGGACCCTTGCCGGATACGCTCGCCAATCTGACGCCGCAGGCCTATAACAGCATTCAGTATGACGCGGCGCATTCACTCTGGAACGGTGTTGCCAACCGGCAGCTCGATATTCAGTTTTTCCACGTAGGGATGGGCTTTCGTCGTCGCGTACGCATGTTTTCCGTTGATACGACGACGCATCTTGCTCGCGAGATCCATTTTCGTCCGGAACTGTTTAAATACAACGATGCCGGCGTCGACACGACGCAACTGGAAGGGCAGAGCGATCTCGGTTTCGCCGGTTTCCGTGTCTTTAAAGCACCGGAACTGGCGCGGCGCGATGTCGTCTCCTTCCTGGGCGCCAGTTACTTCCGGGCGGTAGATGATACTTATCAGTATGGCCTGTCGGCTCGCGGGCTGGCGATAGATACCTATACTGACGGTCAGGAAGAGTTCCCTGACTTCACCGCATTCTGGTTTGACACCGCGAAGCCGGGCGATACTACGTTTACCGTTTACGCTCTGCTGGACAGCGCCAGCGTGACGGGCGCGTATAAATTTGTGATTCATTGCGAAAAATCGCAGGTGATCATGGATGTAGAAAACCATCTCTACGCCCGTAAAGATATTAAGCAACTTGGCATTGCGCCGATGACCAGTATGTTTAGCTGTGGGAATAATGAACGCCGGGTATGCGACACCATTCATCCGCAAATTCACGATTCCGATCGGCTGGCGATGTGGCGGGGTAACGGCGAGTGGATTTGCCGCCCGCTGAATAATCCGCAGAAATTGCAGTTCAATGCATATATGGACGATAACCCGAAAGGGTTCGGCCTGCTGCAACTCGATCGCGATTTCTCGCATTATCAGGATGTGATGGGCTGGTACAACAAACGTCCGAGCCTGTGGGTGGAGCCGCGTAGTAAGTGGGGGAAAGGCGCGGTTAGCCTGATGGAGATCCCAACCACTGGCGAAACTCTGGATAATGTGGTCTGTTTCTGGCAGCCGGAAAAAGCGATCAAAGCCGGGGATGCGCTGGCGTTCCATTATCGTTTGTACTGGAGCGCGCAGCCGCCGGTACAATCGCCGCTTGCACGGGTCATGGCGACCCGTACAGGGATGGGCGGATTTCCCGAAGGTTGGGCACCGGGCGAACATTACCCGGATAAATGGGCGCGCCGTTTTGCTATTGATTTTGTCGGCGGCGATCTGAAAGCGGCCGCGCCAAAAGGCATTGAGCCGGTAATTACGCTCTCCAGTGGCGAGGCGAAGCAGATTGAGATCCTCTACGTAGAGCCTTTCGACGGTTATCGTATCCAGTTTGACTGGTATCCGACCTCGGATTCTACGGCACCGGTGGATATGCGTATGTTCCTGCGCTGCCAGGGGGAGGCTATCAGCGAAACATGGCTGTATCAGTATTTCCCGCCCGCGCCGGATAAGCGTCGTTATGTCGACGATCGTATCATGCGTTAGTCAGTTTGCCTTCTGTACCGCCACAAGGGCGGTACAGGTTGCGGAAATTGCCCTGGCATAAACCCATTCGTGAGCCGCTGTTTTTGTGACACGGCCTTTCCATCGTTCTATTTTTGCAACAGTCCTTCCTGTTTATCCCTCTCGATCCTGCGGACAGGGAACATTAAGATAGCTTCACCTTATTTAAGATATAAAGTGAATATAATGAAAAAGAGTTTTCTTGGTGCTCTCCTGTCTCTGGGTTTATTAAGTGCTGCTCATGCAGATGTATATAAATTTGATAATATGCATACTAATGCGGTATTTAATATCGATCATTTCCAGACCTCAACCAATCATGGCGGGTTTTATGCTATTAGCGGCGAACTGAAATATCAGCCGGAAAAGCAAGTCGCAGAGATGCGCGTGACGATTCCCGTGAGTGCCTTAAATACCGGGGTGGATGCGTTTGATAACCATATCCGCAGTAGCGATATTCTGGATGCGGAAAAATATCCAGAAATAGTATTTAAATCGACAAAATGGCATTTTGAAGATAATAAACCGGTTTCTATTGACGGTTTGCTAACAATGAAGGGAGTAACTAAGCCCGTCACCTTAACCACCACCAAGTTTGGCTGTTATATGAGCCCGATATTCAAGGCGCAGGTTTGCGGTGGTGATTTTGTCACGCAAATAGATCGCACCCAGTGGGGTGTAGATTATCTGGTCGATATGGGGATGACGAAAGTTGTCGATATAAAAATCCAGGCAGAAGCGGTTAAGCAATAAAGGGAATGATGATGAAAACTCATCACCTCATTCGGGTAGTGGCCTCGCTGGCGATGTTGGCAACGTCAGGCCTGGCTTATGCTGAAGAGTACAAAGCCAGCACGGACGAAAAAGCAATAAAAATGACGAACGTAGCCTCTCTGGAAGCGCGCGTTCAAGCCAGAATGGAGAAAGGGGCATTTGGTTATATTCGCGGTGGAGCCGAAGATGAGAATAACCTTCGCAGCAACACCGAAAGCTTTGACAAAAAATATATTATGCCGCGCGTATTACAGGGCATTGAGTTAAAAGAGATCGATTTATCAACGCAGCTACTGGGTATTCCGCTTAAAACGCCTATAATCCAGGCACCGATGGCAGCGCAGGGCCTGGCCCACGCCTCCGGAGAGTTGGCGACGGCGAAAGGCATGGCGCAGGTCGGTTCGATTTTCTCGTTGAGTACTTATGGCAACAAGACCATCGAAGAGGTGGCTAACGTTTCCGGGAAAAATCCGTTCTTCTTCCAGCTTTATATGAGTAAGAATAATCAATTTAACGAATTTATTCTTGCACAAGCGGTAAAGCATGGCGCTAAAGCGATTATTCTGACCGTAGATTCGCCTGTCGGTGGCTATCGGGAAGAAGATATTAAAAATAACTTCCAGTTCCCGTTGGGCTTTGCAAACCTGGAAATGTTCGCCAGAAAAAATGACGATGGTTCAAAAACCGGCAAAGGGGCAGGGATAAGTGAAATTTACGCGCAGGCTAAACAAGCCTTTACGCCGGAGGATATTGCCTATGTACATCGTATTTCCGGTCTGCCGGTTATCGTAAAAGGCATTCAGTCGCCGGAGGATGCTGAAATTGCTATCCAGGCCGGGGCCGCAGGAATATGGGTTTCTAATCATGGTGGTCGTCAATTAGACAGCGGGCCGTCCTCATTCGATATGCTTCCTGCGATTGCAAAAGTTGTCAACAAGCGAGTGCCTGTTATTTTTGACAGCGGAGTACGCAGTGGTTCGCACGTATTCAAAGCGTTAGCCAGCGGAGCGGATATTGTGGCGGTTGGCCGGCCTGTATTATACGGTCTTAATCTTGGCGGCGCTCAGGGTGTGGCATCAGTGATTGAACAGCTAAACAAAGAGCTGACAATTAACATGATGTTGGGTGGCGCCAGGAATATTGAACAAGTGAAAACGACACGCTTGTTAACTGAAAAAGAGCTGCCCCAGTAATATAAAGGTCGGGTACTATACCCGACCTTTTCCTGTATGATTTCCCTCAACAACGCTTCCGGTAGAAAATGACGCGCTCTGTTTCCTCAAATCCTAACGCCTGGTGAACTTTCTGGGAAATTGTATTTTCCGGCGAGGTATCAGAGGCCATTTCCCGACACCCTTTATTCGTCCCCCATCGTTGCACCGCTGCAATCAATTGTTTCGCTACGCCGCGTTGACGGAATGAGGGGAGAACAAAAATACCTTCAAGGAAAACCACGGGCGAACTGTCACAACCATTGACATAATCGTGGCGGATTGAGGCATCCGCAAAGCCAATCGCCACCCCGTCTGCCATCGCAATAAATGATGCCAGATGATCGGCTTGCAGAATTTCTTCGCCGTCCGCCAGATGGGCGTCGTCCGGGTGATCAGGCCAGAGCTGTTTTCGCAATCCGCGCCAGTGCTCCAGATGGGTTTTGTTCATTTGCCTGATGTCCATTAATGCGCTCCTGATGAGGGGGTTGACATGATGAGACGGCATCCCGCCTGCTGATAACGTCGCGCGATAGCAGACGGGAGCGCACTGTCGCTAAGAATGGTAGTAATACAGGACAGCGTCGCCACCGCATGGGGTTCTACAGTATCAAACTTTGAGTGATCGGCCATCAATATGACCTCGCGTGAGCGCTGAATAATGCGCGTTTTAACGCCCACTTCAAACATGGTAGCGTTGGTGATGCCCGTTTCAATCGACAGCGCATCGCAGGAGATAAAGGCGCGTTCAACGGCAAAGGCGTTAATCATCTCCAGCGCCAGACTCTCGCCCACCGAAAAGTAGCCGGGGCGGATCAGTCCGCCGATAATGTAGCTCTCTACGTGTGGGAAGCCACCCAGTTCATTAGCGATTTTGATGTCATTGCAAATGACTTTTACTTTGGCGTCAACCAGACATTTTGCCAGTTCCAGACAGGTGGAGCCGGAGTCGAGAAAAAAGCAGTCTCCATCCTTGATGAACGTGCGGGCGAGGGCGGCGATTTCGCGTTTCGCCTCACTTTGTAACGTTCGCTTAACGTCGAAAACATATTCTTTATCTTCCGTACTGTCGTCGAAGTCAATACAACCATGGCCGCGAACCATTCCGGGATAACGGCTGGCGATATAGTGAAAATCCCGGCGCACGGTTGCCTCTGCATAGCCAAAAAGCTCAATAGCTTGTTGTGTTGAGAGGTGCCTGTGTTGCCAAAGGTAATGCAACATCTGTTTGATACGGTCGGGGCGCTGTTGGCTCATCAGCATATGACTCCTTTATAGCGCGGTGAATTGTGACAACGTCACATCATAGTTCGCCGTCGTGAACAACGCCCGGCCAATCACCAGATGCTGTGCGCCTGCGGCGGCAAGCAGCCGTGCGGCGCGAAGTGTAATACCGCCGTCCGCCCAGCATTCCGCAGCAGGGAAATGCTCTCTGCTCTGACTCACTTTTTCACACATCGCGGCGATAAATTGCTGCCCGCGCCCGTCGGGTTCGCTGGTCATGATCATCAGCGCATCCAGTTGCAATGCCAGATAACGATAGGGCAATAGCGGCGTTGCCGGGTTAAGCGCCAGTCCTGCTTTCGCCCCGATAGCGCGAATATCCGCCAGAATCTCCGAGGGGTTTTGCACGCTTTCGGCATGAATGAAAATCCAGCCGGGGCGGATAGCTGCAAGCCAGGGTAGCCAGCGTTGCGGTGATGAGACCATCAGGTGAAATGAGAGCGGATGGCGAGTGTGTTGTGCGACTGCCTGAATGGTTTTCATACCGAAGGTAATATTGTTGATGAAACTGGTATCTTCGATATCCAGATGCAGCGAGCCGAGAGGCGCATCGTGTAAAGCGGTCAACGCCTCGGCATAGCGCAGCGGATCGGCGGAGGCCAGTGAAGGGTGCAGGATCATCGGAACCTCCATCAGCGCAATGCGGTTAATTGCGCGAAAAGCGCGGCGTCATTTGGCGCATCTTGCAGCATCGCGACGCTTTCCGGCGAGTCGAGCCACTGGCTGATGCGTTGAATGGTGCGAATATGTGCTTCGGCATCCGTGGCGCTGGCGCAAAGCAACAGCCAGATGGGATCGCAATCCGCATTGCCGAAAGCGACCGGCGTTGCTAACGTAGTGACGCTGATTTGATTATGGTTGGCGCCTTGCTCTGGTCTGGCATGGGGCAGCGCAATCCCCGGCGCGATAAGATAATATGGCCCCCATTTAAGGGTGTTCTCAATAATACCGTCCAGGTAGCAGGGGGCCGCCGCGCCGAAGGTAATCAGCGGACGAACGGCGATATCCAGCGCGTGTCGCCAGTCGCTGGCATGGCGTTGCGCCTGAACCCACTTAACATCATTAATCATCGATCGTTGACTCCTTGCCGGTTCGGGTTACTCTGAAACCGATCCCCGGCGTGTCTTTTGGCGAAGGCGACGGAGATCGGCAGAAGAGTTATCGCTCTCTGCAGGGGATAAGCGTTTTGCTTATCCCCATTTTATTGTCGGATATGGCGTACTTTCTCCATAAACTTCGCCACGCGCGCCTGGTCGACAAAGTTGGCGAAGACGCCGTCTTTTTTAAACGTGGTTGCCGTTACGCATCCGTCGGCAATGCAGAGCTGCTCCTCAACGTTTTCCAGACACACCCCGGTATTCGCCAGCACGACCGTGTCGGGAACGGTCTCTTTTACCCGCTTCAGTATGGCGCTATCCGTGCGGGCACCCGCCGTCAGGCCTGAGACGCACAGGGCATCGGGGTTATTGTTAAATACGGTCGATTTCGCAATTGAACAGACATCGCGGTTTCCCAGATACACCGCCGCTTCCGGAACGATGTTAAACAGCGTTTTCACGTGGCCTGCGCCGATGCGATGCTGATGGCGAATGGTTTCGCCGACATTCGTATCCCAGACGCCAAAATCGCTGGCGTAAGCGCCGGTGAAAATTTCGCGGATAAATTTTGCGTCGGTCGCCATCGCTAAATCAAACGAGGCCACAGGGTCCCACAACACGTTTACCCCAAACGGTACGCGGATTTCACTCATTAACTGACCGATGATTCTTGCCATCGCGGTGGTCGTTTCCGGTCTGACTTTCGTTAAATAAGGCAGACTAAATTCGTTGGAGAACATCACTGCATCCACGCCGCCATTTTGTAGCGCCATTAAATCGTCATGGGCGCGGTCAATTACCCAGTTCATGCCTTTCCTGGTATCGAACCCGGGATCGCCCGGCAACGCCCGTAAATGGCACATGGCGATAACGGCTTTTTCTGTTCCTATTACCTCTTTTAGCCAACTCATTCTGGGTTGCTCCTTATTCCGGTAGTTCACGTTTACGTAAGACAAGTATGATGCTGGCGACAATGCCGACCACAATAACCACGCCAATCATGCCCAGCGACATCAATTCAGATATTGACCAGCCAAACATATTTCCCACCGACAGCGCGGTAATTTGCGCGTTTTCAGCGGCGAAGCTAAAGCCGCCTTTGAGCGCCATATCGGTAAAGTACGGTGCGAACTGGGTGGCGATCAGCAGAACGGTAATCATGACAATGATGCCGCTGAGCAGAGTACGAATCAGATCGCCGCGATGAATAACCGTGGCCATGCAGATAAAAAACGGCGCAACCGGTAAATCAGCCAGCGGCAGGACTTTATTGCCCGGCAGTATGCTCGCCAGAATTAACATGATGGGAATTAACAGCAGCCCAACCGCGATGGTGGTCGGGTGGCCTAACGTCACTGCGGTATCCAGACCGATAAAGACTTCGCGCCCTTTAACGTGTTTCTGGAAGAACTTACGCGCGCCGTCGGAAATGGGCATTAACCCCTCAACGATAAGGCGAATCATGCGCGGAAACAGCACCATAATCGCCGCCACGGTAATCATTAAGGTTGCGCACCCTTTAAAGCCTTCGCCTGCGGCAAGTCCGAAGATCAGACCGAGAACAACGCCAATGATCACCGGGTCGCCGACCATCCCATACCGTTTTTGGATCTCCTGAGCGTCAATATTGCGTCCTTTCATAAACGGTATTTTTTCGTATATCGCATCCAGCAATACGAACAACGGCACGGAACTGGAGCCATACCCTTGCGGAATAGAAATCCCTTCCAGACCCACAATGTTCTGTACTCGTTTCGCCGTCCAGTCGGCCATTTTCAACGACAAGGCGGCGTGACAAATCGCGCCCAGTACGCCATAAATCAGACTGCCGGTCATCAACTGGACGACCGTTCCGGTAATGGCGTAGTGCCAGTAGTTATAAATATCAACGTTCATGGTTTTGGTCAGACGAGTCACCAACATACCGACGTTGAGCAGAAAGATAACGGGAATGATCATAGCGCCGATGGCCGTCGCATAGCCGACGCCGGACGCGGGCCCGGCGCCGACGTCAAACACATGCAGCGTCAGGCCAAAACGCTCAATCATCACTTTAATCGGCGGACTGAGACTGTCGATCGCCATGACGATCACCAACCCCATGCCGACAAAACCGATGCCGACCGTCACCCCGGCTTTCACCGCCTGCAGCCAGGGAATACGAAAGATTAAGCCGATGATAATCATAATGATGGGCACAAAGACGGTGCCGCCGAGAGACAGGATGTAATCAAACATAATGCCCCCTTTATTGTGTTAACAGCGCCTTGATTTCTTGTTTTAATGCGTCGTCGTTGATGCCTGTCAGCAGGGCGGCGCCGTTGAGCGTCGGGATGCCATAGTCACTGTGCGTACGCATGGACGTTACGATGAGATCCATACCGTTACAGTTCAACGGGATCTCATTCAGACAACATTGCGCCGTGGTTGCCGCAATGCCTTGCTCCGCAAGAAAGTCCTGCAATTTTTGTGCAATCATGGTTGATGTCGACATGCCGGTACCACATGCCACAAGGATCTTTTTCATCATGGTCGTGCCTCTTGTGTAGCGCCTGTTTCAGGCTCAATGGGAAACTGTTCTGGCGACATATTGGCCAGCGCAGTCAGTAAACGGATACAATCAGTCAGGTCGCGCAGGCTGGCGACTTCGGCTGGCGAGTGGGTATAGCGGCAAGGAATAGAAAGGCTGGCGCAGGGAATACCGTCCAGTTCAACCTGAATGTAGCCGGTTTCGGTGATGACGCCTGGCGCGACTTCTCGCTGTACGGGAATATTATTTTCGTGCGCGGTGGTCTCCAGCATCCGCAGCAAACGCGGCGGCGTAATCAGTCCCGCCAACGTACCGCGTCCGTGATAGTTCAGACAGGTGATGCCGACGCCGTGGTTGACCCGCACATCCGAGTAATCCTGCAGGTCAGGCGTGTCGCAGGATGGGGTGATATCAATACCAATCGCCAGGTCGGGGCGCACGCGTCGTAAAACGGGAATAATGCCGCGAATATTGAACTCTTCCTGCACCGACGCGACCAGGAATACCGCGATATCGAGCGGTGTGGAGGCGAGGGCCTCGGCGACGCCCAGTAGCGCCGTACACCCCAGCCTGTCATCCAGCGCCTTACTGCATACCAGGTCGTTGCCCAGACAGTGCGGCGGGTTGTAAAGGGTTACTGGCGTCCCCACCTGAATACCCATTCGTTCGGCATCCGCTTTATCTTTTGCGCCGATATCAATCCAGAGTTTATCGAGAGCGGGAGGCTGGGTGCGCTCGTCACCCTTCGCGAAGTGATATGCTTTAATACCGATACAGCCCATGATATCGCCTGAACGTCCGGCAAGCGTCACAATCGAACCGGGCATAGTAATTTGCGCCGGGCCGCCCACGCGTTCAAAACGTAAAAAACCGGAGGGTTCGATCTTGCGTACCATAAAACCCACTTCATCCATATGCGCAAAAATCATCAGGCGAAGCGCGTCGGATTTATCGCTGCCATAACGGGCGACGACATTGCCCAGGCGATCCCGCCAGACGTCTTTGGCCTGCTGTTCAAACGCGTGCTGCATAACGTTTGCAATACTGCTTTCATGTCCTGAAATCCCGTTTAGCCGCAGTAAAGAAAAAAGCGTTTCCTGCACAGAAAAGGTCATTGGCGTCTCCGTGGTGATAAAACAATCAGTCGTTGAGCGTTTTATAGGCGGAGAATGGTTGGATAAGTGTGAAATGTGTCACGCGGAAATACGCTAAATAGGGCCAATAAAAAATAATGTGATGGCGATACAATAAAAACGCTCATATCACCTGCGGGTTATCGGTAAACCAGGCTATTTATGTGATCACGACCAACAACGAAGAAGGGCAACGCGATGGTGGAAATTATTCCTGTTAGCACGACGCTGGAACTGCAAGCGGCAGATGAAAGTCATGTTCCGGCGCTGCACCAACTGGTACTCAAAAACAAAGCGTGGCTACAACAGTCGCTCGACTGGCCGCAATATGTCACGTCGCAGGAGGAAACGCGTAAGCATGTGCAGGGTAATATACTGTTGCACCAGCGTGGTTACGCCAAAATGTACCTGATTTTCTGCCAGAATGAGATGGCGGGCGTACTCTCATTTAATGCCATCGAACCGATAAACAAAGCCGCCTATATCGGTTACTGGTTGGATGAGTCCCTCCAGGGACAAGGGATAATGTCGCAATCATTACAGGCGCTGATGACACATTATGCCCGGCGCGGCGATATTCGGCGCTTCGTCATTAAATGCCGCGTTGATAATCAGGCCAGTAATGCGGTCGCACGGCGCAACCATTTTACGCTGGAAGGCTGTATGAAACAGGCAGAGTATCTTAACGGCGTCTATCACGACGTTAATATGTATGCCCGCATTATTGATGCGGATTAAAGGGAACCGACTAAGGGGGTACGCGTAATACGATCCTCGCCATTGATCACTTTTGGGCCGCGCAGGTGAATAGTATTGCCGTCAAACGCTATCACCGCCGCCCGTCCGCTAATCTCGACCTGGTGCTCAATCAGAATTTCGCCCTGTATACAGGCATGGCCTTCAATCAGCACGCGGTCGTCCAGTAAAATCGGGCCTCCGCGTACCTCTGCATGTCCGCCTACCAGCACATGATGTTTTAACACACAGTTGCCTTCGATTAACGCATGTTCCGCTACCTGCGAGCTGTAGCGAAGGGTAGGGATAGCATCTTCCTCTGTGCCGGCGATAACCCGCGCATGGCCATAGACTTTGGCGCAGTCACAGATCCAGACATTATTGTCTTTGTTGCCTTCGATGAGCGCGAAATCAAAGACCTCCGCCCGGTGCTCAATAAAAGCGTGTGTGATAGTGGCGTCGCCATAAAGCTGTACCTGATGGACAATCCGCGAATGGCTCAGGGTGGCGCGATCGTAAATTTGTAAAATCTGCGCATGTTCATGCGTTAGTCCCTGAACGGCGAGAATTTCTGACTGGTTTAACACGCGGGCATCGCCATAAATCGCACACTCTCCGCGCACGGAAGAGGACTGAATGGTGACGTTGTCACTTATCCGTGCGCCATCGCTGATATCAGCGCGATCAATCCAGACGTTATCGCCTATTCGCACGTTATTGTAGAGCGTGCACGGCTGCGTGATACGCGCATTACCCGTAATTTCCGTGCCCGCAAAGGCCATCGCGTTTTCATCATAAATCCAGCAATCCCCCTGTTGTGACAGCACATTATCGGCATCAACCCAGCCGCCGGAGGTTCCGGCTTTAACATCGTTAAAATCCGTTACGGCAATAACTTGTCGTAATAAGACGCTTTTCTTCTCACCGTCTACCTGATAAGTAAAAGCACGAGGTTCTTCACTCAGTCGATATTTGGTCATAGGGAAATTCCGTGTGAACGATTAAGATAACCGTAGCAAAGGTACTGGCGAAACAACCAGAAATTCCATAAAATGCATTTAAAATATACTTTATAAATTAAACAAAATGCGTAATCACAAGCAGAGCGATCGCGTGCTCAATCTGCCTGCGGGCTATTTTGGCATCGTCCTTGGCACTATCGGTATGGGATTCGCCTGGCGTTATGCCAGCCAGATATGGGCAATAAGCCACTGGCCCGGCGACATCATGGTGATCCTGGCGATGATTATTTGGGCACTCTTGACCCTGGCGTTCCTTAGCCGTCTTGTGCGCTTTCCCCATAGCGTGATGGCTGAAGTGCGACATCCGGTAATGAGCAGTTTTGTCAGCCTGTTTCCCGCCACCACGATGCTGGTCGCGATCGGCTTCGTTCCCTGGTATCGCCCGTTGGCCGTTGCGCTATTCAGCGTGGGGGTCGTCATACAACTGGCGTATGCCGCATGGCAGACGGCGGGACTTTGGCGCGGAGCGCATCCGGAAGAAGCGACAACCCCGGGGCTTTATCTGCCCACGGTAGCGAATAATTTTATCAGCGCCATGGCCTGTGGAGCGCTCGGCTACAATGATGCCGGACTGGTGTTTTTAGGCGCAGGCGTTTTTTCGTGGTTAAGTCTGGAACCGGTTATTTTGCAGCGACTGCGTAGCTGCGGCGAATTACCGGCGGTGCTGCGTACGTCGTTGGGTATCCAACTGGCGCCCGCGCTGGTCGCCTGTAGCGCCTGGCTGAGCGTCAATGGCGGGGAGGGCGACACGCTGGCGAAAATGCTATTCGGCTACGGTCTGTTACAGCTTTTATTTATGCTGCGATTAATGCCCTGGTATTTATCACAACCGTTTAATGCTTCTTTCTGGAGTTTTTCGTTCGGCGTTTCCGCGCTGGCGACCACGGGGTTACATCTTGGTCACGGTAGTGAATCAGGGCTTTTCCATATTCTGGCCGTCCCGCTGTTTATTTTCACTAACGCTATTATCGCCTTATTGCTGGTTCGTACATTTCTATTGCTGGTGCAGGGGACGTTGCTTATTCGCACTGAGCGCGCTGCACTGTTGAAAACGGAGGAAAAAAATGACCGTTCGTGACGAAAATTACTTTACTGAGAAATATGGATTAACCCGCACGCATTCGGATGTGCTGGCGGCGGCAAAGGTTGTCGCGCCGGGCCGAACGCTGGATTTGGGATGCGGCAATGGCCGCAATAGTCTGTATCTGGCCGCGAACGGTTATGACGTTACCGCATGGGATAAAAATCCGGCCAGTATGGCTAACCTTGAGCGTATTAAAGCGGCAGAAGGGCTGGATAATCTGCAAACCGACATTGTCGATCTGAATACATTGACCTTTGACGGCGAGTACGATTTTATTCTCTCGACGGTGGTTATGATGTTTCTTGAGGCGCAAACCATTCCCGGTTTAATTGCCAATATGCAACGCTGCACAAAACCCGGCGGGTATAATTTGATTGTTGCGGCAATGGATACGCCGGACTTTCCCTGTACGGTGGGATTCCCGTTCGCTTTTAAAGAAGGCGAATTACGCCGCTATTACGAAGGATGGGACATGCTGAAATACAACGAAGATGTCGGCGAGCTTCACCGCACGGACGAAAACGGCAACCGTATCAAACTGCGCTTTGCTACGATGCTGGCGAGAAAACCGGCCTGACCGATGCAAGTTCTGTAAGTCTCGCTGCGTTCGGCATTTTTTTGTCGGGCGCCGCGTTCAAATTGTGCTGTCGTTACCATTTTTAGTGCATCCAGAATGATTTCGTTTTGCTATTATTTCCTTTGCATCATTGCGAAGACTAAAGGGATCGTTTCATGCGTACTCATACTTTATTTAAAGTTGCAGTGCTTACTGGCTTGCTGGCGTTATCCGGCTGTGCGTCCAAAGTCACACAGCCGGATAAGTATTCTGGATTCTTAAAAAATTATTCGGACCTGCAGGAAACTACCTCCGCCACGGGAAAACCGGTGTTGCGCTGGGTAGATCCACATTTCAATGACTCTAACTATGACAATATTGTTTACAATCCGATAACGTACTATCCCGTCCCCAAGCCAACGACCCAGGTCGGGCAGCAAGTTCTTGATAAACTGCTGGCTTATACGAACAGTAAAGTAAAATCAGCAATTGAACAGCGCAAACCGCTGGTCACGACGCCAGGGCCGCGCAGTTTGATTTTCCGCGGGGCGATTACGGGCGTGGATACCAGCAAAGAAGGGCTACAATTCTATGAGGTAATCCCTGTAGCGCTGATTGTGGCAGGCACGCAAATGGCGACGGGCCACCGAACCATGGATACCCACCTTTATTTTGAGGGTGAGCTGATAGATGCCGCGACCAACAAGCCGGTCGTCAAGGTAGTGCGCCAGGGTGAAGGTCAAGACCTGAGTAATTCCAGTACGCCAATGGCGTTTGAGACGTTGAAACAGGTCGTGGATGATATGGCGACGGATACCTCTATGTTTGACGTTAACAAAAAATAGTTCTGCGGCGCCATCGCAAGATGGCGCAAACCCCGGCAGATTAGCGGTCGCCATCAGCCAGACAACGATGGGCGGCGCGTTCTCGTTAATACAGCGTAGCCTATCCCGCCAGCGATCAACCCCCAGAATGCCGATCCGATGCCCATCAGCGTTAGCCCGCTGGCGGTGACGAGAAATGCGATAACTGCCGCGTCACGCTCATTTTCGTGAGTAAGCGCCTGATACAGGCTACCGCTAATCGTACTTAACAGTGCCAGACCAGCCAGCATTTGCACCCAGCTAACCGGCAGGGCGACCATCAGCGCGGTTATCGAACCGCCAAACCACCCGGCAAGTAAATAAAAAACGCCTGCGGCGGCGGCCGCTAACCAGCGACGCGTTGGATCGGGGTGCGCGTCCGGGCTTTGACAAATGGCGGCTGTAATGGCGGCAATGCAGATAGAATAAACGCCAAATGGCGAAAGCAGCAGCGCCAGCAATCCGGTAAAAATCATTAACGGAGAGACAGGAAGCTGATAGCCAGACGCCTTCATTGTGGCGACGCCGGGGGCGTTTTGCGATGCCATCGTCACCAGAAAGAGCGGTACCGCGACGCTCAGGCTTTGCGCGAATGAAAAGTGGGGGGGAACGAAGGTGGGCCACACCGGCGCGAAATGAATACCGCTCATCGCCACCTTACCCTGGATGAGCGCCACCGTTATTCCCATCACCATGGCAGCAATAACGGCATAGCGGGGCGCGAATACTTTAAAGAGTAGCCACGCCAATAGCATACCGCCGCACATGACAAACTCTCCGTTGAGCGTCCCGAACGCCTGCAGGCCGAAGCGTAGCAGTATTCCCGCCAGCATTGCGGCGGCAAGAGAATGGGGGATTATCCGCATCAAACGCGCAAACAATCCCGTGACGCCGCACAGCACAATCAGGGCATTGGCGACAATGAATATGCCCACCGCGTCTGGCAACGATAATCCCTGAAGCCCTGTTACCAACAGAGCGGCGCCAGGCGTTGACCAGGCGGTTAAAACCGGCGCACGATACCACAAGGTTAACGTTAGTGTGCTTATGCCCATGGCTATACCGAGGGCGGTCATCCAGCCGGCGATCTCTGCGGGTGTTGCGCCAGCGGCGAGCGCCGCCTGCCAGATAATGGCGGCGGAACTTGCATAGCCGACCAGAACGGCGACCAGACCAGATAATACAGTAGGTAACGGCAGTGATAACAGACGCATGATCGCCTCTTGTGCGTTATAACGGTCAGTCAATGTAGCATTGTGCGTTATAGCGTACAAGTGATACGCTATGGCCTTACAGGGGGGAAAAATGGATAACCTGACACACTATCTGGCGACCACGTTAAGAACGCTACGCCATCAGCGAGGCTGGAGTTTATCGCGTCTGGCGGAGATCTCCGGCGTCTCAAAAGCCATGTTGGGGCAGATAGAGCGTAATGAATCCAGCCCGACAGTCGCAACGCTGTGGAAAATTGCGACGGGCCTGAACGTTCCATTCTCAATGTTTATTTCGCCTCCGCAGGCCGAATTTCCTCCGACCTTCGATCCCCAGCAGCAAGCGATGGTAATCACACCGCTGTTTCCGTGGGACCCTGAACTCTGTTTTGACTATTTTTCCCTATTGCTGGCGCCAGGCGCGGTCAGCGAATCAACGCCGCATAAAACCGGCGTTATCGAACATGTGGTGGTGATTCAGGGGCGGCTGGACATGTGTACTGGTGGGGTATGGCAAACCATAGACGCCGGTAAAGGTTTGCGTTTTGCCGGTGATATGGCGCATACCTATCGCAACAGTAGTGACCAGACGGTTCATTTTCACTCGCTGATCCATTACCCGCGTGATTAAGCGGGAAAACTATTTCGTTAGTTTGCGCTTCTGACTACAATAGCCGCCATTTCGCTGCTATTGGATAAGAAAGACTGTATGCGCCAGCAAACTCACTATCTCGAATTGTTAAGTCCGGCCCGTGACGCCGCAATTGCTCGCGAAGCGATTTTGCATGGCGCAGATGCCGTCTACATCGGTGGACCCGGTTTTGGCGCGCGTCATAACGCCAGTAACAGTCTGCGCGATATCGCCGATCTGGTCCCGTTTGCTCACCGTTACGGCGCCCGGATTTTTGTCACGCTGAATACTATCCTGCATGATGATGAGCTGGAGCCCGCGCAGCGGTTAATCACCGATTTGTACAACACCGGGGTGGATGCGCTGATTGTGCAGGATATGGGCATTCTGGAGCTGGATATCCCGCCGATTGAGCTTCACGCCAGTACACAGTGTGATATTCGTAGTGTGGAAAAAGCGAAGTTTCTTGCCGATGTCGGTTTTTCACAGATTGTACTGGCGCGCGAGCTTAATTTGAGTCAGATAGCGGCTATTCATCAGGCTACTGACGCCACGATTGAGTTCTTCATTCATGGCGCGCTGTGTGTCGCTTATTCTGGGCAGTGTTATATCTCTCATGCGCAAACCGGGCGCAGCGCCAATCGGGGCGACTGTTCGCAAGCCTGTCGTTTACCGTATACGTTAAAAGACGATCAGGGGCGGGTGGTCTCTTACGAAAAACATTTGCTATCGATGAAAGATAACGACCAAACGGCTAACCTCGGCGCGTTGATCGATGCAGGCGTACGTTCCTTCAAGATTGAAGGGCGCTACAAAGACATGAGCTATGTCAAAAACATCACCGCGCATTATCGTCAGATGCTGGACGCGATTATCGAGCAACGTGGCGATCTGGCGCGTGCGTCGGTTGGTCGGACCGAGCACTTTTTTGTTCCCTCCACGGAGAAAACCTTCCACCGCGGCAGCACCGACTATTTTGTTAACGCGCGGAAAGGCGATATTGGCGCATTTGATTCACCAAAATTTATTGGCTTGCCGGTAGGCGAGGTGCTGAATGTGGCGAAGGATTATCTCGATGTAGAAGCTACGGAGCCGTTGGCGAATGGCGATGGTCTGAACGTGTTGATTAAGCGTGAAGTGGTGGGTTTTCGCGCCAATACGGTGGAGAAAACCGGTCATAACCGCTACCGCGTTTGGCCAAATGATATGCCTGCCGACCTGCATAAAGTCCGTCCGCATCATCCGTTGAATCGTAATCTGGATCATAACTGGCAGCAAGCGCTGACAAAAACCTCCAGTGAGCGCCGTGTGGCGGTTGATATCATGCTGGGCGGCTGGCAGGAACAGCTTATTCTGACGCTGACCAGTGAAGACGGTGTCTGCATCACGCATACGCTTGACGGGGTATTTGAGGAAGCCAATAACTCTGAAAAAGCGTTGAATAACCTAACAGCCGGACTGGCGAAGCTGGGACAGACGCCTTACTACGCGCGTGATATGCAGGTGACATTACCGGCGGCGTTGTTCGTGCCAAATAGCCTGCTCAATCAGTTCCGTCGGGAGGCGATTGATATGCTTGACGCGGCGCGGCTGGCCCACTATCAACGAGGTCGTCGGAAACCCGTGGCGCAGCCTGCGCCCGTCTATCCGCAAACGCATCTCAGCTTTCTCGCTAATGTCTACAACCACAAAGCGCGGGAATTTTATCACCGTTACGGCGTACAATTGATTGATGCGGCCTATGAGGCGCATCAGGAGAAGGGCGAGGTACCGGTCATGATCACCAAACACTGCCTGCGTTTTGCGTTCAACCTTTGTCCTAAGCAGGCGAAAGGAAATATTAAGAGCTGGAAAGCCACGCCGATGCAGTTGGTGCATGGCGATGAGGTACTGACGCTAAAATTCGACTGCCGCCCTTGCGAAATGCATGTCATTGGCAAAATTAAAAACCATATCTTAAAAATGCCCCAGCCCGGCAGCGTTGTCGCTTCAGTGAGCCCTGAAGCGCTGATGAAAACGCTGCCGAAGCGCAGGGGCGTTTAATTAACGAAAATAGCTCTCTGGTTTGCGCGATTTCTGCCAGTTGTGGTGCTCGCGCAAGCCTTCCGCTGATTCTTCCGCTGCCGCCCGTAATTCATCGCTGTCGGCTTCGTGTCTAAGCTGGTGCCCTCCCGTCGCAAACCATACGAATGCGTGGTCTTGCTGTTTCGCCAGTAACTGGCCTGAAAACAGCGCACAGGTCAGTAAAACTACTGATAACGTTTTTGTAAACATCATACCACCTTCCAGTTACGTCGTGAGGCTATGATGCCAATAATTTCTTTGAGTTATTATTCAACACTTCAAATTAGCGAAAACAGTTTGTCAATAAGTGCGATAAGTTGTATGAGAAAATATACTTAATACTCAGTATCTCAATTATAAAAATAATGAGCCAATTCGCTCCATAGTAAATCCATTATTCCATGGAAGTATATATTTAAAGTTATTGTATTAGATGGTTTTGGTATTGCCAGGGGATTGTAAACCATACTATTTATGGTGTGGTCAACGCTGGTGATGAGCCTCATTTTTTGTTGTTTCAACGAGTGAAGATAAATCTTCAGAAAAAAGGCTGTTATGAACTTGTAGCGCTACATATTCAGCAAGATCGTTTAAACATAGCAGGCCATGAGAGGAACTTTCTTCCAGCATATTCATTAGTATCTCATTCTTAAACAAACATGAATAAACAATTTGAGTAACTGAGCTTTGTGCATAATTTGGTTCAAATGTTGCATTCTTTAAGTTAGTATCCTCAATAACCTTTGCGGCTATTTTGTTTTTGATAGCGTCGTCAATAGGTGGTAGATCTGCCTGGGTGATGCCCAGACTAATCCTGGAGGAAATGGCGGCTTTTCTTTCCTGTTCCTTCCAGTCACATAAATTACCCTTTTCTGCCATGGCGATAAGCGTCTCTTTTATATTTTTTAGGTCAACGGAAAATGTTATACCACCGGATAGCGAGAGTAGTAACCGCTCAGGGAACAAGCAACATAGCTCTTCACAAACATAAGTGCTAGTTTTTATATTAATATCAGAATATCTTTTCAGGTGGGCAGACTGAGTATCAACACAGAGTACTGTTCTATTCATTATATCATAATAGTAGTGATCCTGACGTATCACAATGCATAACGGAATATCTTCGCCATCTTTAATGCAGAGATTTGTATATTGATACTCACCATCTTTATAGTGCTGAAAATGGAATTTTTCTTTGCATGACGGTGATGATAATTCATATAACTTGCAAAATAAATCAAATAAACGTTGTGCGTCAGGCGGAGAGGCAACATCACATAATTCCTTTATATATTGATCGGCAGCGGATCTTCGCGTGCTACAGAAAAAATCTTTAATCTTTTCCCATAGTAACGTAAAGAAGGAACGTTGAGAGATGGCACTTTGAGAAAACATCTCACTCTTTAAAAACCCTCTCCCGATAGTAATTGGCATAATTTAGACCACAAGTGATTATAAATACTTCATTACTGGAATAGGTGGTATTCAAAATATTATCCCATGTTGCCCATCGGTTTGCCTATCGGTGAAACACCTGATTTTTGCTTTGTCCTGAACGTTCAAATTGACCCGTAGTTTTAGTCATGCCCACGCCTCCTGGACATGAAGTATGTCAGGTAAAACGAATGAAACTAAAACGGTTTTCTTAATTTTCACATCATCATGTACCATAAGTAATGATTAATTACACACTATATTATTTTTAGATAAAGTAAATTGTTGCTCAACCGTGTAGAAATTTTCTTATAAGAAGTTAAACTGAAAGTATTATTAGGCTAACAACAATGAGATATTTAGCGGTAGGGCAGAAGGCCAATACTGATAGCACTTATGATATAAATGCCTTACTCTTTAGTTTCTGTCTTAATTATATTTGTTGTAACGATTAGCTGACGGATTTATTTCCAGTTGGGCGATAAAATTATAAAAACCTGCGAGGAGGCTCAAAATGAAGAAATCAGATGGTGAAATTCACGAAAAGACAGCATCCTGGGGCATTTTGCAGTCAGAATGGCTAAGAAAATGTGGACGGCTATTATTGCTGTTACTTTACCGTTTCGTTATCGGATGGGCTTTTTTTCAGTTACTCGCCATGATCGTAGCAGGGATATTTTTGTTAGGCGTCTTATTATTTCATCCCATAATATTTGTACAGACTATCGCAATCACTGAGAAGTTAAATCATGCTTCGCTTGATTTATGGCATATCCTTAAGTTATGCCTATGGCATTACGGTATCATCGCAGGGTTTATTTTTATGGCGGAGTGTACGTTAAGTAAAAGTATACGGCAGGTTCAGCGCTTGTCCAAAAAGTTTGGGGCTCAGGATTTTTCTTCACGCCCCTGATCCGCCGCTGCAACCTGCGTTCTTACTGAATAATGGCTATGAGCAGCAGACCGAATTATCTCGGTTCGAGGGGGATTCTATGTGTTTGAACAACTGCGGTGAATCGTAATTTCAGATGCATTATCGCCGACAATCGACGCGTTCCTCACTAATTGCCTTCCTGACTATATAGTGGTCTTATCTTTGGCGAAACAATGTTATTTAGTTATGGAAGGCGACAACAACTGTACTACTGATTATCAAATAACCTTTCTGGTCAGGTAGACTCGCCTTTGTGAAAACACATCGTTATCTGTGCTCCTGGGACTCATTCCCTTGCCGCCTTTAAGCAACTCGAATTATTTTGGGTATAGAACAGGCGGCGTAATGGTCATATAAGCAAAATATAACCTCTCCGTTTGTGATAAGGCACAGATTACAGGGGGGAATGATGTTTATTTTAACCATCTGTTTAAGCGCTGTCCGCTAATCTTTACCTGCTCAAATACATAATCACCCCTGTGACTCTCGCGAGGTGTAACATATGGTAAAATGCGTATCTTCTTTCCTCCTGTTCAGCCTGTTGTCCGTTCAGGCAATGTCAGCTGAAAACCATATTGATCTCCACCAGCCAAAAGACTTTGTCGATATTACTACGGTCGCCCCCGACGTACAGGTAGACATGCGATACTTCACTTCCCATAACTTTGTTGGTCGCCCCATTAAAGGCTATAACGCGCCTGTTTGCCTGTTAACACGACCAGCCGCGAACGCAGTGAAGCAGGTCGCCGATCGTTTACGCCCCTTCGGACTTACCTTAAAAATATATGATTGCTACCGTCCGCAAAGCGCAGTGAATGACTTTATCGCGTGGGCCAAAGATCCTTCTCAAAACCAAATGAAAAACGAATTTTATCCGCAAGTAGAGAAAAAGCGTCTGTTTGAGGAAGGTTATCTTGCCGCCAGATCCGGCCACAGTCGGGGAAGTACGCTTGATCTAACAATTGTTCCACTCGACAGTAAAATACCGATATACCATCCCGGACGACCACTGGTGAATTGTACTGCGTCCGCGGCGCAACGCTCGCCAGATAATAGTTTGGATTTTGGTACCGGCTTTGACTGTTTTAGTCCGTTATCCCATCCCGATAATGCCATGCTTACCGCTCAGCAACGCGCAAATAGGTTGTTATTACAAACATTGATGCGTGATGCGGGCTTTACGCCACTGGATACTGAATGGTGGCACTTCTCCCTTACTCATGAACCATACCCGAACACCTGGTTTGACTTTCCCGTTAAGCAGAGACCCTGAAACGGCGTTTTGTTGCGAAATCTAATCATTACGCCTGTTGGAAAGCACCATAACAGTTAGCAAATCGTTGTTAATTTTAACAACTGATATACACTGCGGTTGCCACCTGCAAGCAGCGCTCAATGAGAACGAATAATGAAAAAATATCAACGTCTGGCGGAGCAAATTAGAGAACAAATCGCCTCTGGCGTTTGGCAGCCCGGCGATCGATTACCCTCGCTGAGGGAGCAGGTCGCCAGTAGCGGCATGAGTTTTATGACTGTCGGTCATGCGTACCAGTTGCTGGAAAGTCAGGGACGGATTATCGCCCGTCCGCAATCCGGTTATTATGTCGCGCCGCATCCGGTTTGTCGGTCAGTCGCGACGGCAGCGCACGTTATTCGGGATGAAGCCGTAGATATCAATACCTATATTTTTGAGATGCTGCAGGCCAGCCGTGATACCTCAGTGGTGCCTTTTGCTTCAGCGTTTCCCGATCCGCGTCTGTTTCCCTTGCCGCAATTGAACCGATCTCTGGCGCAGGTCAGTAAAACCGCGACGGCAATGAGCGTCATCGAAAATTTGCCGCCAGGTAATGCAGAATTGCGCTATGCAATAGCACGCCGTTACGCGCAGCAGGGGATTACCGTTTCTCCTGACGAGATCGTCATTACCGCTGGCGCGCTGGAAGCGTTGAATCTTAGTTTACAAGCAGTGACGGCGCCGGGAGACTGGGTGGTGGTGGAGAACCCCTGTTTCTACGGTGCGCTACAGGCCCTGGAGCGATTGCGCCTGAAAGCGTTGTCGATACCCACCGATGTTAAAGAAGGTATCGATCTTATGGCGCTGGAACAGGCGTTACAGGAATATCCGGTGAAAGCGTGCTGGTTAATGACCAACAGCCAGAATCCGTTAGGGTTCACGCTGAGTGCTGAGAAAAAAGCGCGGCTGGTTGCGTTACTCACGCACCATAACGTGATGCTAATTGAAGACGATGTTTATAGCGAACTCTACTTTGGCCGCGAGAAACCTCTGCCCGCCAAAGCATGGGATCGCGACGATACCGTGTTGCATTGTTCGTCTTTTTCCAAATGTCTGGTTCCCGGTTTTCGCATTGGCTGGGTTGCGGGAGGAAGCCATGCCAGACAAATTCAGCGTTTGCAGTTAATGAGCACATTATCCACCAGTTCCCCCATGCAATTGGCGTTAGTGGATTATCTCTCGACACGTCGATATGACGCGCATCTGCGTCGATTGCGAAGGCAGCTTGCCGAACGTAAACAGCAAGCCTGGCAAACCCTTTTGCGCCATCTCCCGGCGGAAGTAAAAATTCACCATAACGATAGCGGTTATTTTCTTTGGCTGGAGCTACCTGAGCAGCTTGATGCCGGTGAACTTAGCGCCAAAGCGCTTGAACACCTTATCAGTATCGCGCCGGGGAAAATGTTTTCAACGTCCGGCGCCTGGACGCGTTTCTTTCGTTTTAACACCGCATGGCATTGGGGAGAACGGGAAGAACAGGCCGTAAAACAGCTTGGCAGCCTGATTCGCGAGATGCTGAGCGCTAAAAGCCTTGTGTGAGGTGGAATGCGTGTCAGCTCACAACCTGACTAAATTTCCCGAGTGTGCCGGGTGAGCATCTGGCGCGCCGTCTATTTTTAGGAAAGCGGCGGCCCGTTCGCCGGAAATCGATTAATGACGATATGGGAAAATGCTATGCAATATCAATTACTGATTAATGGCGTGCTGGTGGACGGCGAGGGAGAAAGGCAGTCTGTTTATAACCCGGCGACAGGCGAGGTCATACTTGAGATTGCGGAAGCGTCGCCCGCGCAGGTTGACGCCGCAGTGCTGGCCGCCGATAGCGCGTTTGCCGAATGGGGGCAGACCACACCCAAAGCACGGGCGGAATGTCTGTTAAAACTGGCGGACAGCATCGAGCAAAACGCCCTTGAGTTCGCCCGGCTTGAATCGCAAAACTGCGGTAAGCCTTTGCACTGCGTAATTAATGATGAAATTCCGGCAATCGTGGATGTCTTTCGCTTTTTTGCCGGCGCGGCCCGTTGTTTGAGTGGGCTGGCGGCGGGCGAATATCTGGAAGGACATACGTCGATGATCCGCCGGGATCCGATTGGCGTGGTTGCCTCTATCGCGCCGTGGAATTATCCGCTCATGATGGCGGCCTGGAAGCTGGCGCCAGCGCTGGCGGCAGGTAACTGCGTGGTGATTAAGCCTTCTGAAATCACGCCGCTGACGGCGCTTAAACTTGCCGCGCTGGCGAAGGATATCTTTCCGCCGGGGGTGCTCAATGTCCTGTTCGGACGAGGGCAAACTGTTGGCGATGTATTGACCGGCCATGAAAAAGTACGCATGGTCTCTTTAACCGGTTCTATCGCGACCGGGGAGCATATTCTGCGCCATACTGCGCCAGCGATAAAACGTACGCATATGGAACTCGGTGGTAAAGCCCCGGTAATTGTTTTTGATGACGCCGATCTGGATGCGGTGGCGCAGGGCGTCCGGACTTTTGGTTTCTATAATGCCGGACAGGATTGTACTGCGGCGTGCCGTATATACGCGCAGCGCGGTATCTATGATGCGCTGGTCGAAAAGCTAGGGAACGCGGTGAGCAGCCTGAAAATAGGCGCGCCGGAGGATGAGTCGACAGAGCTGGGGCCGTTAAGTTCGCTGGCGCACCTGAAGCGCGTCACAGCGGCTGTAGAGGAGGCGAAGGCCCTCAGCCATATCCGTGTGATTACTGGCGGAAGTCAAACGGAAGGTAAAGGTTACTATTTCGCTCCGACGTTGCTGGCAGACGCAAAACAGGAAGATGCCATCGTGCAACGCGAGGTCTTCGGCCCGGTGGTCAGTATAACCGTCTTTGATGATGAAGATCAGGTTCTGAGGTGGGCCAACGATTCTCGCTATGGTCTGGCATCCTCCGTCTGGACTCAGGACGTCGGGCGGGCGCACCGGCTTAGCGCCAGATTGCAGTATGGCTGTACCTGGATTAATACCCATTTCATGTTGGTTAGCGAGATGCCGCATGGAGGGCAAAAACAGTCGGGATACGGCAAAGATATGTCATTGTATGGTCTGGAAGACTACACTCTTGTCCGCCACATCATGGTTAAGCATTAAGGATCATTTACTGTTCAGAAAAATCATGAAAAAATAGGCGGGTGTTGGCGGAAAGGGGGACCTCCCCGCCAACATGCGCAGCAAGTACTCAAAGGTTGAACACCTCAAGCAAACCAGCCGAATCTCAACGAGATCAGACCCAAAAGTCCTGCAGCAGCAAAGACATTAATCAGCACGACGGTTTTACTGGAAACATTCATTTTCGCCACCTTTCATCATAACCCCTATGGGTATAGTACGGGTTGGCGAGATCCGCAATAATACGTAAACAGGATATTCTGTGAGCGGAGCCGTGCATTGAGAACGTTTTGCTGTTAAGGCTGATAAACCTTGATGTGTGTCGAATAAAAAGAGCATATTGCGCGCGTTTTTTCCTCTGGTTGGCGCGGATGCCTGATATGACCCTCTTTCAAAAGATATTAATTTTTTACGCCGTCATGGCGGTGATATCATCCCTGATCACCTGGTTTTTGACTCATGACAAAAAACGAATTCGTTTCCTGAGCGCCTTTTTGGTTGGCGCGACATGGCCGATAAGTTTCCCCGTCGCATTGCTGTTTTCGCTTTTCTGACCTCAAGCCCGATACAGGTTACCGGGCATGGTTTTTCCGCCAGGTCAGGCTATCAGGGCAATTAATTGCTCTCTGTCTACGTCGGTAACGTCCTGCGGATGCCGATATCCTGCGTTCTCATTGGCCAGGGTATACAGCGCAACAAGCCAGTCATAGACATAGCGGCTGGCGGCGTGAACGGGCTGTTCGTCAAGCTTTGTTAGACGCAACATTGTCGAACGCGGCGTTGCGGCGAAAATGGCTGCGCCTTTCTGAACGCGGCTGGCCGGGCGTTGGGCCTCCTCGATATTTGCGTAGCCGAGCCAGGCGATGAAGTTACCAATGATGGCATGGAGTTGCGCACCGCTCACCTCTTCACGCTGCATGGTTTTCTGTAACTGCTGAGGTAAACCGAGGCGATAGCTGGCGGTAATTAAAATCTCCGCCACGGCGTTGAGCATCTGCGGTTCCAGCCCCAGACGCTGCGCATTATCCCGGCAGTGGGCCCACTGGCGCAGATGATTGATCCACATTTTGTGCGCCTGGTAGCCTGTTTCATGACCTTCTGACGCTGAAGCGCGCGTTGGTTCGTCGGCAAAGAGATCGATCGCGTCATTAAATAAACCGCTGACCTGTTCTTCTCGCGACTGTCGGGTGCGCAGCAACGCTTCGAAGTTCTGTACCGGCGGTAACAGCCCGGCCAGCAGGTCGCCATGTCTGGCGGCCTGGGCCTGAAGACGCCGGATCACGGTTTCAACCGGTAGCTGCGCGTCATCAAACATCGGTAACAGATCGCGCACGCGGCCTCGCAGTTGTTCGCGTAACGCCTGTAAGCGCGCCTGTCGCTGTGGTGCCGATGTCGCCTGCGATAACCACTCCACCAAACGCTGCATACTGTGTTTATCCAGCGCCTGCAACGTTCCCCAATGCACTCCAGGTTTACCCATCAACTGCTGGACGGCTTCATCCAGATTTTGCTGGGTGGCAAAACGGGCATCCTGTGGAGTAATAGCCCAGACGACGCCGGGTAACGCTGATTCATGCTGCGGCTGCGTGGCGTTAACCCACTCCAGTAAGTGACGGGCGGCGGCGGATGTTTGCGAGCGAGATGCCAGAGCATTGCAAATTACCAGAACATCGGGCTGTACCTGTTGACGGTAATGGGCCAGCATCCAGCCTAATTTCGCCCGCCATAACGGATGAGGATGACTGTCTGGCGCGACCGGAATATCCAGTAAATCAACATTATCCAGTACGCTGTTTTCAACGGTTAGCACCAGTTCGCGGGTAAGCAGCGCCAGAGAATCAAGCGAAAGGCTGACCGCATTGAGCAGTCGGCCTTCCTTAACCGGATGCACCACCACATCGCTTTGCGTATCGCTGGCGGTTAGCGCCATTTGCGTCAGGAAGTTTTCCGCCGGTAAGCCAAAATGATCGACCAGCAGGCTGAGCGGCGCCGCCAGTTCCCCGGCATGGCTGGTTTGTTGCAACATATGCGCCAGCGCCAGCCATTGCTGGGTGATCTCCGGTTGCTCTCCCCACAGTAATGCCCAGGCGTGCGCCCGTGTCGTGAGATCCAGCGCAGGCAAGAGCGAGGCAAAGTGTTGCCATGTCGCATCATCAATATGTTGTCTGGCGGACGGAAGACAAGAGCGCCAGAAACTCGCGATGGTCGCTACCTCTTCAGCGGTAACGCCGGGGACGGGCTGCGGTTGGCGAAGCGATTGCCATTTCTCCAGGCGTGATGTGATAATGGATTTTTCGACCTGGCGACAAACGGGGGACGAGCTGGTCCAGGCAATAAAGATCTGCACCAGTTCGGCTTCACTGATCAAGCGCAGGCGCAACGGCCAGCCGCTCTCGTTTGAAAAAATGTCGCGCGTAAAGCGAATAGCCATATTCGCTGGCGCATGACCCGGATTGATGTGGCTGAAATAATCATAGTCACGGTCCGGCGTGATAATTTCCAGCTTGCCATTCTCGTTACCGCATAGCGTCGTTAGCAGATGCGCTTTTGCGGATTGCGCATACCCGTACAGACCGACGCAGCCATGTGATGCGCAGGCGGCGTTAAGCGCTGACTCATCCGCCGCGGCAAGCGTAAGTTGCGCCAGCAGAGCGTCGGCTTCGTCATCCAGCCGCGTTGCGTAACGGCGCGTGTTGTTAACCCACTCGATAACAGCCTGGGTGGCGTTTAACGGTTTTGTCATTTCAGGTATACACTCCCGCTATCTATCCAGTAGTGGCTGCCGCTGTGGCGACGGTCAGCCAGCGTATTCAATTTTAATGTCAGCGCATCGGCGGCGACCGGCGTCCCGTCCTGGAGCCAGGCATCACTTAATATGAACGATTCCGGGGCGCTATCTTTGCTACTGCCGCGTAATTTCAGTCGCACATTCAGTACGCCGTCGCCTGCGATGGTTTTCGCCAGTTCAGCGGAATTAATGCTCAGGCAATAGAGTGGGGTTGCCGGCCAGCGACTGTTCGCCAGTTGACGAAAGCCCAACGTCACGTTGCCGCGTAGCGGAAAATGCAGGCGAGCGTCCAGCGTTGCGCCGGGTTTATCCAAATCGATCTCGTGATACCAGATGTTTTCATCGCGAAGCGTATTAACGGTATTATCCAGTACGCCGAGATAACGCACAGTCGAATACGCGCCGATATCAGCCGCTTTAAAATTGAATCGCGGCAGACGTAAGTCCAGCGCCAGGCTGCATAACATCGCGCCCACCGCAGCAGTGGATTTTGGATTGCCGATACGCCCTTGCTGACTGAAGGGATACCATTCATGTACCTGATACTTATCCATCCACACAATGCGATTAACCGGCACCGGTTGTAAGTGCCGGATGAGCGCCTGTACGCCGGGTAAACAGGTCGGTCTCCCCGTCACCAGCAAGATATCGCAGTGATAGTGGGAGATCGCTTCGCAGACCGCATGAAGCGGCGTTGTCAGCGTAAACTGGCCGGCCAGCAGAGCCTCCTGAAGCTGGCTAAACTGAATTTGCAACGGCACATTGAATATATCAAATGTCGGCGAACCAGACGGTAAGGCATGATCGATCGCCTGCTGGATATAGTTCATCACGTTGCTCGTTGGGCGGCGGATTAGCAGATCGCCAAATGTCGCATGTAAACCGGCAAACGGATCGTTAATGTCGCTTTGCTCCCAGGCGGAAAGTACCGCGTGGCCCAGCGGCATAAATAATTGCAGCGCCGTTTGCTGGCGCAAAATGGCCTGAGTATCAATTCGTCCCGAATCGCCAAATAAGGTCGCCAGCAGGGCGGCGGCATCCGTAACGCCTGCTCGTTGCAACGCCGTTTGCAGGGAAGGGAGTACGCAGCGTTGGATAATATCCAATAGCAGATCGTCCCCGGCGACTTTAAAACCTTCGCGAAACAGGAGATGAGGCGTAATTTTTACATTGGCCCCTACGCCGTCATCTAACTGATAGTGAACGATCGCCATATCCGTCGTGCCGCCGCCGATATCAATCGATGCCACGCGCAATGCGCGCCCGGGGACGACGCCGGGTTCAGGCTGGCGATCCGGTCTGGCGAGTGCATTAAAAAAGGATTCGGTACGCCCGGCGTAATGCGAAATGGCTTCGTTATAAAGCCATACCAGTTGGCCGCAACTTGCTTCGTCCCATTCCATCTGTATTTCTGGTACCGGCACCACGCTTTTTTCACGCTGCTTAGGCGTGGTGAAATCCTCATCCTGCGGATGCCAGCCCATGGCTTTCCAGACCAGCGCCAGCGCTTCAAACATTCGCTGGCGGAAAATTTCTCGCTCCTGTTTCGGCATAGCGGAAGGCAGCGTTAAAATCAGGGTGCGTAGCTGGCGCGGCGAGGCGGGAAAGCCGAGTCGCAGCCGGGTGGCGACGCTGTTAATTTGCCCCAGCGCCTGAGCCAGAATTTCGCACAACATATGCGTCATCAAGGTGCTACGGCTGTATTGCGGCGAAAAAACCGGTAGCCTTTCTTCATGCGGCAGGCGGAATAACGGCTGTCCGTCGTCGTTCATCAGATTCATCAGCGGAAACGCGGTGGCAAGCGGTTCGCGCTGCGTTTTACCGTGGATCTGGCTAAAACGCCAGTCCTGCAAGGCGGGGGTTTCATCCCACAGGTAGCGGCGCGGGCTGGAGATACCGCTGCTGCCTTCGGTGCCCACACGCTGCATAGCAAGGGCGCGAGCCTCGTCGCCCACACGCACAATGGAAGGCCAGACAAAGGCGTCGTCTCGTCCGCTTTCGACAGAAAAGTGTTGCTTGCCAAAGCGCGCTTCTGAGAATTCTACCCGGCTGGTAAATAAAGGATCGTTCAGATACTGCGGCTCGCTTAAAGAACGCACCTGAAGCTCTGCCGTCTGGCGTAACCCGTCATTCGCATCGCCATGATCCTCGATCAAGACGCCGCAGGTATGCGTATTGCCGACATCCAGAATCAGATCGACCGGGATTGCGGGCGTGCTTAACGTATGTGTCACAAACTTTACTTCCGGCACCGTAAGCTGTTCGCCTAACAGCGTCAGTAAATTCAACCAGTGCGCCTGATACTCAAAGCTACGCAGCGCTTGTTGTATGGCCTGTTCCGAACGGTTTTCCACCTGTGAGGCATACTGAAGAAACGACTCGCGCAGCCAGCCGTCAATCCATGTCTGGTCAAGAAAATCGGCAACTTCTTCATCGCGCCAGGCGAGCGCAAAACGTGTGCCATTGAGCAGATCGTTTTCGCAAGGCGCCAACGCCGCAGGCATATTTTTTGCCAGCTGACTGTCGAAGGCGAGGGTGATGCGGTGTGTGTTTCCGACGCTATCTGGCTCGCTGAGTTTACGTACCTGAATGCGCGCCCAGTTATCCGGCCCGTCAATAAAGGTACGCGGCGGATTAAAACGCAGGAACGGCAGGGGGAGCCAGATTCCGTCGAGTACATCCAGAGAATAGTGCAGCGTCTGAGTGCTTTCCGGTTTCACGACTTCGGGTTGGCCGCCAGCACGTCCTGGCAACGTGTAGCGCCCGCTGGTCAGATCAAAATCGAGGCGCAGTAGCGGACCGTTTGCCGTTTTGCGCACAAAACGTCCGTAGTGGGCCGACTCTTGCGGCGTTAAGCCAAAATCAAGAAACTGGACGCCGCTGTTTGCAATGAGCGTGACGCTCTGTTTGTAATCACACAGATTGACCAACATAAAATCAGGCACCTATCTTTTTAAACGTCAACGGAATTGCCGCGTGGTCGCCATAACGGGCGGTACAGGTTGCGACGTCATTGACGCCTGCTTTACAGGTAATTTCCGGCATCGGATAACGTGAACCGTCGGTGCAGCGCGCATTGCCGCGACTTTTAATCATCAGCTCGCCCGTTTGATGCAGACCAGAGAAAATTTCCGCCCGACAAACCACGTTATCGCCATGTACTACGCGCGCGATACCTTTGTTATTTTGGATCTGATAACGCAGAGAGGGCGGCTTGCCGGTAATCGGATCTTTGACATCCACGCTGACCCGCCAGCTACCGTTTAAAAAGCGCGTGGTTCCAAGCTTCATCTGCGTACTGTCCATCACCAGCGCGTCCTTGGGGATAGCGGCAATAATAACAGGCGCTTCCGGCAGCGGCGCCACTTTGGGGGCGGGCGTCACCTCAGCGCGATGCAGCGGCAAATGCGCGGTGAGTTCAGGCAATGGGGTAACGTCAGTTTTCGCGGTAGCGACAGGCGCGGCGCGAACAGGAGAGGCCCCGTCAACGGATGAAGATGGCCAGAAAAAAGGCGTGGCGACGGCGGCGATAACCACGGCAGCGACAGGTAAGCTCCACAGCGGTAGACGGCGAGCTCTTTTCGCCTCAGCAACCGGGATGGGTGTGGCCGGCTTCGGCTCGCTAACGATAACGGGCGGCGCAACAGGTTCCTCCGGCATTTTCGGCGGCTCAATGACAGACGTTAACAAGGGTTCATCCGCCTGACTAAACGCCGCCTCTACCAGCGGCTTTTCTTCGGGCTCCGGCTCGACCAGAGGGATGTCGGGGATTGCCTCGGTTATCCGCAGGCAGTCCAGCACATCATCGCGTGTATTTTCGTTGAGATTAACGAATCCCCAGAAGGTGATAACCGGTTTGCCGTTAACCAGGAAAACATGATTTTCGCCGGGAAATTGCGTCGCTTTCTCAAGTAGCGATCCAAATAGCTGAAGCGCTGTTTTACCGGATTGCAGACTTTTGCGACTGAGTGCAGCCGCGCTTTCAAAAGTGCTGGCTAAATAACGTAAAGCCCGAGAACGTGTCTCTTCGTCAGCCGCTTTCCACGCTATCGCCTGACCTTCAATCGGCGAATACCAGTCAACCCGATCGCCATTATCGTTAAGTTGCGGAATCGCCAGACAGTCAACCATCGCCTGCTGTTTACGCAGACGAAGCGTTTCGCGAATTTGCAATGCTGATTCAAATACGGCCTGACCGCCGCCGCCCACGGCCTGATAATCATCCAGATTGCCGCTGCGCAAGAGAGATTTTGCCACGTTGTTATCCCTTAGACTTCTTCACGCGTCTACTTTACGGGGTCTATACGCAAGCAAACGGCGGAAGAAAGGCAAAAAGGCGCGAATTCTCGGTCTATTAAGCCCCGTGTTTTCACTTGACGTAAGTTAAATCAGGAGGGCGGCGGCGAATTACCGCATCGGGCGACAATAACGCGTATAATAGGCGAATCATGCTGTTACAGAATAAAGAGTAGGAGAGCTTATGTCGCACCTGGAGGAAGTGAGCGCCCGCGTGGATGCCGCCATTGCGGAGAGCGTAATTGCCCATATGAATGAATTGCTGATTGCCTTGAGCGATGACGCTGAATTACGTCGCGAAGATCGTTATGTGCAGCAGCAGCGTTTACGCACGGCTATCGCGCATCACGGCAGGCAATATCAAGAAGATCGGGACGCGCGCCGCGAGCAGCTCACCAAAGGCGGCACGATCCTGTAACCCATTAAAACTGGCGCTTCGCAATCAGCCATGCGCCAATGACCAGCAACAGCGCGCCAAACGCCGGCCCGACCATTGCGCGTAACGTGACGCCGTGGCTACGCGCGATATCCAGCGCCAGTCCGCCGATTAACTGGCTGGCGACCAGTACCGCGATAGTCGTCGCGGCGCCAACGTTCTGATACCCGCTAATGCTGGCAAATACAAAAAATGACCCCAGCAGACCGGGGATCAATGCCCACCAGCGAACGCTGGCGACCAGCTCGCCGAAACCCGCAGCGCCTTGCTTAAACCACAATATCGTCACAAATAAAACGATCCCTACCAGCGAGTTCAACAGCAAAGCGATCAGAATCGTCGATGATGTCTGCGTAATACGCACCATAATACTGTTTTGTACCACCAGCCCGACGCCGGCGGCGATCAAAAAGATAAGCGTCAGCGACTGGTTCATCAGCAGGCGTCCGGCGCGGCGTGTTCATCAAGCTGGAGCTGCATAAACGTAAGATCTAACCAACGGCCAAATTTTACGCCGACCTGCGGCATTTGCGCGGTGACGGTAAATCCCAGCGAATGATGCAGGCGTATTGAGGCGGCATTCTGTGACTCAATACCGGCCACCATCACATGCTTGCCGCAGCGTCGGGCTTCGTCGATCAGTCTGCTGAGCAGTTTTCGCCCCAGTCCTTTCCCCTGGTGCGCCGGATGAACATAAACCGAGTGCTCGACGGTATAGCGAAAACCGTCAAAACTGCGCCAGTCGCCAAATGATGCATAGCCAGTCACTACGCCATTTTCTTCGCTTACCAGCACCGGATAGCCCAGCAATTGACGGGCCTCATACCAGGCAAGGCGGTTATCCGTATCGACCGTCCGATCGTTCCAGATGGCCGCAGTATGTAATACCGCATGGTTATAGATTTCGGTAATCGCGGCGCAGTCTGCTTTATCGGCAAAGCGAATCGTCATAGGGAACCCCAGGGAATGTTTACGATAGTGTTAGAAATACTATTGAAGGCGGCATAAATCAACGAATTAGCGCAAGAATTCATGTTTAGCGAGGAGGGGAAGAAAGTCGTTCATAAAAGCGCACAGCCTGATATCTGAGAGTGTTTAACTCCCTCAGAAAGCTAATGTTCGACTATTATTGATGGATTATGCCAGGCATGAGGAGAATAGAATGAAGCAACAGACCAACCGAAATCGTCGTTGGGTTTTGGCCTCGCGTCCCCACGGCGCGCCGCAGATGGATAACTTCCGCCTCGAAGAAGATGACGTCGCGACGCCCGGTGAAGGGCAGGTGCTATTGCGTACCGTTTTTTTATCACTCGACCCTTATATGCGTGGCCGCATGAGCGATGAACCCTCTTATGCGCCGCCTGTTGAACCTGGCTGCGTTATGGTTGGCGGTACGGTTAGTCGCGTTGTCGCGTCAAACCATCCTGATTACCGACCAGACGAATGGGTGTTGAGTTACAATGGTTGGCAGGATTATGACATTTCAGATGGCGAAGGGTTGGTAAAGCTGGGTGATAATCCGCAACATCCTTCCTGGTCGCTGGGGATTTTAGGAATGCCGGGGTTTACCGCCTATATGGGGTTACTGGATATCGGCCAGCCGAAAGAGGGCGAAACGCTGGTTGTCGCCGCCGCCACCGGCCCCGTAGGCGCAACGGTTGGGCAAATTGGCAAGCTGAAGGGCTGCCGGGTCGTGGGTATTGCTGGCGGCGCGGAAAAATGCCGTCATGCGACAGACGTTTTGGGATTTGATCTGTGCCTTGATCATCACGCTGATAATTTCCCACAACAGCTTGCGCAGGCCTGCCCGCAGGGTATCGATATCTATTATGAGAATGTCGGTGGTAAAGTCTTTGACGCCGTCTTACCGCTACTGAATACGTCGGCGCGGATTCCGCTCTGCGGTCTGGTCAGCGGCTACAATGCGACAGCGTTGCCGGACGGTCCAGACAGACTGCCTCTGCTGATGGCAACATTACTTAAAAAGCGTATTCGCCTGCAAGGTTTTATCATCAACCAGGACTATGGTCACCGGATACATGAGTTTCAGCAAGAAATGGGGCGTTGGATCAAAGAAGGGAAAATACATTACCGGGAGCAGATTACTGATGGGCTGGAAAATGCGCCAGAAGCGTTTATGGGGCTGCTGGCGGGGAAGAACTTTGGCAAAGTCGTGATACGTTTAGCGGACGATGCGTAAAGAAAAAATGGCGGCATTATGTCGCCATAAAAATGTGCAAATTTTAAAATTCCGGCTTTACTTATATTCATCATTCAGATCGCGGTGGGGCAGCTTATCTCCCTCAGCGGCCTGAACCGGTCAAAAATCTCGATACATGAAGGAATGACGGAGATAAAACGGTTGCCATAAAGAAACCTGTATTGTTGTAAAAGATGAGAATATCACGCAAGTAAATTATCACTTTTATTTATTTGGCCGTTCAGGCCTGGATTATCTTTTTTACAATTAAGTTCCGAAACTTCTTCGGGACTCGATTGCGATGTTGTTCTGCCAAGAGGTGAAGGAAGGAAAATGCCGGGTACGGAAAAAACACAACATATAAGCCTGACCACACAGGTTGAAAATCGGTTAAAGCATCAATTGTCTATTGGCGCATTAAAACCAGGCGCAAGGCTTATCACTAAAAATATCGCTCAAGAGTTAGGCGTCAGTATTACGCCGGTGCGTGAGGCTCTGTTAAGGCTGGTCTCTTCCAGTGCTTTGGCGGTGGCGCCAGCACAGGCGTTTATGGTGCCGGAGATCTCGCTGGAAAGTTTGCTGGAAATTAATACGATTCGTACTGCCCTGGAGGAGATGGCGGTGGTCGCCGCTGCGGGTAAGATTACTCCGGATCGCGAGCAGACGCTGAATGCGCTATTAGATGAATTTCAACAGGCGCTGGAAAGTGGCGTTATGGAGAAAATTCTTTTGGCCAACCGCGCATTCCGCTTTGAGATCTACCACTACGCGGATATGCCAACGCTGTATGCCATGATCGAGCAATTATGGGTACGCCTGGGGCCAAGCCTGCATTTTTTATATGATAATTTTAAACTTGATGATTATCAAAACGGCGTTAATCTGTACAGAAAATTGCTTAATGCGTTAGTGACTGGTGATAAAGAAGCCAGTCGCCATTGCCTACAGAACGTTTTGCAACAAAACGTAGCGACGATTAAAAATCAGTACTTCATGTAACTATGACTTATCAATAGCGGGGATTCCCCGCTATTGCCGGATATTTGCCGGATATTTATTCAAATTGCCATGCCAGATTAATCCCCACGCCATAGTTACGCCCTGGCGCTGGCTCATAATATCGGCCATTAGATTCATTAACGATCACTGAACCGATATATTCTTTATCAAATAGATTATCTACCCGCCCAAAAATATCGACGGTAAGCTGACTGTAATTAAATTTATACCCTGTATTTAGTCCAACAACGGTATACGAAGGCGCTTTGGCGGTATTTTCATCATTGGCCATGATATCGCCCATATAGCGAACGTCTGTTCCGGCGTACCACCCCTCATCCGGGATAAAACCTAATGAGGCGAATCCCATATTACGTGCGATGCCGGGCATCCGGTTTCCATCACAGTTTTGCCCCTGACAAACGTTACTGCGATAGGTCGCATCCAGCCAGGTCCATGATGCTTTCACCCGCCAGTCGCCGGCGAAGCGCTGGTCCAACGAGAGTTCTGCGCCCTGGCGGCGTGTTTTGCCAGCGTTTTTGTAGGTAGTGCGTCCTCCCATACTGCTGGCGACGACAATTTCATCATCGGTATCGGTTTGAAATAACGCGGCGGTCAACAAGCCATTGCCAATCCGCGTTTTACTGCCGACTTCCACCGTATCATTGGTCGACGGTTTGAGGTCAAAGTTGAACCCACTTTGGCCGTCAGCGCGATAAGAAAGCTCATTGATTGTGGGAGTTTCAAATCCGCGACCGGCAGCAAGATAGAGATTCCAGGCGTCAGTTAACGCATATTTTAGCGATCCGGCGGGTAGCCAGTGGTGATAGCTGGCGTCGCCGCTGTCATCGCCATTGCCGGGCGCGATATAGTGATCGTTAGAATCGAACCACACGGAACTGTAGCGCACGCCAGCATCCAGCGAGAGTTTTTGCGTAAGCTGCCACTGGGTTTGCAGATAAGGATCGACATTCCACATCAGGTTACGCTCATCCCGGCGTAAATCGCCTTTATGCCCAAACTCAGGGGTGCCGTTGTTGAGGCGGAAGTTATTGTAACCCTTGCGGTTTTCGCTCATGTTTTCATAATTTAATCCGCCAGTGAAGGTGACCGGCACACCTAATTCTCCCCGGTGAGTCCAGCGGGAATCAATGCCCTGATAGTGGCGTTGCAGTGTAATTACGCCGCCAGCCTGGGCTGGTTTTAGCTGTGCCACCAGGGGAATAGACTGGTATTGCGTGGTTTCCCGCTCTCCGGCGTAGGCCATCACGCTGATATCATCCTGCGCGCTGAGCTGACGTTCATAACGCAATCCTGCCTGAGTTTGTTTGATGGTTTTACGCGTATTGTACTGTTCAGCGCGCGGCGCCTGTTGCGGATCGGCTTTCCATTCAGATTCGGTAAGTCCGCCGGGATCGTCCGCCTTAATGTCCACACTATTAAAAATCAGCGAGAGTTTACTGGCCTCGTCAAGGCGCACGCCCAGTTTGGCATTAGCCAGATTTTTTCGCGCGCCGCTGTGATCGCGGTAGCCGTGGGTGGTGAAACGGGTAGTCGATACCGTGTAATCCACGTCGCCTGGCTGTGTGCCGTCACCCATCGCGCCCGTGGCTTTTAGCCCATAGCGCCAGCTTCCATAACTGCCGTAGTAGCTGCTGGCCTCAAGGGTAGGCGGCTGTCTGCCGGTTTCGGTGGTGACATTTATCACGCCGCCGGAAGCATTGCCGTATAGCGCTGAGAAAGGGCCGCGTAACACTTCAACGTCTTGTATGCTGTTAATATCAATATTCGAAATCTGGCCTTGCCCATCCGGCATGGTGGCGGGAATGCCATCAACATACAGACGAATGCCGCGCACGCCAAAGGCGGAACGCGAGCCAAATCCGCGGATAGAGATTTGCAGATCCTGCGCGTAGTTCTGCCGGTTCTGCACCTGCAATCCCGGGACGCTGGTTAAAGACTCAGATAAATTGACGCGCGGCGTCGCCAGACGCATGTCTTCTCCCTCAATGACGCTAACGGCGGCAGGTGTATCCAGTTCGGATACGGTTTGCGGCGTTGCGGTGACTATCATGGTTTGTTCATTGGGCGCGCTGGCGGCCTGAAGGACCGGGGAGAAGGTCAGAGGCAATAAGAGGGCGGGATAAAGTCGCTGTCTAACGGAAATAATTTTCATGAAAATGCCGGATAAATGTAAGCGTATCAACGGAAAACGTGACATTAAGGGTAGTCAATATGTAAAGTTTTGAAATTTTAATCGCACATTAAGTTAAGAAAATGTGCGGTATTTAAGAGCCATGACATTCGCAGGCGAGGAAAAGCTCCACTTTCTGATAAATAATGATTATTATTCTCAACTTATAATAAGTGCGGAACGAAGATCCCGCGCAGCGAAGTAGTGTGAAGCAGCTATACACGTTTTTATCAAAGGGAGTCGTCATGCACTTACGTCATCTTTTTTCGCCGCGCCTGCGTGGTTCTTTATTGTTAGGTTCGCTCCTCGTCGCATCCTCATTTAGCACGCTGGCGGCGGAAGACATGCTGCGTAAAGCGGTAGGCAAAGGCGCTTATGAGATGGCCTGGAGTCAGCAAGAAAACGCGCTCTGGCTGGCTACATCGCAAAGCCGTAAACTGGATAAAGGCGGCGTAGTTTATCGTCTCGACCCGGTGACGCTGGAAATCACGCAAGCGATTCATAACGATCTCAAGCCGTTCGGCGCCACCATCAATGCCGCGACCCAAACGCTGTGGTTTGGCAATACCATTAACAGCGCTGTTACCGCGATTGATGCCAAAACGGGTGATGTAAAAGGTCGTCTGGTACTTGATGCGCGCAAACGTACTGAAGAGGTTCGTCCGTTACAGTCCCGTGAGCTGGTTGCCGATGCGGCGACCAACACGATCTACATTAGCGGTGTTGGTAAAGAGAGTGCTATTTGGGTAGTGGATGGCGAAACCATCAAGCTGAAAACGACGATCGAAAATACCGGCAAAATGAGTACGGGTCTGGCGCTCGACAGTAAAGCGCAACGCCTGTACACCACCAATGCGGATGGCGAATTTATCACCATCGATGCCGCCAGCAATGAAATTCTCAGTCGTAAGAAGTTGCTGGATGACGGTAAAGAACACTTCTTTATTAATCTGAGTCTCGATACCGCAGGTCATCGCGCGTTTATCACCGACTCGAAGGCGACTGAGGTTCTGGTTGTCGATACCCGTAATGGCAATATTCTTGCCAAAATCGGGGCGCCTGCCTCTTTGGCCGTCCTGTATAATCCGACACGTAACGAGGCGTATGTGACGCACCGTCAGGCAGGGCAGGTCAGCGTGATCGATGCGAAGACCTATAACGTTGTTAAAACGTTCGATACGCCAACGTACCCGAATAGCCTGGCGCTATCGGCAGACGGTAAAACGCTCTACGTCAGCGTGAAGCAGAAATCGACACGTGAACAGGAAGCGACGCAGCCGGATGATGTTATTCGCATTGCTCTGTAAATAGGGTATGGAGGGGGAAACCCCTCCAGTCATCTCTTTAAACGCACCGATACGCCTCGTTACACCCCGCCGATAGCCTGATGATTCTGTGAGAATTACACTGCCTTTTTGCTGTAGTTAACTCATTATATTCACGAGGAAAATATGAAAAGGTTATTTATATGCTCTGGTTTGGGCATGATGTTTTTTATGCTTGCGGGTTGCACAACCAACTATGTGATGACGACGAAGAATGGGCAAACGATCGTAACTCAGGGTAAGCCGCAGTTAGATAAAGAGACGGGGATGACCAGTTATACCGATCAGGAAGGCAACCAGCGGGAAATTAACAGCAATGATGTGGCGCAGTTGATTAAGGCTGACTAAGCATTGGGCGCGATGCGGTGTTGGCGGTAACGCGCATTAAACCCGGCAGGCCTGGGGCTGCCGGGTAAGGGTAATGTTATGTCGCTGCTTCTTCTTTCAATACGACACTCTCTGTCGAATCCGCCGTCACTGGCGCAGTGCGATGGATCTCCGCCACACGACGTCGCACGCCAAACCAGCCGGCGACCAGCAGAATGGCGATCAGCGGCAACGAGGCGATAGTGTAAGTTCCATTCGGGTAGTCAAACGCCATGAGTACCAGCACGCTTAGTAAAAACAGCAGTGTTAGCCAGGAGGTAAAAGGCGCGCCGGGCAGTTTAAAACTGACGTCTGCGGCTTTGCCTTCTTTTATCGCCTGGCGTAAACGCATCTGGCACACCATGATAAACGCCCACGACGCGATAATGCCGAGCGAGGCAAAATTAAGAACGATCTCAAACACGCGGGAGGGGACCAGGTAATTCAGGAACACGCCGACCACGTAAACCACCAGAGTCGCCAGAATACCCGCATAGGGCACATGCTGACGGCTCATTTTCGCCATGAATTTCGGCGCGGAACCCCCCATCGACATTGAACGTAAAATTCTCCCCGTACAGTAAAGCCCGGAGTTCAGGCTGGAAAGCGCGGCGGTTAACACCACGATATTCATAATACTGCCGATATAAGGCACGCCAAGTTTAGAAAAGAAGGTGACAAACGGACTTTGCCCCGCCTGATAGGCGTTCCACGGCAGCAGCAAAACCAGCAATACGACCGATCCTACATAGAAAAGACCAATACGCCAGATCACGCTATTGATGGCTTTTGGCACCATCGTCTGTGGATCTTTGCACTCCCCAGCGGCGGTACCGACCAGTTCAATCGACGCAAAAGCGAACACCACGCCCTGAATCAGTACCAGCGCGGGCAACAGGCCGTGCGGGAAAAAGCCGCCATTATCTGTAATCAGGTGAAAACCGGTGGCATTACCCTCAAGCGGTTGACCGGTACCGAGAAAAATCGTGCCTACCACCAGGAAGATAACAATGGCGAGTACTTTTATCAGCGCGAACCAGAACTCCATTTCGGCAAACCATTTTACGCCGATCATGTTCATGGTACCGACAATGGTTAACGCGCCGAGCGCGAACACCCATTGCGGAACGTCGCCAAATGCGCCCCAGTAGTGCATATATAACGCCACTGCGGTGATATCGACGATCCCGGTCATCGCCCAGTTAATAAAGTACATCCAGCCTGCGACGTAGGCCGCTTTTTCACCCAAAAATTCACGGGCGTAGGAGACGAAGCTCCCGCTGGAAGGGCGATGCAATACCAGTTCGCCCAGCGCGCGTAAAATGAAAAAAGAAAAAATGCCGCATATTAGATAGACCAGCGCCAGTGCCGGTCCGGCCATTTGCAATCGGGCGCCTGCACCTAAAAATAAACCGGTGCCAATCGCGCCGCCGATAGCAATCATCTGAACCTGACGATTCCCCATCGCTTTGTGATACCCCTCTTCATGGGCGTTCAGCCAGCGTCGTTTCGCCGCATGTTGTTCTGCGGCGTGCGTAGTCTGTGTTTTCATTACGTTACCTGTTATAGCCTGTCCTGACAGAAAAATTCCTTATGCCGCGACGGGCGCTCACCAATCGATTGCCTGCAATGGCGAATGCCGCTTTTCCCTGATTCTGTGACAGGGATAAAACCGCCGGCGGAGCATCCTACCTGCAATTGTTAAATGACGCAAAACATACGGAAAGAACAAAATGAGAATGTCGAGTTTATTTGTGTGGTCAGATGTGGTGCGGTGTGGTCACGATTCAGCCAGATAAGACGCCAGCACAAATCCGCAGTGCTTGCGTTGCGCAATAATTAACCAGCGCTAATCACTTGTGGGATTTATGGTCATAGATATAACCTCGAACGGTAAACTACCTGACGATATTGCAGCAGCATAAGATAAGGCCGTTGCGCCTGTTATTCTCATTTTCTCCTGAAAATATATGCCTTTGAGCAATTTTGTTGATTGACATATCGTCATAATGAGAGAGGAGTAGGACATATAAAGCTATTGAGCAAAATTTGAAGGAGCAGGATATGCCATATACATCAGTTTCTACCTATGCCAGAGCTTTATCAGGAAATAAGCTACCTCATGTTGCTGCAGGAGATTATGAAAATAAATTATCAACAAAAATCATGAAAGGCATCTTGTGGGTGCTTACCGCAGGACTGGCCTACGGATTTACAAGAGTAATTGAACATTGTTGCAATGTTACGCCTAAAGTTGCGGAGTTCTGTGCCAATGCAGGGAATATCCATAATCACCTTGCTGATGCTGTGTGTGATGGGCTGTATACTATAGATGTCGACCTTTCTGATGGTCGGAGGTTAACATTCGAACAACTCTCGCTGATGGCTGGACGTGAGCCAATCGTCAGGATATCGGATGGCGAACATACCGTTGAGGTTAAGGGGTCCTTTGAAGATATCTGTATGAGACTGGAAGAGGGCTTTTTAGAAGCGCCAGCGTACTATAATTATGATATTGATGAAAAATATAAAACCGTCAGAGAGCGAATAGCAGCATATAATGCCTTACCTCAGGCATTAGGCGCCATTCCGAGTTTAAAATATTATACCGATCGGGCCAGCGACATGCCGGAGGCGAAAGCGCAACGGGCGGCCGACATAAAAGATCGTTACCATAACTATTTGGACAATTATTAAAAAGCGTTTATGTTTAGCCAGTTTTGTTAGAAATCAGACTCGCTGAGCTGGCGTTAAAAATTTTAACACGCCGCTATTTTGGCGGCGTGTCGCAAAGAGATTCTCAGAACCGATTTCCGTTTGTAGGCCAAAATCCCACGTACCTCCGGCGCTGTAGCCGGCCTGTCTTATTTTTTTCAAAAGTATCCAACGCTATTCCACGGATAGGGTATCCTGTTGCGCAGCGATATCCGCCTCAGCCTGTGTGCCGAACGCAAGCATTAATGTTAATGGAAGCCTCAGATGACCTCTTTTTTACATGCTTATTTTACGCGATTACATTGTCAGCCGTTGGGGGTTCCTACGGTTGAAGCGCTCAGAACGCTTCACTTAGCGCACAACTGCGCGATTCCTTTTGAAAATCTGGATGTGCTACTGCCTCGTGAAATACAGCTCGATGAGACGGCATTAGAGGAGAAACTGCTTTATGCCCGACGCGGTGGATACTGTTTTGAACTGAATGGCCTGTTTGAACGTGCGTTACGCGACATCGGTTTTAACGTCCGAAGCTTATTGGGGCGGGTCATTCTGTCTCATCCCGCCAGTTTACCGCCGCGCACGCACCGTTTGCTGCTGGTTGATATTGAGGACGAGCAGTGGATCGCGGACGTGGGGTTTGGCGGCCAAACGCTAACCGCGCCGCTTCGTCTGCAGGCTGAAATTGCTCAGCAAACGCCGCATGGCGAATACCGCCTGATGCAGGAGGGGAGCACATGGATTTTACAATTCCGCCACCATGAGCACTGGCAGTCGATGTACTGTTTTGATCTGGGGGTGCAGCAGCAGAGCGATCATGTGATGGGCAATTTCTGGTCGGCTCACTGGCCGCAATCCCATTTTCGTCATCATTTGTTGATGTGCCGCCATTTGCCTGATGGCGGCAAGCTGACATTAACGAATTTCCACTTCACGCGTTACCACCAGGGACATGCCGTTGAACAGGTCAATGTACCGGATGTACCGTCGTTGTATCAGTTACTTCAGCAGCAGTTTGGTCTCGGCGTAAATGATGTAAAGCACGGTTTTACCGAGGCGGAGCTGGCCGCGGTAATGGCTGCATTTGATACCCATCCGGAGGCGGGAAAATAGTTTTTTGCCGCGAGGATTTGCGGGCCTGACAAAGATTAAAAAGTAATGGCCCATTCGGCATGAAACAGAATGACCGCCTGGCCGGAGATGGTGACGTTTTCCGGCTGGTTATCGCGAATGGTGACGGTAACATCAACAGTACCCTCTTTGCCTAAAGCGCGCCCCTGATGGCCTTGAATCTGCAGCATTTTACCGTCATGCGCCATCAGGCCATGATGGACGAGCCATGCCCCCATCGGGCCATTGGCGTTTCCCGTTACCGGATCTTCCACAATCCCTATCGCCGGAGAAAACATTCGCCCATCGGTTTCGTTTTTTCCCGGACGAATCTGGAAAGGAAAAAAGCCGTTACAGCCAATTTTCTGGCTGATTGCCGTCAGGGCTGCCAGATTAGGAGAAAGGGCATCAATATCAACGTCTGGTTTGAGCAGGATCATCACTTTTGCATGTCCTGTTGAAGCCACCTGAATTGGCGCTCCCGGCACGATATCATCTTCAGTCAGGTTTAGTGCGGTGATGATGGCAGCCCGAATCTCTCCGACTAGCGGTGGTTCAAAAGAGGGCTGACCTTGTTCCAGCGTGATGCGATAGTCGTTGTGTTCGGCATGAATTTCAACGCGATGACGGCCCGCTAACGAGGTTTGCCAGACGGTGGTGTTTCCCAACCCCAGTACCGTTGCCCGAACATAATGCGCGGCCACGGTGGCATGACCACAGATGGGGACTTCCACTGTCGGTGTAAAGTAGCGTATGCGCACATCACTCTCTTCGCTTTTTAGCAAAAAGGCGGTTTCCGAGTGACGAAGTTCACGGGCAATCAGCTGCATCTGTGCGTCGCTTAGCGTATCCGCATGTAAGACAACGCCAGCAGAATTGCCGCGAAAGGGTTCGCTGGTGAAGGCGTCAACATGGTAAATCTGCGGTTTCATTGATGTTCTCCTTTGGCTGAAGAATCATCATAGCCTGCGCGTTGCCGAATGACGACGCCCAGGCGTTTTTCTTTGCCCGGTAAGCGTACGCCCCGGGCAAAGAGAATTAGCGGCGGGTACGAACAATCTGGTAGCGACGGGTGAAATACTCAAACGGCGCGCTCCAGACATGAACCAGACGGGTGAACGGGAAGAGCAGGAAAATAGTCATTCCCAGCACCAGATGAACGCGGAAAACAAACGCCACACCGCTCAGCATTTCCGAAGACCCGCCGCGGAAGGTGACAATACTTTGCGCCCAGCCCACCAACTTCATCATTTCGCTGCCATCCGGATATTGCGCCGAAAACGGAATGGTGCTCAGGCCAAGCAGGCACTGAATCAGCAAAATGCTCATGATGATAATATCAGGTGTAGTGGATGTCGCCCGTACACGCTGATTGGTCAGACGACGCCACAGTAATCCCGCGCCGCCGATCAAGGTTAATACGCCGCACACACCGCCGAGGATCATCGCCATCTGCTGTTTTACCGCAATCGGCAGGAACCAGGCATACATCCAGTGTGGCGTCAGCATCCCGAACAGATGGCCAAAAAAGATCCCCAGAATGCCAATATGGAACAGATTCGACCATATCACCATCCCGCGCTTATCCAGCATCTGGCTGGACGACGCGCGCCAGGTATATTGTCCGTAGTCATAGCGCAGCCAACTGCCAAGGAAGAATACCGTGGCGCAAATATAGGGGTAGATGTCGTAAAAAAAGACGTTCAGGTACTGTATCATTTCGGGCCTCCCGCGCTGACGTCGACGTACTGCGGCGCCGCGTCCTGGCTAAAGCGTCGTTGATAATGGTGTAACGGTGAACTGTCACAGGTCGTGGCGTTATCTTCGATAAACTTCACCTGCTCTTCTTCCCAGACGGCATCCAGTGCCTGACGGGTATCATCCCGCGATTCCTGAACAATTTGCTTTGTGACACTGTCACTTGTAAGCGTACTGCCCGCCAGCGTCAGCAGGGCGTCAAACAGTTGATACCACGGCGCTCCTCGCTGTTTCAGACGACCGCCCAGCAGCGCCAGAATAGGGGCAATATTCTGTAATCCCTCGAGAGCTTCCGCTTCCGGCAACACGCTTAAGTACTCCAGATAGAGCGGCAGGTGATCCGGTAGTTCGCGGCAGTTGAGCTGCAGGCCCACGGTTTCATACTGGCTTAACAAATCGACCATCGCCTGGCCGCGATCGCGGGACTCCGCATGAACATGCTCGAATAACAGCAATGAAGTGGCGCGCCCGCGGTCAAACACTTCGCACCATTCTGCTTGTTTATCCAGTAACGGCGCATAAAGCAGCTCGCGAGTGAAGTCGGCCAGCATTGGCGCATCGTGTTGGATAAGGGCAAGCGCTTCATCCCGATATTCCCACAACTCGTCGTCCGGATACTCCATCAACAGGCCAATCGCTTTGAGGACTTGCATTACTCCCCCTCCGCTTTATCACGCACTTCGGTGATATTGATGGCATCAATACGGCTACTGTTGAACAGGTTGAATTTGGTATCCGACCCGTGGCAACCGTCGCCAAAAGTAAAGCCGCAGCCGTTGCGCTCCGGAAAGGCATCGCGCGCCATTTCCCGGTGACTGGTGGGAATGACAAAACGATCTTCATAATTGGCAATCGCCAGGTAGCGATACATCTCTTCAACCTGTTGTACGCTCAGACCCACTTCGTCAATCGCGCGGGTATCCGTCACGCCTTCAACCGTCTGCGAGCGCATGTAGTGGCGCATCGCCATCATCCGCTTTAGCGCCCGAATGACCGGACCGGTATCGCCCGCGCTGAGCATATTGGCCAGGTACTGGACTGGAATACGCAGCGTCTCCACCGCCGGCAGAATATTGCCATTGTGCGGCAACCCGCCCGCGTCGGCGTATGACTGGATGGGCGACAGCGGCGGTACGTACCAGACCATCGGCAGGGTACGGTATTCCGGGTGCAGCGGAAGCGCCAGCTTCCAGTCCATCGCCATTTTGTACACCGGCGACCGTTGGGCGGCGTCGATGACGTTTTGCGGGATGCCCTGTTTAAGCGCCTCTTCGATGACCGCCGGATCGTGCGGATTGAGAAACACATCGCACTGACGTTCATACAAATCTGTCTCGTGTTCGGTACTGGCCGCTTCTTCAATCCTGTCGGCGTCGTAGAGCAGAACGCCAAGATAACGAATGCGCCCGACGCAGGTTTCCGAACAAACGGTCGGCTGGCCGGATTCAATACGTGGATAGCAAAATATGCACTTCTCAGACTTGCCGCTCTTCCAGTTAAAGTAGATTTTTTTGTACGGGCAGCCGCTGATACACAAACGCCAGCCCCGGCATTTATCCTGGTCGATTAGCACGATGCCGTCTTCTTCACGCTTATAAATAGCGCCACTTGGGCAGGTGGCGACACAACTGGGGTTGAGGCAGTGTTCGCACAGGCGCGGCAGGTACATCATGAAGGTGTTTTCGAACTGACCGTACATCTCCTTTTGTATGTTGTCGAAGTTACGGTCGCGGGCGCGTTTTTCAAACTCGCCGCCGAGCAGCTCTTCCCAGTTTGGCCCCCAGATCACCTTGTCCATCCGTTTTCCGTCAATCAGTGAACGAGGACGGGCGGTGGGCTGATGCTTACTCTCCGGCGCATTATGTAAATGCTGATAATCGAAGGTAAAGGGTTCATAGTAATCATCGATTTGCGGAATCACCGGGTTGGCGAAAATTTTGCTAATTACCCCCATTTTGCCGCCCAGACGGGGCCTTATCTTGCCATTAACATCACGAACCCAACCGCCTTGCCACTCCTGCTGGTCTTCCCAGTTTTTGGGATAGCCGATACCCGGTTTAGTTTCGACGTTATTGAACCATGCGTATTCCATCCCTTCACGTCCGGTCCAGACGTTTTTACAGGTGACGGAGCAGGTGTGACAGCCAATACACTTATCGAGATTCAGTACCATCCCAACCTGTGAGCGTATTTTCATTTTTTCGCCTCCTGTACCTGATCCCGGCCCTCATCATCCAGCCAGTTAATGTTTTTCATTTTCCTGATCATGATGAATTCATCGCGATTCGAACCCACGGTTCCGTAATAGTTGAAGCCGTAAGCCAGTTGCGCATAGCCGCCGATCATATGCGTCGGTTTTGGACAGACCCGGGTCACGGAGTTATGGATCCCGCCGCGCATCCCGGTCACTTCCGAGCCCGGAATGTTCATAATCCGCTCCTGGGCGTGGTACATCATGGTCATACCCGGCGGAACACGCTGGCTGACCACCGCACGAGCGGTAAGGGCGCCATTAGCGTTGAAGGCTTCAATCCAGTCGTTATCTTCAATACCCAATTCACGGGCATCGGCTTCGCTAATCCAGACAATCGGCCCGCCGCGCGACAAGGTCAGCATCAGCAGGTTTTCGCTGTAGGTGGAGTGAATTCCCCATTTCTGGTGCGGCGTCAGGAAGTTAAGCGCTTTTTCCGGGAAACCGTTGGGCGGAATTTCTCGCATTTCGCTGACGCTGCGGGTATCAATCGGCGGGCGATATGCCACCAGGCTTTCGCCAAAAGCGCGCATCCACGCATGATCCTGATAGAGTTGTTGCCGCCCCGACAACGTGCGCCACGGGATCAGTTCATGTACGTTGGTATATCCGGCGTTATAAGAGACATGCTCGCTTTCCAGCCCTGACCAGGTCGGGCTGGAGATAATTTTGCGCGGTTGCGCCTGGATATCACGAAAGCGAATTTTCTCATCTTCTTTATTGATGGCCAGATGGGTGTGCTCGCGCCCGGTCATCTCGCCCAACGCCTGCCAGGCTTTCACCGCCACCTGGCCGTTAGTTTCCGGCGCTAAGGCAAGAATCACTTCCGAAGCATCCAGCGCGGTGTCGATGCGCGGACGTCCTTTCGCCGGGCCATCGTGTTTGGTGTAATTGAGCTTACCGAGGAAATCGACTTCATCTTGCGTATTCCAGGCAATACCCTTACCGCCGTTGCCTAATTTATCCAGCAGGGGACCCAGCGAGGTAAAACGTTCATAGGTGGCCGGATAATCGCGTTCAACCACGACGATATTGGGGGCGGTTTTTCCCGGAATAAGTTCGCACTCGCCTTTACGCCAGTCGAGAATATCAAATGGCTGCGCCAGTTCCGCCGGGGAATCATGCTGGAGCGGGTGTAACACCACATCGGTTTCCTGTCCGAGGTGTCCGACACACACCTCAGAAAAGACGCTGGCGATACCTTTGTAGATTTCCCAGTCGCTTTTGGATTCCCAGGCAGGATCGACCGCGGCGGAAAGGGGGTGGATAAACGGATGCATATCCGAGGTATTCATATCGTCTTTTTCATACCAGGTGGCGGTCGGCAAAACGATATCGGAAAACAGACAGGTACTGGACATACGGAAATCAAGCGTGACCAACAGATCGAGCTTGCCCTCAATCGCGGCGGACTGCCATTCCACCTCTTCAGGCTTAATTCCTTCGCTGGAACCCAGCGCTTCGCCCTGAATACCGCTGTCGGTGCCCAGCAGATATTTGAGCATGTACTCATGACCTTTCCCGGAGGAGCCGAGCAGGTTAGAGCGCCAGACAAATAAATTTCGCGGGTGATTATGACCACTGTCAGGCTGTTCGCAGGCAAAACGGATAGCGCCTGATTTCAACGCCTGCACGGTATAATCCGCCGCAGACAGCCCGGCTTTATCGGCGCTCGCTTTCACGCTGAGCGGGTTAAGATTAAGCTGCGGTGCCGAGGGTAGCCAGCCCATACGTTCCGCGCGCACGTTGAAATCGATCAGGTGTCCGGAAAATTTAGCCGGATCGGCCAACGGCGACAGCAACTCTTGCGCAGTCAGTTTTTCATAGCGCCACTGGCTGGCATGGTTGTAGAAAAACGAGGTACTGTTCATCTGACGCGGCGGGCGATTCCAGTCCAGCGCGAAGGCCAGCGGCAGCCAGCCGGTTTGCGGCCGCAGCTTCTCCTGGCCGACATAGTGCGCCCAGCCGCCGCCGGTTTGTCCAACACAGCCGCAGAACACCAGCATGTTAATCATCCCACGGTAATTCATATCCATGTGATACCAGTGATTCACTCCCGCGCCGAGGATGATCATCGAACGACCGTGAGTTTTATGGGCGGTCTCGGCAAATTCACGCGCAATAGTTTCGATATGTCGACGCGGCACGCCGGTAATCTGTTCGCCCCAGGCCGGCGTGTAGGCTTTTACGTCGTTATAATTATTGGCGCTATGGCAGTCATCCAGACCACGATCCAGCCCATAATTAGCCAGCACCAGATCGTAAACGCTGACGACCATCCGCTCGCTACCGTCCGCCAGAGCCAGGCGTTTCACCGGTAACTGACGTACCAGCACCGGTTCCTGCCGCACGCTGCGAAAATGTGGGTTTTCGTTGCCGCCAAAATAGGGGAAAGCGACACCCGCCACGTCATCATGCTGACCGAGTAAAGAGAGCGACAGTTCAGTTTCGACGCCCGCCGCCACCGGTTCCAGGTTCCATTTTCCCTTTTCGCCCCAGCGAAAACCGATAGAACCATTGGGCGCGACCAGTTCGCCCGTACTGTTGAGCGCGACGGTTTTCCATTCCGGATTATTGGCTTCTCCCAGTCCATCCACCAGATCCGACGCGCGCATCATACGCCCCGGTACATAACTGCCGTCTGCGCGCTCATCCAACAGGACCAGCATTGGCATATCGGTATAACGGCGGCAATAGTTAAGAAAATAGTCGCTGGGATTATCGAGATGAAACTCTTTTAAAATAACGTGACCCATGGCCATCGCCAGCGCGCTGTCGGTACCTTGCTTTGGCGCCAGCCACTGATCGCACAGTTTAGCGACTTCGGAATAGTCCGGGGTGATGGCGATCGTCTTGGTGCCTTTGTAGCGCACTTCGGTAAAGAAGTGGGCGTCCGGGGTACGCGTCTGCGGCACGTTAGAGCCCCAGGCAATAATGTAGGCTGAGTTATACCAGTCGGCGGACTCCGGCACGTCAGTCTGCTCGCCCCAGGTCATTGGCGACGCGGGTGGAAGATCGCAATACCAGTCATAGAAGCTCAGACAAGTACCGCCAAGCAATGACAGATAACGTGTTCCGGCGGCGTAAGAAACCATCGACATTGCCGGAATAGGTGAAAACCCCGCCACACGATCCGGGCCATAGGTTTTGATTGTCCAGACGTTAGCGGCGGCAATGAGCTGATTCAGCTCTTTCCAGTTCGAACGAATAAAGCCGCCATGTCCGCGCGCCTGTTTGTAACTTTGGCATTTTTGCGGGTCGTTCATTATAGATTCCCATGCCAGCACCGGATCGCTGTGCCGGGAAAGAGCCTCGCGCCACAGTTCTATCAGCCGCTTACGCACCAGAGGGTATTTCAAACGATTGGCGCTATAGAGATACCAGGAGTAGCTGGCGCCGCGCGGGCAGCCGCGCGGTTCATGGTTTGGTAAATCGGGACGTGTGCGCGGGTAGTCGGTTTGCTGGGTTTCCCACGTCACCAGACCGTTTTTGACATAAATTTTCCAGCTACAGGAGCCCGTGCAGTTGACGCCGTGGGTTGAGCGCACGATCTTATCAAACTGCCAGCGCTGGCGATAACTGTCTTCCCAGTCGCGGTTGGTATGCATCACCTGACCATGGCCGTCGGCAAAGGTATCGCCTTTTTGTTTAAAGTAACGAAAGCGATCCAACAGTTTACTCATGACATTTCTCCTGCTTCGATAAATTTTCCGCCATCCTGTCGATTTGGCGTTAAACCATTGCCGGATGGCCGTCCTACAGGTGCGTATGTTGTTATTGTTGTTTAGGCTTACGACGCCCGTAGACCAGCCAGGTCAGCAGGACGCAAGCGATGTAAAACAGCAAAAAGATTTTCATGGCGCCCACCGGCGAGCCGGTCAATGCCAAAGAGGTGCCAAACGCTTTTGGAATAAAGAAGCCGCCCACAGCGCCAATAGCGGAGATAAACCCGAGCGCGGCGGCGGTATCCGTCACCGCTTCGCGCTGCGCCTGCTCATCGCTCCCGCCGCGCAGTTTGACGTTGTAGAGCGTGATCTGACGAAAGATCACCGCAATCATCTGGAAGGTAGAACCGCTGCCGAGACCCGCTGTCAAAAACAGGCCCATAAAAACAAGATAGAACGCGCTAAAGCTGCCTGCGCCGGATCCTGGCAGCGTGAGGAATAGCAGGGCGGTAAACAGCGCCATAAAGATAAAATTAATGAGCGTTACGCGAACGCCGCCGAATTTATCGGAGATCACGCCGCCTGCCGATCGCGCCAGCGCGCCGATAAAGGGGCCAAAGAACGCCAGTTGCAGAATGTTTACGTCGGGAAATTGCGTTTTGGCGAGCATGGCGAAACCTGCGGAAAAGCCGATGAATGACCCGAATGTCGCCAGGTACAGCAGGCTAAGCAGCCACAGGTGCAGGCGTTTTAGCACCGGCAATTGCGAGGCGACAGACGCTTTTGAACTGCCGATATCGTTCATACCAAACCAGGCGGCAAGTGTCGCGACAGCCAGTAACGGCACCCAGATCCAGGCGGCGTTAGTGAGGGCGAGCAGGGAGCCATCAGGTTGCGGTACGCCCCGGACGCCTAAAAAAGTAAATATCGGCAGAAAAATAACCAGCGGCGCAAGCAACTGCATCACACTGACGCCAAGATTTCCCAAGCCGCCGTTAATACCCAACGCGCTACCTTGTCTGGCTTTTGGAAAGAAAAAACTGATGTTGCCCATACTGGACGCGAAGTTTGCCCCCGCAAAACCGCACAACAGAGCGATGAGCATAAATACCCCGAAAGGGGTGGCGGGATTTTGCACGGCGAACCCCAGCCAGGCGCAGGGAATAATCAATATTACGGTACTTAATACGGTCCATTTACGGCCACCAAACAGTGGTACCATAAAGGAGTAGGGAACGCGTAATATTGCGCCGGAAAGAGAAGGTAATGCGGTTAATAAAAAGAGTTGGTCGGTGGTAAAATTAAATCCAATTTTATTGAGGTTGACGGCAACAGCGCTAAACAACATCCAGACGCAAAATGCCAGGAGCAAACAACTTACTGAAATCCATAAGTTTCTCCTGGCGATGCTTTTCCCTTTATTCTCCCAGAAGGCTGGATTTTCGGGTCGCCAGTCACTCAAGAGATAACGGTTATAATTCTCGTTTTGTCGTGTCATTTTACCCCTCACATGCGCATATCATTTGAGAAAAAACACAAAAAAGAGACAGAGCGTCACGCGCTCTTTTGAGAACTTATTGAAGTTTTTTTAGAATATTGAGTGAAAGAATAGATAAAAAACCAGGCCAGCGCGGCGCGAAGAGGAGATATGATGTTTCTTAATTGTTACTATTTGTAAATTAAAAGTTATTTTTATTAAATTATTTGTAACTTTACGCAAAGAGTTCAAGCGTAATCATCCGATCCAGATGGTATTTAAACGCGGGATCGGCCATTTCCGGAATACCCAGCACATACATACCGTCCAGCCCGCACACCAGTGCGATAAGCCGCCAGGCGATATCCGTGGCGTTAGCAGTAAACGTAAATTCTCCTGCCTGTTTGCCCTGCTCAATAATTGTGACCGTTTCCTCATGCCACATCTGCATCGTAAGTAGATAAGCATCTCTGATGTGCGGATCCCGGTCGGCCAGAATTTGCGCCTCTCGCCACAATTTTATGTAAGGCTCAAAGCCGCCGTCTTCGCTACCCAACATAGCGTGAAGCCGTGCACGCCAGGTGGCGGGCGGCGGAACTTGCCCGGCATCAAGCAGGGTGCGGATCAAATGGACAAAGGCCAGCGCTTTGAGCTCGCCCGCCGAGCTGAAGTGGTGATGCACCTGGCCGGCGGCGACATCGGCTTCTGATGCGATTCGTCGCACCGTCATGGCGGTAAACCCCTCTGCCAGCGCCACGCGCATCGCCGCTTGCAGGATCACTTCGCGGCGTTCATCCCGGTTAAGGTAACTCATATTTTCCCCACATTAGCCAATGCGCGCAGTGTAACAAAAAGCTGGACATTCGTTCAACTTACCGTAGGATCCTGAAGCTGGACAAGCGTCCAAATTTGAGTTTTTGAAGGGAGAGTTATGTTTCGTCAGTGGTTAACGTTAGTCATTATTGTGCTGGTCTATATTCCTGTCGCCATTGATGCCACGGTCTTGCATGTCGCCGCCCCGACACTGAGTATGACACTGGGGGCCAGCGGCAACGAGCTGCTGTGGATCATTGATATTTATTCTTTGGTTATGGCTGGCATGGTGTTGCCGATGGGCGCGCTTGGCGATCGTATCGGTTTTAAACGCCTGCTGATGCTGGGCGGGACGCTCTTTGGCCTGGCGTCACTGGCGGCAGCGTTTTCGCATACCGCCAGTTGGCTTATTGCCACCAGGGTATTACTGGCTATTGGCGCGGCGATGATTGTACCGGCGACGCTGGCCGGGATACGCGCCACCTTTTGTGAAGAGAAGCATCGCAACATGGCGCTGGGCGTCTGGGCAGCGGTAGGTTCGGGCGGAGCGGCGTTTGGGCCGCTCATCGGCGGCATATTATTAGAGCATTTTTACTGGGGATCGGTTTTCCTGATCAACGTGCCGATTGTGCTGGTCGTCATGGGCTTAACCGCCCGCTATGTTCCTCGCCAGGCGGGCCGTCGCGATCAACCGCTCAATCTTGGCCATGCGGTGATGCTGATTATTGCCATTTTGCTGTTGGTCTATAGCGCTAAAACCGCGCTGAAAGGGCATCTGTCGCTGTGGGTCATCTCGCTTACCCTGCTTACCGGCGCGCTGCTCCTGGGACTCTTTATCCGCACACAGCTTGCGACATCGCGTCCGATGATTGATATGCGACTATTTACCCATCGCATTATCCTGAGCGGCGTCGTGATGGCGATGACCGCGATGATCACTCTGGTGGGTTTTGAGCTGCTGATGGCGCAAGAGCTGCAGTTTGTTCACGGGCTATCGCCTTATGAGGCCGGGGTATTTATGCTGCCGGTGATGGTCGCCAGTGGATTCAGCGGGCCGATTGCGGGCGCGCTGGTCTCGCGTCTGGGACTACGGCTGGTCGCGACGGGCGGCATGGCGTTAAGCGCGCTGAGTTTTTATGGCCTGGCGATGACGGATTTCAGCACCCAACAATGGCAGGCCTGGGGGCTGATGGCGCTGCTGGGATTTAGCGCCGCCAGCGCATTGCTGGCTTCCACGTCGGCAATTATGGCCGCTGCGCCGGCAGAAAAAGCGGCGGCGGCCGGCGCGATCGAAACGATGGCTTATGAACTGGGCGCGGGACTGGGCATCGCCATTTTCGGTCTGTTGTTAAGCCGTAGCTTCTCCGCGTCTATCCGTCTGCCTGCCGGGCTTGAGGCGCAAGAGATTGCCAGAGCGTCATCTTCAATGGGGGAAGCCGTGCAGTTGGCGAATAGCCTGCCGCCCACGCTGGGGCAGGCAATACTGGACGCCGCCAGACAGGCCTTTATCTGGTCGCATAGTGTGGCGTTAAGCAGCGCCGGGAGTATGCTTCTTTTGCTGGCGGTAGGGATGTGGTTCAGCCTGGCAAAAGCCCAACGCCGATAACATAACGCCTGATGAGATAAGCGCTTAATGCGCTAGCTGGCAGGGGGAGTCCATTTCCTCAACCTCTTTACCGCTGAGGCGTGCGTATTGCCCCGTCAGTCGCCAGAAAGCAGGCTGGGTTTCGGTATAAATTTCCGCAGCCAGAATCAGCCGACGGCGATCAACTTCGTTCAGTTCCAGTAAGGTCCAGGGAATAAAATAGCGATCGGTATCGGTAAGCCGAAACCACAGCGGACACCCGCAGCCGGAACAGAAGTAGCGTTCGCCGCGTGAAGAGGATGAAAAGTATGGCGGTTCCGGGGAAAGGGGGTCTAGCTGTGGTTGCCCGCAGGCTTCCAGATACATGGCTATTCCACCCGACCATTTTTGACACAGCGTACAATGGCAGGCATAGACATCCAGCATTTCGACGTCAACGGTAAAATGGCTCTGTCCGCAAAGACAACGACCAGTGAACGTCTGCACGGCATACTCCTTATGACCGAGTCTACATCAAGAGAAAAAGCCAGCCCTGAAAGGACTGGCTTTGTATTCAGACTACAACAAAATTAGAACTGGTAGTTCAGACCAACAGCAACGATGTTGTCAGTGCTGATCTGCGCAACATTTTTAGTGAAGTTGGTGTCATCCAGCAGGTTGATTTTGTAATCAACGAAGGTGGACATGTTTTTGTTGAAGTAGTAGGTAGCACCGACATCGATGTACTCAACCAGATCCTGGTCGCCGTAAGCACCCAGATCTTTACCTTTGGATTTCAGGTAAGCAATGGACGGACGCAGACCGAAGTCGAACTGGTACTGAGCAACAGCTTCAAAGTTCTGAGTTTTGTTAGCAATACCGTCGATTTTACCGAATGTGGTCATATTCAGCGTTTCGGAGTAGGTGGTCGCCAGATAGATATTGTTCGCATCATATTTCAGACCAGCAGCCCACACTTCCGCATTCTGGCCAGAAGCATACAGGCCATTGGTGCCGTTGCGCACCTGACGGTCAGTACGGTCAGACTTCGCATAGGCCGCACCCACGCCAAAACCTTCGTACTCATACGTTGCGGACAGACCGAAACCGTCGCCGTTTGCTTCTACTTCATTGTCACGATCGTTTTTGCCCTGATACTGCGCGGCAAAGTTCAGACCTTCAACCAGACCGAAGAAATCGGTGTTACGGTAGGTGGCAACGCCGGTAGCACGCTGGGTCATGAATACGTCAGTCTGGGTCCAGGTATCGCCACCGAACTCAGGCAGAACGTCGGTCCATGCGCCGATGTCGTAAGCAACGCCGTAGTTACGACCGTAGTCGAAAGAACCGTATTCAGCGAATTTCAGACCAGCGAATGCCAGACGGGTTTTGTCTTTGTCGGAACCTTCAGATTCAGTACGGTTGCCTTTGAATTCATATTCCCACTGGCCAAAACCAACCAGTTGGTCATTGATCTGCGTTTCGCCTTTAAAGCCCAGACGCGCGTAAGTTTTGTCACCATCACTTCCGTTATCATCAGAGAAATAATGCTGAGCGTGAACTTTACCGTACAGATCCAGTTTATTGCCGTCTTTGTTATATACCTCGGCTGCATTTACAACGCCTGCTGCCAACAGGGAAGTCACTGCCACTGCCACTAACTTAAGTTTCATTTTAATAATCCTTATAATTTTCTTAGCGTGTTTCCTCAACCATTGTTAAACGAGGCGTTTGTCAATGGCAGACTATTTTTAAATGACGGAGTGGCATAAGTTCAATAATAAGTTTCATAAGATTACAAATTATTTTAATTTGTGTGATCGAGATCTCCTTAATACATTTGAGAGTATTAATTCAAATAGGGACTGTCTAATAAGATATATTTTCGGAGGGGACTATTGGGCTGTTTATGGTTTTATTTTTGGTAGTAACTACTGATTATTATATGCACTAATAACAGTTGCGAGCTAGCGTTAATTATATATTTGTTAATAAAATTATATCATCAAATTAACATATTTAACTATTTTATAAAATTCATTTTTACCAGCGCATACTGGTATGGCGCAGGAGGAGCACGTGAAAATGGAAAATCGTCAAATACACACAGGCGATAGATAAAAGCGTAGTTGTGTTATGAAGAGTGTCAAGGTACAGCGGGTCGATTTAATATCAACATCGGCCCGCCCGTCGCTATTAGCGCCGCCGCGTTGCCAGCCAACAAAGTAGCGAACCTACGCAAACCATGACTGCGCCTTGCCAGAAGGAGAATGACAGTGGTGAGCTGAGTAACAGCGCGGCCAGAGCAGAGGACATGACGGGGGTAAAATAAGACCCTACGGCCATGATAGTCACATTGCCATGAAGTATGCCCACATTCCATGCGGCGTAGGCAAACCCTAACGTTAATGCCGCGGTAAAAAGTTTAGCAATCACCGGTAGGCTAAATATCATGGCAGGTTGCGGAGTAAGAAAATAGTGGAACCACAGCGCCACGGCGGTGAGTAACACAAAGACGGTGATACCGTTAAAACCACGCGCATATTTATTGGTGACCGTGCAGTACGTCGCCCATATAAACGCCCCAAGAAATGCCAGTAAATAACTTAGCGGACTGGTGGCGACATTGTTGATAATTTCTCCGGCATTAAGACCATTCTCGCCCCCCAGAACCCAGCAAACGCCAGTAAGTGCAATAAGCAATCCAGGAACAATAAGCCAGTTAGTTTTTTGCCCATTAAAAAGAATGGCAAACAGAATAGTCAGGCTGGGCCATAAATAGTTAACCATGCCGACTTCGATAGCCTGATGGCGAGTGGCGGCATAACCGAGAGAAAGCGCCAGGCATATTTCATAACTGACAAACAGTACGCTGCCTGCGATGAGGTATCGCCCCGGGAAACGACGGATATCAGGTAATCCGACGGTAAAAATCAGCAGCAGGCCGCTTAATGAATAGATCATGGCTGCGCCGCCTACCGGTCCGAGACCTTCGCTGACGCCGCGAATTAACCCAACCATCGTGCTCCACAGAACGATGGCAACAAGCCCTATTAGCGTTGCTTTTTGTGATGTCATGCTTTGTGACTGTCCTGAATACCGCGCAAAATAAACTGCCACTTATAGCACTTTTTCCGAGGGCGATGCCATGCAGTGTCATTTTTTAGTACCTCCCTGGAGTTATTGCAGTTTAAAAATAGGGCTATTTAATAGCGGAACCGTTTCAATATTGATTTGACGCAAAAAAGTTATCGATTTTGCTGTTAGTTTCCTCGCGAAGTTATACACGCATCCTGGACTGAGGTTTTGATGCAGTTCGAAGGAGGCGTGCATCCGTGGAAAAAAGAGGAAAGCAATGGACGTCAGCCGCAGACAATTTTTTAAAATCTGCGCGGGCGGTATGGCGGGAACAACGGTGGCCGCACTGGGTTTTACCCCTAAAATGGCCCTGGCTCAGGCGCGAAACTATAAGCTGTTGCGCGCAAAAGAGATCCGTAACTCCTGCACATACTGTTCCGTAGGTTGCGGGCTATTAATGTATAGCCTGGGAGATGGGGCAAAAAACGCGAAAGAAGCGATTTACCATATTGAAGGCGACCCGGATCATCCGGTAAGCCGTGGCGCGCTGTGCCCGAAAGGGGCCGGTTTGCTGGATTATGTTCACAGTGAAGATCGCCTACGCTATCCGGAATACCGCGCGCCGGGTTCCGACAAGTGGCAGCGCATTAGCTGGGATGACGCTTTCACTCGTATTGCTAAATTAATGAAAGCCGATCGTGACGCCAACTTTATTGAAAAGAATGAGCAGGGCGTCACGGTTAACCGCTGGCTCTCTACCGGGATGCTGTGCGCCTCGGCGGCCAGCAATGAAACGGGTATGCTGACGCAGAAGTTTGCCCGTTCTCTCGGTATGCTGGCGGTAGATAACCAGGCGCGCGTCTGACACGGACCAACGGTAGCAAGTCTTGCTCCAACATTTGGTCGCGGTGCGATGACCAACCACTGGGTGGATATTAAAAACGCCAACGTCGTTATGGTGATGGGCGGCAATGCCGCAGAAGCGCATCCGGTGGGTTTCCGCTGGGCGATGGAAGCGAAAAACAATAACGATGCGACGCTGATTGTCGTTGATCCACGCTTTACGCGTACGGCGTCGGTGGCGGATATCTATGCGCCAATACGTTCCGGTACAGACATTACCTTTCTGTCCGGCGTGTTGCTGTACCTGATCGAAAATAACAAAATCAACGCTGAGTACGTTAAGCATTACACCAACGCCAGCCTGCTGGTGCGGGATGATTTTGCCTTTGATGACGGTCTTTTCAGCGGCTATGACGCCCAAAAGCGTCAGTACGATAAATCCTCCTGGAACTACCAGTTCGATGAAAACGGCTATGCCAAACGTGATGAAACGTTGACGCACCCACGCTGTGTGTGGAATCTGCTGAAGCAGCACGTTTCGCGCTATACGCCGGACGTTGTGGAAAACATTTGCGGTACGCCGAAAGCGGACTTCCTGAAGGTGTGTGAGGTGTTAGCCTCTACCAGCGTTCCGGATCGCACTACCACCTTCCTGTATGCGCTGGGCTGGACGCAACATACCGTCGGGGCGCAGAACATCCGTACCATGGCGATGATCCAGTTGTTGCTCGGCAATATGGGGATGGCTGGCGGCGGTGTGAACGCTTTGCGCGGCCACTCTAATATTCAAGGCTTAACGGATTTAGGACTGCTCTCCACCAGCCTGCCGGGCTACCTGACGCTACCGTCAGAAAAACAGGCCGATCTGCAAACTTATCTGGCCGCGAATACCCCCAAAGCGACGCTGGCCGATCAGGTCAACTACTGGGGTAATTATCCTAAGTTCTTCGTCAGCCTGATGAAATCTTTCTATGGCGATGCGGCGCAGAAAGAGAATGACTGGGGCTTTGCCTGGCTGCCTAAGTGGGATCAGTCCTATGACGTGATCAAATATTTCAACATGATGGATAGCGGGAAAGTCACCGGCTATTTCTGTCAGGGCTTTAACCCGGTGGCGTCCTTCCCGGACAAAAACAAAGTGGTGCAAAGCTTAAGCAAACTGAAGTATCTGGTCGTTATCGATCCGCTGGTGACTGAAACATCAACGTTCTGGCAGAACCACGGCGAATCTAATGATGTCGATCCGACAACGATTCATACCGAAGTCTTCCGTCTGCCGTCTACCTGTTTTGCGGAAGAGGATGGCTCTATCGCTAACTCCGGTCGCTGGCTACAGTGGCACTGGAAAGGTCAGGACGCGCCGGGCGAAGCGCGTAACGACGGCGAGATTCTGGCCGGTATTTACCATCGTCTGCGTGAAATGTATCGCGCAGAAGGCGGTAAAGGCGCCGAGCCACTATTGAAGATGAGCTGGAACTACAAGCAGCCGGATGAACCGCATTCGGAAGAAGTGGCGAAAGAGAACAACGGCTATGCGCTGGAAGATCTCTATGACGCCAACGGTACACTGCTTGCCAGGAAAGGCCAGTTGTTGAGCAGTTTTGCATTACTGCGCGATGACGGTACGACATCCTCCTCCTGCTGGATTTATACCGGTAGCTGGACGGAGCAGGGCAACCAGATGTCCAGACGTGATAACGCCGACCCGTCAGGGCTTGGCAATACACTGGGTTGGGCGTGGGCGTGGCCGCTAAACCGTCGCGTATTGTATAACCGCGCTTCGGCGGACCCGCAGGGTAAACCATGGGATCCAAAACGGATGCTGATCCAGTGGAACGGCGCGAAGTGGACAGGGAACGATATTCCGGACTTTAACAACGCGGCGCCGGGGAGCGGGACCAATCCGTTTATCATGCAGCCGGAAGGGCTGGGACGTCTGTTTGCTATTGATAAAATGGCGGAAGGACCGTTCCCTGAACACTACGAGCCGATGGAAACGCCGCTGGGCACTAACCCGCTGCACCCGAATGTGGTCTCGAATCCGGCGGCGCGTCTGTATGAAGAAGATGCGCTGCGCATGGGTAAGAAGGAGCAGTTTCCGTACGTGGGCACGACTTACCGCCTCACAGAGCATTTCCATACCTGGACCAAACATGCGCTACTTAACGCTATCGCTCAGCCGGAACAGTTTGTGGAGATCAGTGAGACGCTGGCGGCAGCGAAAGGTATTGCTAACGGCGACTATGTGAAGGTGAGCAGTAAACGCGGGTTTATTCGCGCGGTCGCGGTGGTAACTCGTCGTCTTCGCACTCTGCATGTCAACGGTCAGCAGGTTGAAACGGTGGGGATCCCGATTCACTGGGGCTTTGAGGGTGTCGCGCGCAAGGGCTATATCGCCAATACTCTGACGCCAAATGTCGGTGATGCCAACTCGCAAACGCCGGAATACAAAGCGTTTTTAGTTAACATCGAGAAGGCGTAAGGGAGGCGAACATATGTCTATGGAAACGCAGGACATTATTAAACGGTCCGCAACAAACGCCATCACGCCGCCTCCGCAGGCGCGTGATTACAAAGCCGAAGTCGCGAAACTGATCGACGTCTCCTCCTGTGTCGGCTGTAAAGCCTGCCAGGTAGCCTGTTCTGAATGGAACGATATTCGCGATAACGTTGGCCATTGTGTCGGGGTGTACGATAACCCTGCCGATCTCAGCGCCAAGTCCTGGACGGTGATGCGCTTTACCGAAACCGAGCAGAACGGCAAGCTGGAGTGGCTGATTCGTAAAGATGGTTGTATGCACTGTGAAGATCCAGGCTGTCTTAAAGCCTGTCCATCTGCCGGGGCTATCATCCAGTACGCGAACGGGATTGTTGATTTTCAATCTGAACACTGTATCGGCTGTGGTTACTGTATCGCCGGGTGTCCGTTTAATATTCCGCGCCTCAACAAAGAGGACAACCGCGTTTATAAATGTACACTCTGCGTCGATCGCGTCAGCGTGGGCCAGGAACCGGCCTGCGTCAAAACTTGTCCGACCGGGGCTATTCACTTCGGCACCAAAAAAGAGATGCTGGAACTGGGTGAGCAACGCGTGGAGAAGTTAAAAGCGCGTGGCTTTGAACATGCCGGTATCTACAACCCGCAGGGCGTCGGCGGTACGCACGTCATGTATGTGCTGCACCATGCCAACCAGCCGGAGTTGTACCACGGCTTGCCGAAAGATCCGCAGATCGATACCTCAATCAATCTGTGGAAAGGGGCGCTAAAACCGCTGGCCGCAGCGGGCTTTATCGCCACTTTCGCCGGTCTGATTTACCACTACATCGGTATTGGCCCGAATAAAGAAACGGACGACGATGAGGAGGATCATCATGAGTAAGTCGAAAATGATTGTGCGCACGAAATTTGTCGACCGCGCCTGTCACTGGACGGTGGTGATCTGCTTCTTCCTGGTAGCGCTGTCGGGGATTTCGTTTTTCTTCCCGACGCTACAATGGCTGACGCAAACCTTTGGCACGCCGCAGATGGGACGTATTTTGCACCCGTTCTTCGGTATTGCCATTTTCATCGCTCTGATGTTTATGTTCGTGCGTTTCGTCCACCACAACATCCCGGATAAAAAAGATATTCCGTGGCTGAAAAATATTGTCGAAGTATTGAAAGGCAATGAGCATAAGGTGGCGGATGTCGGCAAATACAATGCCGGACAGAAGATGATGTTCTGGTCCATTATGAGCATGATTTTTGTGCTGCTGGTGACTGGCGTGATTATCTGGCGTCCGTATTTCGCGCAGTATTTCCCCATGCAGGTGGTGCGTTATAGCCTGTTAATTCATGCGGCGGCGGGCATTATTTTAATGCACGCGATCCTCATCCATATGTATATGGCATTTTGGGTGAAAGGCTCGATTAAAGGCATGATCGAAGGGAAGGTCAGCCGTCGCTGGGCGAAGAAACATCATCCACGCTGGTATCGTGAAATCGAGAAGGCGGAAGCAAAAAAAGAGAGCGAAGAAGGTATTCAGTAATTCTTTCGCGATCTGATAAACAAGGCGCTATCCTGGTAGCGCCTTGTTTTCATCTGCTGTCTGTATACTCAGACGACCACAGCAAATCGTTTAACGACGGAAATCGATGACCATACGGCCACGAATTTGTCCCTGTTCCATCTCTTTAAAAATAGCGTTGATATCTTCAAGCGGACGTAAAGCGACTTTTGGCACGACTTTTCCTTCCGCCGCGAACTGGAAGGCTTCGGTCAGATCCTGGCGTGTCCCCACCAACGAACCGACAACCTGAATGCCATCTAGCACCAGGCGAGGGATATCAAGGTTCATGGCTTCTGGCGGCAGCCCGACTGCCACCACGCGGCCTCCGGCGCGAACGGCATCTACTGCGGAATTAAACGCCGCCTTAGCGACCGCGGTAACCACCGCTGCGTGCGCGCCACCGGTTTTTTCCTGCACAATTTTAGCCGCATCTTCCGTACGTGAATTAATGGTCAGATCTGCGCCCATTTCCTCGGCCAGTTTCAGTTGTCCATCATTGACATCAATGGCGATCACTTTCGCATTGAAAACGTTTTTCGCGTACTGCAAGGCCAGATTACCCAGACCGCCCAGACCGTAGATGGCAATCCACTGGCCAGGTTTAATATGAGAAATCTTCACCGCTTTATAGGTGGTAACGCCCGCGCAGGTAATACTACTTGCCGCCGCAGAGTCCAGACCTTCCGGTACTTTCACCGCATAATCCGCGACGACAATACACTCTTCGGCCATGCCGCCATCTACCGTGTAACCGGCATTTTTCACGTTGCGGCATAAGGTTTCATTGCCCGTATTGCAATACTCACAGTGTCCGCATCCTTCATAAAACCACGCGACACTCGCGCGATCGCCGGGTTTCAGCGAGGTGACACCAGGACCGACTTCCGCCACGACGCCAATGCCTTCGTGTCCCAGAATGACGCCGGTTTTGTCACCGAAATCTCCGTTTTTCACGTGTAGATCGGTATGGCATACGCCGCAGCACTCCATTTTTAGCAAAGCTTCACCGTGGCGAAGGGGACGCAGCGTTTTCTCAGTAACATCAACCTGATGATCTTGTGTGACAACAGCAGCTTTCATAACCTTCTCCTTTTCTTAATAGTGAACTGCATAGCAGGTAATAGCAGGTAAGGTGCTATTACCTCTTTAGGATTAATATTTCTGATGAGTTATGCAAGGCGGCAGAAATACAATGTAATAGTTTAGCCAGGATTATCCTGATAAATCCCCGTTCAATACATAAAGGTGGCTAATATTAGTAGCTTGACAAATAAGCAGGGAAAGGAATTCAGGGGTGTCGACAGACTCACCAAAACTAAAGAAGAAAGAGATATCCGGCGGCATTCACCGCCGGGTACGTATTAAATGGAAGTCCGACGGTAGTCGCGGTATTCCGGTTTCCAGAAGTTATCGTCAATCGCCTGTTGCAGCGCTTCCGCAGAGGTTTTCACCGCTACACCTTGCTGCTGCGCCATTTTGCCTACGGCAAAAGCGATAGCGCGCGACACGACCTGGATATCTTTAAGCGCTGGCAACACTAATCCTTCGCCGTTATTGACCAGCGGAGAATGTTTCGCCAGCGTCTCACTGGCTGACATCAGCATTTCATCAGTAATGCGCGATGCGCCGGAAGCGATAACCCCCAGACCGATGCCGGGGAAAATATAGGCGTTATTACATTGTGCGATCGGATAAATCTTATCTTTCCAGATGACCGGCGAGAATGGGCTGCCGGTTGCCACCAGCGCGTTGCCTTCCGTCCAGGCGATAATGTCCTGTGGCGTGGCCTCCACGCGAGAGGTGGGATTAGAGAGCGGCATGACGATTGGGCGAGGGCAATGCTTATGCATCTCGCGGATGATCTCTTCAGTAAAGAGCCCGGTCTGGCCGGAAACCCCGATCAGAATATCCGGCTTCACGTTACGCACCACATCCAGCAGCGACAGCACGTCATTTTCGGTATCCCAGTGCTGGAGATTGTCGCATTTCTGCACCAGTTTTGCCTGGAACGGCAATAAATTAGGCATCCGGTCCGTCAACAGGCCGAAGCGATCGACCATAAAAACGTTCTGTCGAGCGGCATCTTCGCTTAAACCTTCACGCTGAGTCTGCGCGATGATCTGTTCAGCAATTCCACATCCGGCGGAACCCGCGCCGAGGAAAACGATTTTCTGCTCGCTAAGCTGACTGCCGGCAGCGCGGCTGGCGGCGATCAACGTACCGACGGTCACGGCTGCGGTGCCCTGAATATCATCGTTAAAGGAGCAAATCTCATCACGATAGCGCGTCAACAGCGGCATTGCGTTTTTCTGCGCGAAATCTTCGAACTGTAGCAGGATATCTGGCCAGCGCTGCTTAACGGCCTGAATAAACTCATCGACAAACGCATAATACTCATCGTCGGTAATGCGCGGATGACGCCAGCCCATGTAAAGCGGATCGTTGAGTAACTGTTGATTGTTGGTGCCGACATCCAGCACAACGGGAAGGGTATAGGCCGGACTAATGCCGCCGCAGGCGGTGTATAATGACAGCTTACCGATAGGGATCCCCATCCCGCCGATGCCCTGATCGCCAAGCCCCAGAATCCGCTCGCCATCCGTCACCACAATAACTTTAATGTTGTGGTTAGGCACATTCTGCAAAATGTCGTCCATATTGTGACGGTTCGGATAAGAGATAAATACGCCGCGCGCCCGGCGATAAATCTCAGAGAAGCGCTCACAGGCCGCGCCCACGGTCGGGGTATAGATAACCGGCATCATCTCTTCAAGATGGTTTTGCACCAGTCGATAAAAGAGCGTTTCGTTGGTATCCTGGATGTTACGCAGGTAAATATGCTTATCGATTTCTGTTTTAAACCCCTGATACTGGAGCCAGGCGCGTTCGGCCTGTTCTTCAATCGACTCGACGACCTCCGGCAGCAGCCCTGACAAATTGAAGTTGCGGCGCTCTTCTACGCTAAAAGCGCTGCCTTTGTTTAACAGGGGGAATTCCAGCAATACAGGGCCAGCGTAAGGGATATAAAGGGAACGTGCTTTCTTGGTTGTAGTTTCCATGTTACTCACTCTTTTTCGAATAACTGTCCCTGGCACCGTCGTTTATCATCATATATTGCCTTCCACCAGGGAACCGACCCTGAGTATAAAGCATTGTGAGACGTTAAGGTCATTCCTATAAACAAAAACACCATTGCAGATGCAATGGTGTTTAACGTCATTTCAGGACTGTACGATTACTTTTGGCTATCGGCGCGGCGCTTTCTGCCGGTTGGGTTATTCACCACGCTGCTGGTGTCGCCTTCAGTAACAACCTTACGCTGGTTGGAAATTCTGTAATCCAGTCCAAGTATATGACGAGCCTGACGGTTCGATTTCATGTTAACTCCTCAATCCTGTTGCTAGTTTTAAGGACAAATTCGCTTACGCGAAAGAAACGTAACCCCTAAGGTTGCCGATACAGCATAGCAGGTTTTACAGAGTAGGGTGCTGCCCGCTTACCACATAGTTGATGGTCTGCTGGTAGATGTCACTGAGGATGTCATTGTCGGAAGCCTCAACCCATTTGGTCAGCTCCATTAAAATATCATCTTCAGTGACAACGCCTAACTCCGCGCGTAATCCTTGTTCAATCGCGTTGACCAGGGCCGGTTGTGCTGCTGAGGTATTTGCTGAGTGATAAGTAAACATATAATGCCTCCGTGAACATGTATTTGTTTAGTACGGCTCGCAGAAAATTAATTCGTATTCAGCATGGCAAATATTTTTGCGGCTGTGGTTAAGATTAGTCCTGGAGTTATTTTAACGCAAGGCGGAACTCTAATTGTTTACCCCAGAAGAAAATATATTACGTTTGCCAATTACATGTCCTCATACAAATAGTGGTCAATTAATATACATTTAAAAGGCTAGTTATTGCGATTTTTATCTTTTATTACAACGAGATAAGACAAATCTTAATTTGAATAAAAATATACATAGTGGAATACGCTTCCGGAAGAAAACGTAAGGATAAAAGGAGGGATATATTCTTTAAAGAAAGGGAGGCCTGTTGATTTAATATCCATCACTGAAAAAGCATACAACTATTTTCTATATCTGAAGTGCGGGTAATTGACAACATGCTACATCCATCGGCATGGACAACGCAGATTAGCAGCATGGTCTATACTTTATTTTTTGAGCCAACAGGAGAGCAAAAATGACAATCCATAAGAAAGGTCAGGCACACTGGGAAGGCGACATCAAACGGGGTAAAGGTACCGTATCAACAGAAAGCGGCGTGCTTAATCAACAACCGTATGGATTCAATACCCGGTTCGAAGGCGCGCAGGGGACCAACCCGGAAGAGTTAATTGGCGCCGCACATGCGGCCTGTTTCTCCATGGCACTATCACTCATGCTGGGAGAGGCTGGATTTACGCCGACATCCATTGACACCACCGCTGACGTATCGCTTGATAAGGTGGAGGCGGGCTTCGCCATTACCAAAATTGCGCTACAAAGCAAAGTCGCGGTAGCAGATATTGATGCTTCAACTTTCGATCAAATCATCCAGAAAGCAAAAGCCGGGTGCCCGGTATCGCAGGTTCTGAATGCGGAAATCACCCTCGACTACCAGCTTAACGCCTGATAACTCCGCCAGCCCGGTAACGACTCTTGTTTATCGGGCTGTTGAATATCGCTTTTTCTCCCTCTCTCATTTTCTTCACGCTATCGGGCGTTAAAAGTACACGGAGCGAATGAAAAAGTATCAGACGTCAGGAACCTCGAGAAGCGTCTTCTTACCGTGTCTTTGTTGGTATTCGTTACAGGTGTTAATCATTTTCTTTGCAGCTCCTTTTAGTAAAGAAAGCATTAAATCATCATAATCAACGTAGAATCTGGTTGTTTCGGTTTCCGTTTTTATCTCCCCAATTGCTGCTATTTCAGTGGCTAATTTCAATTTTGCCGCATCGATATCTTTATTCGCTTGTTTCACTGTAGCCGATAAGCTAGTAAAGAAATTTTGCACTGCTTTTAGCCTGTTATTCAATTCTGGAATCAATTTCCCTTCAATCACGCCCGCAGCAATAGAATAGGAAATAATTAATCCAAATGGACCGGCGACTATGCCTGCAGCAGCACCGGCATAAGCTTCCTTACGAATTCTATCCACCTGTGACTGGAAATAACTACTTTTTTCCGAGAAATCATTAGTTAACTGGCTATCTAATGCCAGCAGTTTTCCTGAAGCGTTGTTGAAACTTTGTGAACTTGCCAGGAGAGATTTTTGCGCTTCATTCAGTTTATTGACGCCATCATCTAATATCCTGATGAGAATATCTTTCTGGGCTGATGCTTTTTTCTCATTATATTCATCAAATAGTAAAATATACGCTGAGAGTAATTGCGTCACGACACCACACCATTCATAAACAGTTTGTGTCGCTTCAAAATACTTGTCCTGGCTGTCCATAAGCAAAACTTTAATATCACCAACTAAAACAGAAGCTTCCTGCGAGTACTCCTGTTTAAAACGGCTTAACTCTTTTATGGTTTCATCAAAGGTCTTCCAGGGGATGACCTGGTCGAGGTATTTGTTATAAAAATCTAATGCCCCATCTGCGGTTTCGATCGCGCTTTTAACTACCTCTACAGTTTGTTCTGCAAATATTCCAGTCATAATTATTTGCCTCTTTAAATATATAAATTGCAATTAAGCTATTGTTTTATAACTTATTTCTACCTATTACCTCCAGACAGCTTTTGTAGCTTAAGTTAACATTCCAGAAGCTGGAAATACTGCCAGCTTTCTGCTTATCTACGCAGGGTACGATTACTCTGCTGCATTTTCTCCAGAATACGACCAAAAGAAACTGTTTTGCTTCCTACTTTCACCATCCCATCTTCCGGTAAGTAGCTAAATTTGACGTACAGTATATTGTTGCTGGTTTTATCTTTTGGCTTCATAGCCAAAATAGCTTGCTGTAATGCTTTTAGGTCGGCGGGGATTCCCACCGCATCGGTGATATCGGTACCGGGCACAAATTTCGATACCTGATCAACAGTTTGAGTCAATATATCCTGCAGCGGAAATAAGCCGGTAAAACGTTGTTTGGGTTTATATTTTGTCACTCCAATATAAATGTCAGGTAGACCTTTAATGTGGTTTTCAATACTGCGAGTTTTATTTTGCAACATAAATTCGCTAATCTCTACCGGAGAGCCGATCAATACCAGAGGTTTCACTCCTGCACCTTTTTCGGAAAAGAGATAGTTGTTATTGCTGCTTTTTACTGCTTTCTGCAACTCGCCACGATCCATGATTAAGCTGTAATATTTACCCTCTTTCACAACAGGTTTTGGTTCACGCCACATATTGATATCGCTAGCTTGTGCTAAACTGGATGCCATCATGTAACCGAAAAACGCCAATGTTACGGATAGTTTCATTAACTTTACCTTTTAATTAGCCAAAAAAAATAGCACTCGTAAAAAGTATAAAGCCGTGGTTACAACAAAACATAAACGTCGCTCACTTCACCGATAAGCATTTATTTATCTTAATAATGTAAATTACCCTTCCAATAATGCCTGAATTATTACCCTTTGGATTCAACTGCTTGCAGTTATAGTGCTAAATAACAATAAATCTACTGGAAGTATACAGTTTGTGTACGAAAGGTGTTTTTTATGATTACGGAAACCTGAAATTGTCCGACTATCTGTAAATGCTATGAAATTGTATTGTAGATCCGATTGCGCCCGGTGCTGATGACTACCGGGGCAATAGTGGTTGGTTTAGCCCTGATAGGGTTCGCCAGCGGCGTAGACGCCGCAAGCCGTTTTGGCCAGGGCTGGTGGTTGCCTCCGGAATGCTGACAGGCAATCTGTTTACGATGTTTGTTCTGCCCACCGTTTGTGTCTGGCTGGCGCGATTGCGACAGCATGTCAGAGCGAAGTTCTCTTTCATCAGCTCAACGTAGCGCATACCTCGTCATTTGCTATTGTCGTGGTCTACTTTTTCGCCCTAAAATCTGCTCGCCATGTTGCTTTATTCATCAAACATCAAAATCAGTCAACGTAAATATCAATAATAGCCATATCACGGAGGGTGATCTTTATTCCTGAGAGAGGAGGGGTATTATTTTCTGCGTTCTACATTAACGGGTTAACGCGCAGATGTAGAGGTTATTTATATAATTATTGGAGCAACAACAATGAATAAATTCTCCCTTGCTACAGCAGGTATTATCGTGGCAGCGCTGGTAACCAGTGTTAGCGTGAATGCGGCAACAGATACTACTAAAACAAACGTTACGCCTAAAGGTATGAGCTGCCAGGAGTTTGTTGACCTCAATCCGCAGACTATGGCGCCAGTCGCTTTCTGGGTGCTGAATGAAGATGAAGATTTTAAAGGCGGGGACTACGTTGATTTCCAGGAAACTGAGACGACAGCAGTGCCGCTAGCCGTTGAGCTTTGTAAGAAAAACCCGCAGAGTGAATTAAGCAAAATAAAAGACGAAATCAAGAAAGAACTCTCAAAATAAGAGTAAACTGATATCAAAACCCGGCCTGTGTGTCGGGTTTTACTATTTGTGACACCGTCACAAATAACATCTTCCATTTCTTCTACCAATCACGTGGTATTGCACTATTTTCATTAGAGCCCTTTCACTATATGGAGACCTAATGAAAATTTTACCGCTGGCACTCTTTATCATTCCTTTTCTGGCCGGATGTGGCGCCAATAATACGCCGCCGCAAACGCCTATTCCCGGGGAAAAAACATCTGCCAAATTACGTACCCTGGAAACAGGCGCGGCGGCTATTCAATCCAGACCACCTGTCGATGCCATCAGTACCTACCTTGACGGGTTCCATTTTTATAGCGGTGATAAAAACGGACAGATGGAAGCGCACCATTACGTTACCGTCCTGAACGAAGATGTCATGCAGGCGGTGATTTACGACGGCAATACGAAAAACGCGCGCCTGATGGGGGTGGAGTACATTATCAGCGAACGTTTATTTAAAACGCTTCCTCCCGAGGAGAAAAAACTGTGGCACAGCCACCAGTACGAGGTGAAATCCGGTAGCCTGGTGGCGCCTGGCTTACCGCAGGTCGCTGATAAGGCGTTGATGAGTAAGATTGTTAATACTTATGGCAAGACCTGGCACACCTGGCATACCGACCGGGATAAAACCCTGCCAATGGGTATCCCTGCGCTGATGATGGGCTTTACTGGCGACGGGCAGCTTGACCCCGCGCTGCTGGCCGATCGGGATCGCCGTCTGGGAATTGATACCCAGGCCATTAAACGCGAGCGGCAGGATCTGCCTGAACATCCCGTTATCAAGGGGGCTAACGCCTGGGAGCAGGGAGAAGTTATCCAGCTACAGCGTGTTCAGGGCGCTGGCGAACACGGGCGAGGCGATACCGCGCACTTCGGTACATCTGAGCAATCCCGACAATAATTCCACGCTTTTACACGCAGATACGAAAAAGAACGCCTGTTAAGTGACAGTGTCACGTAAAGATTAGCCCCATAGTCTATGCTTGTTCTTCGGATGCTGTAGAGGTTATGGGTTAAACGGAGCGATAAATGAGTTCAAAAATTTTTTGCAAAAGCTGGGGGGCTGAATATATCGCCGCTGATGTTGTCCGCTTTCGTCTTTGGGCCACCGGTCAGCAAAAGGTTATGCTCAGGCTTGCGGGTAAAGACCAGGAAATGCAGGCGAGCGGTGACGGCTGGTTTACGCTGGACGTCTCCGGGGTGACGCCAGGTACGGAGTATAATTTTGTACTCAGCGATGGCATGGTGGTCCCCGATCCGGCTTCCCGCGCCCAAAAAACTGACGTCAACGGTCCGTCATATGTGATTGATCCAGGCAGCTACGCGTGGCGCAACACCGGGTGGAAAGGTAGCCGTTGGGAGCAGGCCGTGGTGTACGAGATGCATACAGGCACGTTCACTCCGGAAGGCACCTTCCGCGCCGCAATAGCGAAGCTGCCTTATCTCGCTGAACTCGGCGTTACCGTTATTGAAGTGATGCCCGTTGCGCAATTTGGCGGCGAACGCGGCTGGGGCTATGACGGCGTACTGCTTTACGCGCCGCATTCAGCCTATGGGACGCCGGATGATTTCAAAGCGTTTATTGACGCCGCGCATGGGTATGGTCTTTCCGTCGTCCTGGATATTGTGCTGAACCATTTCGGCCCGGAGGGAAATTATTTACCGCTATTGGCGCCGGCGTTTTTCCACAAAGAGCGCATGACGCCGTGGGGAAATGGTATCGCCTATGATGTCGACGCCGTGCGGCGCTATATCATCGAGGCGCCGTTATACTGGCTGACAGAATACCATCTCGACGGCTTACGCTTTGACGCTATCGATCAGATTGAGGACAGTAGCGCCAGGCATGTGCTGGTTGAAATCGCACAACGTATTCGGGAAGACATTACCGACAGACCCATTCATCTGACCACCGAAGATAGCCGCAATATTATTTCTCTGCATCCCCGAGATCAGGATGGCAATGCGCCGCTGTTTACCGCCGAATGGAATGACGATTTTCATAATGCCGTCCACGTTTTTGCGACCGGAGAGACCCAGGCCTACTACAACGATTTTGCTGATGCCCCGGAAAAACACCTCGCAAGAGCGCTGGCCGAAGGATTCGCTTATCAGGGAGAAATTTCACCACAAACCGGCGAACCTCGCGGCGTAAAAAGTACCGGACAACCCCCGGTCGCTTTTGTGGATTTTATTCAGAATCACGATCAGGTCGGTAACCGCGCCCAGGGCGACAGACTGATAACCCTGGCGGGTGCTGAACGAACAAAAGTATTGCTCGCCACGTTGCTGCTTTCACCGCATATTCCGCTGCTTTTTATGGGCGAAGAGTATGGCGAAAGCCGTCCTTTTCTTTTTTTTACCGATTTCCATGGGGATTTAGCCCGCGCCGTTCGTGAAGGTCGCGCAAAAGAGTTTGCCGATCATGCAGGGGAAAATGTTCCGGACCCGAATGCGCCAGAGACCTTTCAACGCTCAAAACTTAACTGGAAGCAACAGCACAGTGAAGAGGGTAAAGCGTGGCTGGCGTTTACCCGCGAACTACTGCTTTTGCGCCAGAAGCATATCGTACCGCTGTTGTCCGCTGCCCGTGAGAGCTCAGGAACGGTATTGCAAACCGCGCCCGGGTTTATTGCCGTTAGCTGGCGTTTTCCGGGAGGAACACTGTCACTGGCGCTGAATATTAGCGCCACGACGGTATTACTGCCCGATTTACCGGGTAAGACTCTCTTCGCCTGGCCGAATGAATCCACCGGGTCGCTTTCCCAACATTCTCTTATTGTCCGCTTAGCCCAGGGAGAGTCTGCATCATGATCCCAACTGCAACGTATCGCCTTCAGTTTCGTAATGGCATGACCTTCGATCGCGCTGCGGCGCTGGTGCCTTACCTTAAAAATCTGGGTATCAGCCATCTTTATGCCTCACCCATCTTTACCGCCACCAAAGCGTCAACGCATGGTTATGATGTCACCGATGCGAATGAGATTGAGCCTTCTATTGGCGGGCGTGAAGGATTTGAAAGACTGGTGGCTGAACTTAAAGCGCAAGGTCTGGGATTGATCATCGATATTGTGCCTAATCACATGGCCAGCTCGCTAGAAAACGCCTGGTGGCGCGACGTGCTTGAATATGGCAAGGAGAGCCGTTACGCGCGCCATTTCGATATTGACTGGTCGCGCCGACTGACGCTGCCTTTTTTAGGCGACACGTTTGACGCCGTGCTGGAAAACGGAGAAATTGCGATCAAGCCCGATCCCGCTACGGGTAAACCCGCGTTCGCCTATTATGATAACTATTATCCGCTTGCGCCGGCGACATGGCAGGGGCGCGAGGCCGAAATACTGGCGCTTACCGATAAAGCCGCTATTGCTGATTTGCATGAGCGCCAGCCGTGGAAATTAATGTCCTGGCGCGATGCTGCTCGCTCGCTTTCATATCGGCGTTTCTTTGAGGTCACAGGGCTGGTAGGAATGCGGGTGGAAGATAAAACCGTCTTCGACGATACACATCGGCTGATTCTGGAGCTGGTCAGAACGGGGGCGGTTGACGGTTTACGTATCGATCATATCGACGGCCTTGCCGATCCGAAAGCCTATCTTGCGCGTTTACGTCAGGAAGTGGGGCCGGCGTGCTATATCACCGTGGAAAAAATTCTCGCTAAAGGCGAGCAACTTCCTGATGACTGGCCGGTTTCCGGCACCACAGGCTATGAATTCATCGCCTCGCTGGCGGAGGTGCTGGTTGACGATGAGCAGATAGACAATCTGCGCCAGGCTTACGAGACCGTTAAAGGCGCGCCAGTGGATATGCGGGCGGAATTACGGGCAGCTAAATTGCTGATGGTCGATCGCAATTTCGAGGGGGAATTTACCCGGCTGCTCGCGCTTGCGCTGTCGATTGCCAGCGAGCTACAGATCGCACAGGAAGAGAGCGTCGTTCGGCAGGCGTTACGCGAGTTATTAATTGCCTTTCCCGTATATCGCACTTACGGCACGGCAGAAGGGCTACCGCCGACCGATATTTGCCTGTTACACCGTATTGTGGAACGGGTAAAGACGCTTGAAAACCCTCCGCAGCCAGAAGCGCTTACATTTCTGAGCCGCCTTCTTACCGGCGATGTTCCCACCTCCAGCCTGGAGGAGGCGACACAGTTTCGCGTTCGGTTCCAACAACTCACCGGTCCGCTGATGGCGAAATCGGTAGAGGATACGCTTTTCTTTCGTCAAAACATGGGACTGGCGTTAAATGAAGTCGGCGCCGAGCCCGTCACGCATCACTTCTCCATTGAACGCTTTCACCATGAGATGAAAACCCGACAGGCGCGACAGCCTGACGCGTTATCCGGTACGTCGACCCACGATACCAAGCGAGGCGAGGATGCGCGAGCACGGCTGTATACGCTTACCGAAGCGCCGGAACAGTGGAGCGAATGCCTTGCCCGCTGGCGGCAGATGAACCAGACCCATGTCAAATTTTTGAATGATGGCACTGCGCCAAAATCGGCGGATACGTGGATGTTATATCAGGCGCTGACCGGCGTCTGGCCCCCGATGCTACAACCACAGGACGAAACAGGTTTAAACGCGCTGAAAATACGCTTTGAAGCCTTTGTGGAGAAAGCGCTACGCGAAGCGAAGCTACGTACCGATTGGGTGGACAGTAATGAGGCTTACGAAACGGCAATGCTTGATTACGCCCGTTATTTACTGGCGCCGGATAATCAGACATTTTTGCAGGATTTTTATCGTTCCTTGCAATCCTTCATCCGCGCAGGGCTGGTTAACAGCCTGACGCAGACCGTTATCAAATTAACCGCGCCGGGAGTACCTGATATCTATCAGGGAAGCGAGGCGTTGAATTTTAGCCTTGTCGATCCCGACAACCGCCGCGAACCGGATTTCGCCACGCTGGCGCAGCAGTTAGACCAGCTAACGCCGGGAGTTTTCTCGTGCGAAGAGAGTTGGCTGAACGGGCAGGTGAATCAGTATGCCACCGCCGCCTTACTGCGTCTGCGTCAGCAGAATCATGAGCTCTTCCGTTTTGGCGACTATATACCGCTGCGGGCTATTGGTCAGCGTGCCGACAAGGTCATCGCTTACGCCAGAGTCAATCATGATGATGCGCTGATTGTTGTTGCGCCCCGACTGGTGTTCGCCGAATGTGACGGCTTATTGTCACAATCGCATAGCGGTTTCTGGGCAGGAACCGACATTATTATACCCGGACAGCTTAATCAGCATCGTTATCGCAATGTGCTTACCCAGGAGAGGTTAATGCCTGGTGAACGCCTGTCGTTGGCCTCACATCAGGGCGGCGTACTGGTTTTAATGAGCGACTGAGTTTATGTGTTGATGTGCCGTGACAGGACAACGTTTACCGTGGGTGGAGAAAGAGAATGACAACAAACAGGGCTTTTGAAATCAGATCAGGATACAGCCATACGCTTGGCGCGAATTATGACGGCGAAGGCGTGAATTTCGCTATTTTTTCCGCCCATGCGGAACGCGTCGAGCTTTGTCTTTACGATCCGAGCGGGGAGCATGAAATCGCTCGTCTGGAGTTACCGGAATATACCGACGAAATATGGCACGGCTATGTCCCGAAGTTGCAGCCCGGCGCGCTGTATGGGTACCGCGTTTACGGTCCTTATGACCCGGAAAATGGTCATCGTTTTAACCCCAATAAGCTGCTTATTGACCCTTATGCCCGTGAGCTGGTGGGCGATATTCAGTGGAACGATGCGCATTTCGCGTATCAATTACTTCATGACGATAAAGATTTGACCTTTGATGACCAGGATAGCGCGCCATTTACGCCTAAATGCCGGGTGATTGATCCGGCTGAGGCGAATTGGGAGGATAGACAACGGCCTTCCATACCGTGGTCGAACGCCATTATTTATGAAACGCATGTAAAAGGCTTTACCCAGCTTAATTCCGCGATCCCTGAGCCTATACGCGGTACGTTTGAGGGCATGGGGCATAAAGCCAGCGTGGATTACATTAAAAGTCTGGGGATTACCTCCGTCGAGCTTTTACCCGTTCACTGGTTCCCGGACGATCAGCATCTGCTCGATAAAGGACTGAAAAATTTCTGGGGATACAACTCGCTGGGCTTTTTTGCGCCGGCGACGCGCTACTATGGTCCAAAAGGTATTCAGGGATTCCGCGATATGGTGCGCGCTTTCCATGATGCCGGCATCGAAGTGATACTGGATGTGGTCTATAACCATACGGCAGAAGGGAATGAGCTTGGTCCCACGCTGTCATTTAAAGGTATCGATAACTTCTCTTACTATCGCACCATGCCCGATCAGCATCGCTATTACATTAACGATACAGGGACAGGTAATACCGTCAATACCTCTCATCCACGGGTACTGCAAATGGTGATGGATTCGCTTCGCTATTGGGCGGAGTCAATGCATGTCGACGGCTTTCGTTTTGATTTGGGCACCATTCTTGGTCGTGAGCCGGAAGGCTTTGATCAGAGAGGCGGCTTTTTTGATGCGGTAACGCAAGACCCGGTACTGGCAAAACTGAAACTGATTGGCGAACCCTGGGATATCGGACCGGGCGGCTATCAGGTTGGCGGCTTTCCACCAGGGTGGGGCGAATGGAATGATAAATACCGCGATACGGTACGCGAATACTGGAAAGGTGACAACGTCACAAATGATTTCGCCGCACGCCTGCTGGGTTCCGGCGATCTCTATGATTTGCGCGGCCGTCGCCCCTGGTCAAGCGTTAACTTTATTACTGCCCATGACGGCTTCACGCTGAACGATCTGGTGTCTTATAACGACAAACATAATGAAGCCAATGGCGAAGATAATAATGACGGGCATAATGATAACCGCTCCTGTAACTATGGCGCAGAAGGGCCAACCGACGACGAAGGCATCAATGCGATACGCGAGCAACAGAAACGTAATTTCCTGACCACCTTGCTTTTCTCGCACGGCACGCCGATGTTATTAGCGGGCGATGAGTTTGGCCGCAGTCAGATGGGCAATAACAATGGCTACTGTCAGGACAGTGAAATATCGTGGGTCCACTGGGATAATTTGCCGGAAACCGCCAATGCGCTACGGGAGTTTACCCGTCATCTGATTCAACTGCGCGCCACGCAACCGTTGCTGCGCCGGGAGAGCTGGCGTGACGGTCTGGAGATCCGCTGGTTTAACGCCGGCGGAGGGGCGCAGCAATCCGAACAATGGGATGAGGGATCGACCATAGGCGTATGCATTAGTCGTCCCGATCTCCAGCCGGAAGCGGGGATCTGGCATGACGCCTTACTGCTTTTCAATCCGTTTGAAGGCAGCGTACCGTTCCGTATTCCGATGTGGGGAGAAGGCGGCTGGGTACTTGAACTGACGACTGCCGATAACGCGCAGCAGGGAATGCGGATTACCGAAGAAATGGATTTCGATCTGGCCGGGCGCAGTATCGTGTTATTCAGACGCCCCTGATAGTAAAACCGCGCTCCGGACCCAACCGGCCTTGATGGCCGGTTTTTTTACTGGCGCTCAGGCGATATCATGCCGCAGAAATAACCCCGGTGTCAGTTTACCGCCCGAAAAATTCATCCGCCTGTTGGTATTCCTTTGATTGTCTTCACCGATATTCGCTTCAGGCCGTCTATTGCCATTTCAAGGTAGGTACGTGGACATCCCAGATTTAAACGGATAAATCCGCTGCCCGCCGGGCCAAAGCCGCTGCCCATTGAAGGAGCAATACCCGCGACATCCGCCATTACCCATTTTAGCTGTTCGTCATCCAGTCCCAGTTTTTTACAATCCATCCATAATAAATAGGTTCCCTGCGCCGGGACAATTCTTGCCCAGGGAAGGTGCTCTGTCGCCTGTTCAACAAACCAGCGGCGGTTTTCCGCCAGGTAATCCAGTAGCGAATCCAGCCACTGTCTGCTTTCATTCCATGCGGTAGTCGCCGCCTGAACGGAGAGGGCGTTAAAGACGTCCAGCCCATGAGCGTCCAGACGAGACAGAAAACGCTGGCGAAGCGTAGGATCGGGAATGAGAAAATTAGAAATTCGCAACGACGATAAGCCAAATGTTTTGCTGGCCGCAGTGGCGGAGATGACCCGTTTATGCCAGCGCTCCCCTAAATGCAGTACCGAGGTAAAGGTTTCGCCGGGCAGCAATAGATCGGCCCATATTTCATCCGAGATGAGAGTGACATCATAAGCTTCACATAATAAAAGCAGTTTCTCCAGTTCGTTGGCCGACCAGCAACGCCCGGTTGGATTATGTGGATTACACAAAATCATCAGCGGAGGGCGCTCATGGCGAAACAGCCTTTCCAGTTGGCAAAAATCCATCTGGTAACCGTCGTCCGGCGACTCGCTAAGGGGATTCTCCAGCAGTTTTCTACCATTAAGCGTGATTATTTTGGCGAAGGAGCCATAGTATGGCCCCTGTACCACTACGCCGTCGCCTGGATGCGTCAACATTTGCACTAAGAGCGCCAACCCTGGTACGACGCCTTCCACGCTGCATACCCATTCTTGTTTTAACGTGAGCTGGTGGCGTGATGAAAACCAGTGAAGCAGGGCGTTAAAATAGGCCTCATCGCGTTCGCTATAGCCAAATACGCCGTGCTCGATTCGCTGATGCAATGCCGCCTGAACCTCAGGCGGGCAGGCAAAATCGAAATCAGAAACCCACATCGGCAGCAGTTTTCCAGCGCCGTCGCCAAAGTGACGCTCAATAAAATCCCACTTTACCGAACCAGTATTGTTGCGATTGATAATCTGGTTAAAATCCATCTTGTTTCCTTATTATTTCGTCACTGACGCTTGCGGCGACTTTTCTGAAGCGGAGGCAGTTCTGGCAATACCAATTCCGCTAAAACCATAAATTAATGCGAAGAAGATCGCCGCATAGCACTGGATAGCCCAGGGCAGAAGATCAAGCGTGCTAACGCCCAGCGTGGTCGCCATGTAGACACCAGCCGAGGTCCACGGCAGGAGAGGTTCGATAACGGTACCGGCATCTTCTATCGTCCGTGAAAGGTTTTTAGTATCCAGCCCCATACGACGATAGGCATCTTTAAACAGTTCGGCGGGAACTAACAATGCCAGTTTACCGTCGCTGGTCGCTCCTGTGACCAAAATTGTGGTGCCGATAGTGGCGGCAATGAGCTGACCAACGCTATGAATAATAGTCAGCAGCCGGTTAATGATGATCGTTAACGCGCCGGTTAACGTTAGCGCTCCGGCAAATGAAAAAGCGCAGAAAACTAACAGTATTGTTCCCATCATCGAGAACATTCCGCCCCGGTTTAGCAGGCGCGGAACATCGGCCACGACACCTTCAGCGCCTTGTGGGAACATGGCGATATCAAATCCATCAATGAAAGCGTCCAGTCCCTGTTTGATGCTCAGTCCCTGCATGATGACGCCGAGGAATAAGGCAAGTACGCAGGCGCTTAACATTAATGGGATGACAGGCTTCTTGCGAATTGCGCCCCACAGTACGATCACCGGCGGCAAAATAAGAACAATATTAAAATGGTATAGCGATTCCAGCGAGTGGATGATGTCCGTAACGCGCTGCGGCGTGGCCACCTCGCCCAGCATATTACTGTGTCCGGCGATAAGATAAACCACGGCGGCAAGCAGGAAACTTGGCAGGGTCGTCCAAAGTAAATGCTGAATATGCTCAAACAGAGTAGTGTCTGCGACAATCGCGGCAAAGTTAGTCGAGTCGGACAACGGTGAGATTTTGTCGCCGAAATAAGCGCCAGAAACGACGGCGCCAGCTGCTGCTGCAAGAGACACGTCCAGCCCGGCGGCAACCCCCATTAACGCAACGCCAACCGTCCCTGCGGACCCCCACGATGTACCGGTACAGACGGAGACCACGCTGGTTAAAAAGAAGGCTGCAATCAAAATATATTCCGGGCTTATGAGTTTTAGCCCCCAGTACACCATGTAGGGAATGGTGCCACTAAACATCCAGGTGCCAATCAAACCGCCCACGCAGATCAGGATCATGATAACCGGCATTGCTTTAGCCAGCTTATCCACCACTGAGTTGATGATGTCTTCCCAACAGTATCCTTGCCACCATGCAATGCCTGCCGCTACCGCCGCAGAGCACAGAAGGAGCGGTTCGATACGTAGCCCCATGATGCCGTAACCGATAATCAACAATAACAACATGGAGATGACTGGGATTAGCGCTAAACCCAATGACAGCGTTTTCTTCTTGTTTTGTGATGCACTCATAATGGAGCTCCGGTCAGTAAGGTAGCTCAAGGGTAGGGGGATACGCTTCTCACTACTGTGATCCATTACTTTCGTCCATGTAACCGATTACATGAGAAGGGTTAATTTGATAGTCATCACAGTTTTTACTGTTGACGACGCATTCATCGTGAAAAATAGGGCGCGACAGAATCGCGGATCACCAGTTCGGCATTGAAATGATTGCTGCTGGGCGGCGGCGTAATGCCCTGGTATAACTGTATCGCCAGTTGCGCGGCACAACGCGCCATTTGTTCGACCGGATAATGCATTGTTGTTAACGCCGGATAAAGATACCGGGCCAGCACCACATCATCAAAGCCGACAATAGAGAGCTGTTGCGGAAGCTGAACGCCGCGTTGATGAAGAATACGCATAATGCCAGCGGCCATCACATCGTTAAACGTGACCGCAGCCGTAAGGGGAAGCCCGCTATTGATAAGTTGATGCGCGGCCCGCTCGCCGCCTTCTTCGTTAAACGGAACGCTAATCACCCAGCGAGGGTCTGGAGAAATACCATATTCTTCCAGCGCCTGACGGTAACCATCAAGGCGTTCCTGACGATCGATAATTGGCAAGTCAGATGTCACACAGGCAATGCGCCGATGCCCGTTCGCCAGGAGATATCGGGTCGCTTCCCTGGCGGCGCTGCGATTTTCCAGCCAGATACACCGGTTGGCCATACCGGCGATATAACGATTAACAACAACCAGCGCTGGAAAGTGGGCTGCGTAGCGCAGCAGCTCTTTATCCGGTAATCGGCTGGCATGTACAACAATAGCCTCACAGCCTTGATTAACCAGAAAATCCAGTCCCGCTTTTTCCATTTCTTCGTCGTGGCCGCCGCTACATACCATCAAGCGATACTGCTGCTTACGAGAAACATCTTCTACGCCGCGAGCAAGGCGGGCAAAAAAAGGATCGGCCAGATTGCCGGTTAACAATCCGAGCATATCGCCGCTACGTTTCGCCAGCGCGATAGCGGCGGCATTCCGGCGATAATTGAGATCGCGCATGGCTTTCTCTACACGTTCGCGCGTGACGGGTTCAACCCACGCGGTCTGGTTAATGACGCGTGATACCGTCGCGGTTGATACACCGGCCATGGATGCAACATCCTTTATTGTCGCCATGTTGAGCTCATATTTGTTCGTTTAAAGGGTATCAAAGCCATTGATTATCATGTTATGTAGAAATCAGTGCAATCACTGCGGCGCAGCCTGAATTAGCCATTAAGAACTCAAAGAAAAAAAGATCTCATCCGGATTAATTTTTGCAGGAACAGCCACGTTAGGTATAGCTTCTCTTGCCATGCCGCAACTGACATTACTTTCAGCAGCAACGGGAATTACCGAATACTATACCCGCCTGACCGTGTCACTGGGCTGTACTCCCCTCAGTGTCATGCCGGAAGAAATTCGGCTTTGCTGATAAGCACAGCGGCTTGTCCGGTGGTGAGCCGGTAGTCACAGGGTAGGGGAGGAATACAGCCTATGGCGTTTCAATGTCTGAAAACACTACCACATCTTGTGTCAGAGGGCCGCTGCGCGCCAGGCCGTTTCGCAAAGTTCGATTATTTTTGCAGTGTTCTGCCCTTAACAAATGGCCAGCTCGTTCACGACCTCAGCTACGCTCTTGATGCTGCGGATATTTCCGATGCCCGTGCCCAGCGCAATGTATCCTTCATCTGTATTACCTTCCAGCATGCCGATACGCAACCCGCGTAAACCTCCCATCGTCTGGGCCAGTTCTTCATTGCTTGCACCAGCTTTATCCATCGACACGAGCTTGTCAGCCAGCTTGCCAGGAAGTGAGCGGTAGTAATCTGGCAGGGTACGGAAAAGCAGCAAATCCAGGCCGTTAGCATTAATGATTTTATCCTTTACTGACTGCGGCACACGGCTTTCTTCTGTCCCAATAAACACCGAACCAGCAAAGACACCCTCTGCTCCCAGCGCATGGGCAGCACGGGCGGTACGACTATCGGTAATCCCGCCTGCAGCCATGACGGGAACACTCTTCACCGAGTCCGCAATCAGCGGCACGATCGAAAAGGTGCCAAGCGCGGTGCCAGGCAATGTGCCACCTTCATCAAAACCTGTTGCAACAATAATGTCGGCGCCGGCTTTTTCCGCTAAACGTGTATTTTCAGGTGTCGGATTAATATCGCGGTAAATAATTGCAATACCCGACGCTTTTAGTTCATTAAACAGCGAAGTGATAATAGCTCCTTCTCCGTAACCGGTATAAACAACAGCTTTTACTCCCTCTTCCTTTATTACCTGTAGGATAGGCGGAGTCCAGATGTCGTTTTCAGGGGTTGGAATAAGGTTCACCCCGAATGGTTTTTCGGTAAGTTTTTTGGTTTTACGAATTTCTTCACGCATTTTTTCTGCTGTTTCATCAGGCGTTGATACAGCAGTTTCCGCTGTTAAGCCCGCATTTGGGCCAAGCACACCCAAACCACCGGCGTTGCTTACGGCTGCAACCAGTCTTGCATCGGTAAGCCAGGACAATGGGCCTTGTATAACAGGTTTTTCGATACCCAGAATCTGGCAGATACGGTTGTACTTCATGACGTAATCTCCTTCGAACAAATTTTCAGCCAGCCTTTTAGGCGACTGTGGTAGTTAATTAATCTGAAGAAGATCTTAAGCCTCTTTATTGTTACGAAAAACCATCCAATCTTTAAAACAGAATTACTGATAAAGTAACAATAGCCAGGTCGGATATGCACGAAAGAGCGTTATCAGAGATGTGCATCCGGACCAAAAACCTCGCACAGCCAGTCGATGAATACACGAACTTTAGGTGCCAGATACCGACGATCCGGGTAAAGCAGTGAAACCGGTTTTGGCGGGGGCGGGAAATCAGTGAGGATCTCTGTCAGCTCTCCACTGGCAATAAAGGGTGCAAGCGACGGACGCAATCCGTGTAGAATCCCCAACCCCGCCAGCCCACATGAAAGAAACGCTTCTGAATTGTCTACCAGGATGCTGGAGGGTACTTTTATTGACGCAATACTGCCATCAACCGTGAATTTCCACTCCATTATCTGCAGGCTGTGATTACTGAAAAAATTTACAGCCCGGTGGGACGTCATCAGCTCATCGATAGAGTGCGGCGTGCCATGCTTCGCAAGATAAGATGGCGCAGCACAGGTCACCATGGCTGCCGTTCCCAGACGTCTGGCAACAAAACTGGAGTCATTAAGCTCACCAAGTCGGATGACGCAGTCCACACGCTCGGCAATCAAATCAATCTTGCGATCGGACGTACCAAGTACAATCTCAATATCCGGGTATCGGTTCTGAAAATCTCCAAGAGCCGGAATGATGACTGCCCGGGCGAGTGTAATAGGGACGTCAAGGCGCAGGCGACCTTTCGGCGGTTGCGTGCGGGAAAATAATCGCCGGACGTCGTCCAGCTCACTTAAGAGCGACAGGCAACGCTGGTAAAACTCTTCCCCTTCATCCGTCATACTGACCTGTCGTGTTGTACGATGCAGGAGCTTAACGCCCAGATCATGTTCCAGATTCTGAACGGCGCGGGTAACAGCAGGGCGGTGCAGCTCAAGCACCTCCGCCGCGCGGATAAAGCTCCCTTGCTCTACCACATTGACATAAATATTCATGGCTTCCAGCATATTCAGCTGCATCTGTTCTCAGTCCTCAACCATTATTTGTGTCGAAGGGGGAAGCTCCTTATAACATTCCTGTCTGCTGGAACATATCCCTTTGTGAGCTGATTGTTTTATCTGGAGTAACATACTGCTATCGATACATGACTTTTACCGGGTGGTTGAGGTAAGACATGTCATTTGTAAAATCGCTACCAATTCTTCGCAACCTTTTTGGATGTTCGGCGGCGTCGTATACAAAAACAAACAGGCCAGGCGATACGGTTACGCATGTGCAGGTCATGCCAGGCGCGACGCTAAAATACGAGCCGATTATGTTTGACCGCCGCCAGTGTAGGTGGCGAGTGTGAATGCAAGACATTGGCAGACAGTGAATAATCAAACCTCGTGAAATGAGGTTCCCATTAATTTTTTAGCCCATGTCAGCGCAGCGCAGGAAAATTGCCCGTCGTCTGGAAAAAAGCCCGTTATTAAAACGGGAACTGTCGGAAATGGCTGTTGAGTCCTACGGCGATGCCGTGTTATCTGCAGCGCGTGAAACAGGCCTTGATGAAAAGAGTTTTCCGTCTGAAATGCCGTGGGCGCTCGCTGATACGCTGTGCGACGATTTCATCCTGGACTGACACACTGACAATGACGAACCGAACACAATAGCCGGTTTTTTTATGCCTGAGCGGCGTGTGCTGCGTGAAATCGTGTGCAGGATAGCGGGTGCAAATCAACAGAATTCGCTCAGCGTCACGGCAGGGAAGGGATCAAACTTATAGGCCAGAAGTTTTTTGACATGCACGAATCCAGCCGCCTTAACATGTCTTTTAAATGTTCTGGTGCATTTAACATAATATACATTATGCGCACCAGTGCTGTTAGAACCATTTAGTAATGTCACTTTTTATCTAGATAGAAACGTCACCTTAGAGTAAGCTAAACTGAATACAATTCTAAGGGACTCAACGGATGTTGGTGACCATGTCAGATAAAGAGATTCATCGCTTGCCAGTTATACAGGCTGTTTGTGAGAAGCGCCTACGCCGTCGCGATGCAGCGTCACAGCTTGGCATCTCAGAACGTCAGGCGCAACGGCTTATCAATCGTTACCGGGTTTCTGGTGCTGAAGGACTTGTTAGCCGCAAACGCGGCCAGCCCAGCAACCGTCGGTTGACCGAATCTCTCAAACTACGCGTGCTCACGCTGATACGTGAAAACTACAGTGACTTTGGACCCACACTGGCCGCAGAAAAACTCAGGGAGCGCCATGGTATCCGGCTTTCAATCGAAACCGTACGCAACTGGATGACGTCTGACGGACTCTGGGTCCCGCATGCTCGTCGCAAGTCACGGGTTTATCAACCCCGACATCGTCGTGATTGTCTGGGTGAACTGATCCAGATAGACGGCTCCCATCATGACTGGTTTGAAGGTCGTGCGCCAAAATGCTGCCTGCTTGTATTTATCGATGATGCCACCGGCCGCCTGATGCATTTGCGGTTCAGCGAGTCAGAAACAGCCTTTGATTACATGCTGGCAACCCGGGAATACATTGAGCAGCATGGGAAGCCGGTATCGCTGTACAGTGACAAACACGCAATATTTCGCGTCAGTGGTCCGGAGAACCGCAATACCACCGTTACCCAGTTCGGACGTGTGCTCTATGACCTGGCAATCGAGCTTATTTGTGCCAACAGCTCTGAAGCTAAAGGCCGCGTGGAACGTGCGAATCAGACTCTTCAGGATCGGCTAATCAAAGAAATGCGTCTGGAAGGTATTACCGGCATTGAGGCCGCGAATGCCTGGCTTGCCACTTTCATCGCTGGCTTTAACCGCAGATTTTCACGACCGGCCAGGTTCCCTAAAGATTTGCATCGTCTAGTGCAGGAGAACCCCGATGAGTTAAGAGATATCTTTGCCTGGCATGATGTTCGTACCGTGTCGAAATCACTGACATTCCAGTACGATAAGATCCTTTATCTCATGGACCCAACAGAAGAAAACAGCCGCCTTGCCGGTGAGAAAATTAAAGTGCTGGATTATCCCGATGGCACCCTCGCCTTCCACTACGGACATCGGAGCCTTGAGTGTCAGGCATTCGATAAGCTGGCCTGTGTCGATCAGGGGCAGATTGTCGATAACAAACGGCTCGGGACAGTACTCAGACTGGCTCAGGTAAAACAGGATGAGCGGGAAAGCGAAGGAAAACGGGAACGAAGCAAAAAATCGCCAAGCCGTAAGGCTCAGGTGCGTGTCCAGGAACAGCTCCGGGCTATCAATCCCGTTCTGGCAGACCCGAGCTTGTTTGTCGCAAGTTCAAAGCGGTAGAATCGACCATCAGTGCTGCAAAGTACCGAGTAACGGTGAGCACCCAAAAGGATACTTGAGATGATTAAATTCCCGACTAAAAAGCGCGTTGATTTGTATAAAAATGCTGTCAGTTCTGAGCAATTACATCTGGATCTGGCTGCGGCTCAGGAGTTCATGTTCGATGCCTGGGAAACTGATGACCTGGACGTTGTGCTGAAACTCATCAGAAAAGCTATCAAGAAATCCCCGCTCTGTGCTGACGCATACTCATTCTACTGCGAGTTATCTCAAGAACCTCCTGAGTCAAAAATCGGGAATCTGGAGACGGCTTTGTACGCAGCCAGCATTGCTCTTGGCGAGGATTTTCAGGAGTTCGCAGGACGTTTCTGGGGATTTGTCGAAACACGTCCATATATGAGAGCAAAAGCAGCTTTGGCTGAGGCCTTATGGGAGTCAGGTAATTTTTATCCGGCTATGGCTCACTGCCGCGAAATGCTGAAGCTCAACCCGAACGATAACCAGGGGATTCGTCATTTATTAGCGAACTATTACCTTGGGCTTGAAATGGTGGATGATCTGGCCTTGCTACTGGACGATTATCCTGGGGATATGCGCCCGTTTCTTCAGTATACACGCGCCCTCCTCGCCTACCGGCAGTCATCCCCAGATGCCAATGATATCGCTAAAGCTGCGATTGATTCTAATAGACACATCCCCGGCTTGTTATCGAAGTGCAGATTACAGCCCAAGTCTAACAGTGGATACATTACGTTAGGTGAAATGGATGAAGCCATATATTACGTGAATAATAATTTAAAATCCTGGATTCGCACCCCTGGTGCAATTGAATGGATTGTCAAACACTCATCTAATTTAATATAAGGATTAATTTTTAATGTTTAATCTAATTATGGGCGGAGAACCTGACTATTTTGAACATTGGCCCATGTATGAAAAGGTTAATGGTAGTTGTGACTTCCCAATCTCCCGCATGTTAGAAGGCACCTCTGAGGACATCCGACTGAAGTTAACCCCTTTGAATGACAAGGCACTATCTTATATTGAGAAATTACCTACGTTATTCATGTCAGAGCTTTATTCCAGAAATGGTGTTGAGTACATAACTCTTCGGCTTGGTGTTATATCAAATCTACGAACGGTTAACAAAAACGTTGAGTTTTATTTCCAAATCACTCATTCACAAGATGATGTGGTCGTGATAGACAAAGAGTTATATCAAACAGTTTTAGAATTAGGTTCATATGGATTGAAACGTACTCACTGGGGAATAAAGGCTCGCGATTTAAATCAAACGCTAGCCCTTCTAAATATAACAACAAGAAGCATGCCACTCCCTCCTGCCGAAGCACTTCCCGATGAAATCGATAATTACCCAATAATTGATAATGTTCAAAGTTTCATGGCGTGTGTTTTAGAACAAGAACATAAAGAAGATGAAGAGATCTTTTATCGCGGACATTCTGATGTGTCTTATGAGTTGGCGCCATCTGTTTTCAGGAAAAACAAAAAAGGTAACTTTAAGCATTTACACAATGAATCAAGCTTAGTCCGTGAAGCCCTAACAGCAAGGCCAGCTGAGTTTGTTGACGACAAAACAATGCTGGACAAGTTAGTAAGAATGCAACATTACGGACTACCAACTCGCTTGTTGGATATAACATCAAATCCTCTTATCGCACTCTATTTTGCTTGTTGTGATATTAATAATAATGAACCAGATAATGATATTAATGGGCATGTGATTATTTTCAAAACAAAAAGAGAACGTATAAAGTTTTTTGACTCTGATACAGTAAGTTGCATCTCAAATATATCAATGCTTAGCCAAACACTGAAAGATCAGCTGGATTGCAAAATGGACAGGGATGCTTTCAACAAAATTGAAGCTTGTCAAAAACTCATACATTACATTAAGGATGAAAAACCTTATTTTAAAGATGTAATTATACCAACAGATTTGGAAAGGTTAATCTTTGTTAAAGGACGAAATAACAATGAAAGAATGTCATCTCAGTCAGGTGCATTCTTATTGTTCGGGAATAATGCTGTTTATCCCGATTTAGTATCAAACCCTGATGATGCTATGCAAGAGTTTAAAGTCGAAAAGATAGTGATCAGAAACAAAGCTAGAATCCTGAAGGAACTCGCAAGGCTAAACATTACAGATGCGACTGTCTATCAGGGTATGGAAAGGACAATGAAACTAATTGCGGCCCAATTTTCCGCAGGAGATTGATCTTCATGGGTATTTTTGGCACACTAACCTGCCGGTATCGGGCATTGATCCCTTGGATGCCAGGCCTGATGTGTGTCGGACAGAGGCTGGTTGTCGATAACTACAAACGGCTCGTGACAGTACTGAGACTTTCTCAGGTAAAACAAGATGAGCAGGAAAAGGAATGAAGCAAAAAATCGCCCAGTCGTTAAGTATAATTTGAATGTAAAAATATAAAACAAGGAATTGAGAATGAACCCCATTACTTTGAGTGAAATGAGTGATGAATCTGAAGAAGTAAAAATAATTTCTTCATATGAACCTCAAGATGATGAGATTGCGATCGTTTTTGATAGCTCAAAAATAACTGGAGGTAATGCACTGGATTTTTTCCAGTTCACCAAGCACTCACATTCTAATGTTAAAGTGTACGGAGACCCCAATGGTGTTTCGTACCTGCAATTAAACAGTATAACGTTAACGTTAGGTACATTTTTTGCCACATCAATAATGGTACCTTTTTTAGTAAATCTTATTTCAAATTATATTCAGAAGAAAATTGATAACTTTGGGACTAGAGATATAGACGTTCAAGTCTCTATAATTAAAAAAGCTAAATCTGGGAAGCATGTAAAATACACTGTTTCTGGCAAAGTAGAAGATGTTTTAAAAGTAATTAATAAAATTAAATAAGATTACATATGGATATTCACGGAAAATTAAAGGGCTGGATGAGTATTACTCAAGAAGATGGTGCTATTCTTGATTATCTTAATGCCGAGTTAATAAAGTCTCAATCCTTGAGTTTAAATAATGAGTCAAACAGATTGTTTTTATACAAAACAATTCTACAGGCTCATTTAAAATACATTCAAGTTATTAATCTACTAACAAAAGGTGATTTTTATGAAGCGTGGGTAGAACTTGAAAGAATAGAAATAGATTTAATACACATCAAAGAAAATAATGAGTATCTGCCTGAAATTAATTTGTATGGTGTTAACTTCTTAGCCAGAATGGTATGTAATTGGCAGGCTTTATTCCCATATAAACTCTTCGGTAGTTCTCGTGAAATAATAAAAGAAGTGAAATGCTCAGTATGTAATACAACTCGTGGTTTTATTAATGATTGCGGTCATGTTAAAAACAAACTTTACAATGGAGTTCTTTGCTTTGATGAAGTGACCGATTTTGAATTAATTTCTTATGACGTAGTTAGTAATCCCGTTAACAAATATAGCGTTTTTTTCTCTAGTGATGGTGATAATTATAACTATTCAACTTTAATTAATGTTGTCAAGTATATACAATCCCCACATCAAATTTTCAATATTTCAACTTGGAAATATAAGGCGAAAGAACATGACGGAGTATTATCACCAGAAAATATTTGTCCATGTGGATATTCTTTCAAAAAATATGCAGATTGTTGTCTGTCACGTAATGGTATTTATTACAAACAGATAGACATTTGGTTTCCACTTCCGTTGGATATAGAACCCATTTAGAACCAGAAATGCAATGATTGAAGGTCCCGTTGATACGGATGTCTTCTCATTAAGATTATTTAGTTATGCGTATTATTCCAGTCATACATATTTAACTTTTGTTTTATGAATTGGTTTAGTGGGATAACGCAGCAGTCACATTAATATGTGTTGATGAAAATGACATAGGCTGAAAGTGCCCTTTCTATCTTGCAGAAAGAGGTGACATTTTAAAACTGCATTGACAAGTGCGACGGGCCACGAAATCAGGCAATCCGGGGTTATCGATAACCGCCAGTGCCGGCACAAGATTATGATACCCGGACACCAGTATATTGATGACCGGGCATCACTTGTTACGTGACTTTTTACGTAATGCTTCCACCCGTTACGTGAAATTTTCACGTAACGGCCAGAGCCATCGGCCGACGACCCCGACGAACGCCACCCACTGGAGACATTCACGCAGATGCAGCATAATGCTACATGCCACATTATGTAAATACCTCTCCAGTTCATCACGCAGCCGGACGACAGACACAAAAAAGCCCGGCATTTAGCCAGGCTGTTTCATAACCTTCTAAAGAAAGTGTCGCCACAAATAATAAAGCACCCACACCAGACAGAAAACAAGCAAGACCGTTACAAACGTCATCGCATCCCCTTAATCACTATCAGGCCAGTATTCCTCATCAGGCCCGCCCTCATCATCTTCAGGCCAAAAATCAAAGAAATCTTTGTATTCAATCGTACCTACATACAAGATTTCAAAATCATCACCACGCCAGCGGTCTGTTAAATCATTATATTCATGACGATAAACCATAGAGCCATCAGGCCAGACAAAAACATCATCACCGTCCATATATCACCTCATATTCAGATAAAAAACAGTAAAAAGAAAAGTAATAATTAATACAGTAACAGCAAAATACCCAAGAAATAATCCTTATTTACGAGTAAAAACCTTTTGCATATATCACCCCCTAACCTTTTTGGCCTGAAGAACTATAAGTAAATCCATACCCTGTTTTTGATTAGATTTCTGAGACCATGATTTAGGTAAAAATGATAACCCTGTTTTAGTCGTATTATCCTTGCTTTGCGTCAAACCAGATAACACGATAATATCACCATCTTTCATATTAACGTTGGTAATAATCTGCCTGTTAGTAAATGTAGGACTGTTATTCACGCCCGTAGTTGTTTCAGCATAATCACTCAGTTGTTCATTAATACTCATGGTTATAATATTTTCAGTAATAACAGGCTTAACCTGCAACGTTACACCTGTATTACGGTATTCGACAGACTGTACAGGCGTCCCGTTTTCGTAGCTAACAGAACCTAACGTAGGCACACTGGCACCACCCGCAAGACTGGTATTGGCACCAGATATCACCCTGGAATGCGCCCCCGTCACAAGTGAAAAACGATTGTCAGTACGAAAGATTTCATACAGTGCATCGAGCGACCCGCTGGAGAACTGGAGGAAGTTCCCATAACCTGAACGCGATCCAATATTAACGCTAAAATGACTGTTAAGCAGTTTAGCCGCCAGTTGAAGACCAGAACCGTTGCGCTCGTCAGTAGACACCTCAAAAACATAGGCCGTAACGTCTATCTGGTCTGCCCTGACATCAATTTCAGGCAAAAGCGCCCGTATCTGGTCAATATTACGTTTCGTACCACGATATACGAACGTGTCGCCAGTCGTGGACATAAAAGGTTGTTCAGTACTGTCAGGCATCACAGCCGCAGACGTACCAGGCGCGGAAGAACTGACAGGCGTAGTCCCGTTCTGAGTAAATGACGACCCCAGTACAGACGCCAGATACGCCACATCACGAAACTTAGGCGTATAGGTAAACGTATAGAAACGGGGTGGAGATGGAATAACCTGATAAGGATATAAATAATCAATCCCCTTTTTCGTTGAAACACGAATATGCATATTATCGAGATACCGAATAATAAATTCACGTTCATCATTATCAGGCTGTATGTGCAACGTTAATTTACGGGTATCAAGCGTAAGTTCAGGTGATAACATAAAAGGCTTCTTTAATACCTGATTCCATAACACACCCACCGCATCAGGCAACGGCATAGCTGTAACCTCAAAATCAGTACCCTTTGCATAAGCCTGATGAAAAGAAGCAAAAAGAAAAAATAAAGTTAACCTGTTAGATAATTTCATATATGCCCCTAATTTAATATGGAAGAAACGGAACCTTTAAGCGTACCACCGACAGCACCCGACAAATCAGGCGTCAAAGGGAGCGAAGGCGCAGCCGCTGAAGCACCGGAATAAAATGTCACTATTTCATTATCAACTGTGATTTGCGTAAACTGCCCGTCATACGGACTGTCAGAACGAAAATAACGAATATTTCCGACAGTATCACGAAGAATAAAATAGCCCTCATTATCAGAACGCTTTAAATACCCTGTTAAACGCCACCGTGAAGAAATAACAGGCTCAGGAGGCGGTGCGGGAACGGTCTGTACATTAACGTTAACAGGCTGGCCGTTTTCATCAACAACCACAGTTTTATAACCCGAAGTATTAACAGGTTTTTCATCAGGTTTAAAAACATAATGCGTAATAAACTGGTATGAAATATAACCCAGAATAATAAAGAATGAGAGTTTAAAAACAGACTTAAAGCCAAAGCGTGATTTCTTTTTAAGCTTTTCATCCTTTACAGGCTTTTCAGGTTTTACAGGCTTTTCAGACTGAGAATTAACTTTTACATCTGTATCAGAAGAAACAGACACCACCTCAACAACATCAGAATGAGAATTTACGCCCATATCCCTGCCCTCATGCCAGTTAGTCCAGTCTGATAAAGGTGATGAAAGATATTTACCGGGAAGCAGCGTATACCAGGCACGCATATCAATTTCTTTATTGTTAATAAACTCAGTACCATCAACAAACATAAAATCAGTATCATAAAAATCATAATATTCTTTAGCCATGATGGTATAAAAATTTTCAGGTTTTTCACTCAGCGACTGACTTTTATGAAAAATACGCGCCTGAAC